>CANJPQ010000017.1 GCA_947476275.1 Fidelibacterota bacterium
ATCGCGGGCGACAGGCCCTCGATGGAATCCACATCCGGCTTCTGCATCAGTTCCAGGAACTGACGCGCGTAAGCGGAGAGGGACTCAACGTACCGCCGCTGTCCTTCCGCGTAGATCGTATCGAACGCGAGCGAGGACTTGCCGGAGCCCGAAAGCCCGGTCACCACCACCAGCTTGTTGCGGGGGATGTCGACGTTGATGTTGCGCAGGTTGTGCTCGCGGGCGCCGCGAACCTTGATGTCTGTGAGCATGGAACTGGCGAGCTTATGAACCTTCGCCGCGCCTGATTTGGCGCTGGGCTGGGGGCCAGATTGAGCGGTGCTGCGGGACACGTAAACCTCTTGTATTCGGGCCGGGGATGGCCGATAAATGTTCTCGTTATGTTTCCATCACAGGACGCGCCGCCGGTCAAGCGGACCGCGTCCGAAATGTTGATCTAAGTATCTGGAACGCAAGCATTTATCGGCTTGCGACGTGACGTGTGCGACGTCGGAGGCCGGCAATGACATCACAGATAGGGGTTCCGGCGTCAAAGCGAAAGCGCAGCGCGGTGAAAACCCTGATGTCTGCGTGGCCGGCAGAAAACGTTACCGCGTATTCACCGCGTATTTACGCGGTGGCAGGACGGCGAAAATTTCGCGTTCATGTCGCGTCCTGCCTGGGCCGCATCGCCGCGGTCATGGCGGCCATGCTTTTGCTCGGCGGTGCGTCGTTTGCGGCGGAGCCGTCCTTGCCTGTGGACAAGTTCGCCGCGAAGACCGCCGGCAAGTTGCCGACCTGGCAGAGTCATGCGCGCAAGGGCACCAAAGGCGGCAAATGGAACGCCAAATGCGCGGCAGGCAAATCGTCCGCGCGAAACAATCCACATAAGGCGGCGATACATCCGCCGGCGTGTACGAGGCTTTGATTTAGGGGACCGGGTCGTTATGGTACGCCCCAATCGTGATTTGAATTCGAGTGGAGAGGCCCATGGCCGGTAGCGTCAACAAAGTCATTCTCATCGGCAATCTGGGCCGCGATCCCGAAGTGCGCACGCTTCAGAACGGCAACAAGGTGGCGAACCTCAATCTCGCCACGTCGGAGTCATGGAAAGACAAATCCTCAGGCGAGCGTAAGGAAAAGACCGAATGGCACCGTGTGGTGATTTTCGGTCAGCTCGCCGACATCGCTGAGAAGTACCTGAAAAAGGGCTCGAAGGTGTACGTGTCGGGCTCCCTGCAGACCCGCAAGTGGACCGATCAATCCGGCGCCGAGAAGTACACCACAGAAGTCGTGCTGCAAGGCTACGGCGGCGAACTCACCATGCTCGACGGCAAGGGTGGCGGCGGCGGTGGTGGCGGCGGCGGTGGCATGGGCGACGACGGCCCGTCCGGCGGCTGGGATTCAGGCGATGAGGGCGGTGGCGGCGGGGGTCGTTCCGGCGGCGGTGCCCGCTCCGGCGGCGGTGGCCGCAGCACATCCAAAAGCGATCTCGACGACGACATCCCGTTCTAGGCAGCGGGCGTCACCCGGCGCATGGACATACCCGATATCCAGGCGATCAACCGGGCGACCGAAGCCAAGATTGCGGCACGACAACCCGGCGATCCGGATTTCGCGCCCGAGGCAGTCCCGTACTACGGCTACGTCAGGCTCGACCGCTTCGAATGTCCGCCGTTCGTGATGTTCACGAACAATGACTCGCCGGTGGTCACGCACTACCTGTGCTCCGGCACGTTCGAACCGCAATCCTTGAGGCTTTGGTGCCGATTGGCACGCGCGGCGTCCGGTATCGTCGACATCGGCGCGAACGTCGGGATCTACAGTCTTTGCGCGGCGAAGATGCGCCCTGACCTGCCGGTCCATGCCTTTGAGCCCAATCCTTATGCATTCGCGCGGCTGCGCTTGAACAAATACATCAATGAACTCCCGAACATCGTCGAGCATGCCGAAGCGATCGGAATGAACGACGGCATCGCCGGGTTCGGGTGGCACGTAAAGCCTGGCGGAAATATTTCGTCCGGAGCCGGCTTCGGCGGCTACGGCATGGAGCAGACGGAGAAAGCCGCGGTGCGGACGGTCGTGCTCGACAACAGCGGCATCGCCGAAACCCTGGGCGAACGCGCCCTGATCAAGATTGACGTCGAAGGCGCCGAGAGCATCGTTTTCAACGCCATGCGCAACGTGATCGCCCGGAAGCCTGATATTATTCTTGAGACGTTCGATCGGAAGAACTGCGACGAGATCAACCGAAGTCTTCTTCCGCTTGGTTACAGAGTCTATCTGATCAACGAACACACAAGTCAACTTGAGCCCCGGGATGCGCTCCAGCCGGCGTCCGTGCAGGCCTCTCACAACAACTTCAATCAGTTCATCACGACGCGGCCTGCCGCGGACATCGATGCACTGATGAAGTGGTGAACGCGTGATGACCCTCGACGAGATCGAAGCCATCAACGCCGAGACCCGGCGCACGATCGCGGCGGCGGGCGGCAATCTTGCTCTGCTCGCCGAGGCGTCGCTGCCGTACTATGGCTACGTGGAAGTCGACTTTCCCGAGTGTCCGCGGATCGTGATGTTCACCAACAACGATGCGCCGGGCATCAGCAGTGCCATGCGCGGCGCATTCGAGCCGCACTCGATGAAGGTATGGGCCCGTCTGTGCCGCGGCGCTACGGGCATCCTCGATATCGGCGCAAACGTGGGCATCTACAGCCTGTGCGCCGCGCGCGTGCGGCCCGACCTGACGGTTCACGCCTACGAGCCGAATCCCTATGCCTATGCGCGGCTGCGCGTTCACAAGGTCATCAACGCCCTCGACAATATCGTCGAACATCAAGTCGCCATAGGCCCGGAAGACGGCATGGCCGGCTTTGGCTGGGTCGTCAAGCCAGGCGGCAATATCGCCTCAGGCGGCGGATTTAGTCACTATCACAAAGGAGTGCGCAAGGAGCGACTGCTGGTGCAGGTGGTCAATCTCGACCGCAGCGGGATCGCGCCGACACTCGGCGCCCGGCCCTTGGTGAAGATCGACGTCGAAGGTGCAGAAGGTATCGTCATCGATGCGATGAAGGAGACCATCGGCCTGCGGCCTGATATGATTTTGGAGACGTTCAACAAGGAAACGTGCGATGCGCTCAACGCACAATTCCTGCCGCTCGGGTATCGCGTCTACCGTATCCGGGAGAAAGCCGGCGCGCTGGACCTGGCGGACGGCCTGGTCGCGGCGGACATGAATGATCCACTTGCGGATTTCAATCACCTCCTCACGACCCGGCCGGCGTCGGAGATCGAAACCCTGATGCGCGCCTAAGGTCGATGTCGGTGGAGAAATTCCTCGACCGTCTCAAACTCAGGCATCCGATTATCCAAGCGCCAATGGGCGGGTTCACGACGCCCCGGCTGGTGGCCGCGGTCACCAACGGCGGCGCGCTTGGCTCCATCGGCGCGCCGTACTTCTCGCCGGACCAGATCGCGCGTGAGATCGCCGAAGTGCGCGCGCTGACCACGGGCACGTTCGGCATCAACGTGTTCGCTGGCGGCTACGCGACAGAGAACACCGTCGATCCCGCGCCGATGCTGAAGCTGCTCGGCGACATTCACGATGAACTCGGGCTTCCGGCGCCATCAATGCCGCCGCTCGGCAAGAATCCGGTCAGCGCGCAGATCGACGCCGTCGTCGCCGCGCGGCCGCCAGTCTTCAGCTTCGCGTTCGGCATTCCGCCCGAAGGAGATCTGCAGAAGGTTCGCGACGCCGGTATCTTTATCATCGGCACCGCGACGAACCTCGACGAGGCGTGCGCCCTCGAGAACGCCGGTGTGAACGCGATCGCCGCGCAAGGCGGCGAAGCCGGCGCGCATCGCGGCACGTTCCTCGGGCGGTTCGAGGATGCGATGATGCCGACCCTCGACCTCGTTGAGGCGATCACCAAGACCGTTTCGCTGCCGGTGATCGCGGCAGGTGGATTGATGGATGGCGCCGATATCGCCGCGGCGCTCAAGCGCGGCGCGGTCGCCGGCCAACTCGGCACGGCCTTTCTGTGCTGCCCCGAAGCCGGGACGGCGCCGACGCACCGTCAGGCACTGTTAGCGGCACAAGCGGACACGACCCGGGTCACGCGCGCCTACTCCGGCCGCAATGCCCGCGGTTTGGTCACCGCCTTCATGGAACGGGTCGATCCGCGACCGGACATGATCCTGCCGTTTCCGCTCCAGAACGATCTCACCAGACCCATGCGCGGTGCCGCTACGAAGGCCGGGGATGCGCGATTCCTGTCCTTATGGGCGGGACAGGGGGTGGCGCGCTGCCGCGCGCTGCCTGCCGCGGATTTGATCGCGGCGCTTGCCGCGGAGCTCGCCGCCGCCGGGTAATGCTGCGCTGCACAATTTCGCTCCCGCCCAGGGTGTCGTGAGGCCGCTGGAGCTGGTGCCTATTTCGCTGTCCGGACGGCCGGCTACTAAGGCCCGAGTCTCCCCCAAAATGTAGCGATCCGGCCTGAAGGTCGCTGCCAACGAAAGGACGGCTTCGGCCGGGGGGAAACACTGGTCAGGGAGTAGCTCTTTAATTGACTGTAATAAAAAGATTATTTTTACAATGCCGACGCTAAAAGGTCGCGCGTTCTGCTGCGATTGGCTGGCTCAGCGTTGCATTGAGGCGGCTGGTGCATTCTGCTAGATTTTGCGGGTATCGCGGGCGGTGTTCTTCGCCCTTTTTTGGACCCTTTTAGAAAGATTTCAGGCCCCTCTGTGCGGATTGGTGCGCTGCACCATAACCGGTCGGGTCGAGGTCTTTTGTGTGAGTCACGCCTTTGAGTGAAGTATCTCCCGTCTTGACCCCTCAATCAGCCTCCGGTGCCGGGCAGGAGCCTCCGAAAGGGCCTCCGGGCGGCCAGGGCACTGGGGGGCCGGGCGACGGCTTCGACACCGCCCCGGTCACCATCGAAGACGAGATGCGCAAGAGCTACCTCGATTACGCCATGAGCGTGATCGTCAGCCGCGCGCTGCCAGACGTGCGCGACGGCCTGAAGCCGGTCCATCGGCGCATCCTCTATTCGATGAAAGAGAACGGGTTCGAGTTCAATAAACCGTTCCGCAAGTCGGCGCGCATCGTCGGTGACGTGATGGGTAAGTATCACCCCCACGGCGATCAGGCGATCTACGACGCCATGGTGCGCATGGCGCAGGAATTCTCCATGCGCGTGCCGTTGATCGACGGCCAGGGCAACTTCGGCTCGATGGACGGCGATCCCGCTGCGGCGATGCGCTACACCGAAGCGCGTCTGGCGAAACCAGCGCACAGCCTGCTGGATGACATCGACAAGGAAACGGTCGATTTTCAGGCCAATTACGACGAAAGCGTTTTCGAACCAAAGATTCTGCCGGCGCGCTTCCCCAATCTTCTGGTCAACGGCGCCGGCGGTATCGCCGTCGGTATGGCCACCAACATCCCGCCGCATAACTTGGGCGAGGTGATAGATGCGTGCTGTGCGCTGATCGACGACCCGCTGACCACGGACGAGAAGCTGATGGAGATCGTGCCGGGTCCGGACTTCCCGACCGGCGGCATCATTCTCGGCCAAGCTGGCAGCCGCGCCGCGATGATGACCGGCCGCGGCTCGGTCGTGATGCGCGGGCGCGTCAACATCGAGCCGATGGGCAAGGATCGCGAAGCCATCATCGTCACCGAGATCCCGTATCAGGTGAACAAGGCGTCGATGATCGAGAAGCTCGCAGAACTGGTGCGCGAAAAGCGCATCGAGGGCATCTCGGAACTGCGCGATGAATCCGACCGTCACGGCGTGCGCGTCGTGATCGAGGTCAAGCGCGACGCCATGGCCGATGTCGTGCTGAACCAGCTCTATAAGTTCACGCCGCTTCAGACGTCCTTCGGCGTCAATATGCTGGCGATCAACGGTGGCCGTCCGGAATTGATGACGCTGAAGCAGATCCTGCAGGCGTTCATCGCTTTCCGCGAGGAAGTGATCCGTCGCCGCACGGTGTATCTGCTGGGCCAGGCGCGCAATCGTGCGCACACATTGGTCGGCCTCGCGATTGCCGTCGCTAACTTGGACGAAGTGATCGCGCTGATCCGTGCCGCCCCGGATCCGAATACCGCCCGCGAGCAGTTGATGGCGCGGGATTGGCCGGCGAGCGATGTCGAGCCGCTTGTGGCATTGATCGACGAACCGGATCGGAAGGTCATCAACGGTGCTTATCGCCTGTCGGAAATCCAGGCGAAGGCCATTCTGGATCTGCGCTTGCATCGCCTCACGGGCCTAGAGCGCGACAAGCTCCATAGCGAGTTGAAGGAAATCGGCGGCGAGATCGCCAGCTACCTGGACATCCTTCGCAGCCGTGCGCGCCTGTATCAGATTATGCGCGACGAGCTTGTGGAGATGAAGACCGAGTACGCCACGCCGCGGCGCACTTCGATCGAAGAGCTCGAGTTCGAGACCGACATCGAGGACCTGATACAGCGTGAGGACATGGTCGTCACGGTCACAAGTGCCGGCTGGATCAAGCGTGTGCCGTTATCGATCTATCGCGCCCAGCGCCGTGGCGGTAAAGGCCGCGCGGGCATGGCGACGAAGGAAGAGGATTTCGTCACCGCGCTCTACGTGGTGAACACGCATACGCCGGTGCTGTTCTTCTCGACCTCCGGCATGGTGTACGTGTTGAAGGTTTACAAGCTGCCGCAGGGCACGCCGCAGAGCCGCGGCAAGGCCATGGTCAATCTGTTGCCGCTGAAGGAAGGCGAGACGATCTCCACCGTCATGCCGCTGCCGGAAGACGAAAGCACCTGGGGTCAATTGAACGTCATGTTCGCCACCGCATCTGGCAACGTGCGCCGCAACGACTTGTCGGACTTCACCAACGTCATGCGCAACGGCAAGATCGCGATGAAGTTGGAGACGGACGAGCAGGGTCGTGCCGACCGCCTCATCGGCGTCATGCCCTGCGACGCCAACAACGACGTGCTGCTGTCGACCCGCGACGGCAAGTGCATCCGCTTCACGGTCGACGATGTGCGTGTGTTCGCCGGGCGCTCCTCCGTGGGCGTGCGCGGGATCAAGCTTGGCGACGGCGACGAAGTCATTTCCATGTCGATCCTCAAGCACGTGGACTTCGATACCGAGACCCGCGACGCCTATATGCGCATGCAGCGCAAGCTGCGCGGTGGCGACGAAGCCGAAGAAACCAATGGTGACGAGGCCCCCGCGACCGTCACCAAGGCGCTTACGGATGAGGAATTCAAACGCTTCGCCGACAACGAAGAGTTCGTGCTCACATGCACCAACAAGGGATTCGGCAAACGGACCTCGGCGTACGAGTACCGCATCACCGGCCGCGGCGGCCAGGGCATCGTTTCGATCGCCACCAGCAAGCGCAATGGCCACGTTGTGGCGTCGTTCCCAGTCGCGCAGACCGACCAGGTGATGATGATCACCGACCAGGGACGCCTGATCCGCATTCCGATTGATGGCGTACGCGTCGCCGGTCGCGCAACGCAAGGCGTGACGTTGTTCGCCACAGGCGACGAAGAGTCCGTGACGTCGGTGGCCCACCTGTCACTCGATGATGAAAACGGCCAGGGCGAAGCCGAGACGGCATCTTAAGCGCGCGCTGGAAGGGAATTTCCATGGCTAAGAAGCCAGTACAGCCGGCGAGCGGTCGCTATCGTGTCGGCGTCTACCCAGGCACCTTCGATCCTGTGACCAATGGCCACCTGGATATCATCGGTCGTGCGGTGAAGGTGGTGGACAAGCTGGTCGTGGGCGTCGCGGTCAATGCGGGCAAGGGGCCGCTGTTCACGCTCAAAGAGCGCGTTGAGATGTGCCGCAAGGAAGTCGCGGCCCTAAAGCTGACTGTGCCTGTAGAGATCGTACCGTTCGACACCTTGCTGATGGATTTCGTGGTGAGTCTGAATGCGACGGTGATCATCCGTGGCCTGCGGGCCGTGTCGGACTTCGAGTACGAGTTCCAGATGGCCGGCATGAACGCCCGGCTCAATGCCAGGGTCGAGACCATGTTCCTGATGGCTTCGGAACGGAACCAGTTCATCTCCTCACGCTTTGTCAAAGAGATCGCCCGCCTCGGCGGGGACATCTCGACCTTTGTGCCGAACGGCGTGAATCGGCGCGTGCGCGCCCGCTACAAACTCGGCTGAGCGCATCTCATGCAGCGTGTCGTCCCTGAGGCCGTCGGCCTGTCGTCGGCACGCCTTTCCGCCATCGACCGGTTCCTGAAGGAACGCTACGTCCACGTCGGTAAGCTGCCGCATGTGCAGTTGCTGGTCGCACGTAAAGACCGCGTCGTTCACAACACGGCGCAGGGATTGGCCGACGTGGCGCGGAAGCGGCCATTGGCCGACAATGCGCTATATCGCATCTACTCGATGACCAAGCCGATCACCTCCGTCGCGTTCATGATGTTGGTGGAGGAGGGGCGCACGTCGCTCGACGAGCCGGTTCACCGCATCATTCCCGAATGGCGGAACTTACGCGTCTTTACAGGCGGGGCCGACGGCGCCTTCGAGACGCGGCCGACCGCGGCGCCGATGCGTATGATCGACCTGCTGCGGCATACGTCGGGGCTTACCTACGGGTTCCAGGCGCGTACACCGGTTGACGCGGTGTATCGCAAGCGCGGGATCGCGCACCTGCCTGTCGTGTCGTTACCTGAAATGATCACAGCGCTGAACGACGTGCCGCTCGAGTTCTCGCCTGGGGAAGCCTGGAATTATTCGGTGTCGACCGATGTGGTGGGCTACATCGTCGAAAAGATATCGGGCAAGCCGCTTGCCGACTTCCTTCGCGAGCGGATCTTCACGCCGCTTGGGATGAACGATACCGGTTTTCAGGTCGCTGCCGAAGAGGCAGATCGTCTGACCGCCTGTTATGAGTTCGCCAAGGGCGGCATGGCCCTGCAGGACGATCCGGCGACGAGCCCATTCCTCGAGCCGGCGCAGTTCGTCTCCGGCGGTGGCGGGCTGGTCTCGTCGGCACAGGACTACCTCAAATTTTGTCGCATGCTGATCGGCGGCGGCGCCGTCGACGGCGTGCGTCTGTTGAGTCCCAAAACGGTCGCTTTCATGAGCGCCAACCATTTGCCCGGCGGCGGGACCCTGGCGGGTTTGTCGCGCTCCATGTTCAGCGAATCTACCAACGACGGCGTCGGCTTCGGGCTGGGCGTGGCCGTAACCGTCGATCCGGTGCGCACGCTTCTGCCGGGCACGGCGGGTGATTTCTATTGGGGTGGGATGGCGTCGACCTATTTTTGGGTCGATCCGCGGGAGGAATTGATCGTCATCTTCATGACCCAGCTTTTGCCGTCATCCGCCTACGCCATCCGCCGCGAGCTGCGTGGGATGGTTTATGCAGCCTTTACGGAGAGCTTCGCCTGACGCCCAGCCGCGCGTGCGTTGCGCTTCCGCCGCCGGGCCGCTAAGACTGTGCCCCCACCCGAGTGCCAGGATCCCCCAATGCGCCGTTTCTCATTCCTGCTGTCCGTTGCGATTTTGATCGCTATCGCGCTTCCCGCTCTCGCCCAGCCCATGCCGGGTGGTCGCCGTGAAGCGCCGCCGACCCGGGGTGAGGCACCCTCCAACCCGGGCGGTGCCCCGGCGCCGACGCCATCCGGGACGGTTTCCGGCAGCACACAGGGTGGCCGCGCGATCATTCAGGACGCCCCGAAGGCTCCGGTTCAAAAGGAGAAACTCAACTTGGAAGATACGCTTTATCTCGACCTGGAATACGGTCGTGTGGTCATCAAACTGCGTCCAGATCTGGCGCCGAACACCGTTGCGCGATTCAAGGAACTCACCCGCCAAGGTTTCTATGACGGCCTGGTGTTCCATCGCGTGATCGAAGGTTTCATGGCGCAGACGGGCGACCCGAAGGGCGACGGCACCGGCGGTTCGGGCAAGAACCAGAATGCGGAATTCAACAACGGCAAACACCTGCGTGGTGCTGTGTCGATGGCGCGCGCCGCGAACATCAACTCTGCCGACAGCCAGTTCTTCATCGTGCTGGCCGACTCGCCTCACCTCAACGGCCAGTACACCATGTTCGCCGAGGTGGTCGAAGGCATGGAGTTCGTCGACCAGATCCGCAAAGGCAATCCGCAGCGCAACGGCTCCGTCCCTTACCCCGATCGCATCGTGGAGTTGCAGGTCGCCGCGGACGCGGTGAAGAAAGAAGGCACCAAAGCCGCAGCGCCGGCAGCCGCCAAGCCGGCCGCGAAGCCTGCGACAAAGCCGGCCGCGAAGAAGGAGTAGCCTTCGAACGGCACCTGCGGCGGACGTTGAAGGAGGAACGTGGGGGATCCGTTCCAAGCTCCGGCGAGCGTTTCGCAAGGGCGCGACGAGGGTGCGCGCGCCCCGTATCTCGTCTGCGCCATGTTCTCGGCTGAGTATCGGGCGAAAGCCGATGCGCTCGCGGCGTCGCTGACGAAGCTCGGACTTCCATTCGCGCTGTTCGAGGTGCCGAACGTTCATCGCTCGATCAGCACGCGCGGCGTGATGGATATGGCGCATTGCAAACCGCGGTTCATCGCCGCGGTACTTGCAAAATTCCGTCGGCCGGTTCTGTACGTCGATGCGGATTTCGTCTTCTGTCGGCAGCCGACGTTGATTTCGACGTTCGCCGCCGACGGCGTGGATTTCGCCATCTACAATTGGCTGGCCGATCTGATGAACGATGCGTGGGGGCCCGACCCTCAGCGCGACGCGCGGACGCCCGATGGGGCGCCGCGGTACTGGCAGTTTGGATTTGGCGTCGAGAAGGTGTCGCAGAACCAAATGCTGTGCTCCGGGGGCGTTCAGTATTGGGGCGCGTCTTCCGCGGCGCGGGGCCTTCTTTCCGCTTGGGAACAGCAGATCGAAGCTCGGCCGCGAAGCCCGGACGACGAGTTGCTGGACTATGCGTTCAACTTCTCGCCGGCAGAACGGCGCGACGCGAAGACCTCATGGTTGCCGAAGGACTATGTCCGCTGCATCCATTGGCCATACGTTGAGCCGGTGATTAATCATCCGGATGTGCCCGCGCGCCGGGTTGCGGGCAACTTCGATTATCTCGGCGACGCCCGTGTCGACGCGGCGGAGTTGACCGATATTTCCAAGGCGCGGCCGTTCCCGCGTGGCGCGATCCTCGACGTTCTCGATCAGCGCCTCCTGTTCAGTGGCCCATCCGGCGCCGCTTTCTCAATGCCCCTGACGATACCGCTGTTCCTATAAGGGCGGCTCGCTTCATCCCCGGGACAATTCTTGCACATCGGGCGTTTAGCCGCTGCCGGACTGCCGGCCGCCGAGCGCGATATAGGTATTCAATTCCAGACGGCTGCCTATGCTTCGGCCGAGACAGGGCGCGCAGCTAGCGCCCCGCTTATCGTCTGCGCGATGTTCACGCCGAGTCATGGCACAATAGCCGAGCTCTTGGTCCGAACCCTTACCGCCCATTCGCTGCCTTTCGCCATCTACGAGCTTCCGTACGAGCATCGCTCTGTCAGCATCCGTGGCGTGGCGGACATGGCGTATGCCTAGTCGCGGCTGATCGCGGGTGCGTTTCGGCAAGCCGGTGGTGTAAATCGATGCCGACATTGAGGTCTGCACAGAGCCAGGGCTCTTTCACGACTACGCAGTCGCGGGAGTCGATATTGCGATCTGCAACTGGCTGGCAGACCTGATGAACGACGCCTGGAGTCCGGACATGCGGGATTCGGGCCGTCATGCGAGCGGACACGCCCGCTACTGGTGATTTGGCTTTGCCATCGACAAAGTGTCGAACGCACAAATGCTGTGTTCCTGCGGCGTCCAGTACTGGGCCGCGACGCCGGCGGCGCGGTCATTGCTGGCGGCTTGGGAGGAGCGGATCGAGGCCGCCCAGTATACGCCGGACAATGAAAGTCTCGATCTCGCGCTCAACTTCTCCCCCGAGATTCGTCGCGATCTTCGGCCCGCCTGGTTGCCGAAGGACGATGTGCGGTCTGTCCATTGGCCTTACCTCGCACCCACGCTTAGTCACCGCGCCATTCCGTCACCGCGCATTGCGGGGCATTTTCACCACCTGGGTGACGATCGCGTGAAAGCCGCGGAATTAGAGGATATCTCGAGGGCGCGCCCATTCCCGCGCGATGCCGTTCTGGATATGGTGGAAGGCCGTATTTTGGTCGCGGATCGTAACGGCGGGCGGTTTGCGTTCCCGTTCACCCGTCCGATCTACCTTTAGGGCGCCAATCCGCTTGACCGTGGGGAGCGCCCTCCTTAGGTTGGCGCCGCTTTGACCCGGCCGGGGAATATCCCGTCCGATCCCGCGTCGGCGGGCCCGTAGCTCAGTGGTAGAGCACGGCACTTTTAATGCTGTGGTCGATGGTTCGAATCCATCCGGGCTCACCAATGCGCGGTTTTCTCCGCGTACATTTATCTGGCGCACAAACGCCGACGGCGCCACCCGGCGGCGCCGGTGTCCGAATCGCCGTCGATGAGTGCGCCGTCGACAACTCCGCTCAGGCGTCGATTGTGGCGCCGCTGGCTGACTGGGAGCCTTCTCCGACAGCAACGTCGCATGTGCGCCGATCGTTCGCTTGCCTTAGGCCGGAAGGGGCGCAACTCAACTCGGCAGCAATGCGTTGGTGTGGTGAAGGACCACACCCGTGTATACCATTCGACGTAAATATGCCGCCGGCGGCGACGTTTGGTTGGCAGACTGCGACACCGAGCAGAACGCCCGCGACGAAGCGCGCATCCAGTCGGAGAGGTTCGCGCACGGCGCGGTTTACGTCTTGCGCCGCAGCGGAAAGAAGGCAGATGTGATCTGCAGCTTCTGCGTCGGCCTTCCGACAAGCTGGTCGTGGTGGAGCGTGCCCAACGTGCTGGCATTCCGGCTTCCCGCCGGCGGCGCAGCCCCCAGCATCTCCCAACTGCCGCGCCGCGTTTAGTACTTCGCCTCAAAATAGACCCAGAGCTTGGTCGTGTCGGTATCGAAGCGATCAGCCTCGTAACGCGCGGCCCGCACGCCCATCACGAAGGGCCCACCCAGACTGACGTTCAGGTCTGCATCCCATTCATGGCCGTAGTGTAGGCCTGCACCCGGACCTCCGGCGCTGGCGAAATCCAGGAAGCGCATGTCGAGCTTCGGCATCTTCAGCGGCCCCACGCTCGGCAGTTCCTGCAGCCAGCGTACGGAGAACTCACGCAACCCCCGTGGCGGCGTGGTGGTGAACACATCCGCCCAGCCATTCTGGCGATGGAGTGTTGCGAGCGGGGTCTGTACGGCGACGAGGCCGTTGCCTCGCAATTGCTCCCATGTCGCGGACAGCGTTGTCGTACCATAGGTGCCGAGGACCACGCCCGGTTTGATAAGGCTGTAGGTGAGCCCGTAGTCGCGTGGATTGCGCCCATAGTCCGTCTGGCGCGCGAATTCGGCCTCCAGCGTGACATCCGTATTGCCGAGTGTGACCTTGCCGTCGTAGCGCAAGCCGGTGGTGGCCGAAGACAGTTGCGGCGCCGGCGTGAGGTCGAGCAGGTAGGCATAAGCGGTCGTCACGCCATAGGGCACGAGACGTGTGGTCGCGCCGATCAGATGGCTGTCACTACGCCAGCGGCCGTTAGGCGGGGTGTTGCCGAGGATACGGTTGACTTGCCAGAGGTAGGCGTATCGCAGCGAAAACGCATCCGACACTTGGCTTTCCGCGCTCACGGCGTCGAAGGACTGCGCGTTCTGTCGAAAATCCGATGGGCCGACCCATCGCTCGTTGTCGTAAAGGATGCGCTGCCGTCCTGCGACAACGCGGGTGCGGGCGAGGCCGTCGGCGCCGCGATCGACCCATCCGACATAGGCTTCATGAAGTTGCTCAGTTGACGGATCTGGGATCAGCGGTAAATCAGCCCGGCCGTTGACGCCGTCGTTGCGCACGGGGTTGGACAGGTTGCGCGTGATCTGCCCGCTGAGACCGGCATAGATCCCGTGATAGGCGAGCGTCTCGTAGCCCAGCCGCAGGCGGCCCGTGAGCGTGTCACCGGTGCGCGGCCGGTTGGCTTGATCCACACTTTCATAGCGGACGCGGAGGTCCGCGCTGAATACGCCGTGGGTGAGCGCATCGTTCAAGCTCGCGGCAGCGGCGGGCGGTCGCGCATAGGGCAGGGTGCGTTCGTAGGCCGGCGTGACCGACGTAAGCGAGAGCGCGCGATTGATGCGGTCCGGTGCCCACGGCCGCGCCGGCGTCGGCCCGAGTGTGCCGAATACGTCAGTGCCTTCCCCAGGGCGCAACACGTTCGTGCCCCCGGCGTTTGTGACGTCCACGGTCAGCCCCGAGAACAGCGCGACCGAAAGGCGGGTGGGCGTCTGCTCGATGAAGAAATCCGTGCCGCGAATGCCGATGGTGGCGACCGGCGTGTTCACCTTGATCGATTGCGGGCCGCCGATGCGCTCCATCGCGCCTGAGACCACGCGCACCGCGCCGGCGGCAACCTTCAGAACGGCACTGTTCCCGACGCCGTTCGGATTGAAGACGTACTCATCCACCAGGACGTTCGCATTGGGGCCGAGAGTGAGTTTCGTGCCGTCGGGAAAGCCAACCACGATCTTGGCGTTGGCCCCGGTGGTGAGTTCGTCATCGGTATGAATCGCATCGCCGGACTTCAGCCCAAGCTTCGTGCCCGCGCGATCGGCGGTGACGGTGCCCTGAAGGGACTCAGCGGTCCCTACCGGGACCGCAAGCGCCGCGCGCGCGCTCAGCACCGCGACGACCGCGCAGATCAACCCGAGCTTTTTCACCGAGGCTCCACCCATACTGCCAGCGTAATAGCTGTTTTTCTAACGACAAGGAAAGCTTCGCCGAAAACCGCACGGACATGATACGCGACCCGTAAGATATTGAAAATACGAAGTATTACATCGCTCGTTGAGCGCGCTGTCGCTGCGTTCTCACGCGTTCGGCGTAACGACCGGGCAGGGGCAATAGTCGCCACAATTGGTACGTAGGTGCTGTGACGTGGAAGCGACCAGTGGAGCTGCTGATGGGAAACGCGTTCCGTTCCTAACCCCCGGGTCTCGGGCGCCCTGCATGTCAGGCCGCGCTGCACCACGCGGCCTGCTTTCACGCGACTACGTCACGATGCGATAGACCGGCTTGTACTCGCCGGAGAGTTTCATGCGCTTCTGGGCAATGAATTGTGCGAGCAACGCATCGAGCGCATCCATCAAACGGCGGTCGCCGTGAATCTCATAAGGCCCGCGTTCTTCGATCTGCTTGATGCCGTATTCTTTCACGTTACCCGCGACAAGTGCCGAGAACATGCGCCGCAGGTTTGCAGCGCGCACATGCACCGGTCGGTCGAGATGCAGATCGAGCGCGGACACGGTTTCGTGGCTGACCTCGAAGGGCATTTGGAAAGCCGTTGGGATGTGCAGGGTCCAATCAAAGTTATAGGCATCGCCGGTTTTCCGGCGGTGACGGCGGGCTCGGTCCATGCCCTCGGTCATCGCACGCCCGACTTCAATCGCATCGTCGATGATGATGCGGTAGCGCTTCCGCGCCTCGTCGCCGAGTGTGAGCGCGATGAATTCGTCCACGCGCTGGAAGTAGGCCGCGGACGACGCAGGCCCCGTGAAGATAAGCGGCATCGGCTGATCCGCATTTGCGGGATCAAGCAGGATACCAAGCAGATACAGGATTTCCTCGGCGGTGCCGACGCCGCCCGGAAACACGATGATGCCATGCCCCAGGCGCACGAACGCCTCAAGGCGCTTCTCGATATCCGGCATGATGACGAGATGGTTGACGATCGGGTTCGGCGGCTCTGCCGCGACGATGCCCGGTTCGGTCAAACCGATGTAGCGACCGGTGTGGATGCGTTGTTTGGCGTGACCGATCGTCGCACCCTTCATCGGGCCTTTCATCGCGCCCGGCCCGCAGCCGGTGCAAACGCTCAAGCCGCGGAGGCCGAGTTCATAACCGACGGTCTTGGTGTAGTCGTATTCCTCGCGGCTGATCGAATGGCCGCCCCAACACACGATCAGGTCGGGCCGTCCTCTCGAATCCAACACCCGCGCGTTCCGCAGGATATAGAACACCGCGTTCGTGATGCTGGCAGGTTCGTTGAGATTGAAACGGCCACTCTCGACCACTTCGTTCTGCACGTAGACAATGTCGCGCAGCACCGCGAACAGATGCTCCTTGACGCCGCGGATCATTTTGCCGTCGACGAAGGCGATGCCCGGGGCGTTCAGCATCTCGAGTTTGATACCCCAAGGCTGGTGCGTCAGGCGGATCTCGAAGTCGCGGAACCGCTCGAACAATTCGCGCGGATCGTCGTGCATGCTGCCGGCATTGAGCACGGCAAGCGCGCAGCGGCGGAAGAGGGGGTAAAGACCGCCGTGACCGCGGTCGAGCAGCTTGGCGACTTCCTCGTGGGAGAGGTTCTCGAGGCTGCCTTGCGGCGTCACCTTCGCGGTAACGAACTCCTCTGCGTCCAGCACGGTCCCGGGGTCCAGTGAGGGGTCGGGATCGGTCGTGGGGTGAATGTCGCTCAGGTTGGAATTGTTGCTCATCATGGCGCCATCATAGCGGTAGAAATCCTCATTTTGCCTCAAAATATATGACACTTCGCAGGAACGCACAGTTGAAGGCAGAGCACTTGGAGCCCTGGGTGGCCGGATGGTAAGGTCCGCCGGCATGCGGTTGCCGGGGGCGGTGGGCCGCAAGCCAAGGGGGACGATCGAGTATGAACGATGCAACGGCGGCCGGATTTCCGGTCACGGATAAGGCGGCTGTCACTGCGTCTAACGCGGGCCTGACCCTGTTCCTTGTGGGCTTCTTGGTCCTGTTCTTGGAACTGGCCTGCATCCGTTGGTTTGCGGCCTATGTCGTGTTCCTGCAGTTTTTCACCAACGTGATCATGCTGGCCTCGTTCCTTGGCATGTCCTGCGGCTGTCTGGCGGCGGGATCGCGGCGGGACTGGCTCAAGCTGTTCCCGCTGATCGTGTTCGTCACCGTGGGCGCGGCCATCTTCACGCTTGAGGGCTACAAGCATTGGCAGGACATCGCGGTCGACATGGGCGCCCAAAGCGGCTCGCCCCAGGAAGTGTTCTTCGGTACGGAATACCGCAACCCGGACGTCGCCCGTTTCACGATCCCGATTGACGCGGTCGCGGGCACTTTCTTCGTGCTAGTCGCGCTGATGTTCGCCGGACTGGGTCAGCAGCTCGGCCGCGCCTTCGACGTATATCCGGATCGGATCAAGGGATACGCGCTCAACATCGGCGGCAGCATCGCCGGCATTGTTGCGTTCTCGGTCATGTCCTTCGCCAATCTGCCGCCTCTCGTCTGGTTCACGGTGGCGTTCGCCGGAATCGCGTACTTGTTATGGCGGCGCGGGACGTTCGGGGTTGTCAGCGCTCTTGCACTCGCGGCGACGCTCTTTGGGATATGGAATGAGCTTGCGGTCGCCGCGCCGCGCTGGGACTTCAAGTACCATGAGGTGAAGTGGTCGCCGTACTACGCGGTCGACTTCGAGGCTCGCCGCCGGGAAATCCTGGTGAATACGGTCGGCCATCAGGTGATGGTGCCGTTCGATGAATCCGGCTCATTCTATTCGATCATCCATCTTCTCAAGAAGCACGCCACCGGCACGCCGTTCGAGGATGTGATGGTGATTGGCGCCGGCTCGGGCAACGACCTTGCGCATGCGCTGAAGCACGGCGTGAAGCATATCGACGCGGTGGAGATCGACCCGGTGATCCGCGAGATCGGGATCAAGAATCATCCGGACCAGCCCTATGCGGACCCGCGGGTCACCAAGCATCTCGATGACGGCCGGCACTACGTCAAGACCACCGACAAAAAGTACGATCTTGTCGTCTACGCCCTGGTGGATTCGCTGATCCTGCATAGCGGCTATGCCAACCTTCGGCTTGAGAGCTACCTCTTCACGGAAGAGGCGCTGGCCGACGTGGCGCGCGTGCTGAAGCCGGGCGGCACCTTCGTGAGCTACAACTATTTCCGTCAGGGCTGGATCGTGGAGCGCGTGGCGGCGATGGCCGAGAAGGCGTTCGGGTGCCCGGCCACGGTGATCAGCTTGCCGTACAAGGAAGTCGTCGACGCCAGCACCACGGCCGGCGGCTTCTCCATGATCATCGGCAGCTGCGATCCTGCGATCGTCAATGCCTTCAAGGAGAAGGGCCCGCTGTGGCTCAACACCAAGCCGCCCCTCAACATGGATGTGGACGGCTTCACCATTCAACCTGAAACGCTGCCGGAAGATCAGCGGAAGGGTTGGGAAAAAGTCCTGCCGTCGAAGGTGACCGCGACACCGGGTCTCGACCTGCGTATCACCGACGACTGGCCGTTCCTTTATATCCACGACCGCATGATCCCGGACCTGAGCTTGCGCGCGGTGGTGCTCATCGGCGTTTTGGGGCTCGCGCTCGTCTTCCTGTTCATGCCCGGCCGGCGCTTGAAGCTGAACCTGCCGATGTTCTTCCTCGGTGCTGCGTTCATGCTGCTGGAGACTAAGGCCGTGGTTCAGCTCGCCCTGCTGTTCGGCAGCACCTGGACGGTCAACTCGGCCGTGTTCTTCACGGTGCTGGTGCTGATCCTGCTGGCGAACCTGGTGGTGATCCGCATGCCCGTGATCAAGCTGCTCCCGGTTTATGTCGCGCTGTTCGCGTTGATCGCGGCCAATCTGGTGGTGCCGACCGACATCTTCCTCGAAGGCGGCACGCTCTGGCGTTACGGGGCGCCGTGCGCTTTGGCGCTGGGGCCGATGTTCTTCGCCGGTATCATCTTTGCAGTTCTGTTCCGCGATGAGGCGGCGCCGGACCACGCCTTTGGGTCCAATATCGCCGGGTCCATTGTCGGCGGACTGGCGGAAGCCTTGTCGATGGTGGTGGGCTTCAAGCTGCTGCTCTTGGTCGCCGCCGGATTCTACGTGCTATCGGCGATCCGCAGAGGAAAGGTCGCGGCCTAAACCCGCGACCCCGATCCTGTCTTGGGTTTATCGACATCGTTCTTGCGCTTCTGCGTCCAGGCATAGCCCGGCGTTTCCGGCGGGATGTCCTGTACGTAGGCCTTGGTCACATCGATGCGATCCGCGCGCGGTGTGAAGTCCGGCGGTGGCGTCAGATACTCCGGCGCGTGCTTCTCGACATAAGCGAGAATCTTCGGGTGCACATCCTGTGTGCCCGGCAGGCCTTTGTGGCTGAACATGCGGGCGAACAGGATGCCATCCTGGTACTTCGACCCCCCCATTTTCATCCACGGCCACCAATTCGATTGCCGCGCGAAACCGGCGCGGGCCCGCACGGTCGGAAGGTCACGATTCTCCAACTCCTTCTTGGAGACATAATATGTGAAATGTTCCGATGGCGTGATGCGGGGCCCCACCGAGGCCTTCGGCCATCCCTTCGGATCGACCGGATTGGTGTAGTCGTGGGTGTAGTCCCAGGCGAGCAGGATGTCGTCGTCGCCGACCTGACGAAACGGCATCTTGAACATTGTCCTGCCGTTCTCTTCCGGAAACGCGGTGCCTTCGTTGAGTAACGTCGGCACATCGGACCCGCCGCCGAGGACGATGCGCGGCATTTCCAACCCGATCGTGCCGGCAAGGGACGGATTGTAGAAGTGATAGACCTCGACCGTCTCTTCCGTGAACGGGTTCTTCCATGTCTCCAGCGGTTCATGGGTGCGCAGGTCCGTGAAGAACGCGGTCTCGCGTGACTTGCGGCGCAGCAAGCCCGCCTCCGCATCGAACTCCACCATGCTGCACCCGGTGCCGGCATATCCGAACAGCGGAATGAGGCGCTGGTTGCCGATGCGCGCATACATGATTCCGTGATAGCCGCCTATGACCGGTTTGCCGTAGCCCGAGGTGATCTTGCCGAAGGCATAGAGATTGTCGCGCGGATCGTTGAAGTCGAGCGTGCCTCTGCCTTTCCGCGGCGCTGCGGCTTCCGCCGTGCCCGTGGCGATTGCCGCCGCCAGGCTGCCAAGGGCGCTGCGGCGCGAGACTGTCAGGTCAGAGATGAATTGAGACGTCATACGGCGCTCTCCTGTGAGACGGCAGCTGCGAGGCTATGGGTTGGGGGTCGGGCAGGGCAATGCGCCTAACGCTGCCTGACCGGTTCACGGGCAGGGCTCTTTGGCCCGACGCTGCCTCGGACTATGATGGTCGCTGTCGGCGCGCTGCATTTCCCTCTAGCGCCGCCGTTAGACAAAGGATGGGACACATGCGGATGATCTCGACCCTGACGATCGCTTTGGTGGCGACCGGCCTAGCAGCCGCGCCTGCCATGGCGAAAATGCACAAGATCAACGTCAACCTGGACAGCAAGTCTGAAGTGCCGCCGAACGACAGCAAGGCGACCGGCAAGGCCAGCCTGACGTACGACGACGCGACCAAGACTCTCACGTGGAAGATAACGACCAAGAATCTGACAGGCGACGCATCCGCGGCCCACATTCACGGTCCAGCGGAAGCAGGCGCAAACTCCGGCGTACTGGTGAATCTCGCACCCGGCGGGGTCATCAACCCGATCCTGGGATCTGCCACGTTGAGCGATGAGCAAGCGACCGCCTTTAAGGCGGGCAAGACTTACATCAATGTTCACACCGCCGCGAATAAGGGCGGCGAAATCCGCGGCCAGATCAAACCCTGACCCAGAGCGGAGGTGCGCGCCGGTGCGCGTCCCTCCATATCCCTGCAATGCCCATTTAGTGAGCGTACCCCTCGGCGACACCGCGCATATGACGAAGCGTCGCTATAGTCGCGGCCACCAACTGGGGCGGGAATGCAAAATCTCAAGACTATCGTTATCGGCGCGGGTCTCGGCGGTTTAACGGCCGCACTTGCGCTGCAGCGCGCGGGACATCGCGTGAAAGTCCACGAGCAGGCGCCGAGCCTGGGTGAGATCGGTGCTGGCGTCATGCTGTCTCCCAATGCCACACGCATTCTCATCAAGCTCGGTCTCGGCGACGCAATCCGCGAACACGGCACTGTGCCGGCCTACACGGCTGTGCGCGATGCCCACACCGGGCAAGAACTCTCGAATGTGCCTATCGGTGACTCGCTCGAGCGGCGGCACGGTGCACCGTTCTACTATATCCATCGCGTGGACCTTCACAGCGTGCTGTCGCGGGCAGTGCTGTCCAACGACCCGGACGCCATTGCTCTTTCGTGCCCGTTCACGGGCGAAGAGTCTTACGACTGCGATCTGATGATCGGCGCTGATGGCATCAAGTCGCGTGTCCGCAGTCTGGTCTCCGGTGATATCCCGACGCAGTTCACGGGGAATGTCGCGTGGCGTGGGCTGGTGCCGACCGAGCGCCTGCGCCCGGAGATTTGCCAGCCGGAGTCTATTATCTGGGTGGGGCCGAAGCGACATATCGTGCGCTACGGCGTGCGCGGCGGGACGGTGATGAATTACGTCGCCCTCGCTGAACAGGCCGCTTGGCAGGACGAGGGCTGGAACGTGCGCGCGGAACTCTCCGACGTGTTGAAAGAGTTCACAGGCTGGCACCCCGACGTCCTTGAGATTCTGGAAAACACCCCGCCGGAATCCTGCTTCAAATGGGGCCTATTCGATCGCGCGCCGCTGCCGACTTGGATCAAAGGCAATATCGTTCTGTTGGGTGACGCGGCGCATCCGATGCTGCCCTTCATGGCGCAGGGCGCGGCGACCTCTATGGAGGATGCCGCAACACTCACAGCCTATCTGGGCCGTCACGCGGACTTAGAGTCGGCGCTGAACGCCTATGAGGCTGAACGCTTGCCGCGCACCGCATGGATCCAGCAGCAATCCCGCGCCAATCAGCAGCTTTATCACGACAACAAAACCGGCGCGGCGTTCGACGAAGACCGCGCCTTGCGGTCTCAGAAAATCTACGACTACGACGCTTTCGCGGCTTAGGGCCTACTCCCGAAACTCCGCACGGTTCTGCGCCAACGCGGCCGGCGACAACACGCCGGGGTTTTCGGAGCACGGGATCGCGATAGGCGAGCCGCCATAGATGGCCTGAATCACGTAAGCGCCCTCAATCTTCGTGCCAGCGCGCGCAGGTGTCGTTCCCGCAGATCGCATCCCCGTCGCGCGGTGAGGTCGCAGCGTATCAGGCGTTGCGGAAGCGGTTTGAGCGCCCGACAGGCAAAGTCAACGGCAAGTTCGCAGACTACGATTGGGTGTCGCTGCGCTATGTCAATCAGACCTACGGGCACGCGACGCTGGCGGGCTTGTCTCTCACCGCAGCCGCAGCGTTGGTGAGGCTGCGGTGCGGTGGCATGACTCTTGTCGCGAAGGAGTACGTCGCCACCCAAAATCCCGGCAGTTCCGGGCGTGCTGTTTCTGTCGCGGCTCGCCGGTGGCACCACGCGGCTCAAGGAAGCATTGATCGTCAATCCGTACAACGAGGACAGTATGGTCGACGCGCTGGATCGCCCCCTGGCAATGTCATTAGATGAGGGCAAGGAGCGCTGGGAGGCCCTGCACCGGAACGTCACGCTGGATGGCATCGCCCGATGGCGCGATTCATTCTTAGCAGCACTTGAACACACTTCGCGTCAGCCCAGCGGATCCAAACGGGCGTGCGGCGAACGCTGGGTTTGGTCCTAGCCGCGGCAGGGCCTGAATCATTACCTAGCTCCGGCCAACGGGTCGGGTGATGGGCAAGAAATCTTGAAGCACTTGACCCGCAGCGTTTTCCGCTCCATTCCGTGGGGACACTAACTCCCGGAGCGAACCATGAATAAAGATGTCCAAGGTTGGCGCAAGAAGTTCGCGGTCATCGGACCGTCAACCAACACTATCGTTCAGCCCGATATGGAGCTGATGCGGCCGCCTGGGGTAACGAACCACTACAGCCGCATTTTCACGCCGAACAGCCGCGCGATCAGCAACGAAACCTTTTACAACGCGACCCTGACCATCGCGGGCAACGTTGTCGACGCGGTGAAGAGCGTCGTCACCTGCGAGCCGGACTACATGGTCATGGGAATGTCGGCCATCACGTTCTACGGCGGCGTGAAGGGCGCTCACGAGTTCTCGAAGAAAATCACCGAAGCCTCGGGTGGCCTGGGCGTCAGCACCGGTGCATTTTCCTGCACCGCGGCCCTGAAGGCCTATGGCAGCAACATCAAGCGCATTTCATTCCTGTCGCCGTATTATCCGGTCGCGAATGAGCAGGTGCGGAACTACTTCACCGAGGAAGGGTTTACCGTCGTTCGCGATGTCCCGATGCAAGCGCCGAGCTGGACGGGCATCGCGGAGATCACCACGGCGCAATTGCGCGAAACCATCATGAAGCTGGATGGTCCGGACGTTGACGCCATCGTGCAGGTGGGAACCAACTGCAGCATGGTGAAGCTCGCCGCTGCTGCCGAGATGTACCTCGCCAAGCCGGTGATCGCGATCAACACCGCGACCTATTGGCACGCCCTGCGCGCCAATGGCATTAACGACAAGGTCTATGGCCTCGGGCGTTTGCTCGAGGAGTTCTAGGGCGCGATCCGAAAACGTGGGAGCCGGTTTTTCAATAAGATCGCGCCCCACACCCTAAACGCCAGGGTCCTTCAGCCAGCCGGGGTGGCGTTCGTCGATGAGGCGGACGAGCCCCGGCGGCACTTCCTCCATGCTGCGCACTTTACGACCGGTCAACTGGAACATGGTTTGTCCCAGTTCCTGGCCCATGCGCATCCACGGGTACCAGTTGCTCGCGCTTTGGAATGCCATGGTCGATGGCAGAAAGGCGGATGCAGGCGCGTCGATATCCTTTCGCTGCATGGCGTAGTTCACTAACGAAGTCATGGTGGTGATCGGGACGCGGTTCTCGAGCGGATCGGCGTTGGTCCCCGGCGGCGTGATCGATTTCACCAGAATGGTTTCACCGATCCACACGGTGTCACCGGATTCCACCGGGTCGGTGATCCAGGCGTCGTATGCCATGCCCTCCGGCGCATTTGGCGGACGCTTCGCACGGCCGTTGGCGTCGAAGCGCACCGTCTGCGGCGTTTTGTAGTGCCGCGGCGTGCACGGGAGCCCGTTCATCGGATTGATCCACTTGTCCACCGGTTGGTTGGTGGCGGGATCGCACCAGAAGCCGACTTCGATCATGTTCTGAACCAGGCTGCCGTCGGGCTGAGTCTCGATTTTATTGAAGCTGAAGCCGTTCACCTTGAACAGGGCGACAGCGGTGTCGAGAGTGCGCTTCCCCCAGTAGGTTCCGGTGTACCAATGCATCGCGCGGGCCCCATTGGCGGCGCCGCGCGCGCGCGCGTAAAGCGCGAGCTTGTCGGGCAATGGTTTGTTCGCGGCCCAGGCCGGTGACGCTGCGCTTGCCAAGGCGCCGCCGAACAAGCCGAACGTGTTGCGTCGTGTGTGCATCGCGAAACCTCCCCTTAGTCGTTGCCGCCGATGATGCCGCCGATCCCGCCCAGAATCGAGCTTTGACCGCGATTCTGTCCGCCCGAGCTTCCGGCTGCGGCCAGCATGCGGCCGGCGAGCCGTGAGAAGGGCAGGGATTGTATCCACACTTTCCCGGGGCCGCGCAGGCGCGCGAAGAACACACCCTCGCCAGCGAACAGCATGCTCTTTACCCCACCGACGGTGACGAGATCGAACGTAACGTCCGGCGTGAAAGCCGCGAGGCAACCCGTGTCGACGTGGAGTTCCTCTCCGGCGCGGAGTTCGCGCTCCACCACGGTGCCGCCCATCTGCACGAACACCCAGCCGTCGCCGTCGAGTTTCTGCATGATGAAGCCTTCGCCGCCGAACAGGCCAGTCATGATGCGCTGCTGGAAGTAGATCCCGATCGACACACCCTTCGCCGCCGCGAGGAAGCTGTCCTTCTGGCAGATGAGTTGTCCGCCATAGTCGGCGAGTTTCAACGGCAGGATCGCGCCGGGGGTTGGGGAGGCGAACGCCACCCGCGCCTTGCCTCGACCGTTGTGGGTGAACACCGTCGTGAACAGGCTTTCGCCGGTCAGCAGGCGTTTCCCCGCACCTAGCAGCTTTCCCATGAATCCGCCGCCGGCGGCATTGCTGCCGTCACCGAAAACGGTGGTCATGCCGACGTTGGCATCCTTCCACACCATCGCGCCGGCTTCCGCCACGGCGCTCTCGCCAGGGTCGAGCTCTATCTCGAGGAATTGGAGTTCCTGGCCCTTGATCTCAAAATCGATGTCGTCCGTGATTCCGGCGCTGCGTTCGTGATGCCAAGGGCTTTGCGCCATGGAGCGAAGCTCGTCAGACCGTGGATTCGAGGAAGCCGCGTTCGTTGCTGAGCTTCGGCAGATCGGCGTGCTGGAGCAGCGTACGCGCGGCGCCGTCGTTGTTCAGATACCCGCTCAAGAAGGCGGTGCTCATGGCATTGGTCACGGCGAGGCCATCCGGGTCCGGCTTGCCCGTGCCTTCGCGACATATCAGGCCGCCGTAGTAGTGGTCGGCGCCGGCGATGGAGACGCCGTAGCGCTCCTTGCCGGCCGTGAGATCGTAGCCGCCCATGCGCCAGCGCCAGGAATGCAATTCTCCGCTGCCGGTGTTGCTGGGATCGTTGGTGCCGGTGGACGCAAAGACCGGAAGCGTCACGGTTGACCAGTCGTCCGCCGTGTTCGGCATCGGACCGATACCGTTGTAGCTGACGACCGCCTTGATGCGGGCATCGCCCATATTCACCACTGTGCCGTTCTTCTGCTTCAGACCAAGACCCGCGAGGGCGAGAGCGATCTCACCGCCAAAAGAGTGGCCTGCCGTGGCGATCTGATCTTTGTTGAGACGGCCTACCAGCGCCGGCGATTGCGCGGCGATCTCGTCCAGATGATCGAGCAGGAACTTCAGGTCGCCCACCCGGCTGAACACGAGGGTGGTCGAATCAAGAGTGCCCATCTTGTAGTTGAGGCTCTCGGAATCGAGATGTGTCGGCTGCACGGTCACAAACCCATGCGATGCCCAATGCTCGGCAACGCGGGTGTACAGATCCTTCGACGATAGGGCGCCGTGTGAAAAGAGGATCACCGGAAAATTGCGCCCGTCCGACGGCGCGGACGGATCGGGATAGGTGACTCGCACCAGCAGGTCCTTCTTCTGGTCCGGCACCACGAACGAGAGCGGGTTGGCGACCTTCACCGGGAACGGCCCGGGGCGGAAGAAGCGCTCGTAGACGTTCCATTCCCCCGTACCGGCAACCCGCTTAGCGGGTTTGCGGGCCTTCTGTGCGAAGGCCGGCGTGGCCGCGCCGACAGCGAGAGCTCCGGTCAGCATGATGCGGCGCGTCAGGGTCGGGCGATCCATACGCAGCTATTCCTTACGTGCTTCAGGTTCGCGGCAGGACACAGCCTCCGGCGGGGTAGGTCAAGGACTGCTTGGGAAACTGCATAGCGCGCTGCTCGGGTGGGATCTCGACATCAGTTCATGATCCGAGAATAGGTAGGTGAATGGTCCGATGGCGGCTGCTTTAGTGACGTCTGCGGCGCGGTTCAATCGCGCTATGCCCTCGGCGGGGGCGCGCAACCGTCATAAAATCTTCGTCAGATGTGCCAGTATCATAAACCGCAACATCAGAACTTTGCCCGAGCCCACTGAAAAGACGCGACTTTCATCCTCGAAAGGGGTCTGGCAGGGACTTGCGCGATGCGCGACTCCCCCGTAACGTCCCGCGCGCTGGATACGTGCCTGGGCGGACGCCGTCCAAACCTCGGATCTATATCGAGATGGGGGTGTTCGGCGGGAATGCGGCAGGGGTGGCAAGCATGTCAGTGATGGTCGAAGTCGACGGCTTGAGTAAGTCCTTCGGGGACTTCCGCGCAGTCGACGGTATCAGTCTTGCGGTTCGTAAAGGTGAGGTCCTCGGCTTCCTCGGCCCCAATGGCGCCGGGAAGACCACGACCATGCGCATGATTGCGGGCTACCTGTCGCCCACCAGCGGCACCGCCCGGGTCTGCGGCGCGGACGTGGTCGAAGACCCCATCGGCGTAAAGCGAAGCATCGGCTACATGCCGGAAGGCTCGCCGTCCTACGACGACATGACCGTGGCGGGCTTCCTGGAATTCATTGCCGCCATCCGCGGCGTGTCCGGCACCGTTGCGCAGGACCGCGTCGCCGCGGTGATCGAACGGCTGGCTTTGGGCGACGTGCTGCGCCGCCCGATCGATGTGCTCTCCAAGGGCTACAAGCGCCGCGTCGGCTTGGCCCAGGCGCTGCTCCACGACCCGCCGGTCCTGATCCTCGATGAGCCCACGGACGGTCTCGACCCGAACCAGAAGCACCAAGTGCGCACCCTGATTGCGGAGATGGCCGCCGAGAAGGCGATCATCATCTCGACCCATATCCTCGAAGAGGTCCAGGCCGTATGCACCCGCGCGGTGGTCATCGGCCAGGGTCGTCTGCTCGCCGACGGCACGGCCGTCGAGTTGATGAAGCGGTTGCCGGAGTACAACGCTGTCAGCATCGTGCTGCCAACCGCTGCCGCCCAAGCCGCCGCCAACGTGCTGCGGCAGTTGCCCAATGTGGCGGCCGTGTTCGAGACCCCCCTGGATGAGAATCGGACACGGTTACGCCTCACGCCGCGCAACGGCGCTGTGCTGCTTGAAGACATCAACAAAGCCGTGCGCTTCAACGCCATCCCGGCAACGGAAGTCTTCCGTGACGGCGGCAATCTGGACGACGCCTTCCGCCTGATCACCACAGGCAGCGCGGTCCAGACTCATTCTGCGCACGCGGCCTAGGGATCGGATCCATGCGTCAAATCCGCATCATCGCCAACCGCGAACTCACCGCCTATTTCGCGACGCCCATGGCGTTTGTGTTTATCGCGATCTTTGTGGCGCTCACCGGCGCGTTTACCTTCTTCATCGGCCGCTTCTTCGACCGCAATCAGGCCAGCCTGGAAACCTTTTTCCAGTTCTTGCCGTGGCTCTACCTGCTGCTGGTGCCCGCCGTCGCCATGCGGCTGTGGGCGGAAGAACGCAAGTCCGGCACCATCGAACAGCTGCTTACCCTCCCGCTGACGACGGCCCAGGCGGTGATCGGCAAGTTCCTGGCGGCTTGGGTGTTCTGCGGCATCGCCCTGGTGTCGACTTTCCCCATGTGGCTGACGGTCAATCTGCTGGGCCAGCCGGATAACGCTGTGATCTTGATCGGCTACGTCGGCGCCTTCCTGATGGCGGGCGCGTTCCTGTCCATCGGCACCTGCATGTCCGCGCTGACCCGGAACCAGATCATCGCCTTCATCGCCGGCGCGGTGGTGTGCTTCCTGTTCACCTTGAGCGGCCTCGATATGGTGCTGGGCGTGTTCCGCGGTTGGGCGCCGCCGGCGCTCGTGGACGCGATTGCAGCGATGAGCTTCCTCACGCGCTTCGAGGCCCTCAGCCGCGGTGTGATCGAGCTGCGCGACCTGATCTTCTTCTTCTCGCTGATGGCCTTCTGGCTGTTTGTCACGACGCTCGCTGTCGACGCCAAGAAAGCCGGGTAGGGGGAGCCGCACCATGCCGATCCGTTTTGACTCGCCCCGTTTCGCCATTTTCGCTGCCGTCGTTGCCGCGGTGCTGTTCGTGTCGGTGAATATCCTCGCCAACCTTTGGCTCAGCGCGTGGCGTATAGACACGACTCAGGGCGGCGCCTTCACGGTGTCCGACCAGATCAAGCCGGTGTTCGCCTCCATCGACGAGCCTATCACTGTGCGGGTGTACTTCTCCGAGGCACTCGCCAACGCGAGCCCGCGCCATGCCGCGCTGTATCGCCGCGTGCGCGAGTTGCTGCAGCAGTATGCGGACCTGGCCAAGGGCCGCATTAAGATCGAGTACGAGAACCCGGAGCCGTTTTCCGATACGGAAGACCGCGCCGTCGGCTTCGGCCTGCAGGCCGTCCCGCTCGGCCGCAACGGCGAAGTGGGCTATTTCGGTCTCGCCGCCACGAATTCCACGGACGATCAGAAAGTCATCCCGTTCTTCAACCTGGAGCGGGAACAGTTCGTCGAATACGACCTGACCAAGCTGATCTACGGCTTGTCGAAGCCGAACCAGGCGAAAGTCGGCGTGATCTCCTCCCTGCCGCTACAGGGCGGGATCAACCCTATGCAGGCGCAGATGGGCATGAACCCGCAGCCGACTCCGCCGTGGGCCATCGCGCAGCAGATCGCGGACTTCTTCGACGTGCGTCAGCTCGACGCCGCCGTCCCGGAGATTCCGGCTGACATCAGCGTGTTGATGCTGGTGCAACCGGAAGGGCTGTCGCCCGCGACCCAGTATGCCATCGATCAGTTCGTGCTGCGCGGCGGCAAGGTGCTGGCTTTCGTAGATCCCAACGCCGAGTCCTCGAACATGGGCAGCGGTAGCGGTGATCTCTCGGGTATCAAGAAGCTGCTCACGGCCTGGGGCGTCGGCGTTGCCGATGGCAAGGTCGTTGCGGACATCGAGCATGCCGTGCGCGTCAATGCCGAGCAGGGTGGCCGTCCCATCGTCAGCGACTACGTGGCCTGGCTGCAACTCGGTCCGGGCTTCCTGGACCCGAACGACGCGATCACCGGCGACCTGAAGCAAGTGAACATTGGCACCGGCGGCGCCATCGAGCGCATCGAGGGTGCGGGCACGACTGTGACGCCGCTGATCACCACCGGCCCGAAGTCCATGCGCCTCGACGTCGACAAGCTCCAAGGCGTGCCCGACATCGTTGCCTTGTTCCGTGACTTCAAACCGGCCGACAAGCGCGAGGTGCTGGCCGCCCGTATCACCGGCACCGCCAAGACCGCTTTCCCGGAAGGCGCTCCGGCCAGTGAGGGCAAGGACGCCAAACCGCCCGCGGAGCAGCTGAAAGAGTCCAAGCAGCCGATCCAGATCGTGGTCGTCGCCGATAGCGATTTCCTGGCGGACCGCTTCTGGGTGCAAGAGAGCAACTTCTTCGGCCAGCGCGTTGCCGTGCCGAGCGCCGACAACGGCGGGTTCGTCGTGAACGCCCTTGAGAACCTGTCCGGCTCGCCGGCCCTGTCATCGCTGCGTGGCCGCGGCTCGCAGAGCCGGCCGTTCCTCCTGATCGAGGCGATCCGTCGTGATGCGGAGCAGGAGTTCCGCGCCAAAGAGCAGGCGCTGCAGACCCGGCTCGAGGAGTTGCAGAAGCAGGCCGCGGCGATTGAACTGCGCGGCGGCGAGAACGATCAGGTGCAACTGTCGGACGGGGACCGCCTGAAGATTGAGAACTTCCGCGCCGAGATCCTCTCTACCCGCCGCCAACTGCGCGAAGTCCAACGCGCCCTGCGTCAGGACATCGACCGGATCGAGACCCTGGTGAAGTTCGTGAATATCGCTGCCGTGCCGATCGTCTTCGGCATCGTGTTGATTGTGCTCGCCGGCGTGCGCCGTCGCCGACGCGCCGCGGCTTAGGGAGGGCGCCCATGTCTCGCAATGGCTTTTTGGGGCTGTGCGCCGCGACCGTGATCGCACTCGCCCTGGCGGTGCTGGCGGTAGCGCGGCAGCCGACCATCCGCTCCGCCGACCTGACGGGCGAGCCTGTGCTGCCCGGTCTTGCTGATCGGTTGAATGGATTGAAGTCCGTCGTCGTGAAGGGCAGCGAGGGCACGATGACGTTCGATTGGGACGGCAAGTCGTTTGTCGCCCGCGACCGTGGCGGCTTCCCTGCGGATACCGAGAAGTTGAGCGGTCTCGTCATTCAAATGACCCGCCTTGTGAAGCTGGAGACAAAGACCTCCGTTGCGGAAAAGCTGGACCGCCTCGATCTCAATGATCCCGCGGCGAAAGACAGCCGCGCCAAGGAAGTGCAGCTGCTCGACCGCGACGGCAAGACGCTTGCCGATCTGATCGTCGGCAAGCGCAAGTTCACCCTCGGCGGCAAGGAAACCGGGACCTATGTTCGCCTGCCTGGGAGCAATCAAGCGTGGCTGGCGCTCGGTGAAGTGAACCCCGGCGCGAAAGCGCGGGATTGGCTGAAGCGCGACATCGCCGACGTGAAGGATAAGTCGATCAAACGCGTCACCGTCGTTCACCCGGATGGGGAGAAGGTGGTCGTCGGCAAGCTCTCCGCCAAGGACGCGGGATTCAAGATCGAGAACATTCCGAGCGGCAAGCAGCCTGCTTCGGATTTTGCGGCGGACGAATACGGGCGCGTGCTCGCCGTGCTGCTGCTGGACGACGTAGCCAAGGCCGACACGATTCCGTTCCCGAAGGACAAGACCATCACTGCCGAGGTCGACACCTTCGAGGGGCTGCACGTCACCCTGCAGACCACCGAGAAAGACGGCAGCACTTGGCTCAAGATCAAGGCGGAGCCGCCGGTGGGCGGTGCGTCCAAGCCGGCAGACGGCGCTCCCGATGCCGTCGACTGGGGCAAGGTCGCCGCGGACATCAACGCACGTGCGAACGGATGGGCCTTTCAGGTGCCCACCTATGAGGTCGCGCCACTCAAGAAACGCATGTCCGAACTGGTGAAGAAGCCGGACGCGAAGTCCTAGTTTTTAGGGGCGCTGCTTTTCGCGCCAAACCGCGTAGGCGGTTTCCATGCGTTCGCGCCGCTTGCGGCAGGCCTGGCAGGGCAAGGCGAACATCAGGCCGATCAGGCCCGCGATGAACACGAGAATGACAAGCAGCGCCATCATGGCGCGGGAGCGGCGGCCTTGCGCTTGGCCACTTCGTCGCGGATTGCAGCCATGATCTCGGCGATGCGCGCGTCGGACGTATCGTCGTTCAGATTGAACATCGCGCCGCCCTGAACTTTCAAGTTCGGGCCGACCAGACAGTTGTTCATGCACGGCCCGCGCTTGATTTCCACCGGCAGGTTCTCGGCGGTGATGAGGTCTTCCAGCTTCAACGCGAGTTCGCGGCTACCGCGCGCCGCGCAGGAGGGCAGGCGGTCGGTATTGAGACGCTTATTGATGCAGATGCGCACGAAGAAGATCGGCGCCACCGGCATCACCCATTCGCTGCCGTCGGGGATCATCGCAACGCCGCTCCGGCTTCGATCACGCGCACGGTCTCGCGCCACAATCCGTACCGCGGCAGATCGGCGAGGGGAACCCATTGCACCGCCGCTGCGTCACCCCCGGCGACAGCTTCGCCGGAGGTCCAGTCGGCGCGGAAGTCCACCAGCACCCATTGGGTGCCTGACGCACCGCCCACCACGTCCACCACGTCGATCAGGCGGAGATCGCCGACGACCAGGGCGGTCTCTTCCTGCACTTCCCGGATCGCGGCTTCGCGCACGGTTTCGCCTGGCTCTTGTCTGCCGCCTGGTATGCTCCATTCGCCCTGACGCGGCGGCTTGCCGCGCTGGATCAGGAGCACTTCAGGGCCTGTCGCGCCCGCCCGCAGGATCACGACCCCGGCGCCGACGGTGGGCCGAATATCGAAAGGGCCTACTTTCTGTGGGGTCGTGGTGGTCATTTTCGGGCACTTTTGGTGGGATTGGCGCGTTCGGCGCTGAAAATAGGGGATTCCTTAACCGTGTCCCATCATTTCTCTCAACATGGCCCTCAGTGTCGTTCCGCCGTCCGAAACCGTGACCGAGCCGCCGCCCCGTTTGTCGGTGGCTGCGCGTCTGCGTAACTATCTGTTCGCTGGCATCCTGGTCACGGCGCCCGTCAGCATCACGTTCTATTTGACCTGGTCGGTCGTGACCTGGGTCGACGATGCCGTCGCGCGCGTCCTGCCGGTCAACATGCCGGGCAACCTCCCGGGTTTCGGCCTGATCATTCTCGGTGGGGCGCTGATCTTCATCGGCTTTCTCACCGCAAACTTCCTCGGCCGCTCGATGATCAGGCTGGGGGAGCGGCTGCTCGCACGCACCCCGATCATCCGCAGCATCTACGGCTCCGTGAAGCAGGTGCTTGAGACGGTCTTCAAGGATCAGTCCGGCGCCTTCCGCGAAGTGGTGCTGGTGGAGTTCCCCCGCACCGGTGCCTGGACGATGGCCCTCGTGGCCGGCCGTCCGGACGGCGAACTGCGCGACAAGTTGCCGGAGGACATGGTGACGGTCTACGTGCCGACGTCACCGAACCCGACCTCGGGCTATCTTCTGTTCGTCCCGCGCGCGGATACCATCCGTGTCGACATGACCGTGGACGAGTGCCTGCGCATGGTGCTTTCCGGCGGCCTCGCCACACCCAGCGGCCCGAAGCTGGTGTGAGCGATAAGTTCACCTGCCTCGCAGGGCCGAGCACTTAGGCATCCGATTGCCGAACGCGCTTCGCTTTTGCCGCACCGATGACCGCACCGAAGACAGCTCCCAACGCAATTCCGATGGCGAGGTGGCCAGTCGCCGCCCCAATGGCCACTCCCAATGCTATTCCGATACCAACAAATTTTGCGTCCATTTACGCGGCCTCCTATGGCTGCACCTAACCCGACCTTAGCGTTCGGATCGCATCGTCTTGTTCGAACAGATATAGCAACGTCCGCAACGCTTGCCCACGCTCGCTCTCAAGATCGGCATCGCGCGCAAGGATCAGCTTAGCGTCATCGCGTGCGGTGGCGAGCAGATCCCCGTGCACCGTGATGTCGGCGAGATGGAACACCGGCAAGCCGCTCTGGCGTGTGCCGAGCACTTCACCGCCGCCGCGCAGGCGGAGATCTTCCTCTGCGATCACGAAGCCGTCTTCCGTATCGCGCATCGTCGTGAGGCGCGCTTTTGCATTCTCCGTCAGAGGCGGGGCATAGAGCAGCAAGCATGTACCCTCTCGGCCGCCACGCCCGACGCGCCCGCGCAACTGGTGTAATTGCGCCAGGCCGAAGCGCTCCGCATGTTCTACGATCATGACGGTCGCGTCCGGCACGTCCACGCCGACTTCGATTACGGTGGTCGCGACCAACACCTGCGGCCCGCCGGCTGTCTGGAATGCTGTCATGGCAGCATCCTTGTCCGCGGCTTTCATCTGCCCGTGGACGATGGTGACCTTGTCGCCCAGCACCTGGTGCAGATCGCGATAGCGCATCTCAGCCGCAGCGAGATCGCTGGTCTCGGACTCTTCCACGAGCGGGCACACCCAATAGATCTTGCCGCCCTTGTCCACGGCGCGTTTCACGCCGTCGATCATCTCTTCCAGGCGCTCGAGGCTGATCAGGCGCGTATCGACGGGTTTTCGCCCCGGCGGCTTCTCGTCCAACCGGGAAACATCCATATCGCCATAGGCGGTGAGGGTGAGGGTGCGCGGGATCGGCGTGGCGGTCATCACCAGCACATCCGTGCCGCGGCCCTTGTCGGCAAGTTCCAGGCGCTGATGGACGCCGAACCGATGCTGCTCGTCGATGACGGCAAGCCCGAGGTCGGCGAATTCGACGTCCTTCTGAAACAGCGCATGGGTGCCGATGACGATGTGTACCTCGCCTGACGCGATCGCAGCCAAAAGAGCCGCACGCGCCGCGCCTTTCACCCGCCCGCTGATGAGCGCGATGTTGATCCCTGCCGCGGCCGCAAGCGGCTGCAACGTTTCGGCATGTTGCTGGGCCAGGATTTCCGTGGGCACCATGAGCGCGGCTTGTGCTCCGCTCTCCACTGCCGCCAGCATCGCCAGCATAGCGACCACGGTCTTGCCGCTGCCGACGTCGCCTTGCAGAAGCCGCAGCATGCGGTCCTCGCTCGCCATGTCGGTGGAGATCTCATTCAGCGTCTGGATTTGCGCGCCCGTGAGTTTGTAGGGCAGCGCGGCCTCCACCTTCTTGCGCAGGTCGCCGGTGCCTTTGAGGGGCCGCCCGCGCAGCTTCCGGCGCTTTAAGCGCATCAATGCCAGCGCAAGTTGGTTCGACAGCAACTCGTCGTAGGCCAGCCGCGCCCGCGCCGGCGACAGGGGCGCGAGTTCGGCCTCGCTCTTCGGCGCGTGCGCCTGGCGCAAGGACTCATGCCAGCCCGTCCAATTCTGCCGCGCGCGATAGGCCGGATCCTGCCACTCGGGTAATTCCACGGTCTTCGCAAGCGCCGCGGCAACCCCCTTGTCGAACACCTTGAGCGACAACCCTTCGGTCAGGCTGTAGACCGGCTCCATCCGCAGCACATTGTGCGCCTGGTCCGGCGGTACGATGTGGTCCGGGTGGGTCATCTGACGCTTACCGTCGAACAATTCGACCTTGCCGGAGATCATTCGCGTCTCGCCTACCGGCAGAACCTTCTCCAGGTAGTCCTGGTGGCCGTGGAAAAAAACCAAGGTGATCTTGCCGGTCGCGTCCCCGCAGGTCACCCGATAGGGCACACGCTTGTTCCGCGGCGGGGGCGGGGCGTGGGCGATGATCTCGACAATCAAAGTGGCGATCTTGTTGGGCGGTGCGTCGCCCACCTTAGGCGTGAAACGCCGGTCGATCAGGCCGGTCGGCAAGTGCCACAGCAGGTTGACCACCTTCGGCCCCACCAGCTTTTCCACTAGCTGGGATAGCCGCGGCCCGATGCCCGGCAAGGTGGTGACCGCGGCAAACAAGGGGTTGAGGATGGAAGGCCGCAAGGATGCCATGGTGGCGTTGAAATTCCCTATATCCGCCTGCTGACAGGCCGGCGGCCGACCTTTATACCAAGCCCGTCCCCGGCGGCCACATCCTGTGCCTCGCCGGTGGACTCATTGCGTTTCGAAGGCCCCCCAGATGGACGCCCCGATGGACGACCGCCGCAAGCGCCTGCTGTACCGCGCCAACCACCGCGGCACGAAGGAGGCCGATGTGATCGTCGGCGGCTACTTCACCGCGACCGCCGCCGGCCTGACCGACGCCCAGCTTGCCGAGGCCGAGGCGCTTCTAGAGGAAAATGACCTGGACCTGATCGACTGGCTCATGGGGCGCCAACCGATCCCGGAACGGTGGCAGGGCACAATCTTTGACGACCTGATGGCGCGCCAAGGTGTTTTGAAGACGGACTGATGGAAGACTTTCTGAAAAAGATCGACGCCCGGGTTCTCGCCGGCGTCCCCGAAGGCTTCGACGCCCTGGTGCTGGCGGAGCGTGCCCGCGCCGCATTGCGCGACGGCACCTTGCATGTGGCGCGGGATGAACTGCGTCTCACGTCGCTCGCGGAAGCCGTCGCGTTCTTCGCCCCGGAGGTGGAGATCATCACCGTCCCGGCGTGGGACTGCTTGCCCTATGATCGCGTCTCTCCCAATACCGAGGTGATGGCGCGGCGCATCGACGCGCTGACACGCCTCACCGAACCGCCGCCGAGCGGCGGTGTTCGGCTCATCATCACAACCGTCAGCGCGATCCTGCAGAAAGTGCCCAGGCCCGAAACGCTCAAGGGCGCATCCTGGACGATCAAGAAGGGCGATCGCCTGGACATTGCGAAACTCACCACATTCCTGTTGGCCAACGGCTATAGCCGTGCTGAGCAGGTCATGGAGCCGGGCGAATACGCCCAGCGCGGCGGATTGATCGACCTGTTCCCGCCCGGCGTCCCCGAACCCGTGCGTATCGACCTGTTCGGCGACGACGTCGACGCTTTGCGCACCTTCGATCCGGTCAGTCAACGCACCGTCGGCACCGCCGAGACCGCCGTCCTCAAACCCATGAGCGAGGTGGTGCTGACGCCGGAGAGCATCGCGCGCTTTCGCACCACATATCGCGAGATGTTCGGCGCGGCGGGCAGCAACGACGTGCTGTACGATTCCGTGTCCGAGGGCCGCAAGTTCCTCGGGCAGGAACATTGGCTGCCGCTGTTTCATGATGGGCTCGCCACGCTGCTTGAGTACGTACCGACAGCCAGCATCAGCTTCGATCACGACATCGAAGAATCCGTCGCCGTGCGCCAGGAAACCATCCGCGACTACTACGAGGCGCGGCGCCTGGTTGACACCGCCAGCGGCGGCAAGCGGCTGACGATCGAGGAGAGCGGCATCATCTATCACCCGGTGCCGCCGGGGACGATGTTTCTGGACGAACAGGCCTGGGTAGACGTGCTGAAGGGCCGCGCCGTCACCGCCTTCCGCGCCTATGCCGCCGCCGATGTGGGCGGCATGGAAGACGCGGGCGCGCGACCGGGCCGCGATTTCGCAGATGTGCGCGCACGCCCGAATGAGAATGTGTTCGAGGCCTTCATCGCGCATGCGGCGGCGGAGCAGGGGGCCGGGCGCCGGGTCATGCTCGCGGCCACCTCGCCGGGCGCGAAAGCGCGATTGATCAGCGTTCTGACCGATCACGGGATGGCGGGTCTGTCGGATACAACGAATTGGGCTGAGGCGCTCAAGCTCGATCCGAAAACCGTCGGCGTTGTGCCGCTGGTGCTCGGGCGCGGGTTCGTCACCCCGGACGTGGCGGTGATCACCGAACAGGACTTGCTGGGTGACCGGCTTGTGCGCACGGCCAAGAAGCGGCGCAAGGCGGATGCGTTCATCGCCGACGCCTCCCAGATCGCCGACGGCGATCTCGTTGTCCACATCGAACACGGCATTGGCCGTTACGAAGGGCTGGAGACACTGACCGTCGGCGGCGCGGCCCACGATTGCCTGCGCATCGTCTACAGCGGCAACGATAAGCTCTACGTGCCGGTTGAGAACATCGACGTGCTTTCGCGCTTCGGCTCCGAGCAGTCCGGCGTGGCGCTCGACAAGCTCGGGGGTGCTGCCTGGCAGGCGCGTAAGTCCAAGCTCAAGCAGCGCATCCGCGACATGGCGGACCAACTCATCCGCATCGCCGCCGAGCGCCAGGTCAAAGAAGCGCCGATGATGACCCCGCCGGAAGGCGTGTTCGAGGAATTCTGCGCGCGCTTCCCCTATGCGGAAACCGACGATCAGCTCAAAGCCATCGGCGAAACTCTCGGTGATCTCACCCAAGGCCGTCCCATGGACCGCCTGGTCTGCGGCGACGTTGGCTTCGGCAAAACCGAAGTCGCCTTGCGCGCCGGCTTCGCGACCGCGATGACCGGCATGCAGGTGGCGGTGGTCGTGCCCACGACGCTTCTGGCGCGACAGCACTTCAAGACCTTCTCCGAACGTTTCGCGGGCTTCCCCCTGCGCATCGGCCAGCTCTCCCGCCTGGTGACGGCGCAAGATGCGGCCAAGACCAAGTCGGGACTGGCCGACGGTACGGTCGACGTAATCGTCGGCACCCATGCGGTGCTGTCGAAAACCGTCAAGTTCAAGAATCTCGGCCTCGTGATCGTGGACGAAGAACAGCACTTCGGTGTCGCTCACAAGGAACAACTCAAACAACTCCGCTCCGAAGTCCACGTGCTGACGCTGACCGCGACCCCGATCCCGCGCACCTTGCAGATGGCGCTGACCGGCGTGCGCGAGATGAGCCTGATCGCGACGCCGCCGGTGGACCGCCTGGCCGTACGCACGTTCGTGCTGCCGTTCGATCCTGTGGTGGTCCGCGAAGCGATCCTGCGGGAACGCTTCCGCGGCGGACAGACGTTCTACGTCTGCCCGCGCTTGGCGGATATCGACGGCGTGGCGGAGCGTTTGCAAAAGCTCGTGCCGGAAGTGAAGTACGCCGTCGCCCACGGCCAGCTCCGGCCCACGGTTCTGGAAGACGTGATGAACGCCTTCGCGGACGGCAAGTTCGACGTCTTGATCTCCACCAACATCATCGAGTCCGGTATCGACATGCCGCAGGTGAATACGATCATCATCCATCGCGCGGATATGTTCGGCCTGTCGCAGCTTTATCAGCTGCGTGGCCGCGTTGGCCGCGGCAAGGCGCGTGGCTATGCCTATCTCACACTCCCGCCCGACCGCAAACCGACGCCGACCGCCGAGAAGCGCCTCGACGTCATGCAGACCCTCGACAGTCTCGGCGCAGGATTCTCGCTCGCCAGTCACGATCTGGATATTCGCGGCGCCGGCAATCTGCTCGGCGACGAGCAGTCCGGCCATATCAAGGAAGTGGGTGTGGAACTCTACCAGCATCTGCTGGAGGAAGCGGTCCAGGCGGCGAAAGCCGGCATTACTGACGCAGAGGCGGCCAAGATGGGCGAGGCAGAGTGGTCGCCGACGATCAACACCGGTGCCCCCGTTCTCATTCCGGAACCGTATGTGAAGGACCTCGGCGCGCGGCTGTCGCTCTATCGCCGCATCGGCGGCTTCACGGACCGCGAGGAAATCGACGCTTTCGCCGCGGAACTCATCGATCGGTTCGGCCCGCTGCCGCCGGAGGTGGAGAATTTGCTCGACGTGGTGAACATCAAAGTGCTGTGCCGCAAGGCCAACGTTGAGAAGGTGGATGCCGGCCCGAAGGGTGCCGTCATCACCTTACGAAACAACGAGTTCCCGAACCCGGGCGGCCTGGTGGATTTCATCGGCAAGCAGTCCGGCACAGTGAAGCTGCGCCCGGACCACAAGCTGGTGTTCATCCGCCCCTGGGACACACCCAGCGCCCGGGTCAAAGGCCTTCAGACCATGCTGATGGAGATGGCGAGGCTCGCCACCGCGGCCTAAAGTTCGCCACATGGCCGATCCGCTGACCGTGCTTTCGGTGTACTTCACAGATCCGCGTTTTCCGCGGACGCCGACGGTCGACTTCTCCAAGTTTATCGACGTCGGGCCGAAGCTCGCGCCGCGCGGCACGATCCTCGACACGATCTCCCTCAGCGCGGATGCTCAGGTGTTCATTTCCGCGAACCGCGCCGCATTCACAGAGCGCGGGCAGGGAATGGCGGAGCTGGCGAAGGGCACCACCACCTTCGGCGCGAACGACTACTCTGGCGCCATGTTCATTGGCCAGAACTTGCGGGGGGCGACCTTCAACGGATCCTTGCTGGTCGGGACGAACTTCACTGCCGCCAACTTGCGCGATTCAAAATTCGTGAACACACTGGTGACCGGCGCGCGCTTCGCCCAAGCAGATTTGCGGGGTGCAGATTTAAGCGGCGCTCAGGATCTGAATTTCGATCAGATCGCCCATGCCAACTTCGATGCGACCACGACCTTCCCGACCGGCATCGGCAACGCGATCTTCGGCACGTTCAGCGCGACCGGCGGTGCGATTTCGTCGTCGCGCGGATAACGCGCGCGCCGCATTCGTAACAATTCCACGCTATCTGGTTAACAACATCTCGGGTTATTTCCCCCGCCGAACACAACATGTCGCGCGGTGGTGATGATGAAGTGGCCGAACGTTGGTGGGTTCCGAAGCAAGCGCGGCCGTCTTGCATGGATTCTCACCATCGCCGTCAGGGTGTCGATGACAACCTTCCTGGCGGCGGCGGCCCCCGGTCCCACCGGCGAAGGAATGTTCCCCCTCGATCACTACAGCCTGTCCGAGCCCCTCATTCTGAAGGGCGATATTTATCACGTGCAGGGATTGGATCTCGATGAGGACTTCGTCTACGTCTCTTCCGTCGATCGGCATCTGCATCGTGCATTGCTGCACAAGTTCACCCGCGACGGATCGCTCGTCGCGACGGCCGATCTGACCGACGGGCCGCGCTATCACCCCGGCGGGATCGCGCTCGAGGGCGACTCGCTGTGGGTCCCGGTCGCGGAATACCGCTCTGACAGCACAGCGCGCGTTCTGCAGCTCGACAAGAAGACCCTGAGGGCGGTGTCGTCCTTCACCGTCTATGACCATATTGGCGCGGTGACCGCAGGTGGCGGAAAGGTGTATGGCGCGAACTGGGACGCGAAACGGCTCTACAGCTGGGACCGCGCCGGAACAATTCTCGACATCAAGCCCAATGCGATGCGCGTCGCCTATCAGGATCTCAAGTTTGCCGACGGAGATCTGATCGCCGCCGGCGTCCTGCGCGACCAGCCAGGCGGCGCCATCGATTGGCTCGATCCGGTCTCCCTGCTGCCGAAGCGGCGGCTCCCGGTGGGCAAAACCGACGGTGGCTCCGTCTGGACGCGTGAAGGCATGACGTTTCACGGCGGCAAGCTCTACCTCCTGCCAGACGACGGCAGTCACGGCACGGCGAAGGTTCATGCCTTCGATCTCGCCCGCCTCATGACGACGGCGGTGGACTGCGGCACGGGCAGTGCGGACTCGCCTTGCAAGCCGTGGCTGCGCGTCGCTGAAGCCAGGTAGGGAGATCAGAGCATGTTGGATATCAGAACCGCTGTCCGCGACTGCCGCGCCGAATCGTCTAGGGCGCAGCTGCGGGTCGCACTGTTCACCGGAAACTACAACTGCGTCCGGGATGGCGTGAACAACACGCTCAATCGCCTTGTCGGCTATCTGGCGTCCCAGGATATCCCGGTGCGAATCTACTCGCCCACGGTTGCGGAGCCCGCGTTCCCACCGGTCGGCGATCTGGTGTCGGTGCCTTCGGTGCCGATCCCGCGCCGGCGCGAATACCGTATCGGCGTCGGCCTGCCGCGCGAACAGCGCATGGATCTTCAGGCTTTTGCGCCGACCGTGCTGCACGTGTCCGCGCCGGACCCGATCGGTTTTGCCGCCCTGGACTTCGCGAAGCGTCACCGGTTGCCGGTTGTTGCGTCCTATCACACGAGATTCGAGACATACCTGCGCTACTACGGTCTCGGCTTTCTCGAACCCGCGCTGATGCGTCATCTGCGCTCCTTCTATCGTCGCTGCGATCAGGTGCTGGTGCCGACGGAATTTTTGCGCAGCGCCTTGCACGACTTGCGCTTCAACGACGACATCCGCATCTGGAGCCGCGGTATCGATCGCTCCCGGTTCAATCCGGATCGCCGCGATTTGGGATGGCGACAATCCCTCGGAATCGCGCCAGATGAGTGCACCATCGCCTTTGTCGGCCGCCTGGTGCTGGAGAAAGGTCTGGACCTTCTGCCGGCGGTTGCCGCCGGGCTCTCCGCACGCGAGGTGAAGCACCGGTTGTTGATCGTCGGCGACGGGCCGGAACGGGCGCGCCTGCAACAGCAACTGCCGACCGCCGTGTTCACGGGGCACCTGGAAGGCGAAGCCCTTGCCCGCGCCTATGCCTCAGCCGATGTCTTCCTGAACCCTAGCGTGACGGAGACCTTCGGCAACGTCACCCTCGAAGCGATGGCCTCGGCCATTCCTGTCATCTGCGCGCGCGCGACCGGAAGCCAGACCCTGGTTGCAGACGGGGTCTGCGGCTACTTGCTCGAGGCCACGCAACCGGCGGCATTTGTCGATACGCTCGCGCGCTTGGCGGGCGACATTGCCGTCCGCAGCCGGCTGGGTGCGGCCGGCCGTGCCTTGAGTGCGAAGCACGACTGGACACCCATTCTCGCTGGCGTGTTGGCGAATTATCTCGGCGCCGTCAGCCGGCGTCAGCGCCCCCATGCGGATGCCTTCGCTGCCTGAAGGTCTTCTCCAAGCAAGCGACCGGTGGCTTCACAGTCGGGCCGGGCTCCGCATACGCCAGATACTGCACGTCGGCCTGACTGTTGCGACACTCGCCTTCGTCGGCAGTCACCTGAGAGGCGCCGGGCTCGAGCAGATTTATGCGAGCCTGCCGCGGCAACCGGCATTTTATGTGCTGTTTTGCGCCGGCTATATGCTCCTGCCGCTATCGGAGTATCTCAGCTATCGGCGCCTTCTCCCGCGGGGCTTTCCTCTGCCGGATATCCTGCGAAAGCGCGCGTTTAACGATGCCCTGTTCGACTATTCCGGCGAAGCCTATCTGCTGACACGGGCGGAGCACCTGGAGGGGGTTGGCTTTCGACAAGCCGCCGTGGCGGTGAAAGACATCACGCTGATTTCAGGTCTGGTGTCCAACAGCGCAACCCTCCTGCTGCTTCTCGGTGCGTTCGTTGTCGAGCACGGCGATCTCTCGGCGCGATTTGGCGGGAGCTTCGAGATCGGGGCCACGAGCGGTGCGATCTTCGTGGCGTTGCTCTCAGGTGGCGTATTCTTCATGCGCCGCCGCGTCATCTCGGTGCAGGGTGAAGTATTCCGCACACTTCTCTTGATTCACAGCGCGCGCTTGGTTGCGGCCATGACCATCCAGGTGCTCCAGTGGTCGGTCGTGTTGCCGGCTGTCCCGGTCGTCCAATGGCTTGAGGTCTTTGCCATCTGGATGCTGGTCACCCGCATCCCTTTTGTCCCGAACCGAGACCTGTTGCTGGCGGGGGTGGGGCTATCCCTTGCGGATTTCCTGGTCGCGCCACGCGCCACTGTCGTGGGTCTATTCGTCGCCGCGGCTGCGCTGCCGCTGCTGACTCACGTAATCGTCTTGGCGAGCGGAGTCTTTGCTAAATCGCGGGCCGGCTAACCCGCGCTCTGCATCGGCATGCGGTCGGACTCTTGCGCAACGGCCATGTCGAGCATCTTCACCAGGATATCGGGTTCCTGGGCGCCGGCAATCGCGCGGCCTTCGTTGAAGATGTAACAGGGCACACCGGTGATTCCGAGGCGATGCATGCGCGCATTCTCGGTGTAGACCGCGTTCACATCGCTATCGCTGCTCAGATGGGCGTGCGCCATGTGGCGTTCGATGCCGGCTTCCTCGGCGAGGCGGATCAGAACTTCCACATTCCCGATATCCAAGCCGCGCTCGAAGTAGCCGGTGAACAACGCCTCCACAGCTTCGTGCTGGCGGCCGACGGTTTGGGCGAGACGGACGAAACGGTGAGAGCTTGCCGAATTGGGTGTGCGCTTGATCTTGTCGAGCGCGAAGTTGATGCCTTCGCCCTTGCCCGTGAACACCAGCGCTTCCACAATTCTGTCATACTGCTGGCTGCCGCCGAACTTGCGATCCAGGTATTCGCGACGATCGACGCCCTGCGCCGGCAAATCCGGATTCAGCAGGAAGGAGCGATAGCGGATCTCAGGCTTTATATTGGGGCGCATCTTCAGCGCGCGGTCGAAGCGGCGCTTGCCGACGAAGCACCAGGGACAAACCGTGTCGAACACAATGTCGATCCGCATGCGCGGGACCTTTCCAGGCGGGCGTTGAGCGGTCATTGTAATCCTTCCAAGCCCGTTTCCCCAAGTCCCTGACGAAATGTCCGAAATTGCCCCGTCACAGCCGACTTTTGCCCAGGCGGTCCGCTATTGGCTGCAATTGGGGCTGACGAGCTTCGGCGGCCCGGCTGCGCAGATCGCCATGATGCAGCAAGATCTCGTCGACCGACGGCGCTGGATCGTGCAGGCGGAATTCCTTCAGGCCCTGAATTTCTGCATGGTGCTGCCGGGACCGGAAGCCCAGCAGCTCGCCACCTATATCGGCTGGCGTCTTCACGGCGTCCGCGGGGCACTTGTTGCCGGCATCCTGTTTGTCCTGCCGGGTGCGCTGGTGCTCTATGCCTTGTCGTGGATCGCGGCGGCGCACGGTGACACCCACGTCGTGCGCGCGATCTTCGATGGTTTGAAGCCGGTCGTCATCGCCATCGTTTTACAAGCGCTTTGGCGGATCAGCCGACGAACGCTCTCCGGTCCGGTAACCGTGACGCTGGCGCTCGTGGCTTTCGTTGCCATCGGATTTCTATCCGTTCCGTTTCCCGCGGTCATCCTGATGGCGGGCGTCGTTGGCTGGGTCTGGCTGCCATCAGCGACGGCGCCACGGACAGAGACGCCGCCTCACCTCGGGCGTGCCATCCGCCTTGCTTCGCTCTATTTGGTCCTGTTGATCGTGCCGGTAGGGCTCGTCATTGCGGTGGTCGGGACGGAGCCATTCCTGCCGATGGCGCGGTTCTTCACCCAAGCGGCCTTCGTCACCTTCGGCGGCGCTTATGCCGTTTTGCCATACGTCGCACGGGTAGCGGTCGAGACCTTCCACTGGCTCTCGCCGGAGGAGATGATCAATGGCCTCGCGCTGGCCGAGACCACGCCCGGACCTCTAATTCTGGTTCTGCAATACGTCGGCTTCTTTGCCGGGTGGCATGTGGGCGGTTTGCGGGATGCGACGCTCGGCGCCGCGATCACCACGTATGCGACATTCCTGCCTTCGATCTTCCTGATCCTCATCGGCGCACCCTACGTGCAATGGATCGGAAGTTTGCGCGGTGTCAACGCCGCCATGACCGGGATCACGGCCGCCGTGGTCGGCGTCATCGCCACACTGGCATGGTTTCTGGGGAAGACGGTTTATCTGCGCCCGGACGGTCTCGACCTTTTCAGCATGGCTGTGACGGTCGTCTCGCTGGGAATCGCGGTACGCTGGAAAATCCCGGTGCCGTGGCTGGTCTTCGCGGGCGCCGCCGTGGGCCTCATTCGCAGCATGTAGACGCGGGACCGGCGATACGCCGGTCCCGCCGTCACATCACATCCAAAGCGACGGGACGTTATAGTACATGTCGATGCTGCGACCGAATTCCGACGTAAATACGGAGTCCGCATCACCGTCGAGGCTCGGCGCGTTGCGCAGCGTCTCCTTGTCGAGCGAAATCACGAAGCCGCCCTGGGCGCGGTCATAAGTGAGTATGGACCAGGGTAGCGGGAACTTCCTGTCGCCGACGCCGAGAAAGCCGCCGAACGACAGCACCGCATACGCCACCCGGCCACTGATTTTGTCGATCATAAGATCGTCCACGTCCCCGAGCTTTTCACCCTGCGGATCATAGACGTTAGTGGTGATCACTTTCTCCGCGGCAATCAACGAGCCACTCGTGAGCTTGGTCGGATCGGTGGTGCTGACGGCTTCGCTTGTGCCGGTTGACAGGGCGGTCATTGAACTCTCCATGACGGTGTGCGCACGCACGCGCGATGTGTTGACAACGCGGCGTCTGGGGCGCGGTTCCGCGATTACATCATTGCTTGCACGAAATTCTGCGACGCGAAGCCCCAGTTCACGATCTTATCGAGCACCGTCTTTAGGTGCTTCTCGCGCTCGTTCTGGTAGTCGAGGTAGTAGGCATGCTCCCAAACATCGATTGCGAGCAGCGCCGTTTGGCCGTGCGCGATCGGCGTGTCCGCATTTCCGGTCTTGGTCACGGCAAGTTTGCCATTTTCGAGAATCAACCACGCCCAGCCGCTGCCGAACTGCTTCATGCCTGCTTCGCGCAGCTTGTCCTTGAGTTGATCGAGCCCGCCGAACGTCTTCTCGATCGCGTCCATCAACGCCGCTTCCGGCTTCGTCGCGGTGGGCGACAGACTCCGCCAATAGAACGCATGATTCCAGGCCTGCGCGGCGTTGTTGAAGATTTCCGATTCATCGGGATTTTTCGCCGTGGCGCGGATGACGTCCTCGGGCGTCTTGCCCGCGCGATCGGTGCCTTTGATCAGGCTGTTGGCCTTGTCGACATAGGCCTTGTGATGCTTGCCGTGATGAAAGCTCAACGTGCGCGCAGAGATCGTGGGTTCAAGCGCGGATTCAGCGAAGGGCAGGGGCGGCAGTTCGAAAGTATTCGGGCTGTCGTCAAGCGGAGGCATGGGCGGTCCTCTCAGTGTTTGGTTTTCGAGGACCTAGCGCGTCAGCACGCATCCATTGTTCCGCTGCTCGCGCAGACGAACAAACGCGGGCACCGCGTGGCGGGCCCGCGTCGATCACCGCGTCCGCGTATGGCTAGCTTAGTGCTTCGCGTCTTCCGCAGTGCGTTCGATTGCCTTGCCGGTCGACTTGATGTCTTTGCCTACGCCGGCGGTCGTATTGCACGCCGCAAGTGCGGTCGACAGGGCGACGATCCCGAGGATGATGCTGGTCTTGATCTTCATGGTGGTGGTGCCTCTTCATTGAAATAGCGCTCCACAACAACTCGGTTCTGGGTCAAAAGTTGCGGTTCGTTGCGCTGATCAGGGCAACACCTTGCAACCATTCAAGGCCGGGCCCGTTGTCGCTCAGAGGTCACGCAAAAATCAGGAGGAGGACCGCACATGTCGCATGTGGACATCGGCGGCGAATGCTTCCGCACCCTCGCGTCGGGATTCATCAAGAAGCCGCGTCGACGATGGGGCCTCTCAGGGCGCGGCGTACGTTGCAGCGGTGGCGACATGACGCACGTTTGGCGCAATATGACGCATGATGTGTTTAACTCGATAATGTTCGCATCGCATCGCGCGCTATGAATCCCCAGCAAACACTTGAGCCGTTTGAGGCGCCTGCGCGACGGCACATGTCGATCAAGGCGCAGTTTGTGACGCTGCTGTGCGTTGCAATGGGGCCGGCGGCAGTGATCGGCTTTCTTGAAGCGGTGTCGGCGTTTCAGCGCCAGACGCAGAAAACCCAAGAATCGCTGCTGCAATCCGCCACCATCTCGGCGGCGACGGATCGGCAAGTGATCGCGAGCGCACGCACCCTTCTATATGCCTTTGCTGACCAGGATGCCGTCCGCGGCGCCCAGCAGCCCGCATGCGATCAGGCCCTGCAGCGTGCGATCGCGCAATCGCCCGACTACGTTCGATTGATGCGGGTCGATACCATGGGCAACGTCGTCTGCACGTCTAACTGGGAGCCGGTCTTCGGACCGTTCGGCGATCGGGGCTGGTTCCAGGACGCTCTGGCCGCAAGCGACTTCGCCGTTAGCGGTTTGATCGGCTCGGGGCGCGGTTCTGCCGCCGTGGTCACCGCCATCCCCATGCGGGCCGGCGACAAGGTGACTGGCGTCATCGCCGTGACGGTCAACCAGGATGCGCTGACGCGACACGGGCAGGAGGGTTTGGGCCTTTCGAAAGCGGTCAGCACGCTCGTCGATCAGGACGGACGTCCGGTCACGGATGGCGATGGCGGGCTCCTGGCGGGGACACTCCCCCCGGTCGATTTGATGAAGGGCACGATCCGCGAGACTGGCCGTGTGATCGAAGCCCGTGGCGGCGATGGCGTGGAACGAATGTACGCCATGGTCCCGGTGATCCCGGGCCGGCTGGCCGTGATCACGGGGCAGCCGATCTCTGCCACCCTCGCTGGCAACGTGAACCTCTGGATTGCGGTTGGCATTCCGCTCGCGATCTGGCTCCTGGCTATTGTCACCATGTGGGTCGGCCTGGAGCGGTTGGTGCTGCGGTGGCTGTTGTACCTGCGCCGCGTCGGCGCCGGCTACGCCAAGGGCCACTACGTTGTCATGCCGCGATATGCCGATTGAGCGCCGACGGAGTTCCAGCAACTCGCCCGCACGCTCTCGCAAATGGCGCTGACGGCGCGCGCGCGGCAACGGGATCTGCGCGCGGCGCTGGAGCAGAAGAACGTGCTGGTGCGCGAGCTTCACCACCGCGTGAAGAACAACCTCCAGATCATCCAAAGCCTGCTCAATCTGCAATCCCGCTCGGCGGCGGATTCGAACCAGTTCACGGCGCTCGCCGCCGCGAAAAGCCGCATCAACGCCCTCTCGCTGGTCCACCAAAGCCTCTACGAGGACGAGACCCTTCAATATGTGAACTTGCATGCCTTGCTCGATGAACTCTGTCGCCACTTGTTGCAGAGCGACTGGGGGGCCGGGAAGCGGGTGGGGATCACAGTCGACGCATCGGAGACCATGTCCTCGGCCGATCAAGCCGTCCCGATTGCGCTGCTTGTGACCGAGGCAGTGACCAACGGACTCAAGCACGCCTTCATCGATCGCGACGCAGGCGCGATCACCGTAAGCCTCGTGAACGATCCCGTTACAGGCGCCGAGCTCACGATTTGCGACAACGGCATCGGCATCGGCATGGACATTGGCCGCCCTAAGGTGAAACCCGCGGCGGGCGGTGGCATCGGCTACTCGCTGATCGAAGGATTCGCCCGGCAACTGCGCGGGACCGTTGAGACCACCATCAGCGGCGGGACCTGCGTGTCGGTGAAATTCCCATATCTGGCCGGACGGAAGACGCCGTAGGGCCCGCTCTCGCGCAGCGCCGAGGAGTGCTGCCTCCCACGCTACGCCGGAGGTGGACGCGGCGCGGGAGGGACACTAATCCGCGACAGGAGTTCGTCGCGGAGTCATCGGTTTGCTCCGTTGGTACCGTCAAGAGCCGCCTGTGGCGCGCGCGCCGCCATATGCAAGCCGCTGCCGCGCTTGGCGTCATAGGTGTCACGCCAGAGCAGCGCGAGCTCCTAGCTATTGCTTGCCATTCGTGTGGTCCTCTACACTCCGCATGGAGGGAGCGTTAAGGCCTGGTTGGTACGCTCTCATTTGGCGCTTCGGCCGTGCCAGCGTTGGAGCCAAAGCAATTACCCCGCGATGAGCGACAAGAAGCAGCAAAGAGGTGCGCCACCGACGAAGGGCGGGCGGGTGTCAGGGGAACGTGCCACCAGCGCAGCCTTCGACACGTGGCTGGAACGCAAGCTGCATGACATGTTCGACTCAGTTGCCAACGAGCCGATCCCCGACGACCTTCTGAAGGTCATCGCCGAACTCGATAAGACCGAGAAAGCAGAAAAGAAATAGGGCCGAAGCGCGATACGTCCCGGCACTTCGTCTTTGTGCCGGCACGTTTAGGTTGCCCGCGCTTAGTGAGTACCCGTCGCCCGGCGCTTGCCGTCTTCCTCCGCACGCTTCAGTGCGTCCCCTTCGGCGGTGTCCAACCTCTTCTTTGCCTCTTCCGCGGCGGGAGCACATCGCTCGCGCCGCCCGCGCGTTCAAGCGTGCAAGAACTGGGCGAAGCGGTAAAAGCTCTTTGCAACCAGGGCCACCTAATACGCTCAATCATTCGCCGCCGACGGAACTTGCAGTCGGGTGCCCCGTTGGGGCGAGTGATGGCGGCGTCGCCTTGCACGCGCCACGAGAATGACATTTCCCATGGATACCGCGATTCACCTGTCGGAGATTGTGGGACTGGCTGTTCTCTGCGGCGGCGTTGGCGCTTTCGGTGGGCTAATGTGGGAAATGATCTGCCGTGAGTGGAGTCTGCGTGGGACGCGGGGATAACACTCACGCTAGGCCGGCGCGTGACCGTCGCGCGCATCTTCCAAAACGATAGGCTGGCAGAACGCGGCGTCTTGATTGCGCACATTCGACATGCGCGGATCGATTGCGTGCATCTGCAACCATTCCGGCGGACACGGCCGCATCAGTTTCGCAACGTCGTCAAGCGACCCTTCTGCTTCACCCAGCCAGAGCGGAATATTCTCCGCTGAGAGGATCACGGGCATCCGGTCGTGCAACCGCGCAAGCAGTGTATTGCTGGATGTGGTGACGATGGTGAAGGTGCGCAGGATCGTGCCGTCGGGCAGTTTCTTGCTTTCCCATAGTCCAGCAAGGGCCATGAGGCCGCCGTCGACACGGCTGATGGCGTAGGGCTGCTTCTTTCCGTTGGGCAAAGTTTGCCATTCGTAGAACGCGTCCAACGGGACGATGCACCGGCGGCCCTTGCGCCAGGCGTCGCGAAACGAGGGCTTCTCAGCCAGGGTCTCTGATCTGGCATTGATTGTGGCAAAGGCAGGCTTCTCATCCTTCGACCAACTGGGGACCAGTCCCCAGCGCAATAGATCGAGAGAACGCACACCGTCGGGATTGCGCCGGACAACAGGGAAATCATGTGTCGGCGCGCCGTTCCAGAGCGGGGCGGTATTGATTGCCGGCCCCGGGATCCGGAACTCGATCTTGATCTCGCTGACGTCAGTAACGAGCTTGGCGCGGGCGCACATGCCCTACTCGTGGGAGAAACCGCCGGCGACGTCAAGCGTGCGAAAATCCGTTTCCATTGCCCCCGCCGACGCGCCATCCTATCGGGCACGGTTCAACCTGGGGAGGTCGCTATGGCGGACATCGGACGACGCAATATGCTGAAGGCTGGGGCAGCTTTGGCACCGGCGCTCATGGCGATACCTGAAGCGGAAGCCGCCCAACCCGCACCGTTCCCGGCGCCCGATAAGGTTCAGGTCCAACAGGGCATGGGCATACCCGCGACCCCGGAGGAAGCCAACCCGCTGGCGGCAAAGATCGTAACGCAGACCGTGGTCTCCACCGACTTGGCCGCGAGCAAGAAGTTCTACACCGATGTGATGGGCTTCAAGATTGCCGAAGAGGGGGCGGTGCCGAACCCCGGCTCGACCGCCCCGGGCGCCGGCAAGGCCGGACGCCGCTATGTCCTGATCAATCAGCCCGGCAGCCAGCGCAGCGCCACCATCCGCATCCTCGAGGCTCCTCCGGGCACTCCGGCCATCCGTCCGCGCCCCGAGGCCAAGACCTGGGACCCGGGCCTGCTCATCATGGAAGGCGGCACGAAGGATCCGGTGGAATCCTGGCACGTCCTGACGTCGGCGGGCACGAAATCCATTTCCACGCCGCGCTACTATCCGTTCCGCGGCATCGGGACGGATGTCGATCCGATGAGCTACGCGCCGTTCGGTCCATCCGGCGAGCAGATGTTCCTCACGGCGAGCATTGTGTCCAAGCGGCCGGAGTGGAAAGAGCCGGGGCTCCACACCATTCCCGGCAGCGTGTCGGTCGTCGGCTTGGATCAGCGACCGATCGATGAGTTCTATCTGAAGGCGCTTGGCCTCCGCCGCACGAATCAGTTCGTCGCCCAAGACCGGAATTGCAACGACCTGATCGGTGCGCCGCCGGACACGATCTTTCTCTGGGGCAATGTCGGCCGCGGCGTGAATATCGAGGTGTGGGAATTCAAGATGCCCTCCGGCACGCTCTACCCGTGTTCCCTTGATAAGACCGGGTTGGCCATGTTCACCATGCAAGTGAACGACCTCGAGAAGTGTCGCGCCATGTGCAAGGCGGCCGGCATCAAAATCGCGGGCGAGGGCGCATTCCCCATTGTCGGCAACAAGGCCCCGAAGGGGTTCACTCTGCGCGGCGCAGTCGGCGAACTGGTGGAAGTCGTCCAAGCCTAAGGCTTGGAATTCCAAGACTCCAAGGCGGCCTTGATCGCTGCGGCGACCTCGGCCGCCTTTTCTTCGTGCGGATAGTGGCCTGCCTGATCGACGACTATCAACGTGCTCCCGGCAATCCCCGCCTGGAGACGCTTCCGGTCCGCGTCCGGATGGTTGCGATCTGCCGCACCGAAAATGCTGACCGTCGGCGCTTTCACTTGTGCTAGCAACGGCGGCTCGCCGCCTGGCTGATATGAGGACATCATCGCCGTGGTGCCGGACCAATAGTCTTCCGTCTGCGATGTGCGGGCGAGATCGTCCATTACCGCCGGCGTGATGACCGACGGATCGATGAATGACTGCTTCAGAAACTTTTCACGCCAGTTCCGATCGCCGAACAATTTCGCCGACATGCGCGGCATCGGGAACGGCGGCGCTTCCATGATCTTCGGCACCCCGGTTTCGAAAATGCCAGGATCGATCAGCACCAATCCTGCCGTTGTCGAATCTGCCACAGCCGCGCGCACCGCAATCGCACCGCCCATGGAATGTCCACCGTAGATCGGATGTTCGAGACCAAGCTTGTGCGCGAAGTCGACCGTGATCTTGGTCTGGCCGGCATTGCTGTAGTCGAAGGACACCGGCTTGGCGGAAAGGCCGTATCCCGGCAGATCTAGGGCCGCGACGAAGCAACAGTCGGCCAACAGCGGCACCAAATTGCGGAACGACTGAAGCGAGTTCCCGAATCCGTGCACGAGGACAAGCGTGGGCCGATCCGTCCCGCGCTCGCCGTAGGTGCGGTAGCGGATATCGAGGCCGTCGATGCTTATGAACTGATCTTCCGTGGTCGCCAGCGACCGGGCCGGAACGCCTGCGGGCTGCGGCCAATAGGCATAGAGCACCAAGCCGCCATAGCCCGCAGCCACCAGCGCGATGATCGCGATCACGATCCTTTTGAAGATGCGCACTTCTTTCCCCCCGACGTTGCGGCGGTGATGTTTGCGCTGTCGGCGCTGGCACGCACGCAAAATGCGGACGGATGACCGCGCGCCGGTTATCCACAGTCGTGTTGCCGAATCATCGCAGGAAACTTGCAATGCAAGTACAACCGCGCGACTGCGCCTCTCGAAGAACCCGTGGGCGCTGTGCGCTCGGAATGTGAGACTGAACGCACGGCCAAAATGAGTCGGCGGTAATTCCGTCACGAACTGAGAATAGGCAGCCCCCTGACAACACCTCTCGCGGTGGGCTAGCGCGGGCAACAGTCCAAGGTCCCGCCGCGGCGGCCGATCCGGCGTCTGCCGACCATTGAGTTCCGCGCGCTCAGCGAATTCACCAAGCGCTGCGTGATCTGGGCGCATCTGGAGAACGCGACGCCTCAGTTCGGCTGAAACCGCGCTCGCCCAAAGGCCCGGATTGCTTTGCGCCGGTCCCTTGTGTGTCTTTACACTTGATCGTATTCGATCCGCGAAAAGCGCTTCGTATCGGGCATTGTTGCGTAAACGCACAGCGAACAGACGATGCACCCCGTCACATACCAATAGAACCATGGCTCGTGGCCGGCATCCTTGAGCCACAGCGCGATGTATTCCGCGGTTCCGCCGAACAGCGAGACAGCCACCGAGTAGGGCAGGGCCACGCCGATGGCGCGGATTTCCGTGGGAAACAACTCTGCTTTCACCACGGCGCTGATCGAGCTGTAGCAGCTGTTGATCAGCAGGCCGGCGATCACCAGCAGCAGCGCCGACGCGGCATCGTGCGTCGTGCTCAAGGTGGTCATGATCGGCACCGTGGTGAGCGTACCGAGTATGCCGAAGGTCAGCAGCATGGCGCGCCGCCCGACGCGATCCGACAAGGCGCCGGCAATCGGCTGCACGGCCATGAACACGACGAGTGATGCGGTTGAGATCAACGTCGCATCGTCCTTGGTGAAACCCGCGGTGTTCACTAGGAATTTCTGCATGTAGTTCGAGTAGCAATAGAACGCCACCGTCCCGCCCATGGTCAGGCCGATGACCGTCAGCACTTGCCGCGGATGGCCGAGCAGGGCAGCCACCGAACTGCTCATGCGGCGGTTCTTCGTCGTCGCGACAAAGGAGTCCGTCTCGGGCAGGCTGCGACGCAGATACCACGCCACCACCGCGCACAGCGCGCCGATGAAGAACGGGATGCGCCAGCCCCAGGATTTGAGTTCCTCGGGCGTTAGCAGGAACCGCTGGAGGATCACGAGGGTCGTCAGCGCGAGCAGCTGCCCCCCGATCAGGGTGACGTATTGGAAGCTGGTGTAGAACCCGCGCCGATCCGCATGCGCAATCTCGCTCAGGTACGTCGCGCTCGCGCCATATTCGCCGCCGACGCTGATGCCCTGTATAAGCCGCGCGAACAGGAGTATCGCGGGCGCCGCGACGCCGATCGTCGCGTAGCCCGGCGTTACGGCGATCAGCAAGGAGCCGGCGCACATCAGCGTGACGGAGAACGTCAACGCGGCTTTGCGGCCGTGGCGGTCGGCGTACAGCCCCAATAGCCATCCGCCGATCGGCCGCATGAAGAAGCCTACGGCGAATACACCGGCGGCGTTCAGCAGTTGTGCAGTCGGGCTCGCGTTCGGGAAGAACACGGGCGCGAAGTACAGCGTGAGTGCGGAGTAGGCATACCAATCGTACCACTCCACCAGATTCCCGACCGATCCGACAAAGACCGACTTAATCTGGTGCCCCGCGCCCCCCGACACGCTGTTTAGACCTTGCGATTGGGCGTCGGCGTGCGCGCGATGTATCGTCCGTAGCCAGCCGGGCCGACGATCTTGCCTTCATCCATGATCGTGGTGCCACGAACGATGGTCATGCGCGGCCAGCCCTTGAGCTTCCAGCCGTCGTACAGACTGTAGTCGGAGAAGGAGCCAAGCTCGGCTGCAATCACTTCGCGGGTCTGGTTCAGATCGACAATCGCCAGGTCCGCATCGAGCCCGACCTGGATGCGGCCCTTCTGCGGCAGGTCGAAGATGTCGGCCACGCGGCTGGTGACGACCTCGGCGATGCGTTCCAGGGACAAGCGGCCCTTGTGATAGCCCTCGCTCAGCAACACCGGCAGGATGGTGGCCGTGCCGGGGAACCCCTGAGACGCCTGCCAGATCGGCTTATCTTTAGTCGCCTTCTTGCGCGGCACGTGATCGGACGCCACGACGTCGATGCTGCCGTCGGCGAGACCTTCCCACATCGCTTCCACATCGTCCGCGGTGCGGAACGGCGGGTTTGCCTTGCCGATGCTGCCGTCCTTCGCATTCTCGTCGTGAGTCAGGTAGTGCGGGCAGGTTTCGACATACACGCGGTTATAGCGCTTTCGCCATTTGCGCACCTCGTCGAGCGCCATGCGCGTGCTCAGGTGCGGGATGTAGATCGTCGCGCCGAAATGTTCGGCGAACATCATCGCGCGCACGCAGCTCTCGGCTTCCGTGAACGCCGGCTTGGATTGGCTCCAGTCGTAGAGCGTGGACTTGCCGGCCGCCTGCATCTCGCGACGGATGCGGCTGACGATTTCGATGTTCTCCGTGTGAAGTACCACCACGGCATTCACCTTCGCCGCGGCTTTCAGAAGCTCGAACAGGTAGCCGTCGTCGGTGCCGTCGAGGCCGAGGTAGCGGCCTTCCTCGCCTTTGAAGTTCATGAAGTACTTGAACGACGTCGCACCGTAGTCCTTCACGTAGGACGGCAGTTCCGTGATGTGCTGTTCGCTCGCGGTGGAGAAATGGAACGCATAGTCCACAAAGACGCGCGGCTTGGCGTGGGCCTGCTCGCGGGCATATACGTCGCCATAAGCTTCGTTGTTCAGGAAGAAGCCGATGACCGTCGTGAAGCCGCCTTGCGCGGCATAGATGGTTTCCGATGTGTACTCAGTGATCGGCTCGGCAAAACCGAAATGGATGTGGGCATCGATCAAGCCGGGAAACACATGGCGGCCCTTGGCATCGATGACCTTGGCGGCTTCGGCCTGCGTTCCTGGCGCCAAGAGGGCTGCGAACTTGCCGTCCTTGATCCCGATATCCAACGGACCGATGCCGGTGTCGGACACGACAGTGCCGTTTTTGACGAGCGTATCGAAGCGCATGGAAGTCCCCCGGGACAAATCTAGTGGTGAGCGTTCATGAGGTCGGCGATCGAGGCGGGCCGGTGTGTGCCGGGTTCCGCCTGCAGGATCGTCAGGCTTTGGCGCAGGATGGTCTCATCGACGCCTTGGACAATGCACACCAGGCGCGACGTGTGATCGACGTCAGGCCAAGCGGGCAACCGCTGCGACGGCGCAAATACCGTTTGCACGCCTTGCAGCACGACCGGGCCGGCTCCGGCCACGTCGAGGATGCCTTTGGCGCGCAGCATCTTATTCCCGAAGAATTCCTTCGAAAAGTCGATCCATCCCGCGAGACCCGACCAAGTGATCGGCGTCTCGATCCGGAAACTGTAGGACTGAATATCGGCCGCGTGATGATGGTGATGGTGCCCATCAACTACGGGGACAACCACCTTGCTCTCCACGAACAGATCGTCGGGCGCCAACGCGGTGCCGCCACAATCCACGTGCGCGCTCGCGTTCAAGTTCAGCAAACGCGCGCGCAGATCGGCCGGGCAGGCGTCGCCCGTCAGGTCGGTCTTGGTGACGATCAGCCGGTCGGCGAGCGCGGCTTGCTTGCGGGCCTCCGGGTGGTTGTCCAGTTCGCTGACGCCCAGCACCGCATCGACGGTCGTGATCACGGTGCCGAGCTTGTAGTAGACCGACAGGAAGCTGTCGCGCAGCAGGGACTGCAGGATCGGGGCGGGGTCTGCTAGGCCCGTGGTCTCGACCACCACTCGCGAGAAAGGCGGGATCTCGCCGCGGGCGCGCTTGTAGGAAAGGTCGGCCAGGGTGTCCTTGAATGTGTCGAGCATCGCGCAGCACAGGCAGCCGGCGTTCAGCAGCACCACGTTGTCGTGCCCGCCGACTACAAGCAGATGGTCGAGCCCGATCTCGCCCAGTTCGTTGACGATGACGGCGGTATCGGCGAGGGCGGGATGGCGCAGCAGTCGGTTGAGCAGGGTAGTCTTGCCGCTGCCCAAAAACCCAGTCACTACGGCAACAGGAAGCCGCTCCGAAGCCATTGATCTGCCTGTATTCCTCGCCGCAGTATGCGGCGCGCGCGCGGACTCTTACCACGCTCCAACGCACGGCGCAGGCACGAAGTTTGAGTCTTTAGATAGCGATCATATGCAGGGCCGCCGGGATTAGGCGGCTTTCGCGTCCATCGGCGAGCCCTTGCCAAGGAACGTGATCATAAGTGCGCCGAAGGCCAGGATAGGCATGCTCCACAGCAGCGCCGGCGAATAGCTGCCGGCCTGATCAAATACATACCCGAACGACACCGGTCCGACGCCGACGCCGGAATAGAACATCACGTACTGCCAGCTGTAGATCTTGCCGTAGTGCTTCAAGCCGAAGTAGCGCGCCGTGAGGTACGGCAACAGGTGCACCTCGGAGCCTGCCGCGAAGCCCACCATGATCACCCCCAGGATTACCAGCGGTGTGACATGCGGCGCGGCCAGGAAGATGCCCATGGATACGACCGGCAGGAACAGGAACAAGCCCGCGACATAGGCAGGGTGGAACTTGTCGACCAAGACGCCGGTGAACAACCGGCCAACGATCACCGCTCCGCCCAGCGCGCCGGCCACGCCCAACGCCGCCTCACGGCTCAGGCCCATGTCGCCTAGCAGCGGTACGAGGTGGACGGTCAGCGATGAGACGATCGCACCGATGATCAAGAACGCGACGCCGTTCTGCCAGAAGCGACGCGTCCGCACGGCTTCGCCGATCTCGAGGCCAGTCTGAATAGGTGCCTCGGTCGTCGCTGTGCCGGGGACGGGCGCATTGTTCTCGAAGAAGAGGAAGTACACCGGAATGATCGCGAGCGCCGCGAGCGCTGCGATCCCGAGATAGCCCGCCTGCCAGCCATATTTGTCGATGAGGCCGCCGATCAAGGGCGGGGTGATCACGCCAGCGACGCCCGTGCCGGTGGCGGTGATCGCCAATGCGATGCCGCGCTGTTTGACGAACCAACTCGCGACGCCGCGCGTCCACACCAGCGCCGTCGTTCCTCCGCCGCAGCCGGCCATCAGGAAGAGGGCGATGTAGAACACCACGATGCTGGACGTGATCTGCGTCATCGCGGCGCTCGCAAGCGCAAGTGTCGCCATCGAGATGATGCCGATCTTCCGGACACCGAGCTTGTCGGCGAGAATCCCGACGAGCGGCGCGGTGGTGATAAGGCCAAGCGTCATGAAGGTCTTCATGGCGGAGACCTGGGTGCGGCTCCAGTCATGGGATTGCGCGAGCGGAATCAGGAACAGGCTGATGGCGTAGAAGTGCACCCCGTTGATACCCGCCCCGGCGCCGGTCGAGGCTGCAGCCAGGACCTTCCACCCGCGTGCGAACTCGCCCTGCGCGGGCGCGGTGGTGGCTTCATTTTGCGACATAAGGATTTTGCCTGGGTTGGTACGAGGCGGGGATACCAGCCAAGTGTAGCCATGATCGCACCGCCGACAGCAAAAAGAATCTCCGATCCGATCAAAACTGGGCGAGAGCTGCTGAGCTGATATGCAAATGACGCCCGCTCCTATGCCGGATCGTAAAATCAGCAGCCGAGGCCCTGAGTGTCATTGTTCGACGATGAGCGGGAGCCCGAAGAGCCCGCGATGCAGAGCATAGAAGGGCATTTTTGCAGTTCCGTCCCACGGAGTGAGTCGGGCAGGGGCCTTGCAAGGTGCGGATGATTGATCCCACAATGCGGGGCTTCAAATACGTTGTTGCAGCCGGTCGAGGGGCAGTTTCGGCCGATTATCACGGAGAGGGGCTATGCTGACATTCACGGGGCGCAAGGTGGCTTGCGCATTTGCGGTGCTATTGACGTCGTCAGCCGGCGTGCTGGCGCAAGACTTTGCGCTGGAAGAAATCACCGTCACGGCGCGCCGCCGTGAAGAAAACCTGATGGAGGTTCCGGTCGCGGTTGCGGTCGTGAACGCCGCGGCCATCGAGGCTGCCGGCATCAAGGATATTCAGAAGCTGTCGGGCTACACGCCGGGCTTGCACATCGATCAAGGATTGACGAGCGCGACCACGCGCACGATCACCTTCCGCGGCTTGTCGGTTGTCGGCAGCGCATCGGCGCCCGCAGCCACGGTTTTCGTCGACGGCGTGGCGCTCGCCGGCAGCGGCCAGCCCTACCTCGGCGATCTTGAACGCGTCGAAGTCCTGGTCGGTCCGCAAAGCGTGTACTTCGGCCGCTCGACATTTACCGGCGCCGTCAACTTCGTCACGAAGCGCCCGAGCGATACCTTCAAAGGCCGCATCCTGGCCGAGTACGGCAGCTGGAACACGTCCGACTTTGCCGTCACCTTGGAAGGCCCGCTTGTCGAGAACAAGCTGACCGCGCGTGTCACCGGCCGCGGTTTCAAGACCGGCGGCCAATACACAAACTTCTCCAATACCTCGGAGAAGATGGGTTATCGCACCAGCAAGTCCGTGCTCGGGTCCGTCTACTTCACGCCGTCGGAATCGCTGACGATGAAGTTGTTCTACGACCGAGAGGACGACGACACCGGCCCGCCGGCGGCGATCGCCCTGAAAGGCAACAGCCTGCCGGCCTTCGGCGGCACCGGTACGCAGATCCCCGGCGTCACCGGCGGCAGCCAGGAAATCTCCTGTCCGACCAACGGCACCTTCGGCGTCTACTATTGCGGCGCGCTGCCGAACGCGAAGCAGATCAACAAACGCATCATCTCGGGCAACTTCGAGCTGACGCCGTACTTGCAGGGCATCTTCTTCGACAACCGTCTCGGCGTGCCGATGTACTTCGACCCGCGTTTCCTGACCCACTACGGCAGCCGCGTGCGCGCGGACATCTACCACCTGAACATCGACTACGAGTACAACGACTGGAATTTCAGCTCGGTGTCGGCTTTCCACAATACCAAGTCGCAGAGCATCAATACCCCGAACTATCGCGATACCCGCGACGTGCCGAACCCACAGTTCACGACGCCGATCGCCGCCGGTCAGCCGTGCTGCCGGCTGCCCTACATCAGCTTCCACCTGATGAATCAGAACGTGAACAAGGACTACAACCAGGAATTCAAGATCACATCGCCGCAGAAGGCGCGTTTGCGCGGCGTCCTTGGGGCAAGCTACTTGAAGCAAACCTCGCCTGGGCTCACCAACTTCGGCCAATCAAAGACCGTGCCGACGTATCAAGGCTCGCTCACTGCGATTCGCAGCGAGACGCCGGCGGTCTTCGGCGCCGCGTACTTCGATCTCTTGCCCGAACTGACGCTGACGGCCGAAGCGCGCTACCAGTGGGATAAGGTCACGGGCGAAACCACCTTCCCGACACGCCTCGCGCCGACCACCGACAAGTACAATGCGTTCTCGCCGCGAATCTCGGTCGACTACAAATACACGCCGGGCTCGCTGCTCTATGCGTTGTTCTCGCGCGGCTATCGCCGTGGCGGCTTCAACTCGATCCTCGTCGGCCAACCGGCGTCCGTGCTCGCGCAGCTTGCTCCGATTGGCGCAAGCGAGCGCTTCGGGCAGGAAAAGCTCGACAACTACGAGGCGGGCTGGAAAGCGACCATGATGGAGAACCGCATCCGTACCAGCCTGGTCGGCTATTACCAGATCTGGAGCAACGGCCAGGTGCCGAGCACGATCTCCTTCGTGCAACCGAACGGCACCACGGTGAATACAACGGTCACCACCAACGCCGGTAAGGTCGACCTTTATGGCGTGGAACTCCAGGGCGACTTCGCCGCGACCCGCCATTTGACCGTCAACGCGACGTTCAATTGGCAGCCCTCGAAGATCAAGAGCTACAACTACGTTCCGGTCGGCAACCAGATCCGCCGCTCGCCGAACGTGAACGGTAACACCTTCTTCGGTGCGCCGGTTGCTAAGTTCAGCCTGTCGCCGACCTATACCGATACCCTCGTCGGCGATTGGGAGTGGTACGCCCGCGGCGATTGGCGCTGGCGCGGCAAGTACTACATCGACGCCACCAACCTCGCCTGGATCCCGTCGAACCACATCTTCGATCTGCACCTCGGCGTGCGGCGCGAAAACCTTACGGTTGAGGCTTACGTGCTCAACCTGGCGAACGACCGCAACTTCCAGCAGGGCGAATACGGCGCTGACTCGTCCAGTTCGACGGCCGGCTCGATCGAGAACGAAATCCGTTTGCTGCTGCCGCAGAAACGGACCCTGGGTCTGAAGGCCACCTACCAGTTCTAAAGACGCGCCGGCTCGCGGCGCATGACGGAGTGTGTTGATGCGTCGCGTGCTGGCAGTCGTTGCAGTTCTGGGCGGAGCGTTGAGCGCGGGTACGGTTTGGGGGGCGGAGGCCGCCGCGCATAAACGCACCTATCCCGACCCTAGCCTGAACGGGCCGCCGATCCGTTTCTTCGCCGGCATGTCGGCTGACGAAGAGAGTTCGTTCACCGAAAGCCCCGGCACCGGCCGCGCCGAGTTCGTGCTCGACCGGGACACCATGAAGCTGTCCTGGAAAATCACGTTCAAGGATTTGACGACCGCGCCAATTGCTGCACGCGTTCACGGTCCGCAGACGCCCGGAGGAGAGGCCGGTGCGTTGTTCGATCTTGCTCCCAACGGCGTGAAGAGTCCGCTCGAGGGATCGCATATCCTCACGGACGGCGAGTTGCGCTATCTGCTCACCGATCGGCTCTACCTCAACATCACCACCGCGAAATACAAGCAGGGCGAAATCCGCGGCCAGATCCAGCGCATGCGCCCCACACCGACTCAATAGCTGATGGTTACGCGGCCACATCACACGCGGGTCATGGTGCAGGGGCGTCCCGACTTCTCGGTCGGCGTGAAACTGCAACGCATCTGGGGGCTTCGCGAAGGCTCCGTATTCGCGATCGAAGGTCTCGCGGCCACCGTCATGATCGGGGCCGCGACGTCGGCGTGGCTGCCAGGGATGATCGCCGCCGAACTCGTAATGGTCGCCGCCGTGGTGCTGTTGTTTAGTCACCTCGGCAATCCGTGGGCGGCCTGGCGGGCCGTTGCCAACATCCGTCGCTCCTGGATCAGTCGCGGCACCGCCATGATCGGCGCGTTCTGCGCCCTGGGCGGGGCGGCGATCATCGTCGCCCTCTGGCTGCCGCTGCCGTCGCCGATACCGGCAATCATCGAGGTTCTTCAACTTGTGACGGCGGTGTTCATCCTTTTCTATCCGGGCTTTGCCATGGCGGCCTCCGCCGGAATTCCGTTCTGGAACACGGGGCTGCTGCCGGTGCTGTCTTGCTTGGGCGGCCTGAGCAGCGGCGGTGCAGCGCTGATCGCACTCGCCCCGCTTGCGACGCTGACACCATTCGCACCGGATGTGGCCATCCGCATCGAGTTGGGCCTGCTCGGCGGGATTGCTGTGTGCATCCTTGCGTTGGTATCCGCGGCGTTCCGGATGGGGCAGGCAGCACGCCTGTCGGGCCATCGGCTGCTAAAGGTCGAAACCGTTTGGTTCTGGCTCCTTGCCGTGGGCGCGGGGCTCCTGATCCCCGCCGCGATCTATGGCTTCATGTTGACAGGCGCCGAGGTCGGCATTCTCCTGCCCATTGTCGCTGTGGTCCTTCGACTTCTCGGCGACATCTCGCTGCGTTATGCGATCCTAAAAGTCGGCGCTTACGAAGCGCTGCTGTAGACGGACGAACCGGATGCTCGACGAACCGAACACGGCACCTAAAACGCCCACGGATGGGTGGACGCCCTCGGTGTGCCTGGGCTGTTACAATTGTTGCGGGATCAAGATCCATCACGACAAGGGCAAGATTGTCGACGTGATCGGCGATCCGGCCGCGCCGAATTCGAAGGGTCATATCTGCGCCAAGGGCAAGGCGCGTTTCCTCGATCTGCACGACCCGAAGCGTCTGCTCTACCCGATGCGCCGCACCAATCCCAAAAAGGGGATCGGTGAAGATCCCAAATGGGAACGCATCTCCTGGGAAGAGGCGCTGACAGAGGTCAGCAAACGCTTGAAGAGCATCCGCGAGACCGATCCGCGCAAGCTGGTGATCGCGCATTTCGATTTGCCGGCCTATGGCATCTCGAAGGCTTTCGGCGCTGCTTTCGGAACGCCGAACCTTCACTGGAACCGCGCCGACTATTGCGGCGCCGCACCGCACGTGGCGCATTTGCTGCTGAATGGCTCCTTCAACGGAGAGATGGACTTCGAGAAGTGCAACTACATGATCCTGTGGGGCACTCAGATGGGCGCGCTCGCGGAGACCATTCCGCTGCACACCGCCGAAGTCATGGCTGACGCGCGCAAGCGCGGCGCCAAGACCGTGGTGATCGATCCGTTCTGCTCGAACGCCGCGGCCAAGGCCGACCATTGGGTGCCGCTGCGCCCCGGCACCGACGGCATTCTGGCGCTCGCGATGCTCAACGTCATGCTGAACGAGATCGGCCAGTACGACGTGAATTTCCTCAAGAACAGCACCAATGCGCCGTACCTCGTTCAGGACGACGGCCACTACAAGCGCGACCTCGCCACCAACAAGCCGATGGTGTGGGACACCGCCACCGGCAAGGCGCGGCCGTTCGACCAGGGCGAGGGAGATGTCGCCTTGGAAGGCGAGTTCCTCGTCGACAACACCCTCGTGCGTCCGTCCTTCGCGGTGCTGAAGAAGCATGTCCTGCAATACACGCCGGAAGCGCAGGAAAAGGTGACGACAGTGCCGGCGGCCGTGTGCCGGCAGATCATCAAGGAATTCATCGAAGCCGCGCAGATCGGCAGCACCATCAATATCGACGGTCACGAGCTGCCGTTCCGTCCTGCGGCGATCCACTTCAAGCGGGGCTCCGGTGCCCACAAGGGCGGGTGCCACACCTCGCTCGCGATGCACATGCTCAACTGCATGGTGGGCAATCTCGATGTGCCCGGCGGTCAGCGCGGCGTGAATCCCATCGGTCCGTTCTGGGAACCGCAGATGGACGATGACGGGATGCTCATTCCCGCTCAATACATCACCAAGTACTACAAGCCCTATCCGCCGCGCACACCGAAGGTGCCCGAGACCCTCGACCTCAATGAGCTGTTCCCCGCGTCGCTGTTCACGCGCGGCATGTTCGCCTGGGGCATCCGCGAGCCGGAGCGCTTCGGGATTCCCTATGTGCCGGAAATGCTCCTGCATTGCCGCACGAATCTGATGATGAACAGCCACAACCCGGACTCGATGGCGAACGTCCTGCGCAAGATCGCCTTCCAGGTGTCGTTCGCCACCTTTATCGACGAGACCACCGAGTTCGCCGACATCGTCCTGCCGGACTCCCACGACTACGAACGCTGGGACCTGTTCCCCGCCAACGATCCTTACGCCTTTATCGCGCCAGGGCCGGGCGAGTGGTACTGGCTCATGCGCCAGGCTGCCGTCGACCCACCAGGAGAAGCGCGACCGTGGACCAATGTGTATCTCGAACTCGCCGAGCGCCTGGGAATCCTGAAAGAGCTCTACGAGTCCGGCAACACGAGCTGGAACATCGCCGAGCGCCACAAGCTCGACCCGACGCGCAAACACACCGTGAAGGAGATCGCTGAACGTCAGGCAAAGTCTTTGCTGGGCGATGACTTCGACATCGACGGGCTGAAAGACACCGCCTGCATGATCACCCGGAAGAAGACCATCCGGGAGGCCTATCCGCGCCCCTTCATGAAGTCGCGTGTGCCGATCTATCTCGAGCACCTCATCGACACCGGCGTGCAGCTGAAGGAAGTCACCGACAAGCTCGGGCTGGAATGGGATTTCAAACCCTACACGCCGCTGCTCACGTTCTTCGCGTGCCATGCCCACGAGCACGAGATCAAAGAAGGCTTCGACCTGTTCGTGGTGAACTTCAAGGTGCCGTTCATCACGTTCTCCGTGACGTCCGAGAATCTTTGGATCGACGAACTCTCCCGCGCCAATCCCTATACCCACAACGTGATGATCAATCGCGCCACGGCGGAGAAGAAAGGCATCAAGGACGGCGATCGCATCTTGATCGAGTCCGCCATCTCCAAGGGCGAGGGGTTCGTGAAGGTGACGGAGCTGATCCACCCGGAATGCCTCGGTATCCCGAGCACCCTGGGACACTGGGCGCGTGCCTATTCGATCTCGAAGTACAAGGGCACCAGCTTCAACAACTTCCTGCCGGCGCCGGATGTCGCCTATATCGACACGCTTTCCGGCCAGACGGATTCCTGCACGCGGGTGCGCGTCACCCGCCTCGGAGGCGGCCGATGAGCAAGTACGGCATGGTGATGGACCTGGACCGGTGCATCGGCTGCAACGCCTGCGTCATCGCCTGTAAGGTCGAGCACAACACGCCGGTCGATATCCACTTCACCAAGATCCTGGAACGCGAGATCGGCACCTACCCGGAAGCGAACCGCCAGTTCCTGCCGGTCATGTGCAATCACTGCGACGACGCGCCCTGCATCGACGTCTGCCCGACCCAAGCCACCTATGCCCGCGAAAAGGACGGCATCGTCCTGATCGACTGGGACAAGTGCATCGGCTGCGGCGGCTGTATCCTTGCGTGCCCCTACGAACAGCGCTTCCCCGTCCACGACAACCGCACGTCATTCCCGGACGGCGGAGATTTCAAGAGCACCGTGGTCGAGCGTGCGCCCACCGGCGTCACGGTGAAGTGCGACTTCTGCTATCACCGCATCGACGCAGGCAAGGAGCCGGCCTGCGTCGAGGCGTGCCCGACCAACGCCCGCATCTTCGGCGAGATTCAGGGCGAGAAGCTCGGCAACATCATCAGCCGCGAGAATGCTTGGACCCTGCTGCCTGACAAGGGCGCCAAGCCCGGCGTCTTCTACGTCGGCTGACGTGAGCATCCTGCCCGCCAGCGCCGCGCGCTTCACCCGCAAGGGCGGGGTGGTCGTCGTGGGCGCAGGAGCGGCGGGATTGTGTGCCGCCTTGTCCGCCCGCGAGAACGGCGCCGATGTGATCGTGCTGGAACGCGATCCGGTGCCGCGCGGTACGACCGCGATGTCCATTGGCTTTATCCCGGCGGCGCAGACTCGCTTTCAGCGCGCGAAAGGCATCGCGGACTCACCTGAGGATTTGGCGAGCGACATTCTCGCCAAGAGCGGCGGCGAAACCGATCGCGCCATGGTCGCCCGCCTGTGCGCAGCCAGCGCCGCCACGGTTGAATGGCTCGCGGACCGCTACGGCGTCCCGCTCGACGTCTCGGAGAAGGATCAATATCCCGGCCACGGCAAGCCGCGCATGCATGGCACTCCGCAGCGGACCGGTGCCGAGCTGATGAGCGCCCTGGTGACGGCCGCGCAAAATGCCGGCGCGGAGATTTTGACAAACACCGTTGTCACCGACCTGTTCGCCGACGACGATGGCCGGGTGCATGGCGTGCGCACCGCAGGTGGCGACATCGGCTGCGATGCCCTGGTGCTCGCCACATGCGGCTTCGCGGGCAATCATGATCTCTTGGTGCGCTACATTCCCGAGATCGCGAGCGCGCGCTTCTACGGGCACGCCGGCAGCCAAGGCGACGCGGTACGCTGGGGCGCTGAACTCGGCGCCACGCTCGGCGACATGGACAGCTACCAAAGCCACGGCGGCATGACCGTCGATGCCGACGTGCCTGTGCCATGGGCCCATATCCTGCGCGGCGGTGTTCAGGTGAACAACGCGGGCAAGCGCTTCTCGGACGAAACCAGGAATTACGCTCAGCGCGCACTTGAAGTACTCGCGCAACCCGGCGGGTACGTCTGGAGCGTCTACGACGCGCCGATCGACGCGGAACTGCAAACCTTCGCGCCCTATCGCGAGGTCGTGCAAACCGGCGTGGTGTTGTCGGCGGAGTCCACCGACGAGCTCTGCCGCGTCACCGGCCTCCCGCCGGCTTTGAAGGAAACGCTGCGGGAAATCGCCGCCAGCGCGGCCAGCCAGATGCCGGACTCCCTCGGCCGCGTCTTTGCGCGCGCGCTTGCGCCGCCGTTCAAGGCCGTGAAGGTGACCGGCGTGCTCTACCATACCCAGGGCGGCCTTGTGGTCGACGGCGATGGCCGCGTGCGGCGCAAGGATGGAACGCTCTTTCCCAACTTATACGCCGCCGGCGGTGCGGCGCGCGGCGTGTCCGGTCCCGGATGCGAAGGCTATCTCGGTGGCAACGGACTTCTCACCGCAACGGTCTTAGGCCGCTTCGCAGGCGCTGCAGCGGCAAGGAGGATTTATGGGTAAGCATCTGCTCGCGACCATCGCACTGTTGGCGTGGTCGACGGCCAACGCGGCGGAGTCGCTCAAGAACAACCTCGTCCACGCCCGCGACATCCCGGCGGTGACGTCCGCCACCGGCGCCCTCGTGCGTACCTTCACGTTCCCGACCGGCACCATCCGCGAGATCCGCCTGCCCAAGGGCAGCAAGGCGACGTATGCGATCTCCGCCGAAACCGAGATATTCCTCCTGCACGGCGCCGCTAAACTCGACACCACCGATTTGAACCCCGGTGACGCCGTGAACCGCCCTCACGGAACTTTGATCAACGCCACGGCCGGCGAGGACACCGTGGTGGTGGGCTGGACGGTCGGCAGTTCGGTCAAGGACTCGAAGGGCATGGTCTTCCGCATGACCGACACTAAACCGGAGCCCGTCGCCAACTGGGTTGAGGACGGCAAGGAGGTCTATGCCCGCGGCGAGGAGCAATTGCGCGGCCGCACGCCCACTGAGGGTGCTTCGCGCTGGATCTCCCGGCGCTATCAGTTCGATGGAAATTCAATCCGTTGGGCGAATTTTCAGAAAGGCGGCGTCACCGTCTGGGCCACGCCGACCGGCGACAACCTGATCTACATCGCTAAGGGCCGCTTCCGGCGCGTCGAGGGGCCCGAGGTCGACGAGGTGGCGGAAGGCGACGTCGTACGCGAAGCCGCCGGCCTGCGCGGCCGTTGGGAACCCTTGGAAGAATCCGCGTTCCTTTCCTCAACCGCCCAGCCCCCGTCGGGAGCCGCAAGACCTTGAAGGGCTTAACCTCCACGTCCCACGGAGTGAATCAAATGCGGGTTAGGGCGGGTTTCGCTCCGACAAAGGGTGGTCTTTGGCGCATAATGACTTCAGTTTCAGGAACGGTATGGTGTGGTTTATGCGGCACGGCGCCCTCTTGAAGAAATCCCTACGAAGCGTTTGGCTGGCATCGGGAATTGCCGGCGCCGCGTGCCTGTTCTCGCCCGCCCAGGCGGCCGACAAATCGCTCGCCTTCGTGGTGAAGGATTGGTTCAACGCCATCTACGAAACCAAGTTCATGGACGAATGTCCGGAAGGCTTGAGTGTCGCCAATGACGAGATCTGGTGGCGCGGCCTTTCCAAGCAGGATCGCGCCAAACTCACCGGCAACGGCATGGTCCAGGCGCTCAACCGGTTCGGCGCCTCCGTTAGCCGCGGCCCGAACAAAACCAACGTCTGCCTTGAACCGTCGTCCGTAACGCCACCGCCCATGCGGATCGTGGAGGGCAAATATTCCTTCGGCGTGAACCTCGACGGCACCACCGACGGTCGCGCCACGCCTAAGACCTGCGCGCACCAGAAGTTCACGCACCCGGACGGCACGCCCGGGATCGATAACCAGATGTATCGCGCCATCGGCTGCGTCTACGGCTGGCGCAAGAACGTCGGTACCGTCGATCTGAACGCCAACGAGATGCGCGGCACCAGCGGCCTCGGCATGATCCTGATTGAAGTCACCGGAGTCGATGATCCGCGCAACGATGACGACGTGACCGTCACGTTCTACCGCTCGGTGGACCAGTGGGTGTCCGACAGCGGCGGCTCGCCGCTGCCGTTCTCGACCTATGCCATCGACACGGTCGACGGCAAACCGCGTTACGGGGATTCGCTCAAAGGGTCCCTCAAGGACGGCGTGCTGCAGACCAAAAGCGGCGATGTGCGGCTACCGTATTACGGCAACTACAACTTCATGCACCCGGTCATCAAGGACATGTCCGTGCGGCTTGAGATTGAGCCGAACGGCGAGAAGGCGACGGGCCAAGTCTTTGGCTACTACAGCCTGGAAGACTTCCAGTACTACATCGGCGGGCTCGGCGGCGTGATCCCGGTCAACGGCATCGATTGCCCCAGCCTGATCAGCACCGCGCAACAACTCGCGGACGGCTATCCGGACCCCAAGACCGGCAAATGCACGGCCCTGTCATCTGCGTTCGACATCGAGGCCTATGCCGCCTTCGTGCGTCACCCTGAGAAGACCAAGCGGACGGCGCAGAAATGAGCCACGGTTTCGTTAAGCGTTTCGCGATTGTTGCGGCCGCCGGTCTGGCGCTCGCCGCCTGCGGACCATCCGCGCCCAAGACCGCGGGCGCGCCGCCGGATATGCGCCGCCTGACGGAGGAGCAGTATCACAACATCCTCGCCGACGTGTTCGGCGCCGGGGTGGACATCGGCGGACACTTCGATCCGCTGCTGCGCACCGAAGGTCTGTCGTCCTTGAGTGCCCGCACCGCGCGCATCACGCCGGCGGGCTTCCAACGCTACTACGGTGTCGCCCGCCAGGTTGCGGGGCGTGTGGTGGATGCGGAGCATCGCGAAACCTTGGTGCCGTGCCAGCCGGCAAAGGCCGACGCCGCGGACGATGCCTGCGCCAAGACTTTCTTGAGCGGCGTAGGCCGCTTGTTGTATCGCCGCCCGTTGACGACGGATGAATTAGACTACTTCGTCAAAGCCGCCCATGACGGCGCGGACACCACCAAAAGCTTCTACGACGGCCTCGGCACATCCCTGGCCGCAATGCTGGTCACGCCGCAATTCCTGTTCGTCGCCGACACGACCGAGCCGGATCCCGAGAAAGCGGGGCAGCAACGCCTCACCGCCTACGCCAAGGCCTCGCGCCTGTCCTTCATGCTGTGGAACACCACGCCGGACGACGCGCTGCTCGCCGCGGCGGAGAAGGGGGCTCTGCACAATACCAAGGAGGTCACCCGCCAGGTCGAGCGGATGATGGACTCGCCCAAGCTCGACGGCGGCGTGCGCGCGTTCTTCGCTGACTTCCTCGACTTCGAGAGGTTCGAGACCCTGGAGAAAGACCCGATCATCTATCCGACGTTCACGTCGGCGGTCGCCGACAGCGCGCGGGAACAGATCCTGCGCACCGTCACGGACACGTTGCTGGTGCGTAACGACGACTACCGAACGCTTTTCACCACCCAGCACACTTTCATCAACCGCGCCCTGGCGCGGGTGTACCGCATCCCCATCGATCGCACTGATGAGTCCTGGGTGCCGGTGGATTTCGATAACGAGCACCTCCGCGCCGGCATTCAGAGCCAAGTGGGCATGCTCGCCCTGTACTCGCACGCCGGCCGAAGCTCGCCGACCCTGCGCGGTCGCGCGGTGCGCGAACTCTTACTGTGCCAAAAGGTCCCAGATCCGCCGGGCGATGTGGACTTCTCGTTGTTCAACGATCCGAATTCGCCGAACAAGACCGCGCGCCAGCGGCTCTCGGCACACGCCACCGCGCCGACGTGCGCGGGCTGTCACAAGGTCACCGACCCCATCGGTCTGGGCTTCGAGAATTTCGACGGCGCGGGCCAGATCCGCACGACTGAGAACAACGTGAAGATCGATACCACCGGCGAACTCGACGGCATTGCCTACACGGATCCGCTCGGTCTGGGAAAAGCGCTGGCTGCCGATCCCGCGACGCCTTCCTGTGTCAGCAACAAGCTGTTCACGTATGCAGTCGGCCGTCCGGCCACGCGCGACGAAGCCGAGTTCATGAAGTACCTCGACAAGTCCTTCGCCAGCGATGGCTACAAGTTCCGCGGCCTGATCCGCCGCATTGTGCTGAGCGACGCCTTCTTCGCCATTTCCACCCCACCGGCTGCGGCCCAGAGCAACGCCGCGCCGGCCTCTCCTGAGGAGAACAAGTCATGAGCGTGCTTTTGCCTCGCAAGATGCACCGCCGCGCCGTCCTGCGCGGCGCCCTTGGCGGCGCGGCCGTCAGCGTCGGCCTCCCATTCCTCGACTGCGTGCTGAACGACGGCGGCACAGCCCTCGCGGCGACGGGCCAAGCCCTGCCGGTGCGCTTCGGCACCTGGTACTGGGGCATGGGCCACACCCCCGGCCACGCGATTGCGGAGCGGACGACGACCGCGAAGGGGATTGGGTTCCTCGAAGAAACCAAGGCGCTCAAGCCGCTTGAGGACTATCTGAATTTCTTCGGCGGGTTTGCCACGCCGCTCGACGGCCACTCCAACTACACGCACTTCACGGGCTGGGTCGCAACCCGAACCGGCACCTCGCCGGCGCGAAACGCGGAAATCCCGGCGCCGACCCTCGACGTTCTGGTCAGCGACGCCATCGGCAAGGGCACACGCTTTGAGAATATGAGCGTCACCAGTTCAGGCATGCCGAAGGCGAACTACAGCGCGCGCGGCACCGACAGCCGCGGCAACGCGGAGATTTCCGCCGTCGCACTTTATCAGCGCCTGTTCGGGCCCGAGTTCGTCAATCCGAACAATGCCGACTTCAAGCCGGACCCGCGGGTTATGCTCGAAAAAAGCGTCCTGTCCGGCGTGGCCGAACAGAGCAAAGCGTATGTGAAGACCGTCGGTGCGGCGGACAAGGCGCGCCTGGACGAGTACTTCACCTCCGTGCGCCAGGTCGAAACCCAACTCGCGTTGCAACTTGAGAAGCCGGCGCGCAACGAGGCCTGCACCGTGCCGAAGAACCCGTCGGACCTTGATGTGAAGGACGAGCCTCGCGTTGCGCGCGACATGGATCACGTAATCGATACGCACCGCCAGATGGCGAAGTTGTTGGCCATGGCCGTGGCCTGCAATCAGACCCGCGTGTTCAACATGGCGTTCGTGGACGACTTTGCAAACGTGCGCCGTAATGGCGAGACCTACACCCACCATCTGTTGACTCATGAAGAAGTGATCGACCAGAAGCTCGGCTATCAGCCGCTGACGTTCTGGTTCAATCAACAGTCCAGCAACGGCTTCGCCGAATTCCTGACGGAGTTCGTTAATGTGAAGGAAGGTGCGGGCAACTTGCTCGACAACTGCCTTATCTTCGCGTCCACCGAAACCAACTACGCCCGCGTCCACACCATTGACGGCATCCCGATCTGGCTTGCCGGCAAGGCCGGTGGCCGCGTGAAGACCGGGTATCACATCATCGGCGGCGCCGACCCGATCACCCGCGTGGGGCTGACGGCCATGCATGCGATGGGCGTGCCGATCGACTCTTGGGGCACAAAGTCGCTACGCACAGGTAAGTTGGTCAGCGAAGTCCTGGTTTAGGGGGAAGCCGTCATGCGCAGTCGGTTTGGGATCGCACTTGCGGCGCTGTTATTCACGGCGCCGACCTTCGCAGCGCCGGATGCACCGTCAGGGGTCGCGTTCCGCGCTCGCGGCGACGGCGAGGTGATCACGAACACGGCTGGCATGACGCTTTACACCTTCGGGCGCGACCTGCAGCCCGGCAAGTCCGCCTGCAACGGCCCCTGTGCGAAACTGTGGCCGCCGCTGTTGGTTGCCGGGGACGCGCAAGCCGCCGGCGACTGGAGCGTGATCACCCGCGATGACGGATCCAAGCAGTGGGCCTTCCGTGGCCACCCGCTATACGCTTACAGCAAGGATCAGGCGCCGGGGCACTCCTACGGCGACGACCTGAATAAGCAATGGCACATCGCCTTCCGGCCGATGTTCACGCCGGCGGAAGTCTCGATTGTCGGCACACTCAAGGGTCAGGTCCTCGCCAATGCGAAGGGCTTGAGCCTCTACACATCGAAATCCGATAAGCCCAATCAGTCGAATTGCGCGGAAGCGTGCGCCCGTACTTGGATTCCGCTGGCGGCGCCGTGGGCCGCCACGAACCGCGGCGATTGGTCCACGGTGAAGCGCAACGACGGTACCAAGCAATGGGCGTACCGTGGCCAGCCGCTCTACACCCATGCTGGCGATGCGCAGGCCAGCGCCACCAGCGGCGACGGCCTCGATCCGAAATGGCAAGTTGCGGTGGTCGAACCGCCGCCGCCGTTGCCCGGCTTCGTGAAGGTGCACCAGTCCGATGCGGGCGAGCTTTACACTGACGGTCGCGGTAAGACGCTGTATCAGCGCGAAGTGAAGCGCGCGGCAGGTCTTGGATTCAATGAGGCCGATCTGCAGAGCGTCACCGTTCCGCGCGGCTTCCAACCGGTCACGCCGGAAAACACAGAAGACGCCAAGCCCGTCGGTAACTGGGCGCTGGTGGACAATGGCGGCAAGAAGCAGTGGGCTTATAAGGGCCTGGCGCTATACACCAACGACAATGACATCGCCCCGGGCGACCTAAAGGGCGTGCGCGGTACCGACCGCAGTTTCTATACGATCATGCGGTCCGGTGAACTCATGCAGGGCACCGGGCAGTAGCGCTCGGGCTTAGGGAATACACCGCGAAAGTTGACGATTTCGCCCCAGCGCGCTAGCGTTCCGTGTTTGTTCTGGTGGACGTGAGAAGGCGCTCTCCACCTACTTTTTCGGCAGGCGTCCGCGTATTTTCCGTGTATTTACGCGGCAAGACCATTCGCACATGAGGGCTATTGGTCTTAATCCCAGACTTCGAGTGAGGACGACATGAGAACCACGACCCAATTCCGCGAGTTGATGCGCGACCCCGGGATGATCATCGCACCCGGCGTGGCGGAGGCGATGAGCGCCCGTGTCGTCAGGAGTCTAGGTTTCCGCGCCATCTACATGACAGGATCCGGCACCTCCGCGATCCGCCTCGGGATGCCGGATATGGGGCTCCTGACCATGGTCGAAATGGTCGACAACGCCCAGCGCATCGCTGAAGCATCGGGCTTGCCCCTCATCGCCGACGCGGACGAGGGCTATGGCAGCCCATTGAACGTGCGCCGGACGGTGCGCGCCTACGAACGCGCCGGGGTCGCCGGCGTGCATCTGGAAGATCAGCAACTGCCAAAACGCTGCGGCCACCTCGCCGGAAAGACGCTCGTCTCCGATAAGGACATGTGCGCGAAAATCCGCGCTGCCTGCGATGCCCGCACCGATCCCGATTTTGTCCTGATCGCACGTACGGATGCCGTAAGTGTCGAGGGCCTCGATCGCGCACTCGAACGCGCACAGCAATACGAGGAAGCAGGTGCCGACATGATCTTCATTGAAGCGCCGCCTTCGAAAGAGGATGCCGCGCGCATTCCCAAGGCGCTGAAGGGCCCGGCACTCTATTGCCAGGCCGCTGTCGGCAGCGCGCCGCTGATGACGGCAGCCGAGATCGCGCAACTTGGATACAAGCTCGCGATCTATCCAAACTATGTCGTTCTTGCGATGCTGACCGCGGCGACGAAGCTCCTGACCGAATTGAAGGAGACCGGATCCGTCGCGGAGTCCGTCAAGGAGATGGCGACCTTCGGCAAACTCTTCGATGTACTTGGGATGAAGGAGGTTGAAGCCCTCAGCCAGCGCTACGCGGTGAAGTAGGCGCTCAGTTTTTGGGGAACGCCGTCGGCATCTTGGTCGCGATCCCCAGCTTCGCGCCGAGCGTCGGGTTGGCGTAATAGATGATCATGTCGGCGATTTCCCGGCCGCGGAACCAAAAGAAGTTGCAGTTGTTCAGCCGCAACTGACCGGTCTCGGCATAGCCCGAGCCGGGCTTGGGATCGAGGGTCGGAATGAAGGTGGCCGCGGCCGTGGCCTGCTCGAGATCGACGACGAAGTGATACCCGCCGAAGTGAACCTTATAGTTTTGCCAAAGGTGCCCATAGAATAGGTCGAACGATTGCTGGCCCGCCGCAGGCGTCTTGTAGAACACGTTCACCGGATTATCGCCGTGGTAGATCGTGACCTTGGCGTCGTCCGTGAAGCAGTCCCATACGCCGGCCCGATCCTCGCGCATCACTCCGCCGAAATAATCGTGTTCCATGCGCTGGACGTAGTCGGCGCGGCTCAGCTGTGACATTGGCAAGTCTCCTCCGGTGCCGCTCACCATAGCGGGCCTACTCGGGGTTTCCAATCTCGGTACGGCACGTCATGATGTCGGCTCAGAATGCGAGGGGCAGGGGGAATGTCAGAGTCACGTGCCGCACCGTCCACCTACCAGTGGATGGTCGTCTTCCTTCTGTCGATCGTCTACGCCTGCGCCTTCATCGACCGCCAGATTTTGAGCCTTCTCGCGCCGGCGATCTCGAAGGACTTCAAGCTCTCGGACCTGCAAACCGGCCTCCTGCTCGGCCCGGCCTTCGCCATCGTGTTCGTGTTCTCCGGCATTTACTTCGGCAAGATCGCCGACCGCGCCGACCGCAGCCGCATGATCCGCTGGAGCCTCGCGGCCTGGTCTGTGTGCACGGCAGCCTGCGGCCTGTCGCCGAACTTCCCATGGTTGTTCGCGATGCGCATGGGCGTGGGCATCGGCGAAGCGACGATCGCGCCTGCTGGCGTGTCGCTGATCGGCGACGTCATGCCGCAATCGCAACGCACGCGTGGCCTCGCGTTCTTCAACGCCGGCTCCAACATCGGCACCGCGTCCTCCTACTTGATCGGCGCGGCCATCATTCCAGCGGCCCCTGTGCTGCTGCCGCTTCTGGGCGAGTTGCAGCCTTGGCAGGCGGCGTTTGTGTACGTCGGCCTGCCGGGACTCGTGCTGGCGGTATTGTCGCTCGTGGTGCGCGAGCCCAAGCGCCTCGAGAAGGTGGCGGACAACTCCGACCTCGCGAAGCGTTTCTTGCGCGAACGCCTCTCGCTTTTCGGCCCGTTGTTCGCCGGATCGACCGCCATCATCTGCATTGGCTACGGCACCGCCGCGTGGCTGCCCTCGTATCTGGGCCGGACCTACCAGTGGTCCACCACCCGCATCGGCTTCACGGTGGGTGTGCAGAATCTGACCGTGATGATCATCGCCACCGTCATCGCGACTTTCATCGTCAGCGCCTTTCGCCGCCGCGGCAACGTGGATGCGGTGTTGCGCACCATGATCTTATTCTCCGCGCTCATCGTACCGCCCGCGATCCTCAGTTGGCAGATGGGCAACGCCGATCTGTTCATGCTGCTCTACGCCGCCGAGTTGTTCTGCCAGTCGAGCGTGCTCAACCTTGTAGGCGCGGCGATCTGCGACGTGGCCCCGAATCAGTGGCGCGCGAAGCTCTATGCGATCTACCTCATGGTCAGTTCGCTCATCGGCCTGGGTCTCGGGCCACCTGTCATTGGCTTCCTGGCACAGCGCTTCTATGGCGGTGACCTCGGCGACGCCGTATCGACCTACAACGCCATCGTCGCGCCCTGCGGTATCGTCTTCCTGTTGATGGCGCGCAAGGCATTCAAAGCCGGCGCGTTGGAAGCCAAGACGTGGCAGTAGCGCCGGACTCAGCCTATCCAAACCGCGCCTACGCTTGGTACGTGACCGGCGTTCTGGTGCTGGCGTACGCGTTCTCCTTCGTCGACCGCAGTATCCTCACACTGCTCGTTGGCCCGATCCGTAAGTCTCTCGACATCACGGACCTGCAGATCAGCTTGTTGCACGGTTTGGCCTTCGCGATCTTCTACACGCTGCTGGGCATTCCTGTGGCCCGCTGGGCGGACCGCGGCAACCGCACGCACATCATCAGCCTCGGCATCGTCACCTGGAGCGTCATGACGGCACTGTGCGGACTCGCCCGCAACTTCCCGGAGATGTTTCTCGCCCGCATCGGCGTGGGCGTAGGGGAGGCGGCGCTATCGCCCGCGGCCTTCTCGATCTTTGCCGACTACTTTCCACCTTCGTCGCTTTCGCGGGCCTTGAGTGTTTACTCCGCCGCGATCTATGTCGGTTCCGGCGCCGCGCTGCTCGTCGGCGGCAGCTTGATTGCCAGTGTGCCGGCGATGGATCTTCCCGTGATCGGCCATGTCGAGCCCTGGCAGGTTGTGTTCTTCTATGTCGGGTTGCCCGGCTTTCTGATCGCCGGCCTGATGGCGACGGTGCGCGAGCCGATCCGCCGTGGCCTCGCCAAAGGCGGCAACTGGTCGTTCCGCGACGCGCTGCGCTATCTCCGCGATCGCCGTGAGACTTATGGCCTGATGATCGGCGGATTGGGCTTTCGCGGCATGATTTGGCAAGGCGTGTCGGCCTGGATTCCGACTTTCTTTATGCGCACCCACGGCTGGTCGCCGAGCGCCGTTGGCTTGCGGTGGGGGCTCGTGGTGATCATCACAGGCGCCTTGGGTAATATCACCGGCGGCTGGGTCGCCGGTTGGCTGAAGGGCAGGGGAAGGGCCGACGGCAACCTGACGGTGACCATCGCCGCGACTGTCGTTCTGTTCCCGTTCGGAATCGCCGCACCCCTTGTCGATAATCCGGAAACAGCGCTCGCTTGCTATGCGATATGGGCGTTCTTCACGACCATGCCCAACGGTGCCATGGCCGCATCCCTTACGGAAATCACGCCGAACCAGATGCGCGCGCAGGTCTCCGCGCTCTACTTATTCGCGAGCAATATGTTCGGGATCGGTCTCGGTGCAACCATTGTCGCGCTTTTCACCGATTTGGTGTTCGGCAGCGATCAGGCCCTGCGATATTCCCTCGCGCTCACCATCGGCTTTTCCGTGCCCGTTACATTGATCATACTGCTGCTCGCACGTAAGCCTTTCCGCAAGAGCTTGGCCGAAACAGGGCAAGCCACAGGGACCGCACCATGAAACTCGTCTTCACGCCGAATCCGGAATATATCCACAAGGTGCTTGTGGTGGCACATGAAGCCGGCATCACGGACCGGCTCACTTTTGAACGCACCCGGCCATTTGCCGAAAACACCTCGATCTGGAAATTCAACCCGTTCGGCAAGGTGCCGGTCCTCATCATGGACAATGGCGATCCGTTATTCGGCGGACTGGTGATCTGCGAGTACTTTGACTCCCTGTCTGTCGCTGGCAAATCGGTCTATCCGAAGGGAGACGCGCGCTTTGCCGCCTTACGCCAGATGATGCTCGGCGACGGCATGTTCGACGCCACCACACTCCTGCGTGTCGAAGGCTGGCGCGACAAGTCCGTGTGGAACCGGGACTACATGCTGCGCGAACGGCAGAAGATGATCAACGCGCTCGACCGCATGGAAATGGAAGTCCCGGAATTCAAGGACAAACCCTTTCACATCGGCCATATCTGCATGGTCGGCGGCTTGAGTTATCTCGATCTGCGCAATCCGATCAGGGAATATGCCCTAGAGCCGGGCGACAGCGATTTCGATTGGCGCGCCAAACGCCCGAATCTCAGCGCGTGGTATGATGGGATCAAAGAGCGTCCTTCGTTCAAGTACACCGTCCAGCTACCGGAACAGAAATAGTGCAAAGCAAATGGTCTGATCAGGACGCCGAGCGCACGGTCGCGCGTTACGCTCAGCAGGGCGTGAACGCCGATATTGCGCTGCGCGTCTACACGTCGCGTCTTCTGGGCCGAGATCCGGCGCTGGTGCTGCACGGCGGCGGCAATACATCTGTAAAGACGGCAGTTCCCGACCAGCTCGGCCGTCCGGTCGAGGTGCTGTGCGTGAAGGGCTCCGGCTGGGACATGGCGGAGATCGAGCCCGCGGGGCATCCCGCGGTACGCATGGCGCCGCTGCTGGAATTGCGCAGCCTCGCCAAGCTGTCCGACGAAGACATGGTCAACGCCCAGCGCATCAACCTACTGGATGCCTCCGCACCCAATCCGTCGGTCGAGACGCTGTTGCATGCCTTCTTGCCGCACAAGTTCATCGATCACACCCATTCCACCGCCGTTCTGTCGATCAGCGACCAACCGGACGGGATCAAGATTTGCGAGGACGTCTACGGCAAGAAGATGGGGCAGGTGCCGTACATCATGCCGGGCTTCCTGCTCGCCAAGAAAGCCGCAGAGGTATTCGAGGCGGATCCGACCGTCGAAGGGCTCATCCTCGAGAAGCACGGCATATTCACCTTCGGCGATACAGCCCACGAAGCCTACGAGCGCATGATCGCCAAGGTGACCCTGGCGGAAGAGCGCCTCAAGAAGAACCGTAAGAACGTATTCGTGCCGGCGGCGCTACCGAAGGAAGTTGCAACCGTCGCGGAGATCGCGCCGATCCTGCGCGGTATAGCCGCCGCCTGCGATACCGGTAAGCCGACACATCGCCTGGTGTTGGACTTCCGCAATTCGCCGGAGGTGATGACCTACGTCAACGGCCAGGACGTGGCGCGCTATTCCCAGGTCGGCGTCGTGACGCCCGACCACACCATCCGGACCAAGAACTGGCCGGTGATCGTGCCGGCGCCGGCGGCCGGCGATCTCGCCGCTTTCAGGGTCGGCGCAGCAGAGGCCTTCGCCAAGTTCGTTGCCCGCTATCACGACTATTTCGGCCGCCACAACAAGGACCGGGAGCGGCCGAAGACCGAACTCGATCCGGTGCCAAGGGTGATCCTGGTCCCGGGCGTTGGCCTGTTTGGTCTGGGGGCAAGCAAGTCCGCCGCGGCCATCGCTGCCGATGTGGCGGAGAACACCGTCCGGACCATCACCGATGCCGAAGCGATCGGCCGCTACCAACCTGTCGCCGAGAACCACCTGTTCGACATGGAGTACTGGTCCCTGGAACAGGCCAAGCTGGGCAAAGCCAAAGAGGCACGGCTTGCCCGCCACATCGTGGTCGTAACAGGCGGCGCATCCGGGATCGGCCGGGCGACCGCCCTGGCCTTTAAGAAGGAAGGGGCCGAAGTCGCGATCCTCGATCTCGGAGGCGAAGACCTGACTGCGGCGGCGAAGGCGATGAAGTGCTTCGGCATCCCCTGCGACGTGACCAAGCCGGAGGTCGTGAAAGCCGCCATGGCGAAGGTCGCGGAGACGTTCGGCGGGGTGGATATCGTGGTCTCCAATGCCGGGCGCGCCTGGCAAGGCAAGATCGGCACGGTCGACGAGCAGGTACTGCGGGACAGCTTCGAGCTCAACTTCTACGGCCACCAGCGCATTGCTCAAGCCGCGGTAGAAGTGATGTCGAAACAGGGATTTGGGGGCGTTCTCTTATTTAATATCTCAAAGCAGGCCGTGAACCCGGGGCCGGATTTTGGCCCATATGGCTTGCCCAAGGCGGCGGCTCTGTCGCTCATGCGGCAGTACGCGGTCGACCATGGCACTGAAGGCATCCGCTCAAACGCCGTGAATGCGGATCGGATCCGCTCCGGCCTTCTGACCGGGGAGATGGTCGCCTCGCGATCGAAGGCGCGGGGACTCTCCGAGGCTCAGTACATGAGTGGAAACCTGCTCGCCGAGGAGGTCACCGCCGAGGACGTGGGGCAAGCCTTTATAAGTCTTGCCCTGGCTGACAAGACCACCGGTGCGATCCTGACAGTGGATGGCGGAAATATCGCCGCAGCCGTGCGGTAAATCTTGGACATCAAGGGTGCGTGAAGCCTCCGCCGATGGCCGTGGCGCGGCAGAGTTGCTATAATCCTCTCTGCCAATCGTCACGGGATCGGGAGCAACCATGGCCACCACCCTCAAAATCAACGGCACCAGCCGCACGGTTGATGTCGACGAAAGCACACCCTTGCTATGGGTTCTGCGCGACATCCTGGACCTCAAAGGGACCAAGTTCGGCTGCGGGATTGCCCTCTGTGGGGCCTGCACGGTGCACCTGGACGGCCAACCGGTACGGTCCTGCTCCACCCCGGTCGCCGGTGTCGGTGGGCGTGAGATCACCACCATCGAAGCGGTCGGCGACAGCGCTCTGGGTAAGAAAGTGCAGGAAGCCTGGCTCGACCTGGACGTCGCCCAATGCGGCTACTGCCAAGCCGGTCAGATCATGGCCGCCACCGCGCTGCTGAAGAACATACCCAAGCCGACCGACGCTGACATCGACACCCATATGAGCGGCAACATCTGTCGCTGCGCCACCTACACCCGCATCCGCGCCGCGATCAAACAAGTTGCGGGTGTCGAAGCCGCGAAGACGGAGGGCTAGTCATGCGTATCTCAAAATCTTCCCGTCGCGATTTCCTAAAGGTTTCCGCGGCCGCCGGGGGCGGCTTAATGTTGAACCTGAAGTCGGCCAACGCCGCCGGGAATGCCGCTCCATCAGACCTCAATGCCTACATCAAGATGGCGCCGGATGGCATTGTTACGATTGCCGCAAAGAACCCTGAGATCGGGCAGGGCATCAAGACCGCTCTGCCGATGATCATCGCCGACGAGCTGGAGGTGGATTGGAAGGACGTGCGGGTCGAGACCGCGGCTTTTGATCCCGAGAAGTACGGCGTCCAGAGTGCCGGCGGCAGCACGGCGATCCCGCGCAACTGGGACCTGATGCGCCGCGTGGGCGCCGCCGGGCGGCAGATGATGGTGAGCGCCGCGGCGAAGACCTGGAAGGTGGCGGAATCCGAGTGCACGGCCGCGTCAGGCGTTGTGACGCATACCGCCTCCGGCCGAACGCTGAAGTACGGCGAGCTGGCTGCCAAGGCGGCAGCCCTGCCGGCCCCTGACCTGAAGACGGTCACGCTCAAGGATCCGAAGAACTTCAAGATCATCGGCACCCCGACCAAGGACGTGGACGGCCCGAAGATCGTAACCGGACAGCCGCTCTACGGGATCGACGTGACCGTCCCCGGGATGCTCTACGCGACCTACGAGAAGTGCCCTGTGTTCGGAGGCACCGTGGCGAGCGCAAATCTCGACGAAATCAAGAAGATGCCGGGCGTCCGCCATGCCTTCATCGTCGAGGGCACCATCCCCAAGGGGAGCGATAAGATCAACCCCAGTATGGACGTGGGCTTGTCCGGGGGCGTTGCCATCGTCGCGGATACCTGGTGGCAAGCCAACGTCGCGCGCCAGAAACTGCGCGTGGACTGGAATACCGGGCCAATGGTCGCCCAGAGTTCGGCCGGTTTTGCCGCCAAGGCTGCGGAATTGGCTAAGCAGAAGCCGGAGATGGAAATCCGCAAGGACGGTGACGTCGATGCCGCCTTCAAGAATGCGGCAAAAGTCGTCGAGGCGACCTATTCCTATCCATTCCTGGCCCACGCGACCATGGAGCCACAGAACTGCACCGCCCACTTCAAGGACGGCAAACTCGAGGTTTGGGCCCCGACCCAGAACATCGGCAACGGCCGGGCCCTGTGCGCGAAAGTGTTCGGCATCCCCGAAAGCTCCATCACCGGCCACATGGTCCGGGCAGGTGGGGGATTCGGCCGCCGCGCGCGGCCGGACGCGTTTCTTGAGGCAGCCTGGATTTCCAAGGTCGCCGGCGCACCGGTGAAGTTGATCTGGAGCCGTGAAGACGACATTCGTCACGACACATACCGACCCGGCGGTTTCCACACCTTCAAGGCCGCGCTCGATAAGAACGGCAGGCTCACCGCGCTCACCGATCACTTTGTAAGCTACGGTGCCGATGGCAAGTTCGCCAATAGCGCGAACATTGCCGGCAACGTCTTCCCCGCGGAATTCGTTCCGAACCTCAACTTTGGCGCCTCGCTCATGCCGCTCGGGACACCGACGGGGCCATTGCGTGCACCGGGCAGCAATGCGCTCGCGTTCGTGTTCCAGTCGTTCCTGGACGAAGTCGCCCGTGCCTCGGGCCGCGATCCGCTGGACTTCCACCTCGACTTATTGAGCGAGAAGCGCGTGGCGGCTGCGCCGGCCGCGGCGACCCCGCCGGGCGGCATCCCGCAACCCGCGTTCGATCCTGCGCGCATGCGCGGCGTCCTCACGACCGTCGCCGAGAAGGCGGGGTGGGGTAAGCGCAAGCTGGCCGCCGGAAGCGGTCTCGGCATTGCCTATTACTTCTCCCACCTCGGCTACGTCGCACACGTCGTTGAGGCGACCGTGTCGAGGCAGGGGCAGGTAAAGGTCGACAAGATTTGGGTGGCCGTCGATGTCGGCAGCCACATCGTGAACCCGTCCGGCGCAATCAACCAGGTTCAGGGTGCGACCCTCGATGGCCTCGGACAAGCGCTGGGGCAGGAGATCACCATCGCCCGCGGCGGCGTGGTGCAGGGCAATTTTGACGACTTCCCGATCCTGCGCATGAACCAGGCGCCCCCGGTGGAGGTGCACTTCCAGACGAGCAACGTGTCGCCCACCGGCCTCGGCGAACCGGCGCTTCCGCCGCTGCTACCGGCGTTGGCAAATGCGATCTTTGCCGCAAGCGGCAAGCGTCACCGCGACATGCCGCTCAGCAAAGGGTCGCCGGCGGCGGTGTAGGCGCACCTGCACAGCTTCGATTCCCGGGCTCCGTGAAAAGAGCCGTGATCTCGCCTTGGGGAGGTGTGTTTCGTCGCGCCAATTTTAGCGCTTCAGCGCCGCTTTTGCCGCTCTGACCTCCTGTTGGCCAGGCTTTCAAACGCGCGGAAACTCGAAGTATTAGAAGCGCAGGCAATCGCTTTTCGGGACACGATCGGCCCGTTGCCCTTCTGCACCACCCAAACAAATTATGACGACGCACCATATCGCGAGCTTGAGTGCGGGCGAAATTGCGCTAAAGCAGCCCGCGCTGGTACTAAGTTGCCGTTCTTGCGCTCTGAGGGATTCGCGTCCTCGTCGAATGAATCGTTCGACCAGATATGCGGGATGATGCGCAGCAGACCTACAGAGTTCGCGCCCGGGGGAAACGTTCTCCGCGCGCGTTTGCCTTATCAACAAGGGGGATACATGACGAAACTCCGCATAGCACTCGCGAGCACCACGGCGATGGTGTTGGCAATGGCCGCCGCGCCGGCCTTCGCGCAGCTCGAAGAAATCACCGTGACGGCCCGTCGCGTTGAAGAAAACCTGATGACGACCCCGGTGTCGGTCACCGCGTTCTCCTCGAAGGACATCGAGGCGATGAACGTGAAGCAGCTGATCGACGTTTCCGCGATGACGCCGTCGTTCAGCTTCACCAACGGTACCGGCGGCTCTGCTCGTAACGACCGTTCGGCGACCACCCTCCTGTTCCGCGGTCTTAACGTGGCCGGCGGTTCCTTGTTCATCGACGGCGCGCCGGTCAACACCAGCCAGCCGCCGCCGATCAGCGACGTGGCCCGCATCGAAATCCTGAAGGGCCCGCAGGCTGCCTACTTCGGTCGCTCGACCTTCACCGGTGCGATCAACTTCATCACCCGCGACCCAAGCATGACCGAGTACAAGGGGCGCATCTCCGCCGAGTACAGCAGCTGGGGCTCGAACGAAGAGAACATCTCCTTCGAGGGCCCGGTCGTTGAAGACAAGCTGTCGGCGCGGATCAGCGGCCGTTACTTCTATCGCGGCGGTCAATACACCAACGCGGCGAACACGTCTGAGAAGCTCGGCATGCAGTCGACGAAGTCGATCTCCGGCACCTTCGTCGCGACGCCGACGGACAAGCTGAAGTTGAAGTTGTACTTCAACTACTTCAACGATAGCGACGGCACCCCGGCGCAGGGCGCGATTAAGACTGACGCGTTTAACTGCAACATCCCGGGCACAGCGGCCACCAGCCGCGCGTTCTTGGGCTACTACTGCGGTGCGCTGCCGACGGTTGACAAGATCCCCGCGAGCCAGATCTCGGCGGACACGGGCATGTACCCGGTGCTGAAGAATGTGCTGTTCGACCGTCCGCGCTTCCCGCTGATCTTCGACCCGACCTTCAACATGCACTTCGGCCTCGAGCGTAAGGCCGTCCAGACGCACCTCCGCCTGGATTACGAGTTCATGGACGGTTGGAATTTCAGCAACATCGCTGCCTACCACCGCGACAAGTCGAGCGTGGGCCTCGATCTGAACTATCGCGCCGGTCTCGATCGTCCGAACGCGGCGTATGCTGCTGATCCGGCCAACCGTCTGGCGTGGCTGAACTTCACGCAGTGGACGCAGGGCTTCAACCGCGATTGGTCTGAAGAGTTCCGCATCACTTCGCCGGCCAAGGACCGCATCCGCGGTACCCTGGGCGCCAGCTATCTGAACGTCGCTTCGCCGGGTGGCGTGGTGTACGGCTTGGCCAACACCGGGCCGAACTTCTCCACCTCGATCACCCGCGCGCGTTCCTACGCGTCGGCAGTTTTCGGTGGCTTGTACTTCGACATCACTCAGGAACTGACCCTGAGCGCCGAAGCTCGCTATCAGTGGGATAAGGTCCGCAACGTTCCGATCTTCGGCACGTCGGGCCAGCCTGTCACGGGTGTCGCCGCCAACATCCTGCGGACGGGGCTCAACAGCTTCTCGCCGCGCGTGATCTTGGACTACAAGTTCGCGCCGAACTCGACCGCGTACGTCACGTTCTCCCGCGGTTACCGTCCGGGCGGCATCAACGCCGCGCTGCTCACCTCCACTGCGGCGACGCTCGCCGCATTGCAGGCCGCGGCCCCGGGAGCTGGCGTGAACTTCAAGGCTGAGCGTCTTGATAACTGGGAAGCCGGCGTCAAGACGACCTTCCTCGACAACCGCGCGCGTGCCGTGCTGACGGTATTCCGCGACAAGTGGGTGGACGGTCAGTCCTCGGCATCGATCCCGATCAATCTCCCGGCCACTCCGACGGCGCCGGCGACGACCAACCTCATCGGTCTGACGGTGAATAGCGGTATCGCCACGCTGACGGGTATCGAAGCGGAAACCGAGTTCCAGCTCACCGACCGGTTCAAGGTCGGCGGCAACCTGGGCCTCAACCACTCGAAGATCAGCACCAGCGACTTGTTCCTCTACAACTGCGTCGACTGCTTGAACATCCTGGGCAACGCCAAGCTCGGGCTGAACAACCGCATGCCGCAGACGCCGATGTGGACCTGGAACATCAACGCGGAATACTCCGCGCCGTTGGCCGGTGCCTACAACTGGTACGCTCGCGTCGACTACTCGCATCGTGGCCGGGTGTTCACCGACTACTCTGCGGCTGCTTGGATCGGCGGTACCGACAAGCTCAATCTGAAGCTCGGCGCCCGCAGCGACGTGCTGACGATCGAAGCCTTCGTCAACAACCTGACCAACGACAAGCATCTGCTTCAGGGCAGCACGGGCGTCGACGTGTTCACATTCGCTGTCCCGCCCTTCAAGAACGAAATCCGTTACTCGCTGCCGCTGCCGCGTTCCTTCGGCATCCGTGCGAGCTACAACTTCTAAATCAGCCTCGTTTGGCTTGATGAAGCGGCCGACCTTCGGGTCGGCCGCTTTTTTTTGTGCACAGGCGATCGCGTCTCGCCGCTATAGTGGTGCTGTCTGAAGTCCGCGGCACGCACGCGGGGCGGTAAGGGCGATGAAACTCCAACAGCTGCGTCACTTCGTGACCCTGGTCGAGTGCAAGACGATGCGGGCGGCGTCCCAAAGATTGGGCCTCAGCCAGCCGGCCTTGTCGCGCAGCATTCAGACGCTTGAAAGGTCTCTCGACATCTCCCTGTTCCGTCGTGAGCCACGGCGCGTCATTCTCACCGCCGCGGGTGCCGCGTTCTACCGACAGGCCCGCCTGGTCTTGAGCGACGCGGAACGGGCCCGGCACGAGGTGTTGCGCGCGCAAGACGGCATCTATTTCGGCGAGGTCAATATCGGGCTGGCCGGGATGTTCGCGACCTATGTCGCAGACGAAGCGATTGCCGCGGTAATGTCCAATCGCCCAAACTTACGCATCAAGATTATCGAGGGTCTGTTCGAGAACACACTTGCGGATCTCGAGATTGGCCGACTTGATCTCGTGTTTTCGAATTTTCCGCGCGTAAAGGTTCATCCCGACATAAAGCTAGAGCCGCTCGTAGAACTGCACCACGCGATGCTGGTCCGCAGCGACCATCCTCTTGCGCGCAAGCGGCGCGAAGTCATGCTGGCGGAACTCCTCGACGAGCAGTGGCTCCTGATCGACCAGGTCCACGCCAGTCTGAATTTCGAGGGGGCATTTGAACGCGCCGACCTTGCGCCGCCCGATCACGTCCTGAAGACCAACTCCCTCACGATCATTCGAAGTCTGATGCTGGAAGGGAACCATGTCGCCTGCATGCCCGAAGAGTTCTTCGCGCGTGAATTACGCGAGGGTTTGCTCAAGCGCTTGAACGTGCCCCAATTCACATTTCCGCGCCGGGCGGGTTTGCTCTATCGCGGGTGGGCCTATCAGACCCCGGCGGTCGTGGAAGTTATGGATGCGCTGCGCGCTGCGGCGGCTGCGCAGGCGCAGCGGTTCTGAACCCCATGGAACTTCAACAGCTGCGATATTTCCTGGCGATTGTCGAACTTCGAACGATCCACGCGGCGTCCCGAACATTGCGTATCAGTCAGTCCGCACTGACGCGCAGCGTGCAGGATCTCGAAAAGTCATTGAACGTCCCGCTGTTTCACCGCGAAGCGAAGAGGGTCCATCCGACCGCTGTGGGGCTGGAGTTCGCACACCACGCCCGGGCCGTGCTGCGGGCCTCGGAGTATGCCAAAGCCGAAGCCGCTCAAGTCGAGACCAGCCGCTCCGGGGACGTGCGTATGGGCGTCGACCCGGTGTTCTCCGTTCAGATCGCGACCGCCGCGTTGCGTGACGTTTCCGCGCTGTTTCCCGCCCTTCGCCTGAGGGTCGTGGAGGGGCATGTCGAAGACCTGCTCGATAGCCTGGCCATCGATGGCCTCGACTTCGTCTTCGGCGCAGCCTCAGGGCCGCGGTCCGCACGGCCTGAGATCACCTATGAGCCGGCCATTAAGAGTCCCGGAGGTGTGTTCCTGCGGGCAAGCCACCCGCTTGCATCCGATAGGCAGGTCACGCCGCAAGATGCGCGGGGGCTGAAATGGTTGCTGCTCGATCATCCGCAGATTCTCGATCACTTCGAGGATGTGTTCCGCAATGCCCACATCGCAGCGCCACCGTTCGTGAACAGGACGAATTCGGTCGCGCTCATCAAATCAGTTGTGTTGAAGGGCGACGTCGCGACATGCGCGCACGGCGATTTCATGGCGCCTGAAATCAAGGACGGTCGCATCGCGTTCACAAAGGCGCCGGCTTTTGCCTACGCCATCAGCGGCGGCCTATTCCACAAAAGCAGCGAATTGCCGTCTTCGGCAGCGGTGCGAGTGATGGAAACCCTGCGCCAAATCTGCCGCGCCAGAGGGGGGGCTGCGCCGAGTTGATGCGTAAAGCGGATATATATCAGAATAAAATGCATTTGATGGATATGTGACAGAGTGGGCATGCTCACATCGCGGCACGCGTCCGGCCCACAATGCGGCACGCCGACGGAAAATGAAGTGGAATCAAACAGATGCCTAAGGCACTGCGGATTGCTTCTGCCACGGATGACCTAGAAAGCTCCTCGTCAATCGAGGCCTACGCGGAGCAAAGCGGCTCCTGGACAGGGCTCGAAGTGGCGAAGACCTCCCGTCGATCGACAGGCGGGGCACGCGCCTCGGCCAAAGAGCCCAATTCGATCCAAGCGGTTTCGCGTACGCTCTCACTGCTGCGCGAGTTGAACCTCAACAACGGTGCCACGATCCTGGCGCTTGCCGCGGCTGTTAATCTGCCGCGCGGCACCGTCTATCGCATGATGGAGAACCTGAAAGCGCTCGGGTACGTGCGCAAGGACCCGCACACGCGCGGCTATTGGATCGAGCGCGTCTGCCAAGAACTCGGCGGAGGCTTCGTCGACCAGAGTTGGGTGCTCGACGTCGGCAACCGTGTCGTCAACCGTCTGTACGGCGAGACCAACCTCGGCGTCGTGCTTACCACCCCTCAGCGCGAAGTCATGAGCGTGCGCATCTCCACCATGCTGCGCAATTCTGCCGGCGGCCATCGCACCACCGCGGGCACGCAGATCCTTATAGGCCAGAGCTGCTCAGGCCATGCGTACCTCGCGCATTGTTCGCGCGACCTGCGTCAGCACCTGTTGGACGAGTTCTATCGTCGTGGCGAGCGGGAGCCGGGACACGCACCGTTCATGCACAATCACGTGCCGCTGACGCGTATTCTCGCCGAAAAGCTGCTCGACGGTATCAATCGCCAGGGATACGCCACCGGCCACGCATTTGCAGATCGCTCTGGCCGCCTTGGCGTTGTCGCGGTGCCGATCATCCGCGGCGGGCAGGCGGCCGGCACGTTGAGTCTCAACTTCTTCTATTCGAGTCTCAAGACCACAGCGCTGAGTTTTCACCTCGGCCTGCTCAAGCGTGCCGCCCAGGACGTCGGCGCATCCACAACGCTGTCGTAGAACGACTATTGCCCGATGCCTTGCATCGGCGCGCCAGAGCGCATGACGGTGGCGAAGCGGAGGTCGCTGCCGCGGACGCCGAGAATGTCGCCAGGGGTGACATCGTTGGTGTTGGTGAACAGCGCCAGGCCGCGGTAGCTCCACTGGGGCCGTCCGTCGTCGCGTGGCACAGGCACCCAACTGCCGAACCGTTGCGCGCCGGGCTCCGCCCACACCGGCTCCCAGTCTACCTGGGGCGCATGCGTGTCTACCTCAGCGGAGGCGGCCGTGCCGCGACCCGCAGGAGTGAAGGTGTACATGGTGCGACCTTTGGCGTCGGCCAAGAGTTCACCGGCGTCAGATTGCTGGAGAGTGACCCACACCGGCAAGGCGGGCGGCGGCTCGAGGGTCACGGCGCGCCATCCCTTATCGGGCGTATGCCCGGCAATATCGCCGGACCGAACGTCCTGAGCCGATCGATAGAGCGGTCGGCCACGGAACACCCACTGGCGTGCGCCATTTGACCGCAGCGTAATGCTCCACTCTCCAAACCGATGCGCCATTGCCGGCGCCGTGATGGGGAGCCAGTCACGCGAACATGACTCGTCACAGCCGCTACCGTCAGGCTTGTCCTTGTCGAGAGTGTAGAGCGTCATCTGCTTCTGATCGGCGAGGACCTGGCCGAGAGCCGTGCTGACGAAACTGAAACCAGGCGGCATCGGAATGGGCCGGAAGGCGACACGCCAAAGCCCATTGAACTCGTCGGCATTCGTGTCGCCCGGCGCGGAGTCTCGGAGGGAGCGATACAGCGGCCGGCCGCGATAGGCCCATTGTCGGCTTCCGTCGTCGCGGACGATTGAGCTCCAGTTGCCGCCAGTCGGTGCATCGCCACTTGCCACAGCCGGCGGTGACATCTTCGAACATACGGCTGTGCAAGTCGACTTGCCGAGTGAATCCTTCAAATAGAAATAGAGCGTCATGCCCTTCGGGTCGGTAATCGCCCAGCCGTGGCCATGCTGTTGCAGGGCAATTCCCGCCGGCGGATCGTCAACCGCCGCGACGACGATGTGCGGAACCAAGATCGCGATAGCAAGCGCGAGAAGCCTCAAAACAGAATCTCCGTGACCGGCTTGGAGGTCTGGAGCGAATTCGTCCCCCATTTCTCGATGGGAACGCCCATGACCCGCATCGCCGTAAGGCCGACGCGTGTGATCGGGTCGCCGTTGCCGGCGATATGGAGGCCGGTCCTGATCCTGCCGCCGGCCGATCCGGCGAAGTAGATGGGCAATCCGTCGATGGTATGCAGGCGCGCGTAGTTTGATTCCGTTGTGGCAAACACCAAACAGTTATCCAACAGCGTGCCGCCGCCTTCTTTGATGCTCGACAATGTCTCGAGATAGGTCGCAAAGCCATTCATCGCGGTCTTGTTGAACCAGAAGGCGAGGGGTTGATAGCCGAGTTTGTCGTCAATCGCTTCCTCATGCGTGAGGAGGTGATGCGTATAAGTCTCGCCGTTGCGCCGCACGTTCGCGAAATTGTCCGTGAACACCATATTGAAGACGCGGGTTTGATTGCAGGCCACGGCCATGGCGAGAAGTCTGGACATGACCTTATGGGTTTCAATGACAGTGCCCATCTCGCGCACAGCGGCAAGACCGGCGAGGGGGTCATTGGGAGTGCCCGGCTTCAGGCAAACGTCGTTCGGCGGCGGCTTCTGAAGTTGGAGTGCGAGTTGATTTTCCACCTGCCGAATTGACGTGAAATACTCATCCAGCCGCGCTTTGTCCGACGCGCCGATTCCCTTCGCCAGGTCTTTGCCATCCTCAACAAAGGCAGAAAGGACGCTCCGTTGAAGCATCACGGAGACGTCCGGCTTGAAGTCGGCCTTGTTGGGATCGACGAACTCAGGTCCAAACAACCGAGCATAGAGGGCCACCGGCGAGATTTCCGCCGCCGCGCGGCTATCGGCGCTGCGGGCGCTGTAATTCTCGCGGGCGATTCCGACGCTGGTCACATCGATCGTCTTGAAGCGTGTATTGTTTCCGATTGCATCGGCGATTAGGAGATCGAACGTTGGCGCTGGGATTTCAGTGCCACGTTGGGGTGCGGTGCCGGTCCGGTTGGCGATCCAACCCGTGAAGTGCGTGTAATTCGAGCGCCCGTCGAGAGGCATGTTGAAGTTGCCGAAGTAGCTCAGCTTATCCTTGAACGGGATCAACGCCGCGGTCTCTTCTAGAAATCCGATGCCCGGGCTCGTTTCCTTCTTTTCGACAATCGCGTGGCCCGGCGTTTGGCCCATGCCCCAATACCAGGTGCCGAAACGCGTGGGCAGCGGGCTGCCGCTCGCCGCGAGGGCCGTGCCGCTATCGTTCAGCCAGGCATCCAGAAACGGCAGTCCCAGTGTGACGGCGCCGCCGCCAAAAACGCTACGCAGGGCGGCTCGACGGCTTCGCGCACGTGGAATAATGAAGGTCACGAAGGGGCTCCTGCGGTCGTATGAGCGCCGGCGGTCTTAGCATCTGAGTTCGGCGTAACTTTGTAGAACGCATCGCTCAGCGCTATCTGTTTGAGCAACGCCTTTACGCGATACCCATCCCTTTGGAACGCCTTCTGGAAGTAGGCGACGCTTTCCGCATCACCGCGTTCGGCAGGACGTCCGAGTGCATAGGCATACAGCCGGTTCACGACGCATGATGTCGCCGCAGGATTTTCGCGCAGCGCTTTGCCCAAACCGATGGCGTCCTTGAATGCGATTCCGTCGAGGTCGCCACTGGCATCGATTGGTTCGCCGTTCTCGGCGGTACGGATCGCACCGGCGCCGTCGAAATTCTCAAGCGCCAGGCCAATCGGATCTGTGATCTTGTGGCAACCGGCACAGGCATCCGCAGTGCGATGGGCCGTCAGACGCTCGCGGGCCGTTTTGTGGGGCGAACTCGGATCATTGAACACCGAGAAGTCCACGGTTCCAGGCGGGTCCGGCACCTTTTGGCACAGCAAGGTCTCGCGGATCGCACGGCCACGGATCGTCGGGGAACTGCGGCCGGGATGAGAATTGACGGCCAGGAATCCGATCGCGGTAGCGATTCCGGCGTGTGGGTCCTCCTTGGGGAATTCGTAGGCACTCCAACCACCGCCAGGATTTTGCGCGGGCACCCGGTAAATCAGCGCCAGACGCGGCGTGAGAAAGGTGTCACGGGTCGTGAAAAGGTCTCGATAGTCCCGGTCGCGCACGATCACGTGGTCCGCAATCGTACGCATCAGTTGCTCTTGCGCATCTTCGCCGGCCCGCACGTTGAAAGTCGGGTAGATCACCATGTCCTTTTCCAGAGTCTCGAATTTCTGGAAGTCCAGAAAATCTGCGAAGAATGCACGGATTCCGTCCTCGAACTTCGGAGAGCGCATTAAGCGATCTACCTGCTTGGCCAAAGCCGCCGGGTTGGCAAGGTCGCCACTTTCCGCAGACGCCAGCAATGCATCATCGGGGCCACTATTCCAAAGAAGAAGGCTTAGACGTGCGGCGCGTGCGGGTCCGTCCAACCGCACGCCGCTGGATTGTGTAAGGTCGGGCTCAATCGTATCCGTCACGAAGAGAAACTTTGGACTCACGAGAAAGCCCGTGAGACCAAAGGCGATACCTTTATAGAAGTCATTGCTGATCTCGGCCACTTCATGGGCCGCGTTTACAGCAACGTCACGCTCGGTTGCGGTCAGCGCGCGGCGATAGAGTAGACGACCAGCTTCGCTGAAGAACTGTTTCGCACAGGAGTCGTCTGGCGCATTTGCCGATGCCGGTTTGCACGCGATCAAAGTTTCGCGGTGATCTTCGTCAGTCACTTGCGCCGCAATCGACCTTGCGAGGGTGTAGTATTGCTCGAAGCCGCCGGGCGTGATGCGAGCGGTGCGGGCACCTAAGGCAAGCAGACCTTCAGTCCGCGGCAGAGGGTCGAACCGACCGCCGAAGGTGATGGTAGGGCCGAAGACGTCGGTGATCACATTGCGATACTGCGTCTCGGTAAGGCGCCGCATCGCCGGGGGGCTCCCCGCCGTTTCAGGCGCCTTCTGACCGCACGCAGCTAGAGCGATCAGGCAGGCGCACGCAAAAGCCCAAGACGCCTTCATTTCCGCGCATTCCGCAGCTCGGGATGCTGGATAAAGGCGGGGGTCGCTGCGATCCGGAACGCCGACGACAACATTGTGCATTGCCCCGTCTTCGGATCGGGATACCCATCGGCAAGTTTATGCGCCGCAGCATACAGTCCAGGGCAACTGTAGTAGCTGACGGGGATGATCCCGCCGAGCCCGCTGGCGTAGTGCACGAACTGGTCCATGCTGTAGTAGCCCGTGATCATGCCAGGAGAGGCGCTGCCGTCTTCCGCAATCTCAAGTTTGATGGCCATGTCCCGGATCACGGGATTGATGAATGCGTAATTGCCGTAGTAAGGCAGGCGGACATCGCCGCGATCCGTGGTGAGCACGCCGTCCTTGATGCGGCCTTTCAGGTGATCGCCATAGCGCGGTTTGCCTTGCACCGTGTCGATGCGATAGGTGGCGAACGGCAGCGGCTTTGACGCCCCGGTGAGCGCGAACTGATCGATCGAGCGATAGAATGTGACCGTCACGTCGTCATCGTTGCGCGAATCACTGACACCCGTGACCTCGACGAGGATCATGCCGAGACCGCTTGCGGCGCGCAGCTCATTCGCGTGGGGATCGATCAAGCCGCCTTCGCGCCAGCCGTAGATGCAGCCGATGAGTCGGTACATCTGGTTGTCCACGCCCTTGGTGCCGTCCGGCCCGGTGAATTTCTGGTGCGAGCAGGTTTTCGGCGTTGAATGGCCGTCGTCGGTGCCGTCGATATTCTCTCCGTAGGAGATGCTACCCTCCACGGTTCGGAAAAAGGGATCGTTGATGACCGTGGGGTCTAGACAAACGTTCTCCTGTTTCGGGCCGCGCTTGAGGGCGACGTTGTAGCGGTTGCCGCTCTCGTGCAGGCCGTTGTTGGTCAGGCGCGCCCTGTCCTGCTTCGACAGGCTGCGCCACCAGAACTCGTCATTGCCGAGGTTCAGACCGGCCGGACATTCGTCGGCAAAGCGGGTTTGGTAGATGGCATTGGCCCAGTCGTAGATGGCGAAGGAGAGGGTCTTGTCAGCCGCCAGGGTCGGCAAGGATAGGCAGGGCAAGAGCAGCCCGACAGCGACGCACAGAACACGCGCAGGACGGATCACCGCAACTCTCCCCACCCGCGAGACCACTTGCGGACCCATTGTGCCGACCGCGCCTGCTTCGGTCCAGAAAACTTCCCCCGAGTCTCAGGCTTTGGCGCTCGCAATCCGGACACCAAAAATACCCAGCGCCTCGCGCTCAGCGTGTGATTGCGCGTCCCGAAAGGTGGGCTATCGGGATGCTTCCATCCTGCCGCTCAGAACATATCCTGGTATAGTTCCTGCTCGAATACGCTTAGGAGCGCATCGCTTCACGCTCTGACCGGGTGGGCCCGTTGTGAACCTTCGTCCGCGCATTCCTGTCCTTGTCGTGATGGGCGTTCTCATCGGACACCAGACGCTGGCTGCGGAATTCAGAGTCAGGCGATTTCACGCCGATCTGAACGCATCCGGGGAAACCGCGCTGGTTTCAAGTCCGGCCAAAGGAACGGCGGACATGGAACTGGAAATTCCCTCTCTGACACTGCACTGGAGAGTAGCTTTTGCCGGCATGACCTCCGACGTGACGGAGGTCGCCCTTCATGGGCCCGCTCAGCCGGGCGCCAATGGCATTGTCCAACTCAGCCTTGCGCCAAAAGGTGCCAAGAGCCCGATCGAGGGTACCGCGGTCCTCAATGCTGCTCAGGCGGAATACATGTTGTCCGGGTGGACGTACGTCGACATCGCCACGGTTCGCTTTCCCAAAGGGGAAATCCGGAATCAAATGAAGGTCCAATACCCGCAGGATTCGGATCGCTGATCAGCCGTTCGACAGGAAGCACCGATGAAGATGACGGCGACGCTCGGCTTCAAGACACTTCTCCTGCTGCTGATGACCGTCGCTCCGGCGGATGCGGCCAAGACATCCGCGGCCGGGGATAAGAATGCGTTTGCATTCGTCGTGACCGAATTCTTCACGGCCATTCACGCGACACAGTTCATGGAAGAGTGCCCGGAAGGGCTTACAGCGTCCAACGACGAGAATTGGTGGCTGAACACGCCTGCCGATGTTCGCGCGCGTGTCAGCGACAACGGCACAATTGAGCCAGTCGACGATCGCCGGCACAACATCGTCTCCTATCGCGGACCGAACAATGAAGACGTTTGTTGGAATCCGACCGTGATCAAGGATCCGCCGCTGCGGACCGTGCGTGGCAGAACGAGCTACGGCATGAATCTCGACGGCACTGAGGACGGCCGTGCCACCCCCAAGACTTGCGCACACGAAAAGTTCGTCGGGTTTGACGGTGCAACCAAGGTCGACAACCAACTCTATCGCGTCATGGGCTGTATCTATGGTTGGCGCCAGCATCAATATATGGAGAGCAACGCCAACCGCGAGCGTCGCGACACCTCACAAGGCGTGATCCTTATAGAGGTGACCGGTGTCGAGAGCTTTGAGAGGGACGGGCCCGTAGAGGTCAGCTTCTATCGCGCTGTCGACATCGTGCCCAAAGACGCATCGGCGAACATCATTCCCTATGCCAGTTTCCGGATCGACGATCCGAAGCGGTACAGCGCAACCGCGCGCGGCGTGATCAAGAACGGCGTGCTTACCACGGAACCGATTGAGGCCCGCCTGCCGTTTGCGTCGAACGGCGCCGTGATGCATATGGCGCTGAAGGACATGCGTGTTGAGTTCCGCGCACGCAAGGATGCCGCGGGAATGGAGGGAATGATTGTCGGTTATCAAGACGTGATGAATTGGTGGCAGTTCATCCGCCAAATCGAATCCCTGGCAGTGGTGAATCAGTTCAGTTGCCCGGCCTTATACGAAGGCGCCTGGAAACTGGCGGACGGCTACCCCGACCCGAAGACCGGCCAATGCACCGCGCTTTCGTCCGCGTTTACCCTCAAGGCGATCCCGGCCTATGTCATACATTCCAGTTCGCGCCAAGCCCGGGGCGAGGGAAGGGGGCAATGACGACCCGTCAAGGCCGTGCCCAGAGTCTCACGCGCGCGTGCTTGCTGCCTCTCGTGCTGGCTTTCGCATCATGCACCAAGAGTGAACCGCACCCTGCCGCCAGTTCGCCCACAATCCGCCGGCTGACGGAAGCGCAATATCGCAACGTCATCGCCGACGTTTTTGGCGAGGACATCCAGGTCTCGGGCCGGTTCGATCGTGCCGAACGTGTCGATGGCCTGTTGGAAACCGGTACGGTTTCGATGGGTATGACGGCATCGGCCTATGAGCGCTACGACCAACTCGCGCGCGCTATCTCAGCACAGGTTGTTGATGGGAGAAACCGCAACGTCCTCATTCCTTGCCGACCCGCCGATACCAAAGCAGCGGATCGCGCCTGTGCCGAACAATTTTATCGTCACGTCGGGCGATACCTATATCGGCGTCCGTTGACCGACAAAGAAGTGTCAAAGCGGATCGAGATTGCCGACGCAACCACGCGCAAGTCAGCGGACTTCTACGCAGGGCTCGCGGCCGGCCTGTCCTCGCTGCTGGTCACCCCATCGTTCCTTTATGTTTCTGACCATGTGGAGACTGATCCGACGGGCCGCGAGTTTCTTGACGGCTATTCGCGCGCCTCCCGCCTCAGTTTCTTTCTTTGGGACACATCTCCGGATGAGGAGCTTCTGACTGCTGCGGAACAGGGCGACCTGATGACGGATAGGGGACTGGAGAGGCAAGTCGCCCGGATGCTGAAGTCGCCGCGGCTCGAGAACGGAGTCCGGGCGTTCTTCGCGGATATGTTGGGGTTCGATCAGTTCGATACGCTCGAAAAGGACGCGGTGATCTATCCCGCGTTCACCGACACTGTCGCCCGAGATGCCAAGGAACAAGCCTTGCGGACGATCGTCGGCTTTCTCCTCGATGAGAATGGCGACTACCGCGATCTGTTCACCGTTCGGAAGACCGTCCTCACGCGACCGCTGGGCATGCTGTACCACGCCGCGGTCGAGGATTCGGCCGGATGGTCAGATCACGAGTTCTCTGCGGGCGAGCCGTATGCCGGGCTGCTGACCCAGCTCAGCTTCCTCGCCCTTCATTCCCATCCGGGAAAGAGCTCCCCGACACTCCGGGGCCGGGCGATCCGGGAACTTCTGCTGTGTCAGAGAATTCCCGATCCACCAGCCGATGTTAACTTCGACGGATTCAACGACCCGAACACGCCCAATAAGACCGCGCGCCAACGGCTGACTGCTCATGCCACGGACGCGAGTTGTTCCGGATGCCACCGATTGATGGATCCGATCGGTCTCGCAATGGAGACTTTCGATGGCGCCGGCCAATCCCGTGTCACTGAGAACGGAGCAGTGATCGATCCATCCGGTGACATGGACGGGCGGCCATTTACCGATGCGGTCGCGCTTGCTCACGTGTTGCGCGACGACCCGGCGTTGACGAACTGCTTCGCAACGCGTCTTTACGGTTATGCATCTCATCGCACGCTCGGCGCGGACGAGCGCCCTTGGATGGAATACCTTCAAAAGAATTTCGCCAAGGATGGCTATCGTTTTCGCGCTCTGGCTGCCCAGATTGCGGCAAATCAGGCATTCTATGCGGTGCAGGGGGCTGGGGATCCGACCGAGCGCCAGGAGAAGAGGCCATGAGCTTCACAATCAAGAAGCCGGTGCCGCGGCGGGCGGCGTTGCGCGGAGTTCTGCGGGGAGGGGTCGTCGGGGTGGCGCTTCCGTTCCTGGACTGCTTTCTGAATGATAAGGGCACCGCACTTGCGTCTGAAGCGCCTTTGCCGGTGCGGTTTGGGACATGGTTTTGGGGGCTGGGGCACACGCCGGGTCGCGGAATCGCGGAGACAGGCCCCGAGATCACGTTCCTCGAGGAATGCCGGCCGCTCAATCCTTACAAGAGCTACATAAACTACTATAGCCAGTTCGCGACGCTGCTCGACGGCAAGCCGGGCGGCGTCCACTTCACGGCATGGGTTGCGGCCCGCACCGGCTTTGTGCCCCGCGGCCGAGAGATCACCGAGCCCACGCTCGATACGATCATCGGCGACAAGATCGGCGCCGGATCGCGCTTCCGTTCGATCGATGTCTCCTCGACCGGTGATCCGCAGGACAGCTACACCTATCGTTCCGGCGGCATTCGCAACACAGCCGAAGTTTCGCCGGTTGCACTGTATGCGCGCATTTTTGGGCCGGGCTTTGCCGATCCGAACGCCGCCGGCTTCAAACCCGATCCGGCCGTCATGGTTCGCCAGAGCGTTCTGTCCGCCGTGATGGATGAGGCCAAAGACTTTTCCAAGAATATCGGCAATGCTGATCGCGCCCGCCTGGACGAATACTTCACGTCCGTGCGACAGGTCGAGAACCAGCTGGAACTGCAGCTTCAGAAGCCACCGCCGAATAAGGCGTGTCGCGTAGCTGAACGTCCGAAGGATGGTCCCCTCGGCGTCGAAATACCAACCCTCGTGGCAAATCACGCCATTCTCACGAAGATCCTTGCGATGGCTGTGGCCTGCAATCAGACCAAGGTCTTCAACATGCTCTATTCTCAATCGATCGCAAAGTCCCGCCCGCCTGGCCAATCCTTCACGCACCACACCTTGACCCATGAGGAGCCAATCGATTTTAGTTTGGGGTACCAGAGACAGTGCGCGGAACTCAATGTGGTGAGCATGGAGACGCTGGCAACGTTCATACAGGCGTTCCTCGCGATTCGGGAAGGAGCCGGCACTCTCCTCGACAACACGCTCATCTACGCCAGCACCGACACCAACGACGCTAAGCTTCACGGTATGGACGGCATCCCGACCATGACGATTGGCAAGGCGGGCGGGCGGATGAAGACCGGTGTGCATATCCTCGGGAACGGCAATCCGACAACGCAGGTTGGCCTGACGGCAATGCAGGTCATGGGCTTGCCAATCGAGCGGTGGGGAATAGGCTCGATGCAGGTCACGAAGCCGATTACGTCCTTGATGATCTAAGCCGTGCGGATGCTTCAGACCAAGCAGATTTGCTCGGCGACACTTGTTCCCGCGGCCTTCGTTCTGACCGCGATATGGGCGTTGTGTTGGGGCGCGCGTGCGGCCGATCTTCCGGTGGAAGTCGCGCTGACGTCCGTCCCGTCCGGCGTCTTCCTCACCGACGTCAAGGGCCACAGCCTCTACACCTATGACCGCGATACTGAGCCGTCGAAATCGACCTGCGTGGCAAAGTGCGAAGAGACCTGGCCGCCCTTGGTCGCATCCGAGAAGGCCTATCCGCAGGGGGACTGGACGTTGGCGACGCGCGCCAATGGATCTCGGCAATGGGCTTATAGGGGAAAGCCGCTTTACACCTACGTGAAGGACGACATGCCTAAGGCGGTCTATGGCGATGGCATCGCCAAGGTTTGGCATGTCGCCTTCGAGCCGATCCCTACACCGCCGGGGATTGAGGTCGGCATGACGTTGCGCGGCCCGGTTTTGACCGACGGCCGCGGGCTCACCCTCTACGTTTCAAAGGTTGAGCAATCGAAGGCATCTTCCTGTGCGGGACGGTGCTTGCGCGTCTGGGAACCAAAGCGGGCGCCATGGACGGCACAGTCCTGGGGCGATTGGTCGGCGATCGACATGGGCGGGGGAGTCCGCCAATGGGCCTTTAAAGGCAAACCGCTCTACCGCTACGCCAAAGACGAAAATCCCGGCGACGTTCGGGGTATGGCAGACAGCGCGGATTGGAGTATCGCGGAACTCGGACCACCACCGCCGGTTCCGTCCTTTGTGACGGTTCAGCCGAGTGACCTCGGTCCCGTGTTGGCGAACGCTGAGGGCAAGACGCTCTACGCGCTGCTGCGCGACCTGGACGGTATCAAGCGACAAACCTGCGACGATGCCTGCTTGGACGCACATTGGCGCCCACTGGCAGCGGCGGCGGGCACAAAGCCGATCGGCCAATGGTCGCTTCGGGAGGAGGCCAGCGGCTTGCAATGGACGTTCAAAGGATTCCCAGTTTACGTCTTTCTTGATGACGTCCAGCCGGGCGATACGGGCGGGAGAGGTTACGCCAGCGGCATCGCCGTCGCGACAGCCTGGATACCCATCTTGCAGTCATATCTTGTCGACCCCGTCGCGCGGTAGGACGTGCGAGGTTCGCTCAGCATGCGATCGGGGAAAATTGCCTTGCGGTCTTTCGCCCGATCGCACACCAGCGACGTTATGAACTGAGGTTCGTGAATTCGCCTTTATCAGGCAGGCAGATATAGAGGATCTGGCAGGCCTCCATGCCGATCGCGCGAATGCGGTGGCCTTGGCCGGTCGTGTCCCACATGGTCAGCATGTCGCCGCGGGTAAAGCTTTTCGTTTCGCCGTTGGAAACGGTGATGTCGATCTGACCCGAGAAGATCGCCACAAACAGCAGGCCTTCGGCCCGTGTAAAGTCGGTCTCATAGCCCGGTTGGGCCAATCCCATTTTCCACCAATTCACCTTTTGGTTTTTGGAGGAGATGCGCTGCGGCCGACCGGTCTGCGGCAAGTCCACGGCCCGAAAGAACGAGTGTCCCTGGGCGTCAACGTCGATGTTCCAGAATTTCATGACTGCGGCCTCAGGACTTGAACGTGTAGTTGACCGTTCCGGGGAAGGTGAGGCTCAAGGTGATCACCGGCTCCCGGCTATTGGCAAAGGTCGAGTGGTGCAGGGCGAGGCCGTGCACGTAGCCGCCTTCACCGGTCGCCGAGCGACGGACTTCGCCAGACTGCAACTTGTTCTCGAGATGACCGGACATGGCCCACACGATGCGCGGCTGATTGGTGAGATGCATTTCGTCCGGGCCGCCGCCAACCGGTTCGGCCGGCTGATTGAGCGATATGCCCCAATACGCGCCATCCTGCTTCACTGTTTCGGCGTAGAGCGGGGTGACTTCCTTGATCGGGATCGCAACCTCGCCCCAGGTGGAGCGCTGGTTCGCGTCCATGGCGAACGCCTTGTACTTGATGTCCATGTTCGTTTTCCCTGCTTGGCTTTGGGCTAATTGGCTTTGGGTGCTTCGGCCGGCCCCTTCGGGGCCACCGCGACGGCATCGATCGCGATGAAGACCAACTCGCCGTCTATTTCCCAATTGGTCGATTTGAACCCTTCCTCACGCGCGGCATCACCTGCGGTCATCGCTTTGGTCTCATCGCCGACCGTGAGCTTGCCGCTACCGGAGGCGACATACACCAGCACGTCACGCCGCGGCAGCGCGGGATTGGATTTGCCCGGTCCTTTGACCCGGTTATGTCGGACGGAGTTGCCCTCGAAGGTGTAGCGCTTGCCGAACGTCGTCGAGGAACCTGGCTTTGCCGGCGCCTGTGGCGCACTTTCCTTGAGGTCCTTGCCGCGAACCACAATGGACTTCGGCGCCTTTTCCGTGCTGCCAACGGTCCACAGCACGATGGTTGTATCTTCATTCTTGCGTTTGATGCTGCGCAGCACACCGCTTGGATAGCTCACCACATCGCCGGCGGCGATCTTGGTGGGTACGCCGGCCACGCCCACTTCGGCGGACCCCTTCAGCACCATAAGCGTGGTCTCGTTGGTGATCTGGTGCAGTACCCCGCCGTTGGCCTTTGTGAAGGTCAGGACGCGGATTTCGCCCGACGGAAACTTGTAGGTCTTGGAGCCATAGCGCACCGCATTCTTCGGTGCACTTTTCAACTCCTCGTCGCCCGCGGCGATCAGGATGCGCGCCCCAGTTTGCTCGGCGGCACCGGTGGCTACGATCTCCCATTCCGCCATGGCGATCTCCTTCACGTCGGCGCCGTGAATGAAATTGGTGGCTGAGTAGAGCGTTTGGGCGCCGGCGGACGTGGTCCACATAAGCGCGGACGCCAAAATCAATGTGCGTATCATGGCAACTCCCCTGCAATTCGATGGGCGAGACTAGCCTATGCGCTTCCCGGAATCTCTCGCATGGAGAAGAACTCCCACAGAGTGAAACAGGGAGGACCGCGCTGGCGGGAGGCGTAATTGGCAGAGGAACTGGGTTCTTGGGTCCGAAAACCGGCCGAAACCATTTTTCACCCGGCAATCCAGCCTGGCTCGCCCCCAATACGTGTGCCCGATAGTCCGGCGCGATAGCCGGCGCACTCGACATCCCTAGGCCTCTGGATAGGGAATAATCCCGGGTGGCCAGCACGGCCCGTCCTTGACCATTCTGGTCTCCTCCCAAGGCTTTAGCCTAATCAGGAGCGGCCCGCATTTCATGTACCACTGCGTTCGTGACGGGCGGTATTCGCGGCATAGGACTAAAATTGGCAAGGCGGCGCGGGACACGGCCGGTGGACATCGCACAACCGCCGGCATGCGACTCTCGATGTGGCGGACCTGCTCGGGCCATACTAATTTTGCGCTTGAACGGCCTTATACGGGTAAGATCCTTGCCTCGATCCGTCGGCCGGGTCACGCGGTGGGCCACCTCAGCCGCAATCCGAGCGCGAAAGTCGCAGTGCTCGCGGTGCCCATCCTTGGCTCAAATGAAGTCATTGGGACGTTGAGCTTGAATTGCTACTACTCCGCGCTGACGGCGGCATCGCCTAAAGGGCACGCGCCCTCCTCAAAGACGCGGCTGCGCAGCTTGCAGACGACCGCAACGCGGCGCAATTTGCTCCGTATGGTGGGCGTACTGACGTGCAAAATTGATTTTCCAGGCGTGAGCGCGCGTCATAGCAACGAACCCGATGCCCACGGCCTCAACGGTTAAGGAACCTTCAGTGATCCGCGCTATCTCACTCAACGGTGTCAGAATGATCTTATCCCGCACATTGGTCATCACGGCATTCGCGATGGCAATGATGATGCTAGCGCCCGTCCACGCGGCTGAGAAGAAGACGCTCGCCTTCGTCGTGCCGTCTTGGCGCACCGCTATGTACGAGACCAAGTACTACGAGGAGTGTCCGCAGGGGTTGGCGCTCGGCAATGACGAACTTTGGTGGAAGGGTCTGTCGCCGAAGGATCGCGACAAGCTCACCAACGGCGGCGAAGTGGAGCCGGTCGACAATCCGCGCAAATCGACCGCCATTCTGCGGGGGCCGAACAAAGAAGACGTTTGCTGGAACCCCGAGATTGTCAAAGACCCTCCGCTGCGCACGGTAAAGGGAAAGCTTGGCTTCGGCATGAACCTCGACGGGACGCAGGACGGCGCAGCGACGCCAAAGTCGTGTGCGCACGGCAAGTTCGAGTCACCAGATGGCAAGACGAAGGTCGATAACCAGATGTATCGCCTGCTCGGGTGCATTTATGGGTGGCGCAGGGGCAATTACATCGAAGCGCATGCGGATCGTGAGCGCCGCGATTCCAGCGTCGGAATCATCCTCATAGAGGTTCGCAACGTCGATGATGAGCGCAACGACCCGGATGTGGATGTCGCGTTCTATTCAACGCGTGACATGCTGCCGAAGGATGCGGCCGGCAAAATCCTCTCTTACGCCAGCTACCGGGTGAGTTCGGCGCCGCAGTACGGCGCCGTGGCGAAAGGGAAGATCGTCGACGGCAAGCTCATCACGCAGCCGACCGACGTGCGCTTGCCCCTCTATGGGCATCAGGTGACGTCGGACATGTACATCAAGGAACTTCGATTGGAGATGTCGACAAAGCCGTCCGTTGAGGGCGAACCGATCGAAGGGTTGATTGCCGGTTATTACGACTTCGACAATTGGTGGTCTTACGTTCGCCGTCTTGAATCCGTTCTGGTCACCGGTCAATGGAGCTGCCCAGCGCTCTATGTTGCCGCGCGTGAGATGGCCGACGGCTACCCTGATCCGCAGACGGGCCGGTGCACCGCGATTTCCACCGCGATGAATATCGATGCGCTGCCGGCCTTCATCATGCACGGCGAAGCAAGAACCGCCTCGGCGGGGAGCCGCTGACATGAGGACGTGGTCCTTCTTGGCCGCGAGCGTCGCGGTGCTGTTGGCGGCCTGTAGCCCGTCCGAACCTCAGTCGACCGGCGGGCCGGCCGTTCTGCGCCGGCTGACTCAGGAGCAATACCAAAACATCGTCGCCGATGTGTTCGGCAGCGATATCATCGTCGGCGGGCGCTTCGATCCGCTCGAGCGGCACAACGGACTGCTCGCCGTCGGTGCCGGCAAAACCACCATGACCGTCACGGCCTTGGATGGCTATGACGCGATCGCCCGCTCGGTTGCGGCACAGGTCGTCGACGCGACGCATCGCACTTGGCTTGTGCCCTGTGTGCCGGCCTCCTTGCAAGCCGCCGACGAGGCCTGCACCCGGAAGTTCTTCACGTCGATTGGCCGGCTGCTGTATCGCCGCGCCCTAACGGGTGATGAGTTGAAGGCTCAAGTGGCCATTGCGTCCGATGCTACCGCGCGATTAGGCACGTTCTATGACGGTCTGGGCTCCGCCTTGGCGGCGATGTTGACCGCACCGGAATTCCTGTTCGTGCAGGACCACACCCAGGAAGCGCCTGCCACCACCGTCGCGCAATTGACCGCTTACGCGAAGGCATCGCGCTTGAGTTTCTTCCTGTGGAACAGCGCGCCTGACGATGCCCTCTTGAAGGCGGCGGAGAGCGCCGACCTCAACAGCGCCAGCGGCCTGAAGCGGCAAGTTGACCGAATGCTCGCATCGCCCAAACTAGAGCGCGGCGTGCGCGGCTTTTTCAGCGATATGTACGGCTTCGACGGCTTCGACACGTTGCAGAAGGATTCTGTGATCTACCCGGCGTTTGGCCTCGCCACTGTGCAGGACGCGCGCGAGCAAGCACTGCGGACGATTGTCGATCACCTTGTGAATCAGGATGCGGACTATAGGGATCTCTTCACCACGCGCACGACATTCGTCACGCGCTCACTGGGCATGATCTATCGGGTCGGCGTGCAAGACCCTGAAGCCTGGATACGCCACGAGTTTCCCGCCGGCGATCCGCACGTCGGCATCCAATCCCAACCTGCCTTTGTCGCGCTCTATTCCCACCCGGGTCGGAGTTCCGCGACTATTCGCGGCAAGGCGATCCGCGAACTCCTGATGTGCCAGAAGGTGCCGGATCCGCCGGCCAACGTCGACTTTACGCTCGTGTCCGATAGCCAAAATCCGGTCTACAAGACCGCGCGGCAGAGATTGTCGGCGCACAGCACCGACCCGAGTTGTGCCGGATGCCATCGCATTATGGACCCGATCGGCCTGGCGCTCGAAAATTTCGACGGAGCCGGGCAGTGGCGCTCCGCCGAGAATGGCGAGGAGATCGATACGTCCGGAGAATTGGACGGATTGACTTATGCCGATGCCGCCGGTCTCGGCAAAGCGCTGCACGATAGTCCGGCAATACCGTCCTGCCTGGTGGAACGTGCGGTCAGCTACGCAACGGGCCGCGCATCGGTAACAGGCGAACGCGCGTGGATCACGTCTTTGGCGAAAGGATTTGCCGAAGACAAATATCGTATGCGTTCGCTGATGCGCCGGATCGCGCTGGCGGATGCGTTCTACCTCGTGTCGCCGGATGCTGCCGCACCGGCTCAGAAGACGACATCTCGCTAAGGGGTTCATCATGGCCAAATCGATCACGCGCCGACGCGCTCTTAAAGGGTTGATGAACGGGGCTGCCGTCACGGTGGCGCTGCCGTTTCTGGACTGCTTTTTGAACAACCACGGAACCGCGCTCGCATCCGGCGCGCCGCTGCCGGTACGATTTGGAACGTGGTTCTGGGGACTTGGCTTTAACCCAGGTCGCGGCGTATCGACCAAGACCGGCAAGGGCATCGAGTTCCTGGAAGAATGCCAGCCGCTGGTTCCCTACAAGGATCACATCAATTACTTCTCCAATTTCAACACGCCGCTCGACGGCCGCGTGACGTTGGTGCATTTCACCGGCTGGGTCGGATGTCGCACCGGTTCGGTCCCCTTGCAGACAACAGATATTCCCGCACCGACGATCGACGTGGTGATTGCCGACGAAATCGCCGCTGGCACGCGCTTCCGTTCGATCGATCTGTCGGCAACCGGCAACCCCCGCGACACGATCTCCGCGCGCAGCACCGGGAGCAAGAATGCAGGCGAGGTTTCGCCGGTCGCTCTCTATGCCCGTATCTTTGGGCCGGAGTTCGCGGATCCGAACTCCGCGACGTTCACACCGGATGCCAAACTTCTGGCGCGCAAGAGCGTGCTTTCTGCCGTCGGCGAACATCGGCAGAGTTTCATGAAAACGCTCGGCGCGGCCGACAAGGCGCGTATGGAAGAGTACTTCACGTCGATCCGCCAGATCGAACAACGCCTCGAACTTGAGACTCAGAAGCCTGCGCCGTTGGACGCCTGCGTTAAGCCGTCCGCGCCGGCGGAAGGGCCCATGGGGACCCAACTCGATGTCGTGCTCAGCAATCATAAAGTCATGAGCGAAATGCTGGCCCTTGCGGTCGCCTGCAATCAGACCCGCGTCTTCAACATGATGTATTCGCAGGCGCTGTCGACACTCCATCGCAAAGGTGAAGCATTCATCCACCATACGTTGACTCATGAAGAGCCGGTGGATCCAAAGCTTGGCTATCAGGCCGAGGTCGCCTGGTACAACGTGCGCAGCTTCGAGGCTATGGCAACGTTCATCAAAGCCTTCGCGAGCATCAAGGAAGGCGACGGGACGCTTCTGGACAACACGCTCATCTTCGCCAACAGCGACACCAACTACGCAAAGATGCATGCACTCGACGGCATTCCCGTGATGCTCATCGGCAAAGCTGGCGGGCGACTCAAGACCGGATATCACATCACCGGAAATGGCGACCCGATTTCCCGCATTGGACTTACGGCGCAACAAGCGATGGGCTTACAGATCCAGAAGTGGGGAAGTGCGTCCATGCAGACATCGAAGCCGATCTCGGAGATCATGGTCTGATGCGCCTATCGTCGCTCATTTGCGCTGCCGCCTTGGCATGTGGTGTGGCGGTGGCTCAGGCGCAGGCCTCACTTGAAACGCCCGCGACGGTGGCCACGTTCGAGACTGCCATGGGGGTCCATTTCACGACCAAGGCAGGGCACACGCTCTATGTTTACGACAGCGACGAGAAGCCATCGCAGTCCACATGCGTCGCGGGCTGCGCGAAGAATTGGCCCCCGCTATCGGCCGATGACGCTGCGAAACCTGTCGGGGACTGGAGCGTGTTTTCGCGTCCGGACGGCAGCCGCCAGTGGGCCTACAAGGGCCGGCCGGTTTACACCTTCGCGGCAGACCCGCAACCCGGGGCGACCCTGGGCGATGGCATTCAAAACGTCTGGCACATAGCAATTGCCTTCAATCCGCGTCCGCCGGGCGTGAAATACTACGGAACGACATTCGGGCGCGTCGCCGCGGATCCGGCCGGCAAGACGCTCTACGCTCGTCAGTCGGGAGAGTGTGTAAAGGACTGTCTCAAGACCTGGTTGCCCTTCACAGCCCCGCAGGCCGCAAGCCCGCAGGGCGATTGGTCGATCGTGATCCGCAAGGACGATCAAACCCCGCAGTGGGCGTGGCGCGGTCAACCGCTCTATACCTATCGCGACGACGTGCAATCTGGCGACACGCGCGGCGAGACCGCCGACAAAGCGTGGCATGCGATATTGGTGCAGCCCGCTCCAAAGCTACCCCCGTGGGTGACGGTTACCCAGTCGGACTATGGCGCAATATTCGCCGACCGCGCCGGACTTACTGTTTATTCAACAGGCGAGTTGGCAAAAGCCGAGGCCGATGCGCTTTGCAACGCTGCGTGCCAGAAGGCCAATTGGAAGCCGTTGATGGTAGAGGAGGGCGCTGTCGCCGTTGGCAACTGGTCTTTCCTGCCATTGGCCGATGGGCGCCGGCAATGGGCCTATCGCGGACAGCCTGTCTACACCTTCATGCACGACAAGAAAGCCGGGGACATTCTCGGCGATAAATTCGCCATGGGCGGCGGCAATCAGTCCGGCGGTTGGCATGTCCTTCCGCTGAAGACCATGAAAGAAGAGCCGCTCTAGGCTAACTGATGAAACGCGGAAAATATTTGTCATGACTGTTCTTACAAAGCCTGCCGAATCCCGACTTGTCGATCCTCAGGGGTGGCGCAGAAAGTTCGGCGTTCTCGGGCCCTCAACCAACATCCACGTCCAGCCGGACATGGAAGCGATGCGTCCGGCGGGTGTCACAAACCACTATGCGCGTATCTACACGCCCAACGCGGAGGGGCTGACAGACGCGTCGTTCACGAGCGCGACCCAGACCATCGCGGACAACGTCATGATTGCGCTCAAGGATGTTCTGACGCTCACGCCGGACTACATCGTCATGGGCATGTCGGCGATAACCTTCTACGGCGGCATAAAGGGCGCGACCGCGTTCCAGAAGAAGCTCGAGGATGCCAGCGGGCTCGGCGTCAGCACCGGAGCATTTTCATGCACGGCCGCGTTGCGCGCCTACGGGGGCATCAAGCGCATTGCATTTCTGTCGCCGTATTGGCCGGTCGCGAATGCCGCCGTTCGTCAGTATTTCGAGGAAGAGGGCTTCGAGGTCGTGCGGGACCTGCCGCTTCAGCGCACGAGTTGGCTCGGGATTGCGGCGACGCCGCTGTCGATGGTGCGCGATGCCGTTCATCGGCTCGATGGACCGGACATCGACGCAATCGTCCAAGTGGGGACGAACTGCAGCATGGTCAAGCTGGCTGCTGCGGCCGAAATGTATCTCGGTAAGCCGGTGATTGCGATCAACACCGCGACCTATTGGCACGCGCTGCGGTCCGCGGGCCTTCCCGATAAGGTCTACGGCATGGGCCGCTTGCTGGAGGAGTTCTAGGCTTCGCCGTCGTATCGGGCGCCAGGCCGACTGGCCCCGGTTTTGCTAGCCTGACGCCGAGCGAAGCCATAGGCTTGGCTTGACGGGGGAGGGCGGCATGACACATCGACTACGGCGGCGGACGCTTCTTGGCTTTGCTGGCGCCCTGGCAGGCGGCGGGGCATATGCAGCAACACCCAATCGATCCCTAGGGTCAGGACTCATTGATCATAGCCAGAAGATGACTGTAGCGGCGAGACAAATGGCCGACATGAATGTGTGGGCGCATCGGTCGTAACGTGTGTGGATGCGGCGCCAGTCTTTGATCCTGCCGAACATGTTCTCGATCCGATGGC
>CANJPQ010000018.1 GCA_947476275.1 Fidelibacterota bacterium
GCGGGAGCCGGGGGGGGCGGGCTGGCCTTTGGCGCGGCTGGCGTAGGCGCAGGTGTCGGCGCCGGACTTGGTGCGGGTGCGGGCGCAATCGCCGACGCAGGCGTTGCCGCCTTCACCGCGGCCTTGGCGGGACGGCGCTTGCGGACCGTTGTTCGTGCCGGCGGACAGGCGCAACTGTTGTCGATCGCGGTGCCCGGAACGCCTGCGAGACTGAGTTTAATCGGCTTGATCTTGCCGGGGACGTAGCGTGGCGTGCCGCTGGGTGCCTTCAGCACCACGCGCTGCGCAGGCTTCACGCCCGGCGGCGGCACGAGGAGCTTTGCGCCACTGGTTTGCGGAGCGGGCTGCTCAAGCACGCTATAGTCGATCGACACGCTGGCGGGCGCTTGAGCCAGAGCGGGCAGGGCGAACAGGCTGCCGGCGGCAACGCTCGCGGCCAGGCGGCGCCAGAACGCACCCTGCGCTTTCGCAGCCGTTGTCCTCGCCTGTTTGATGCTGCGCACCCCAATCCTCCCGCTGCAGCCTGCCGACGTTGCGACCAGCTACGCGCCAAACCCCTGAATTGTCGGCGCTTTGACCTGCGCGCCGTTGGAGGTTGCCCCCATAAAACCCTACCCTATGGGCCGGGGCATCCGCAACGGTTGGTCGCGCGATTTTGCGCAACCGCAGCGCGCGATCAGTCCCGATTCACCAGGTCCTGGAGGGACTTATGGATTTTCTGATTGCTCGCAAGCACACTGCCGGTCCCGATTGGGTTCTTGCCGCCATTAACCTCAGTGACATAGCCGCCGGCTTCCCGGACCAATAAGACGCCCGCGGCAATGTCCCACATCTGCAGACCGGTCTCCCAATAGCCGTCAAATCGGCCGGCGGCGACATAGGCCAAGTCCAGGGCGGCAGAGCCGAAACGGCGGATTCCGGCTACCTCCGGCATGACCCGATCAAGCACCTTGCCGTAGGCAGCGGTGTTGCCGTGGCCGCGAAAAGGAATGCCGGTTCCGATCAGCGCATCGCCTAAGTCGGTGCGTGCGGAGACGCGCAGCCGATGATTGTTGAGGACCGCGCCCTTGCCCTTCTCGCCCATGAACATCTCATCGGTGATCGGGTTGTAGACCAGTCCGGCGATGATCTCGCCCTCCAGCTCCAGCGCGATCGAAATCGCGAAGTGCGGGATGCCGTGCAGGAAGTTGGTGGTGCCGTCGACGGGATCGATGATCCAGCGATGACGCTCGTCCTCGCCTTTGATCTCGCCGGCTTCTTCAAGCAGGAAGCCGAACTTCGGTCGCGCTTTTTCAAGTTCAGCGCGGATCGTGCGTTCTGCCTTCAAGTCGGCAGCAGAGACGAAGTCGGACGGGCCTTTGCGGCTGACCTGGAGCAGTTCGATTTCGCCGAAGTCGCGCTTAAGTCCGCGTGCGGCTTTCTCGGCCGCTGCCGCCATCACGTTGAGGAGGGCCGAACGAAGCGCCATGAAATGCTGTTATTTCGCGCGTTCGACGTATGAGACGTCTTCTGTGTTCACCACGATCTTGGTGCCCGCTTCGATGAACGGCGGGATCATGACCTTCAGGCCGTTCTCAAGCAGGCCCGGCTTGTAGGACGAAGCGGCGGTTTGGCCCTTCACGACCGGATCGGCTTCAGTGACCGTCAGGACCACTGACTTCGGCAGCACGATCGACACAGCTTTGCCTTCGATGAAGTCGACGCTGACTTCCATGTTGTCCTGCAGGAATGCGGCGCGCTCGCCCAGGATGTCGGCGGGCACGTTGAACTGGTCGAAGCTTTCCTTGTCCATGAAGGTGAACGCATCGCCGTCCTTGAACAGGAAGGTGCATTCGATCTCGCGCACTTCCAGGCGCTCGACGCTGTCCTGGGTGCGCCAGCGCGCTTCGCTCTTCACGCCGGTGGCGACGTTGCGCATTTCGACCTGGATGAAGGCGCCGCCCTTGCCGGGACGCTCAATGGACTGGCGAATGACCGACCATTGCTTACCTTCGTATTCGATAACCATTCCGCCACGGATGGTGTTGGCTTGAATCTTCATACGGACGTCCGTTGTCTTTTGGGGTGTGAGCTCGACTGAGGGCGATAACCGCGCCCTGGGAGCGCGAAAACCGCGCGCTTTTAACAGGCTTCCCGCCCAGTCGCAACTCAGGCCGGCTTGCGCATTTATATTGGCCGGACCCGGGGCGGCAGGGTACACGCGGGTATGCCGAAAACCCCATGGTGGCATCCGGACGAGATCGCCCGGCGTCGGCCCGCCCTTGAGGCGCGCCGTGCCGCGGTGAAAGGCGTGCGCGCCTACTTCCAGGCGGAGGGGTTCCTGGAGGTCGAAACCCCGGCTTTGCAAGTTTCGCCGGGCGTGGAACGGCATATCCGCCCGTTTGCAACGCAGCTTCTGGATGACCGGCACGGGACCAGCACGGCGCGTTTCCTGCACACATCGCCCGAATTCGCGATGAAGAAGCTCCTGGCCGGGGGGTTGCCGAAAATCGTCCAACTCTGCCCGGTCTACCGGGATGGCGAGCGGACCGAACGTCACCATCCGGTGTTCACCATGCTGGAGTGGTATCGCGCGGATGCGGACTACACCGCCATGATGACCGACGCGGTGAAGGTGCTTCAGGCCGTCGCCAAGGCCGCGCACCGCGCCTCTGCGATGGATGGGAAGCTGCATTGGCGTGGGCGCTCCTGCGACCCGCATGGATCCGCCGAACGCCTGACGGTGCAGGACGCCTTTGCCCGCGAGACCGGGATCGACCTGCTTGCCACAATCGACGACCCTGACGCGCTCATGCCGTCGCCGGCCAAGCTTGCGGCCGCGGCGCAGATCGCGGGCATCGCGAGCAGTGTGTCCGATACCTGGGAAGACATCTTCTTCCGCGTGATGCTAGAGCGGATCGAACCCAAATTGGGGGAGGGCGCGCCGACGATCCTTTGTGAGTATCCGGCGCCGTTGGCAGCGCTGGCGCGGCGCAAGCCCGACGATCCCCGGGTCGCTGAGCGCTTTGAGCTGTATGCCTGCGGGGTGGAACTCGCCAACGCCTATTCCGAACTGACCGATGCGGCCGAACAGCGCCGGCGGTTCGATCATGATCGGGCGCTGTATGAATCGCTCTATGGCTGCGCACCACCGATCGACGAGGACTTTCTCGCAGCCCTCGACCATTTGCCGGCCTGCGCCGGATGTGCGTTGGGTTTCGACAGGGTTGTGATGCTGGCGGTCGGGGCTGAAAAGATCGAGGATGTGCTGTGGGCACCCGTGGTCTAATCCGAATCGGCGTGTTGGACTCTGCTTAAGATGATGAAGATCTTCGCTTATCTCGGAAAGCATACCCTCGGCGACTTCTTGACGGACGCTCTATACGTCTGCGCGGTGCGTGAGTTGTTCGACACGGCCGAGCTGACTGTTAGCTACGTCGACAACCGCCCGCATAAGGCGGATATCGTCAGCTGCATTTGGAACGCGAAGACGGTCATTAAGAAGACGTTTGGAGAAGCTCTCCTGCCGGTTCTGGCGTTCGAATCTCAAGCGCGAAATCTGCTCGAACTCGACCCCGAGCTGCGGGCGTCGGGGGGGCTGGACGCGGATTTGATCCTCACGGGCGCCATGTGTCAGGAGCCGTACCTCAATGGCTTGCCGCTGCCCGCGCTGCGCTACCCTGAGGACAAAATGGAAATGTGTGATCAGGCGCTGATCGATTTGGGCCTCGAACCGGACCGGTGGATTGCGACGGTGTACTGGAAGGAGCCGGGATACCGCTATCGCGGTTCCATGCCCGTTCGCGAGATCCCCGACGCGACGCCGTACATGGCGGCAATTCGCCATGTCATCGAGAACCTGGGCGGACAAGTCGTGCGGATCGGACATCGCACTGACTTGGTGCTGCCGGAGATCCCTGGCCTTGTTGATCTCGCCAAGGTGGACAATTCGCATTGGCTCCAGATGTATGCGGTGTCGGTGTCGCGCTTCATGCTCGCCTCGGCCTCGGGTCCGAGCGCCTACGGGCCTGCGTTCGGCGTGCCGACCGTGTTGACGGACCACGTAGAAGTCACAGGTGTCTGGCGGTCTCATGACTATATCCTCACGCGCGGGATGATCCGCGATGGCCGGGAATATCGGCAGAAGGACGCCTACGACGCGGGGATGTTGGAAGGTTATCCTCACTGGGAGAAGTTGGAGCGCCCAATGGGCTACCGTTGGAACACTTCCGAAGAACTGGTCGGGGCGGCTGACGAGATGTTTCACAGCACGCGCTCCTGCCTCGGATGGCGGGCGCCCATGGCGGGGGACGTGACATTGCCGCGGCCGAACGTGTTCAAAATTCCGCAGCCGCAGCGCCGGCCGGTCGAGCTTTTGATTCCGCCGCGTCAGCGTGCAACGCTCGCAGCAGGCCCTTAACGCCAATGGTTCATTTGCCGACCCGACGAGAGGTTTTGATTTCAGCTGCAGCCGCTGTCGCCGTGCCGGCGTCGGCACAGGCGCAGATGGGGCGTTCCTGGTTCCTGCTGCCGGGAGCGGCGCGGGATGTCGGCACCGGCGCTGATGGCTCGATCTTCGTGATCGGCGTGGATCGCCAGAATTCCGCCGGCTTCGGGATCCATCGCTGGAACGGCAGCGCGTTCGAGGCGGGTCCTGGTGCGGGCGTGCGCATCGCCGTCGATCCGAAAGGCAATCCATGGATCGTCAATCGGCAAAATGAGATATGGGCCTGGGAGGGCAACGGCTTCGCGCGCATTGCCGGATCGGCAAATGACATCGGCATCGGCGCCGACGGCAGCGTGTTTGTCATCGGCAACGGCGACCGCTCTTCGGCGGGTTGGCCGATCCACCGCTGGTCCGGGCGCGGGTGGCTCCAGATTTCCGGATATGGCACCAACATTGCCGTCGATCCCGAAGGCCGCCCGTGGGTGTGCAACGAACAGAACGCCATTTACCGCTGGACTGGATCGGCGTTCGAGCGCGAGCCCGGCTCTGCGGTCGATATTGGGGTCGGCGCGGACGGAAGCGTGTGGGTCGTGGGGACCGACGGCCGCGCGCATCACTATTGGCGCGGCACGTGGGCGCCGATCATGGATAGCCGCGGCGCGCGCAGGCTGGCCGTGGACCGCAACGGCATGCCGCTGATCACGAACCGCGACGATCAGATCTTGGTGCGGGTCTGAGGTCTTCGTTACCCGCGCGGTAATATCTGCTGTGACATAAGCGCCCGCGTCGCAGAGCCAAGCGAACAATCCCCAATCATCCGCGTTCACTTGCACGAGCTTGCGCAGGGCTTGCTGCGTGTGTCGTCGCGGATGAAACCCATGAAGAAGCAATTGTTCTATAGCGCCTCGTGTGCATTGGCCCTGATGTGCGGTGCGGTCGCCATTCCGACAGTCGGACTTGTGCCGTCGTCGGCCCAGGCGCAGGCGGACGTGAGTTTCGACATGTTCCAGGGCGAACTCGCGCGCTATGGCGATTGGGTCTACAGCGACCGTTGGGGCGAGGTGTGGGTGCCGGACGTCGGACCGGATTTTCGCCCCTATGATACCGCCGGCTACTGGGCTGACACCGACGACTACGGCTGGACTTGGGTCTCGGACTACCCTTGGGGCGATATCACTTTCCACTACGGCCGCTGGGTCAATGATCCCAACGACGGTTGGCTTTGGATTCCCGGCTACGTATGGAGCCCGGCATGGGTGGTGTGGCGTTCGAACGACCGGATGGCCGGCTGGATGCCGATGCCGCCGGACGATCGTTTCATGAGCGGCGAGTTCGATGCGGGCGGTGGCCGCGTCACCTTCGCCATCAACTTCGACAACGATGACGACTACTACGGCTATCGCCGTTGGTACGGGCCGTCCTACGACTTCGCGAACCTATGGGTGTTCGTGGGCTACGACCACTTTGCCGACCGCGACTTCCACCGCTATCGTGCGCCGCGCAACGAGTATCGTAGCTACATCAACAATACCCGCAACATCACGAACTATACGATTACGAACAACGTGATGTTCAACCGCAGCATCGACCGCAGCCGGGTCGAGCGCGCGAGCGGCCGACCGGTCGAGCGCGTGCGTGGTGCGCAGGTATTCAAGCGCCCACAATTCGTCACCCGCGTCGATCAAGGGCAGCGCGCGCAGCAGCGGATGCGCGATGCGACGCCGGGCGGTCGCGGCACCGAAGGCAGCGCGCCGCGTCCCAGCCAGCAGGTGGTCGAGCGGCTTTCAGACAAGATCGGAGAGCGCAGGGGTCGTCCGTCGGGCAAGCTCTACACCCGCGAGACCATCCAGCGCGCGCCGGCGCAGATCCGGCCAGCGAGCGTGCCGCAAAGCGCTGCGCCGCAAAACGAGGCTCCCCGCGGCGTTGTGCGTAACGGCGATCGCAACGCACAGCCGCCGCAGGGCGACCAGCCCCCGGATCGCGATGCGCGCGGTGGTGCGCCTGACCAGCAGCGCGTGCAGCAAGAGCAGCAGGAGCGTCAACGCGCACAGACGGCCGACCAGCAGCGCCAGGAGCAAGAGCGCCAACGCACCCTTCGCCAGCGTCAAGACCAAGGGCGCCAGCAGGGGGATCAACAGCGGCAAGATCAGGATCGCCAGCGTGAACAAGCGCAGCGGCAAGAGCAGCAGCGTCAGCAGCAGGAGCAACAAGGCGCGCAGCAAAACCAGCAACGTCAGGTGCAAGAGCAGCGCCAAGGCGCCGAACGCCAGCAGCAGGAGCAGGCGCGTCAGCGGCAAGAGCAACAGCGCCAGGCGCGGCAACAACAACAGCAGCAACAGCAACAGCAACAGCAACAGGAACAGCAGCGGCCGCCGCAGCAGAATCGCGGCGACGACGGCGGTGGCGACGATGGCCGTCGCGGCGGTGGTCGCGGCCGGGATCGCGACAACTAGCGCCCGGTGAGCAATGCTACCCGCATCGGGCCCCTCTGCATTTGAGCCGGCGTTCGGCGTACCCACGGTCCTCACGGATCATCTCGAAGTGACCGGCGTTTGGCGGCCCCATGACTACATCGTCACCCGAACGTTCTTCGATGGCGACAAGTTGTACCGTCAAGAGTCTGCCGCCGATGCGGGATTCCTCGACGGCTATGTCCGCTGGTTCAAGGACCGGGTGCCGGGGGTCGGCTATCACTTCAACACCGCCGCCGAACTGATCGACGCGACCAACGAGATGTATCAGAGCACGGCGGCCTGCATCGGCTGGCGAGGCCCCATGGAAGGCAGCGTCCGATCGCCACGACCGAACGCTTTTATGTCTCCTACGCCGAAAAGCGACAGGCGGGACCTCCTCATCCCGCCCAGTCGCCGCAGGTCCACGTAGGCGCGATTCGTTTCCGGAACCGAAGCCGGTCTGGGCGCGGCGCATCTACGCGGGAAATGCGCGAGCGGGGACGTAACGATCTTTATTTCTCAAACGCCCCGTTGAACGCCCTCACGGCCGCGGCGGGCCCCGCTGGGTAATTCCATACACCGCTGCTCACTGCGATGAAGTCGGCGCCGGCGTCGATGAGGGGGCGGCAGTTCTCCACCGTGATGCCGCCGATCGCGACGCAAGGCACTGTAGTGGTCTCGCTCCAGACCTCGATGGTCTCGATGTCCGCGGGCGTGGTGTCGGCTTTCGTGGACGAGGGGAAGAACGCGCCGAAGGCGACGTAGTCCGCGCCGGCTTCGGCCAAGTCCATCGCTAGGTGGCGGGAGTTCTTGCACGTGACGCCGACCGTGGCATCCGGGCCGACCAGCTTGCGGGTGTCCGCCATGCTCATGTCCTCGGGCCCGATGTGCACACCGTCGCAGTTCAGGGCGGCGGCAAGGTCGGGACGATCGTTGAGGATGAATGCGACGTCGTGGCTGTGGCAGATCGGCATTAGCGCCTGCACGGCTTCGGCGATCTCGTCGTCTTTCACGTTCTTCAGGCGCAGTTGCACGCACGCGACATCGCCGCCGCTCAAGGCGTCCTCGAGTGCGGCGGCGAACGCTGTCAGGTCCGGAATGGACTCAGGCGTGATGAGGTAAAGCCGGCAGTGAGCCGCCTCGCGGGGCTCACTCATCCTTGCCCTTGTAGATGTCGATCAGCTTGCCGAGCAGGGTGATGGCATCGCCGTAGGGGCGTTGGAACGAGTTGCGGCCGATGATGGAGCCGTTACCGCCGCCGTCGCGGATGGCCTTCGCGTCTTCGAACAGGCTGTCCTCGCCTTTCTTGCCGCCGCCGGAAAACACGACGATGCGGCGTCCGCCAAAGCAGCTCTGCACGATGTGCTGAACACGCTCGGTCAGGGTGGCGCGCGGGATGTTGTTGGCCTCGTAAACTTTCTTGGCTTCGCCCGGTTCGAGATAGTCGGTCGGCAGCTTCACCTTGATGATGTGCGCGCCCATGAGGGCTGCCATGTGAGCGGCATAGGCGATGACGTCGAAGCCGAGTTCGCCTTCCTTGGAGACGGTGCTGCCGCGCGGGTAGGACCAAACCACAACCGCGAGGCCGGCGTCTTTGGCTTCGGCGGTGAGTTCGCGCAAGTCGTTAAGCATGTCGTAGGCGACGTCGGAGCCCGGATAGATGGTGTAGCCGATGGCAGAGCAGCCGAGGCGGAGCGCGTCCTGCACCCCGGCGGTGATCGCCTGGGTGGGGGCGGCCTTCTCGCCGTTGAGGGAGTTCGCGCTGTTGACCTTGAGGATGGTCGGGATCGAGCCGGCGAAGGTGGCGGCGCCGTCTTCGATCATTCCGAGCGGGGCGGCGAAGGCCGACAGGCCGGCGTCGAGGGCGAGCTGCCAGTGGTAGTGCGGCTCATATCCGGCCGGGTTGACCGCAAAACTGCGCGCCGGGCCGTGCTCGAAGCCCTGGTCGACCGGCAGGATCACCAGCTTGCCGGTACCGCCGAGGCGGCCCTGCATGAGGATGCGGGCTAGGTTGCCCTTGGTGCCGGGGTTGTCGCTCTCATAGTTCGCGAGGATTTTCTTGACCCGGGGTGTCAGCTTCATCGTTCGATTATCCCTATTGATCGTCAGCGTGGCGGCGGAGGAAACGTCGCGGAAATGGAAAAGGCCCGCACATATAAAGCCCTCGTCGGCGGTTGAATAGAGCGCAGCCGTTGACGTTCGACGTCCGCCTTCCTATGCTTCAAGCCGCTTGCGAGGAAGGGGCGGTATTGCGTTGAAAGATATCGAAAACTCGATGGCGCAGTCCACTGCGGCCTTGGCCCGCCTGCAACGCGCCGTCGGCCGGCTTGACGCCGCGGCGCGGAAGCCGCGGCCTGAGAGCGCGGCGCCGACACCGGCCCCTGGTATTTCCAGCGCCGACGCCAGCAAGCTCACGCGCGATCATGCGGCCCTTAAGGAAGCGACAGGCCGCGTTGCCGCACGTCTGGACGAGACAATTACCCGCCTCGCTTTGGGTCTGCGGGAGGCGGGGTGATGGCGCAGGTCACGATCACAATCCGCGGCCGCCAATACCAGATCGCCTGCGACGACGGCCAGGAAGCGCACTTGGCGCGGTTGGGACGGTTTCTCGACGAGCGGGCCGCCCAGCTGCAGCAATCGACCGGCACCAGCATCAGCGAGCCGTTGCTGCTGGTGATGGTCGGCCTGGTGGTGGCCGATGAGCTTGCCGATGCGGCAGCTGAGATCGAAAGCCTGAACGCCACGAACGCCGGCGCTTCGCTTGCCGAAGCGGACGCGAACCTGGCGGAAGCCATTGGGACGCTTGCAAATCGCGTGGAAGAGGTTGCCGCGAGGCTCGAAGCAACCTAGGTTGATGGCGGAGCTGCCCGACACGACAGGCCATTGAACCCCCAGGGGCGATTATCTACGCTCGGGAGCGGTCTCTCACCAGATCTTGGTCTGGTGACGCTGCGCCCACTTTTACCTGTGGCCCATTGGGAGGTCACACAGGTCACCGGTCATGGCGGCTCCACTTTTCTCGCCAAGACCCGCATCCCGAAAGGCTTCGCCGTGACGCCGTCGCATCTGCAAAAGGCAGACCTGCGCCGGGAGGGCCTTGCCCTTCGCGCGCGCCTTGCTGCCGAAACGCCCCATGCCGCCGCGGCGGTTGCGCAGCGGGTTCTGGCGCTCCTGAAGCCCTCAAGCAGCACAATCATCGCAGGCTATGTAACTATTGGCAGCGAGCTGGATTGCGCGCCTGTGCTGGACGCGGTGGCGGCCGCCGGGGCAACGGTGGTGCTGCCCGTCACGGCGGGGCAGGGCGTTCGTCTACTGTTTCGCACATGGCGGCCCGGGGATGACCTGGAGCGCGGGCCATTCGGTACTTCGCACCCGATATCGGGCGCGCCGGTGGCCGAGCCGGACACGGTACTGGTGCCGTTGCTCGCCTTCGACGCCGTCGGTCACCGCCTCGGGTACGGCGCCGGTTACTATGACCGCACGCTTGCGGCGTTGCGGCAGGCGCGGCCGATCCGGGCGGTCGGCTTGGCCTATGACGGCCAGGAGATTGGGTTGATGCCTGCCGATGCCAGCGATCAGCCGCTGGACGCAGTGCTCACCAATTCTCGGACGTTGATCTTCAACCCTGCTTTGGCTGGCTAAATGCGACTCCTTTACTGCGGCGACATCATGGGCAAGCCGGGCCGCGACGTTGTGGTTGCGGAGATCCCGCGGCTGCGGCGCGACCTGCGGCTGGATTTCGTGGTCGCCTGCGGGGAGAACGCGGCCCACGGTTACGGCATCACGGCGGCGATCTGCCAGAGCTTCTTCGATGCCGGCGTGGATGTGATCACAACCGGAAATCACGCCTGGGACCAGCGCGAGATCATCAGCTACATCGCCGCGGAGCCGCGCTTATTGCGGCCGCTGAACTATCCGCCCGAGACGCCGGGCCAGGGTATGGGCTTCTACCGCACGGCGGAAGGGCGACGGGTGATCGTGATCCAGGTGATGGGTCGCCTGTACATGGATCCCCTGGACGACCCGTTCCGCGCGCTCGATCAGGCGCTGGAGATGCATCCGCTCCGTGACGCGGCGGACGCGATCATCGTCGATATCCATGCCGACGCCACCAGCGAGAAGGGCGCGCTCGGCTATCTTGCCGATGGGCGGGCCTCCATGGCGGTGGGCAGTCATTCCCACGTCCCGACGGCCGATGCGCGAATCATGCCGGGCGGCACCGCCTTCCAGACCGACGCGGGGATGTGCGGCCCTTTCGACTCAGTCATCGGCATGAACAAGCGCGTGGCCACCGAGCGCTTCGTCACCAAGATGCGCGGTGAGCGGCTTGAGCCGGCGGAGGGCGAGGGCACGCTGTGCGGCGTGTTTGTGGAGACGGACGACCGTACGGGGCTCGCGTTGAAGATCTCGCCGATCCGGGTGGGCGGCGTATTATCCCAGGCGCAGCCTTGACTTAAGGAGGCCGCGGCGGCAAACCCACCGGGCCTCTCCTAGGCGTTATCCACAACATTTGGTATAACCCAGTGGTCTGCTCCGCTGTGGATTGTACCGATCAGCGTGCCAGATCAAGGACATCGGGACGGACATGGCCGGCCATTCGCAGTTCAAGAACATCATGCACCGCAAGGGTGCGAAGGACGCCAAGCGCGCCCGCATCTTCACCAAGCTTGCCCGCGAAATCACCGTTGCCGCCAAGCTCGGCCTGCCCGACCCGGCGTACAACGCCCGCCTGCGCGCCGCGATCATCGCCGCCAAGGCGGAGAGCATGCCGAAAGACAATATCGAGCGCGCGATCAAGAAGGCGTCCGGCGCGGACACGGAGAACTTCGACGAGGTGCGCTACGAGGGCTATGGCCCCGGCAAGGTGGCACTCATCGTCGAGGCGCTGACCGACAACCGCAACCGCACCGCCTCGGAATTGCGCACGATCTTCACCAAGAACGGCGGCACGATCGGCGAAACTGTGGTGTTCAATTTCCAGCGCCTGGGACTGATCCACTATCCAGCGTCGGTGGGCAGCGAAGACAAAGTGATGGAAGCCGCGATCAACGCCGGTGCGGATGACGTCGTCTCGGATGCAAACGGGCATGACATCTCCTGCGCGCCCGACTCTCTGCACGCCGTGCAGAAGGAGTTGGAAGCAGCGCTCGGCGAGCCGGAAACGGCGCGCCTGGACTGGCGGCCGAACATGACGGTCACGGTGACCGGTGAGGTCGCGGAAGAATTAATGGGGTTGCTGGAAGCTCTTGATGACAACGACGACGTCCAGCGCGTCGCGGGCAACTATGAAATTCCCGATGAGGTCATGGCCAAACTCGCCGGCTGATGGATCCGCGCGCCGCACGGTGCGCATCCTCGGGATCGATCCGGGGTTGCGTCATACGGGCTGGGGCGTGATCGATGCGGTCGACAACCGTTTGACGTTCGTCGCCGATGGGGTGGTGGAGCCGGACCCGGGCGCAACTTTGTCCGAGCGGCTTCGCATCCTGTTCGCGGCGGTGCAGGAACTGGTTGCGCTCTATGCACCGCACGAGTGCGCGATCGAGGACACCTTCGTCAATCAGAACCCAACCTCGACCTTGAAGCTGGGTCACGCGCGCGCGGCGGCGATGCTGGCGCCGGCGGTGGCGGGCATCATCGTCGCCGAATACAAGCCCAACCTCGTCAAGAAGGCGGTGGTGGGGGCCGGGCACGCGGAGAAGCAGCAGGTTGCCGCGATGATCAAGATCCTGCTACCGGGCTGTATCGCCAAGACTGCGGACTCCGCCGATGCGTTGGCTGTGGCCGTGTGTCATGCGCATCTGCGTGAGACAGCGTCGCGCATGAGTGAGGCTTTGGCGAAGGCGGCGCACTGGTGATCGCCAAATTGCGCGGACGCGTCGATAGCATTGGCGACGGCGAAGCGGTGATCGACGTGAACGGCGTTGGTTATCTCGTGTTCGCGCCGGCGCGGGCGCTGGCGGCTTTGACGGTGGGCGAGGGCGCAGAGGTCTTCATTGAGACCCACGTGCGCGAGGACCACATCCATCTCTACGGATTCGCCACACCGGCGGATCGGGAGACCTTCCGCACGCTGATGACAGTCCAAGGTGTGGGCGCGAAAGTCGCGCTGGCGATCCTGTCGGTGTTGTCCGGTGAAGATGCGGCGCGGGCGATAGCGGCGCAGGACTCCGCCGCGTTCCGGCGCGTGCCCGGGGTTGGGCCGAAGCTGGCGCAGCGCATTGTGCTCGAGTTGAAAGACAAGCTGGTTGCGCTGACCGCCGCGCCGCTCACGGCCCCCGCCAAAAGCGGCGCACAGGTTGCCGGCCGCGTGGTCGATGACGCGGTGTCGGCGCTGGTGAACCTCGGCTATGGCCGCACGGAAGCTTTTACTGTCGTGGCGCGGTGCGTGGCCCAACTCGGTGCGAACGCCGCAGTTGGCACGGTGATCCGCGAATCCTTGCGCGAACTCGGCGAGGCCTCCCGTGGGTGAGGAGCGTCTCATCGCGCCGGCACGCCAAGAGGACGATGCGGATGCGTCGTTGCGTCCGCAGCGCTTAAGCGATTTCATCGGTCAGAAGGCGGTGCGCGAAAACCTTGCGGTGTTCATCGCCGCCGCGCGGGAACGCAAAGAGGCGCTGGATCACGTGTTGCTCCATGGGCCGCCGGGATTGGGCAAGACGACGCTGGCGCAGATCGTCGCCAAGGAGCTTGGCGTGGGCTTCCGCGCCACCTCCGGTCCCATGATCGCCCGCGCCGGCGACCTAGCGGCAATCCTTACCAACCTGCAGCCCCAGGACGTCCTGTTCATCGACGAGATCCATCGTCTCAATCCTGCCATCGAGGAAGTGCTTTATCCTGCAATGGAGGACTTCCAACTCGATCTGATCATCGGCGAGGGCCCCGCCGCGCGCTCGGTGAGAATCGACCTGCCGCCGTTCACCTTGGTGGGCGCGACCACGCGCTCCGGGTTGCTGACGACACCCTTACGTGACCGGTTTGGCATTCCGCTGCGGCTGGAGTTCTACGGGCCCGACGAACTGGTGCAGATCGTCAAACGCGGGGCGCGGGTGCTGGGCATCGAGATCGCCGCGGACGGCGCGCTGGAGATTGCGCGGCGCTCCCGCGGCACGCCACGTGTGGCCGGGCGCCTGCTCAAGCGCGTGCGCGACTTCGCGTCGGTCGACGGGACGGGAGTCATCACGTCGGAGATCGCCGACAAGGCATTGAAGCGTCTCGACGTCGATGCGCTTGGCCTCGACGCCATGGACCGGCGCTACCTCGTCTGCATAGCGGAGAATTATGCCGGCGGACCTGTCGGGGTTGAAACCTTGGCGGCGGCCTTGGCGGAAGAACGCGATACCATCGAGGACGTCATCGAGCCGTTTCTGATCCAGCAGGGCCTGCTCCAGCGCACCCCGCGCGGACGCGTGATGACGGACCGGGGCTACAAACAGGTCGGCCTGACGCCGCCGAAACGTACCGCGGCGCAATTCGAGTTGTTGCCGGATGGCGGGGAGGGGGCGTCATGACGGGCTTGCCACTTCCAACCGGCGGCATTTTCGAAGGCACCACGCACTTGCTGCCGATCCGCGTCTACTATGAAGACACCGATGCGGGCGGGATCGTCTACCACGCCAACTACCTGCGCTACGCGGAGCGGGCACGGACGGAAATCCTGCGCGCGGCGGGCATCGATCTCAACCGCCTCAAGGCGGAAGAAAACCTGATCTTCGTCGTCTACCGCGGCGAGGTGGCCTATCGGCGCCCGGCATTTTTCGACGATCAGTTAATCGTGGAATCCGAAGTCGCCGAACTCGGCGGTGCGACCGCGGTTATTAACCAAGTCATCCGGCTGATCACGGACGGCCAGCGCGGCGCAGAAGTCGCCACGTTCCGCGCGCACGTTGCGGTGATGCAGCCTTCAGGACGTCCGGGACGTTTCCCAAAGGACTTGCGCCGCCGGATGGAATCACTCACTAGACCCACGCCCTCGACATGACACGGACAGGACAGCGACATGGATAGCACCGTAGCCGGCTCAGCCTTGGCGACAACTACGCTCACGCACTTCTCCATCTGGGGCATGTTCCTTCAGGCGGACATGGTCGTGAAGCTGGTGATCATCGGCCTTCTGTTTGCCTCGCTGTGGAGTTGGGCGATCATCTTCGACAAGTCGCTGCGCCTGCGGAACCTGTTCAACCAGGCCGAACAGTTCGAGGAGAAATTCTGGTCGGGTGTTTCGCTCGAAGATTTGTTCGAGAAGATCGGGGCGCGGCCCAAAGACCCGATGTCCTCGATTTTCGTGGCGGCGATGCGCGAATGGCGCCGGTCCTCGGGCAAGGGCGGACTGCCGCCGGCGTCCGCCGGCGCGCTGGGCGGGGCGCTGATCGCCGACCGCATCGATCGCGTCATGAAGATCAGCCTCGAGCGCGAGATGGATCATCTCAATCGCCGCATGATCTTCCTGGCGTCCACGGGGTCCGTCGCGCCGTTCCTCGGCCTGTTCGGCACCGTCTGGGGCATTATGAACACGTTCAACGCGATCGGTCAGGCAGCCGACACCAGCCTCGCCACCGTGGCGCCGGGCATCTCCGAAGCGCTGTTCGCGACCGCGCTCGGCCTGGTCGCGGCGATTCCCGCGGTGGTGGCGTACAACAAGCTGTCAACCGATCTCGGCCGCTACGCTCTGCGACTTGAGAACTTTGCCGGCGAGTTCGGCGCGATCCTGTCGCGCCAGTTGGAAACCACCAAGCTGCCGGCGGAGTAGGTCATGGCCGCATTCATCAAGTCGAACTCCGCCGCCAAAACCCGCAGCAGCCGCCGCGGCTTTTCGCCCATGGCCGACATCAACGTCACACCGATGGTCGACGTGATGCTGGTGCTGCTGGTGATCTTCATCGTCACTGCGCCGTTGCTGCAGACCGGCGTGAAGGTCAATCTGCCGCAGACCCGCAATACCAAGTCGCTGCCGCAGGACAACAAGGCGCTGACGCTCTACATCGAGAAGGACGGCACGCTGAGCTTGAATGACTCGAAGGTGGATGCCGAAACGCTGCGCGCCCGCCTGGAAGCCATTCGACAGTCGAACCCCGAAGTGCGCCTCTACGTCAAAGGTGATGAAGGCGTTTCCTATGGGCTGGTGATGCAGGCGACGGCCGCGGTGGTGGCGTCGGGAATCACGCAGGTTGCGTTCATGACGCAGCCGCTGCGGAACACGCCGCCGAAATAGGCCCCGAAGTAGGCCCCCGAAATAGGATTATCCGTGGCGAGAGCCGAAACCATCGCTGATCCGGTGATATCGCCGATCCGGCGCGACAAAGTCGCCGCCGGATTTGCGCTGTCGTTGCTGTTGCACGTGCTCGTTGTCGGCGTGTTCTACGGCACTTGGCCGTTCTTCAAGAAAGACCCGCCGGTCGAGACGCCGATCATCGTCGATCTGGTCGAGATCGCCGAGCAGACGACGGCGCCGCCGAAGCCGACGCCGAAGGTCGAAGAGCCGGTCGAGCCGCCCAAGCCTGAGCCGCCCAAGCCTGCGGAAGAGATCAAGCCGCCCGAGCCGGAGCCGCCGCCGCCTGAGCCGCCCAAGAAGGAAACGCCGCCGCCGCCGAAGCCGAAGGACGAGATCGCCGAGATCATCAAGACGCCGCCGCCGCCGCCGCCGAAGCCCACGCCGCCGAAGCCGAAGAAGGACGACATGGCGCAGATCCAGGATCTGCTGAAGAGCATGGAGAAGAAGAAGCCTTCCCAGGCGCCGGCGACGCCTGCGCAGAATGCCGCCACTACTAATAACCAGGCGCCGATTGCCAGCGATCGCGCGACTATGTCGGAACTCGATGCCATCCGTTCGCATATTGAGGGCTGCTGGCGTATCGATCCCGGCAAGGAGGGGATCGAGAAACTTTCAGCCGAGATCCGCGTTTTCATTAACCCTGACGGGAGTGTCGCCCGGGCCGATATCGTCGATCAGTCGCGTTTCTTCCTGGACCGCACCTTCGCGACGTTTGCCACAAGCGCGCGCCTGTCCGTGCTGGCGTGCAAGGGCATCCCGATCACGCCGGCGCATTACAATGAACTTAAGGAAATGACCCTGAATTTCTCGCCGCAGGGCCGGATCAATTGACACGATGGCGTTTCTTGAAATCCCGACACGCCCCCGCCACAATTCCAGCGCAGCCTTTTCCCGGTCGCCCGTTGGCGGCCGCGGTATCCCCCCGAGCATTAGGACATTCGCTATGGCCTTCATCACCCGCCTGAGACTTGGTGCGGTCTTTGCGGCGTGCACCGTGTTGCTGACGGCGATCACCGCGCAAGCCGAGGTGCGCCTCGACATCACCCGCGGCCGCGTCGAACCGATGCCGATTGCGGTGACGGTGTTCCCGGGGGACACCGACCAGACCAGGCAGGTGGGCAAGGACATCAGCGCGGTGGTGTCAGCCGATCTGGAGCGCTCGGGCCTGTTCCGTCCGCTCGATCCCAAAGGTTTCATCCAGGACCTGACGTCGCTTGACGTTCAACCGCGCTTCCCGGATTGGCGCACGTTGAATGCGCAAGCCCTGGTGCAGGGCGCGGTGGAAGCGCAGCCGAACGGCCAGTATCGCGTCGCGTTTCGCCTCTGGGACGTTTACGGGGGGCAGCAGATGGTTGGGCAGGCCTACGTCACCCAGCCTGAGAACTGGCGCCGCGTTGCGCACATTGTCGCCGACGCGATCTACACCGCCATCACCGGCGAGACCGGCTACTTCGATACGCGCGTGGTTTATATCGCCGAGAGCGGTCCGGCCCTGAAGCGCATCAAGCGCCTCGCGATCATGGATCAGGACGGCGCCAATCATCGCTATCTGACAGACGGCACGGCGCTGGTGCTCACGCCGCGCTTCTCCCCGACACAGCAAGACATCACTTACCTCTCTTACTTCCGGAACGTGCCGCGCGTGTATGTCTTCAACATCGATACGGGCCGTCAGGAAGTGCTCGGCGATTTCCCGGGCATGACGTTCGCGCCCCGATTCTCGCCGGACGGCAACAAGGTCGTCCTGTCGATGGCGACGGACGGCAATACCGAGATCTATGAGATGGATTTGCGCACCCGGAAGACGGCGCGCCTGACCAACCATCCGGCCATCGACACGTCGCCGTCCTATTCACCGAAAGGCGATCAGATCACCTTCGCGTCGGACCGTGGGGGCAGCCAGCAGATCTACGTGATGAGCGCCGATGGCGGGAATCCGACCCGGATCAGCTTCTCGAAGGGCAAATACGGGACTCCGGTGTGGTCGCCCCGCGGAGATTTGATCGCGTATACAAAACAGGACGGGCAAACTTTTTACATCGGCGTGATGAAGCCGGACGGCTCCGGGGCGCGGGATTTGGCTCAGGGCTTCTTGGTTGAGGCCCCTACTTGGGCGCCCAACGGCCGCGTGTTGATGTACTTCGCCCAGAGCCCAAACGGGGGCAAGACCCGGCTCTATTCGATTGACCTAACTGGTTATAATCAAAGGGAAATTGTGACCCCTGGCGATGCGTCGGACCCGGCCTGGTCGCCGCTGATTCCATAGTCTCGTGTGCGTTCTACCGGGGGCATGCATGCGGTGCCGTGAAACCCCAGGCAAATACGCGCGGCTGCTATGCAACACCCGTAAAACAATATAGATTCGATGGGGATAGGGGACGTCGCGGTCGCCTATTGGTCTTGCGTCGTTACGGTTTGCTGCTAAAAGAGTGCCCGCAAGGGGCGCGGCTTTTCGCGTAAAAGCGGCGTCGTCCTGGCCAAGTCAACACCAGTCGTATTAGGGGATACAAGAATGAACCTCCGCTTTTTGGGCGTCATCGCCGTGGCGGTCATGCTCGCCGCGTGCTCCACGAAGAAGGAACAGGCAGCCGGCACAAGTGCCGCCGCTACGCCGCCGGCCGCTGCGACCCGTCCGTCGGGCCCGGCGCCTGACTCCATCGAATATTTCAACACCGTTGTCGGTAACCTGGTGCAGTTCGAGTACGACAAGGCCGAACTGACCCCGGCGGCCCAGGCCATCCTGCGTGGCCAAGCTTCGTGGTTGAACCAGAACCCGTCCCGTACCGTCACCATCGAAGGTCACTGCGATGAGCGCGGCACCCGCGAGTACAACCTCGGCCTGGGTGAGCGTCGCTCCAACTCGGTGAAGCAGTACCTGGTGTCGCTGGGCCTGAGCGCTGGTCGCGTCAAGACGATTTCGTACGGCAAGGAGCGCCCGGTATGCGTTTCTTCCGACGAAGCTTGCTGGAGCAAGAATCGTCGTGGCGTGTCGGCGGTTCAGTAAGAACCAACTCTTCCATCCCGGCGGTTGTCGCCGGGTGTGACTGGTGTTGCTTAGGGCGCGTCGTGACCGGAAGTCTTTAGGGCTTCCGGTCTGGCGCGCCCTCTCGTTTTTATGGGCGGTTCCAAGGCCGGCTGCGCGCGGTTCGCCTCGCTCGGTCTTATGCCTACGTTCTGCCGGAATTGACCGGTAAACTTAGCAAGGTCGTTTGAACCACCGTCGCAGATGGGCTTCTCCCGATGATGCGTTTTTCCCCTCCTACATTCGCCGCTGTCGTTCTTGCCGCGAGCCTGGGCGTTGCCCCCGTCGCCATCGCGCCTGCTGCCTTCGCGCAGAGCGCACAGCAGAAGAAACAGGCACCGCCTGCGCCGGAGCCGATGGCGTCCGCATCCGCGCTCGGCGATCTGAGCGTGCGCGTGCTGCACCTCGAGCAGCTGATCGAACAGCTCACTGGCCAGAACGAAGAACTGAAGTTCCAGAACGGCCAGATGTCGAAGCAGCTGCAGCTGCTGCAGGACGACCTCTCCATGCGCGTCGCCCGCGTCGAGGCCACTCTCGGCGGGGCGCTGCCGCCGATGCCGCAGGCCCAGGCATCGAGTGCCACGCCGGCACCGACCGTATCGGCCGAACCGGCCGCGACTTCGATTCCGGCGAGCGTGTCGCCCACCGCGTCGGCGATGACCAAGCCGCCCATGGTGCAGTCCTTCGATGCCAACGCGCCGATGTCTTCGCCGGTGTCCAAGCAGCCTGACTATTCGATGCAAGCGCCATCGGCGCAGACAGCGCAAACCACGACCACGACGCTGAACAAAGCGCCGACCAATATCGAAGCGCCGCAAGCCGGCGGCGACAGCACGTTCTCCATTCGCACCGATGCGTCCGGCAGGGCTCTTGCGGCCGATCCGAATGCGCCCAAGGCGCCGCCGCCGGCCCAGCCGCTGCCGGTCGCCCCGGCACCGAAGGCCGCACCTTCCGGCGGGCCCGTGACAGCGGCAGGCTTGAGTGCCGGACCGGCAGTCGCGGTAGCCCTTCCGAACGGAACGCCCAAACAGCAGTACGACTACGCCTTCGACTTCTTGAAGAGGCAGGATTATCCGCGCGCCGAAGCGGCGTTGCGCGATTTCATGAAGAAGAATCCGAAGGATGCGCTGGCCGGCAATGCGCAATACTGGCTGGGTGAGTCGCTCTATGCGCGCGGCGACTATCAAGCCGCGGCGCAGGAATTCCTGAACGGCTACCAGACCTATCCCAAGAGTGCCAAAGGCCCGGACAGCCTGCTTAAGCTGGGCATGGCCATGTCGCATCTGAACCAGCAACAGGGCGCGTGCACGGCGATCGGGCGCATTGCGAAAGAATATCCGGATGCGTCACAGCAGATCCGCGATACCGCAAAGGCGGAGCGCGTCCGTCTGAAGTGCGCCTGATGCCGGCGCGGCCCGACGCACGGGCCGGCGCCCCGCCGTCAGGACGGGGCATTTCGAGCACAGACTTTGCCGCGGCGATCGCGCCCTATCTTCCCGATGCGCGGCCTGTTGCGGTCGCTGTCTCCGGCGGTGGAGATAGTCTCGCGCTGCTGCGTCTGCTGCACATCTGGACGCAGGCACGCGGTGCGGAACTCACGGCACTCACTGTCGATCATGGCTTGCGCGATGCCAGCGCGGTCGAAGCGGAGCAGGTGGCGACGTGGTGCGCCGCACTTGGCGTGCGTCACGTCAGTCTGCGATGGGCACAAGGCCAGGCGCAGCGCGGCCTTACGCGCAGCCCGCAAGCAGACGCGCGCACGGCGCGCTACGATCTCATGACGGGGTGGTGCCGGGCGCAAGGGATCGAAACGCTTTGTCTGGCCCATCATGCTGACGATCAGGTCGAGACGTTTCTTATCCGACTCGCGCGCGGCAGCGGCGTCGACGGGCTTGCCGCCATGGCGGCGACGACCGTGCGCGACGGCGTGACGCTGCTGCGGCCGCTGTTGTCTTTTCCGAAGGCGGCGTTGATGGACACGTGCCGGGCTTTCGGTCAGGACTGGATCGAAGATCCGTCGAATGCAAATACGGCGGCGACACGTGTGCGATTCCGGCAAGCGCGTGATCTTCTAGCCGCCGAGGGCCTGACCACCGAACGCTTGTTGGCGACCGTCGGCCACATGCAGCGCGCGCGCGGTGCACTCGAAACCATGGTGACGGAGCTGTTGACGCAAGCGTGTGCCTGGGACGCCTTCGGTGTCGCCCGGCTCGACGTGGCGCGACTGCTCTCGGCCCCGGAGGAAGTGGCCTTGCGGGCATTGGCGCAGGTGCTGATGGCCGCCGCGGGCGCGGAATTCGGTCCGCGCTTCGATGCGCTTGGTGGTGTTTATCGGCGCCTTGCGCGCGGACCTTGGCGAGACGCCACCCTACACGGCTGTCAACTCCAGCGCGATGGTGATGCCATCGTCGTGTCGCGGGAGGCGGCAGCCATCACCGACGTGCAGATGCTTGCACCGGGGGAAGAGGTGCGGTGGGACGGTCGATTTGTGTTGCGCAGTCCGGCCAGCGCGCCGTGCGCCTTCCGCGTGAGCGCGATGACGGCGGCGGGGTGGGGCGCCCTGAAAAGGGAAGGCGGCCTGCGGGTCGCACCCGTACTGCGGGCTGGGCTCCCGCTCCTGAGCGACGAACGAGGCCCGGCGGCCGTTCCGATCGTGGATTTCTTGCGCGATGACCTGCGGTTAGCGCTCGGGAAACACACGATCCAGTGTGTTTTTGTCTTCCGGCGCGCTGTGGCTGATCTGCCACCGTTCGCAGGGATGTGACGGCCGTGTAACTCATTAAAGGTACAAACGTTTTGCTTGCGAAGGCGCTTTGGCGCACTATTTAACTTTCCAGGAGCCTGCCGCGAATGAATGCGATCCGAGCCCCCGCTCGTATCGTTTGGCGGCAGCCCCGGTCTGCGAGGGACTGCTTTTGAATATCAGTCGTAATTTGATGCTCTGGGTCATCATCCTGGTTTGTGTGGTGGCGCTGTTCAATTTGTTTCAGGGTGCCGCGCCGCGCAGCGCGAGCCGCGAGATTTTGTTTTCCGATTTCATGGCGTCGGTTGAGCGCAATGAAATCCAGGACGTTGTCATTCAGGGCAGCAACATCGCCGGCTCTTTCAAGTCCGGCGGCGATTTCCGTACCTATGCGCCGGAAGATCCCAGCCTGGTTCCGACGCTGCGCACCAACGGCGTGGCCATCAAGGCGATGCCCCGCAGCGACAACGAGCTTTCGTTCTGGAGTGTGCTGATCTCCTGGTTCCCGATGCTGCTGTTGATCGGCGTATGGATATTCTTCATGCGCCAGATGCAAGGCGGCGGCGGCAAGGCGATGGGCTTCGGCAAATCGCGCGCCAAGCTGCTGACCGAGAAGCAGGGCCGCGTCACATTCGAAGACGTCGCTGGCGTCGAGGAAGCCAAGCAGGAACTTGAAGAGATCGTCGAGTTCCTTCGCGACCCGCAGAAGTTCCAGCGCCTGGGCGGCAAGATCCCCAAGGGCGTGCTTCTGGTGGGGCCGCCGGGTACCGGTAAGACGCTGCTGGCGCGCTCCATTGCCGGCGAAGCCAACGTGCCGTTCTTCACTATCTCCGGTTCGGACTTCGTCGAGATGTTCGTCGGTGTCGGCGCGAGCCGCGTGCGCGACATGTTCGAGCAGGGCAAGAAGAACGCCCCGTGCATCATCTTCATCGACGAAATCGACGCAGTCGGCCGTCATCGCGGCGCCGGTCTTGGCGGCGGTAACGACGAACGCGAGCAGACCCTCAACCAGTTGCTGGTGGAGATGGACGGATTCGAAGCGAACGAGGGTGTGATCCTGATCGCCGCCACCAATCGTCCCGATGTGCTCGATCCGGCGCTGTTGCGTCCGGGCCGCTTCGATCGCCAGGTCGTGGTGCCGAATCCTGACATCATCGGCCGCGAGCGCATTCTGCAGGTCCACAGCCGCAAGACCCCGCTGGGTCAGGATGTCGATCTGAAGGTGATCGCGCGCGGTACGCCGGGCTTCTCCGGCGCCGATCTGGCCAACCTGGTCAACGAGGCCGCACTGCTGGCGGCGCGCAAGACCAAGCGCGTCATCGGCATGCTGGAATTCGAGGAAGCCAAGGACAAGGTCCTGATGGGCGCGGAGCGCCGCTCCATGGTGATGACCGAAGACGAAAAGAAACTCACCGCGTACCACGAAGGCGGCCATGCGCTCGTCATGCTGCACGTGCCGGGCCACGAGCCCCTGCACAAGGTGACGATCATCCCGCGCGGCCGTGCGCTGGGCGTGACCATGTTCCTGCCGGAACGCGACAAGTATTCCATGTCCCGCCACGAGCTGCGCGCGCAGATCGCCAGCCTGTTCGGTGGTCGTGTTGCGGAAGAACTGGTGTTCGGCACGGACAAGGTGACGACCGGTGCGTCGGACGATATCCGCCGCGCCACCGACATCGCACGCAAGATGGTCACCGAGTACGGCTTCTCCGATAAGCTCGGGCCGCTGCGCTACACCGACAATTCGGGCGAAGTGTTCCTGGGTCATTCTGTGACGCAGACGAAGAACGTGTCGGATGCGACCGCGCGCGTGATCGATGAAGAAGTGCGGGCGTTCGTCGAAGAAGGCGAAATCACCGCGAACAAGATCATCGTCGAGCATCGCGACCAGCTTGAGATCATTGCGCAGGGGCTACTTGAGCACGAAACGCTCAGCCGCGAAGAGATCGAGGCGCTGCTGCGCGGCGAGACCATCGACAAGACCGAGAAGCAGACGCGCCCGCGCGATCCAGGCCGCCGCAGTTCGGTGCCGAGTTCCGGCGATGCGCGCCGCAACCCGCCCTTCGGGCAGGAACCGACGCCGCAACCTGGTGCTTAAGAGGGCCGGCGCTTAGGCAAGAAACCAGACCCCGCTTCGGCGGGGTCTTTTTTTTGTCCTCCGGGTGCCTTACCAAAGCGCCATGTCCGGCGGTCCTTACATCACGCCGCGTGCGCTGATTGGCAGCCCGCGCGCTAAAGACGCAGTGGCGGCGCAGCAGGCGTGGGCGTTCCTTGGGCCTGCGCGCGCCTTTGCGGCGATCGACGTCACGACGGTACAGGGCAGGGCGTCCACGGCATTGATGACGCGGCCGGCCTACGACAACGCCCTGGCGTGTGCGTCGCCGCTGACCGGCCGGGCGATGGATGCAGCCCTTGCTGCGCTCGGCGCGCCCCGACCCGCCTTCGTTGGGCTCGACCTTTCCGCGACGCGGATCATGGGCATCGTCAATGTGACGCCCGACAGTTTCTCCGACGGGGGCAAGTTCGCGGACACGGATGCGGCCATCGCGCATGGCCTAAAGCTCGCGGAAGAGGGGGCGGACATCATCGACGTGGGCGGCGAATCCACCCGGCCCGGGGCCGATCCGGTTGCGCCCGACGACGAGCAGCGCCGTGTCATCCCGGTGGTGCGCGCGCTGGCCGAGAAAGGCCTGTGCGTGTCCATCGACACGCGCCACGCCGCCACGATGGGCGCTGCAATTGCTACCGGCGCGCGTATCGTCAACGACGTCACGGCCCTGGCCGATCCCGCCGCCCTCAAGACGGTCGCGCCGACGGCTGTGTCCGTGATCCTGATGCACATGCAGGGCGACCCCCGCACCATGCAGAAGGATCCGACCTACGTCTGGGCGCCGGGGGACGTGTTCGACATGCTGGCGGGGCGCCTAAAGGCTTGTCAGGGCGCAGGAATTGCGGCCGACCGGATTGCAGTCGATCCCGGCATCGGCTTCGGCAAGACCGAAACCCATTCCGCGCAGATCCTCACGCACCTGGCGCTCTATCACGGTCTCGGCTGCGCGGTCGTAGTTGGCGCATCGCGGAAGCGTCTGATCGCGGCGTTCAGCCAGGGGGAGCCGGCAGAGGCGCGTTTGCCCGGCTCGTTGAGCATCGCCTTGACGGCGGCGGAGCAGGGCGTCCAGATCGTCCGCGTTCATGATGTGAAGGAAACGCGACAAGCCCTGGCGGTTCGTCGCATGGTATCATCTGTGTGATAGTGGCTGCATAAGCAGCCAGCACTTTCCACCGTTTCATGCATTTACCATCCGCGGAACGGGGCCAAGCGGGACTCAAGCATGACTGAGCGTAAGTATTTCGGCACCGACGGTATCCGCGGGCTCACTAACACCGAGCCGATGACCGCCAGCACCGCGCTGCGTCTCGGCAAGGCGGCGGGGCGGCGGTTCATCCGCGGCAGTCATCGGCACACGGTCGTCATCGGCAAGGACACGCGCCTGTCGGGCTACATGCTCGAGCCAGCGATGACTGCCGGGTTCACCTCCGTCGGCATGGACGTGATCATCGTCGGCCCGATCCCCACGCCCGGCATCGCCATGCTGACGCGCGCCATGCGCTGCGACCTTGGCGTCATGATCTCCGCGTCGCACAATCCGTACCAGGATAACGGCATCAAACTGTTCGGTCCCGACGGCTTCAAGCTGTCCGATGCGATCGAATCCGAGATCGAGCAGATGATCGATCTGGACAGCGACGACGGACTCGCAGCCCCCGACAAACTCGGCCGCACCCTTCGCCTCGAAGATGCCGCCGGCCGCTACATCGAACACACCAAGACGACGTTCCCGCGGCATCTGCGGCTCGACGGCCTCAAGATCGTGGTCGATTGCGCCAATGGCGCGGCCTACAGAGTTGCGCCGAAGGTGTTCTGGGAACTGGGCGCGGAGGTCGTGAAAGTCGGTGTTGCGCCGGACGGCTTCAATATCAATCGCGAGTGCGGCTCGCTGTATCCGGAACGCATGCGCGAACTCGTGCTGGCCCACAACGCGCACCTCGGGCTCGCCCTCGACGGCGATGCGGACCGCGTGCTGTTCTGCGATGAACATGGCGACATGATCGATGGCGACCAGGTGTTGGCGCTGATCGCCGGCCACTGCAAGTCGCGTCAAGAACTCACCGGTGACACAGTCGTCGCGACGGTCATGAGCAACCTTGGCTTGGAGCGTTATCTTTCCAGTCGCGGCATCAGTCTTCTGCGTACCAAGGTCGGCGACCGATATGTCGTCGAGCAGATGCGCGCCGGCGGTTTCAACGTCGGCGGGGAGCAATCCGGCCACATCATTCTCGGTCACCACGCCACCACCGGCGACGGCATTATCGCAGCGCTTCAGGTGCTGGCGGCCTTGGTGGAATCCGGCAAACCGGCGAGCCAGGCGCTGCACTGCTTCGATCCGGTGCCGCAGCTTTTGCGGAACGTGCGCCTCGCCCAGACCGCCAGCGCCGATGCGGTGCTGGCCAAGGCGCCGGTGCGCGACGCGATCGCCGACGTGGAGCGCCGCCTCAACGGCCGCGGCCGCTTGGTGATCCGCAAATCCGGCACGGAGCCGCTCATCCGTATCATGGCGGAGGGCGACGATTCCGGCGAAGTGAATGCCGCCGTCGCGGGGCTTGTCGACGTCATCACAAAAGCGGCTGCGTGATCTTGTGATCGCGCGCGTTCTCATCATTGCGGGGTCGGACTCCGGCGGTGGCGCCGGAATCCAGGCGGACATCAAGACCGTCACGGCCTTGGGCGGTTTCGCCATGACCGCCATCACGGCCGTCACCGTGCAGAACACCGTCAGCGTGAAGGCGGTGCATGAAATCCCCGGGGAGATTATCGCCGGACAAATTGAGCACGTGCTGTCCGACCTCGGCGCCGATCTGATCAAGACCGGGATGCTGGCGTCGGTGGAGGTGATCGCGGCGGTGGCCGATGCGCTGGCACGTGCGAAATCGACGCACCCGCGCGTGGTCGACCCGGTGATGATCGCCACCAGCGGCGACAGCCTGCTGAAGTCCGATGCGGTCGATGCGCTGCGCACCAAGCTGATTGTGGGCGCGCGTGTGCTGACACCCAATCTGCCCGAGGCCGAAGTGCTGACCGGCCGGCGGATTCGGACCTTGGCCGATATGGACGCAGCCGTTGCGTGCTTACGGGGGCTCGGTGCCGAAGCCGTGGTGCTGAAGGGCGGCCATGTCGAAGGCGACCTCGTGCGCGATCTGTTGATCGAGCCCGACGGCGTCACCTGTTTCGACAGTCCGCGCATCCACAGCCGCGCCACCCACGGCACCGGCTGTACCCTTGCGTCTGCGATTGCGACCGGGCTGGGGCAGGGGCTCGCCCTGGAACATGCGGTGGCGCGGGCGCGGGCGTATGTCCGCGAAGCCATGCGCACTGCGCCGGGGATTGGGCAGGGGCATGGCCCCCTCAATCATGGGTTCACGGTGCGGCCGTTCGAGGCCTGAACCCGCATTGACGCCCTTCTGACCGGTTCATAGACTGCGCGCCCTTGTGACCCCCGGGGTCTTCCGGGCGGTCGCTTCCCAATCGCGATAGGGGTTTGAGCGCGCCATGTCCGCCAGTCCGAAGCCGTCTATTCGTCCCGCGCGCACCGAATTCTCGTCCGGCCCTTGCGCCAAGCGTCCCGGCTGGACGCTCGACGCCCTGAAGAATGCGCTCGTCGGCCGCTCGCATCGCGCCAAGCCTGCCAAGGCGCGCATCAAGCAGGTGCTGGACAAGAGTAAGTCCATCCTTGGCATTCCGGCGGACTACAAGATCGCCATCGTGCCCGCGTCCGATACCGGCGCGGTGGAAATGATCCTGTGGCATGCGCTCGGCGCGCGGCCGGTGGACATGCTCGCCTGGGAAAGCTTCGGCGAAGGTTGGGTCACCGACGTGGTGAAGCAACTCAAGCTGAAAGACGCGCGAGTGATCAAGGCCGACTACGGCAAGATGGTCGATCTGGCATCGGTGAATTTCGATCACGACGTGGTGTTCACCTGGAACGGCACGACCTCCGGCGTGCGCGTGCCCAACGGCGATTGGATCAAGGCCGACCGCAAGGGCCTGACGATTTGCGACGCGACGTCCGCGGTGTTCGCGATGGAGATGCCGTGGGACAAGCTCGATGTGGTCACCTGGTCCTGGCAGAAGGTGCTGGGCGGCGAAGCGGCGCACGGCATGCTCGTGCTGTCTCCGCGCGCTGTTGAGCGGCTCGAGAGCTATACGCCGCCGTGGCCGATGCCGAAGATCTTCCGCCTCACCAAAGGCGGCAAGCTGCAGGACGCCATCTTTGAAGGCGACACCATCAACACCATCTCCATGCTGTGCGTGGAAGACGCGGTGGACGGCTTGGTGTGGGCGGAAGGCCTTGGCCTGAAAGGACTGATCGCGCGGTCCGAAGCCAATTTGAAAGCGATTGCCGACTGGGTCGCGCAGAAGAACTGGGTCGATTTCCTGGCGGAGAGCCCGGAGCATCGGTCCAGCACGTCGATCTGCCTGAAGATCACCGCCGACTGGTTCACCAAACTCGGCAAGGATGAACAGGCGGCCGCGGCCAAGAGCATCGTCAGCCTGCTTGAGAAAGAAGGTGTCGCGCTCGACATCGGCGGCTATCGCGATGCGCCGCCGGGCCTCCGCATCTGGGGCGGCGCGACCGTCGACACCAAGGATATCGTCGCTTTGTTGCCGTGGCTCGAATGGGCCCACGGTGAAGTGCAGCCGAAAGCTTAGGCGCACGCAAAGAATGACGATGCGCCGCGGTCCCTGGGGAGGTGTGCCGCGGCGCAATTTTACGCAACACGTGGGGATGGAGTGTTTGCCGTGACGAAGCCTAAGGTTCTGATCAGCGATAAGTTGAGCGCGGCGGCGGTTGAGATCTTCAAGAACCGCGGCGTCGACGTTGACATCAAAACCGGGCTGAAGCCGGAAGAACTGCTCGCGATCATCAAGGACTACGACGGGCTGGCGATCCGCTCCAATACCAAGGTCACGAAGGCAGTTCTTGAAGCGGCAACGCGCCTGAAGGTTGTCGGCCGCGCCGGCATCGGCGTCGACAACGTCGATGTGGAAGCGGCGACATCCCGCGGCGTGGTGGTAATGAACACACCCTTCGGCAACGCGATCACCACCGCCGAGCACGCCATTTCGATGATGATGTCGCTCGCGCGCGACATTCCCGCCGCCAATGCCTCGACCCACGCCGGCAAGTGGGAAAAATCCCGGTTCATGGGGGTCGAGATTTACGGCAAGACGCTCGGCGTCATCGGGTGCGGCAACATCGGATCGATCGTGTGCGATCGCGCGTTGGGCCTGAAGATGAAGGTCATCGCCTACGATCCCTTTCTGTCGCAGCAGCGCGCAGATGACATCGGCGTGGAGAAGGGCGACCTGGAGGCGATCTTCGCGCGCTCCGACTTCATCACCCTGCACACGCCGTTGAACGAACACACCCGGGGTATCATCGACGCGAAAAGCATCGCCAAGATGAAGAAGGGCGTACGCATCATCAATTGCGCGCGCGGTGGCCTGGTAGTCGAAGCCGACCTTAAGGCGGCGATCGAAAGCGGTCATGTGGCCGGTGCGGCCTTCGACGTGTTCGAGGAAGAGCCGGCGAAGACCAACATCCTGTTCGGGATGGAAAAGGTTGTGGCTACGCCGCACTTGGGCGCCTCCACCGACGAAGCCCAGGAGAACGTGGCGCTACAGGTGGCGGAACAAATCTCCGACTACCTGCTGACCGGTGCGGTGACCAACGCGCTCAACATGCCGTCGGTGTCGGCGGAAGATGCCCCGAAGCTGAAGCCCTATATGGGGCTGGCGGAACAACTCGGCAGTTTCGCCGGGCAGATCACCAAGTCCGGGGTGAAGGAGATCACGATCACCTACGAAGGCCACGTTGCGGAGTTGAATACCCGTCCGCTCACGGCCGTCACACTCAAGGGCCTGCTCGGTCAGCTGATGGAGTCGGTCAACATGGTCAACGCGCCGCTGATCGCCCGCCAGCGGGACATCAAGGTGACGGAAGTGAAGCGCGAGACCCATCCGCTCTATCAGACCCTAATGACGCTCTGCATCGTCACCGAGCGCCAGACCCGCAGCGTCTCCGGTACGCTGTTCGGCGGCAGCCTGCCGCGGCTGGTGGACGTGAACGACATCCACATCGAGGCGGAAGTCGGCAAGCACATGCTGTACGTGATCAACGACGATAAGCCGGGCTTTATCGGCGCGCTGGGGACCATCCTGGGGCAGGCGGGGGTGAACATCGCTTCGTTCCACCTGGGCCGGGCGGCCGAGGGCGGCGCTGCGCTGGCGCTGCTGAACCTGGATCAGGCTGTGGATGAATCGGTCCGCGCCAAGGTCGAGGCCCTGCCGCAGGTGAAGCAGGTCCAAGCCCTGTCATTTTAACGCTTTTTTGCCCCCAAACCGGCTCATGACAAGGCGGGGAGGGCAGCGTATAACCGCGCGCTCCCCAGGACACCGGCCGGACCATGAGCGATACCCCTAAGACCCTTTTGCCTGAAGGTCTGCACGACCTTCTGCCGCCCGACGCCGCCTTCGAGGCGGAGGTGGTGTATCGGCTCGCCGGGAGTTTCGGCGCCAACGGCTATGACCTGGTGAAGCCACCGCTGGCCGAGTTCGAGGACACCCTGCTGGCCGGTGTCGGCACGGCCCTGCGCGAAAGCATTTTCCGCATGCCGGACCCAGTGTCGCACCGCACGCTCGGTTTCCGGGCAGACGTCACGACCCAGGTCGCGCGCATCGCGACGACGCGGCTGGCGTCCCGCCCGCGGCCTTTGCGTCTGATGTATTCAGCCCAGGTCTTGCGGGTGCGCGGCGATCAACTCGAGCCGGACCGTCAGTTCACCCAGGCCGGTATCGAACTTATCGGCGCCGAAAGCGGCGCAGCCGACGTCGAGGTGATCGTCGCCACCACGGAAGCGCTCGACGCCATCGGCGTGAAAAATATTACGGTCGATCTCGCGCTGCCGACCCTGGTCCCGGCGATTCTCAAAGGCGCGACCGGCGTGCAGCAAGATCGTCTGCGGACGGCGCTCGCGCATAAGGATGTGGCGGAGATCAAGATCGCAGGCGGCAGCGTCGGCGACATGTTGTGCAGTCTGGTGGAAGCCTCTGGCGTCTTCGCCAACGCCAAGCAGAAGCTTGAAAAGCTCGCGCTACCGGCGGACGCCAAGGCCGAGTGGCTGGCGCTCGTCGCCGTTGCCGATGCCGTACGCGCTGCCGCGCCCGAGCTGGCGCTGACGGTAGATGCGGTGGAGAGCCGCGGCTTTGAGTATCACAGCGGCATCACATTCTCGATTTTCGCCAAGGGCGCGCAGCGCGAGATCGGTCGCGGTGGGCGCTATCGATTGAACCATGGCGACGGACGCTTGGAACCCGCGACCGGCGCGACACTGGTGGTCGACAATCTTCTGGGCGTGGTGCCACCGGCGCCTGCTGCCAAAAGTCTTTGGATGCCTGTGGGTACGCCGCGCGTCACCGTACGCGATTGGCAAGCGCAAGGCTGGAGCGTGGTCGTTGCTCTGCGCGGCGACGTCAACGCAGCGACCGATGCCGTACGTCTCGGATGCAGTCACTATCTCGACCGCGGCAAGGCGGTTGAAGCGAAGGGTCAGAAGTCATGAGCAACGTCGCGGTCGTCGGCTCCCAGTGGGGTGACGAGGGCAAAGGCAAGATCGTCGATTGGCTCTCGGAACGCGCCGATATGGTGGTGCGCTTCCAGGGCGGTCATAACGCCGGCCATACGCTCGTGATCGGCGACAAGACCTACAAGCTGAGTCTGCTGCCCTCCGGCGTCGTGCGCGGCAAGCCTTCGTTCATCGGCAATGGCGTCGTGGTCGATCCGTGGGCGCTGCTGGCGGAGATCGAAAAGATCGGCGCGCAGGGCGTGAAGATCACGCCGGACCTACTCAAGATTGCCGACAACGCGACGCTGATCCTGCCGCTGCACAGCCACATTGATCGTGCGCGCGAGGCCGCCGCCGGCGCTGCGCAGATTGGCACAACGGGCCGCGGCATCGGCCCTGCTTACGAAGACAAGGTCGCACGCCGCGCGATCCGTGTGTGCGATCTCGCCGACGACGTCGCGATTGCGGCGAAGGTCGAACGTCTGCTCGCGCATCACAACGCGCTCCTGCGTGGACTCGGCCAGCCCGAACTCGACGCCGCGAGCCTGATCGCACAGCTCAAGGACGTCGCCCCGAAGATCCTGCCGTTCGCGGCGCCGGTCTGGGAAATACTGTCGGATGCCAAGAAGCGCGGTCGCCGGATTCTGTTCGAGGGCGCGCAAGGCGCCATGCTCGACGTCGACCACGGCACCTACCCCTACGTCACCTCGTCCAACACCCTCTCCGGCCAGGCGGCCGTCGGGTCGGGGCTCGGCCCGGATGCGGTCGGATACGTCCTGGGAATCACCAAGGCCTACACGACCCGGGTGGGGTCGGGGCCGTTCCCGAGCGAACTGACCGACGCCACCGGGCAGTTGCTGGGGGAGCGCGGCCATGAGTTCGGGACTGTAACGGGCCGCCGCCGTCGCTGCGGCTGGTTCGACGCGGTGCTGGTCCGCCAGGCGATCAAGACCGGCGGCATCACCGGCATCGCGCTCACCAAGCTGGACGTGCTGGATACCCTGCCGGAGCTCAAGGTGTGCGTCGGCTATGACCTGAAGGGTCAGAAAATCCAACGTTTCCCGTCGGGTATGTCGGATCAGGCGGCGATCACGCCGGTCTATGAGACCATGAAGGGGTGGGAGTGCTCCACCCGCGGGGCCCGGAGCTGGGTCCAACTGCCGGCGGAAGCGATCAAGTACATCCGCCGCATCGAGGAGCTGATCGAGGCCCCGGTGGCTCTACTGTCGACCAGCCCAGAGCGCGAAGACACCATCCTGGTGCGCGACCCGTTTGTCGACTGATGGTCCTAAGCCCTTGGTCGGGCTGACGGTAATTAGTTAACGCTTCGTTAATCGCGTTGTCCTGAGGGATTTACTCCCGTATATTCCCAAGCGATCACCAGAAGGGTGGTCGACTTGTACAGGACTGTGAGCCCATGGCCGAACCGGCCTCGGACTTGCGCGAAGCGCCCCAGCGCGCCCCTGAGCCTGCGCTCGCACCAGCGGCAGCAGCGCCGGCGGCGGTGCCTAAAGCTGTCCCGCCTCCGGCTCCCGAGCCGTCGAAGGCGACGGGCACGTTTATCGTCGTCCGCGATCGCTACACGATCTATTGCGAAAAGGCGATCCCGTCGCTCGATATGCCGAATGCGACGGCGTACGAGGTGACGGATCGCAAGCAGGAAGGCCGCCCGCTTTACGCCCTCGTCGTGAAGACCGACATGCCGCCGCGCATCGGCGCGATGCGCATCCTCAAGGGCCTTGAAATTCCGCACGTGCTGCATCTGGTCGACTGGGGAGTCGCGGAATGGCCGCCGGCGGATCGCAAATGCGTCATCGTGATCTATCACCGGCCCATGGGTGGGCGCGTCATGGATTCCATGGGCGCGACATTTAGGCGCATCCCGGATCACCTGTTCGCCAAGAATATCATCAAGCCGTTGTCCGAAGGGCTGGTCGAACTCACGCTGAAGGGCATCACTCATCGCGCGATCCGTCCCGACAATCTCTATTTCATGGACGAAGCCCGCACCAACATCGTGCTGGGTGACTGTGTCACGTCGGCCCCCGGGCACGATCAGCCAGTGTCGGTGGAGCCGATCGAGTCCGGCATGGCGATGCCGTCGGGGCGCGGCGCGGGCAACTTCTACGACGACATGTACGCCTTCGGCGCGACGCTGCTGATGCTATCGCTCGGGCGCGACACGCTGGTAGGCGTGCCGGATCAGGAGATTCTGCGCCGCAAGGTCACGGTCGGGTCTTACGCCACGCTGGTCGGCGAGGAGCGCGCGCCGGTTGCGGTGCTCGAGTGTTTGCGCGGCCTGCTGGCGGATGACCCCGATCAGCGCTGGCGCATCGAGAACATCGAACTCTGGCTGGCCGGCAAGCGTCTAACGCCGATCCAGGGAAAAGCCGAAGTGCAGGCGCGGCGCGCGTTGCGTCTGGGCGATCAGGAATTCAATTCCATTCGGCCGTTCAGCTACGCCATGTACGTCAATTGGGACAAGGCGATGACCGTGATCGCCGACGGTCAGTTGGAAATTTGGCTGCGCCGTCAGTTCGAGAACAACGAAATGGCGGATGCGGTGTCGGCGGCGATCAAGAATTCGCTGGCCATGCCGAGCGCCATGAAGGGCGAAGCGGACGACGTGCTGATCGCGCGCGTGCTGATAGTGCTCGATCCGCGGGCTCCGGTGCGCATGCGCGACTTCCGCGTCAACCTCGATGGTTTCGGGGCAGCCCTCGCCATCGCCATGCTGCGTCGAGACAAGCTCACGCCGTTCGCGGACTTCATCAACAAGGACCTGTGGCGTCACGCCATCGCAGCACAGCCCAAACTTAGCGCCGAACAGCAGCAGTTCGAGCAGGTGTTCCGGGATCTGAAGAACTACATCAAAGACACGACCATGGGCGACGGCGTTGAGCGCTGCGTCTACGAACTGAACGAGTGGCAGTTCTGCATGAGCCCGCTGCTCGCCAGTCAGTACGTGATGGAAGTGAAAGGCATCCTGCCGGCGCTCGACAATGCAGCTAAGTCGGTCAACACCAAGATGTGGCCGATCGACCGCCACGTCGCGGCGTTCCTTCGCGCGCGCTATGCTAAGGGCACCCAGGCACAGCTCGACTCCATGAACGATCAGCGCACGGAGCGCGCGACCATCGGCATGTTGAGCACGTTGGCGATTGTGCAATGGCGTCTCGGGCCGGAGGCGCTGTACGGCCTGGCGAGCTGGGTCGGCGGGCTAATGGGGCCGGTGATCAACAGCTACCAGAACCGCAACAAGCGGCGGGACCTGGAAAAGGACATCCCGAAGTTCGTGCGCAAGGGCAATCTCGCGGAGTTGTACAACTATCTCGACAATCCGGAGGAACGGCAGCGCGACGGCGAGGGGTTCAACTGGGCGCGCGCTGAGTTCTCCGCCGCCGACAAGCAGATTTACGACCTTGAGCACGGCCAATTCGACCGGCAGGAATCCGCAATGAAGCTCGGCCGCCAGGCCGGCGCGGTCTGCGCCGTGGCGGTCATGACGCTGACGCTTATCGGCTGCATCCTCAGCAAGGTGATGTAGTCATGAAGCGCAGCAAATTCCTGCTCTATACCCTGATCGCGCTGCCGATCGGCGCTATGATCATCCCGACGGTGGTCGTGCTCAGCGTCGCGCTGGTGCCGACCGCGGTCGCGTTCATCATGGAGCGCAAGAAGGGATTCTACGGCGGTATCACGGTCGGCGCGCTCAATCTGGCCGGGACGGCGCCGTACCTCGCGGACCTTTGGTTCAAGGGCCACACGGTCGATGCGGCCATCGGCATCATCACCAGCGTCCTGGCATGGGCGGCGTTCTACGGCGCGGCGGCGGTGGGCTGGGCAATCTACGCCGTGACTCCAAACCTCGTCAGTTCGTTCATGGCGATGACCGCCGGCCGCCAGATCACGACTCTGCGCGCACGCCAGCGCGAACTGGTGCAGACCTGGGGCCCGGACGTGGAAATCGTCTATGAGCCCGAACACGTGAAGGCACAGAACGCCATGTCGGGGAATAAGTCGACCTCGATGGGCAACCAGTCGCAGGTCGCAGCACCCGCGGGTCTCGAATAATCAGAGCTTCTTGAGCGCCGCGACCAACGCCGCGAAGTCCGCCGGCGGAGCACGTTCGAACCGCAGTTCCTCGCCGGTTAACGGGTGGATGAAGCCAAGGGTGGCCGCATGCAGCGCCTGGCGCTTGAAGGCGCTCACCGTGGCGAAGACGTCCGCCGGTGCGGTCTTCGGTAGCAGCTTTCGCCCGCCGCCATACACCGGATCGCCGATCAGCGGGTGACCGCGCGAACTCATGTGGACGCGGATCTGGTGCGTGCGTCCCGTCATTAGGCGGCACTCGACATGCGCGGCAACGGTGCCGAACGTGGCGCGTGTCAGGAAGGATGTTTCCGCCTCCTTGCCGCCCCGGCGCACGATGGCCATCTTCTGCCGGTTGTGGGGGCTGCGGCCGATGGCGCCGACGATCGTGCCCTTGCGTGGGGACGGGATGCCCCACACCACCGCGTCATAGTGCCGATCGATGTCGTGGGCGGCGAACTGGGCGGCGAGCCCGGCGTGCGCCTGTTCGCTCTTCGCGGCGACGATCAGTCCGCTGGTGTCCTTGTCGATGCGATGGACGATGCCGGGACGCGCGACGCCGCCGATGCCGCGCAAGGAGTCGCCGCAGTGGGCGAGCAGGGCGTTGACCAGGGTGCGGTCCGGGCTGCCGGCGGCGGGATGGACCACAAGCCCGGCGGGTTTGTTGACGACGATCAATTCGTCGTCCTCGAACACGACGTCGAGGGCGATGGCTTGTGCTTCGATGCCCAGCGGCGTGGGGGCGGGGATATCCACGGTGTAGATCTCGCCGGCTTTAACCTTCACCGCCGCATCGGTAACGGGCTGGCCCGCGCGCGTCACCGCGCCTTCGGCAATCAGGCCTTGAAGCCGCGCGCGCGACAAGCCGTCCAGCGTGTCCGTCAGCCAGCGGTCCAGCCGGGTGCCCGCGGCCTCCTCGGGGACGGTGGCGAAGTGTTCACGCACGCGGCTTGCTCCCGGCGCCCGGCACAGCGAACATGGCGCCATGACCCATCGGGTGCTTCTGACCACGGCGCAGTTGGCGCAGATTCGGACTGCCGCCGAGGCCGCGTTCCCCGAGGAATGCTGTGGCTTGCTTGTGGGGACGAGCACCGCCGCGGGTGTGCTCGTCGCAGACGTAATTGCCGCCGCCAACGTCGCTGAAGACCGGACCCGCCGCTTCGCCATCGATCCGCAGGCGCAGTTCGACCTCATGCGCCGGTTGCGGGGTCGCGCGCTGCAGGTAGTTGGTCACTATCATTCCCATCCCAACGGTATGTCCGAGCTTTCGAGTCACGATCGCGCCATGGCTCACGATCCCGCGGTGGTCTGGATTGTGATGCCGGTCGCTGACGCCCGGGCCGGCGCACCGCGCGCCTTCCGGTGCACGGCCGCCGATGCGGTGGCCGAATTGGCCATCGATGTAATCTAACCACCGTACAGGCGTAGGACAGGAACGCCAACCGCCTCAATTACATGCCGGCGGTGTGGCGCCTCGTTGTGACGGGGGCGCCGTATCTGGCAAGATGGCGTGGAGGCCAACCGGCAGGGGAACAAGGGGAACATGAGCAAGGTATCGCGGCGGATCGTACTCGGCGGCACCACCAGCGCGGCATTTGCAGGTCTCATCAGACCTGCCGCGGCAGCGGAAGGTCGGCCTTTGCGCCTGGCGGCGAACGAAAACCCCTATGGACCCTGCGAGAGCGCCAAACAGGCGATGGCCGCGGCGATGGCCGATGGCTGGATGTACGACGTCGAAGATGTCGGCACGCTCGTGCGGTTGATCGCGGAGCGGGAAGGGGTGAGGCCGGAGAACGTCCTCATCACCGAAGGATCGGGCGAGCTTCTGAAGATCGCCGGGCTGGCCTACGGCAGCAACGGCGCTGAGGTTGTCTCGGCGTATCCGACGTTCAATCAATTGCAGGACTACGCTGTGCGCACGGGCGGCCGGTTGCTCAACGTGGAACTCGACAAGGATATGCGTCACGACCTCGCGGCGATGGAAGGTCGCGTGACGAACCGCACGGGCATTGTCTACGTCTGCAATCCGAACAATCCGACCGGGACGATGGTCGCGCCGGACAAGCTGCGCAGCTTCATCAATGCCGTGTCCAACCGGGCGATCGTGCTGGTGGACGAAGCCTACCTCGACCTGTGCGACGACCCGGCCAAGAACGGGATGATCGATCAGGTGAAGGCCGGCAAGAACGTCATCATCGCACGCACATTCTCGAAGGTGCACGGCATGGCGGGTTTGCGCGTGGGCTACGGCCTGGCCCGGCCCGACATCATCGCGCGGCTGAAGGAACTCACCACGTCCTCGCCCAACCGCATGGGTCTGAAAGCGGCAATCGCCAGTTACCAGGATCTCGCTTTCCAGGCCGAGAGCCGGAAACTCGTGCGCCAAGCGGTTGCTCAAACCACTGCGGTGGTGAAGGAACTGGGCCTGCCGTACGCGCCCAGCCAGACAAACTTCATCTTCTTCGATACCGGTCGCCCATTGACGCTGTATCTCGCCGGCATGCGGGATATGAACATTCAGGTCGGGCGGCCGTTTCCGCCTTACACGACATGGGCGCGCGTGAGCATGGGGCGCGTCGAGCAGATGCCGATGTTCTTCGACGCCATGCGGACGTATTTCAAGAAGGCCTAAGGCATGTCCCAGCGCATTGCCGTCATCGGTACGGGCTTCACGCCAGCGGGCACCAATTCGCCGCCCGCAGCGATTGCCGCCGTGGCGGGGGCGGATTTCAAGCCGGAATTGGTGGAAACACGATACAGCGTGTTCCCCGGCACGCCCTTTGATCGCGGCCTTGCGGCGCTGGGCTATCTCGACTGTGGGATCAAAGCCGCCGAAGACGGCTACGCCGGGATCTTCATCAACACCTTCGGCGACTACGGTATCAACGAATTGCGCTCCGCCGTGGCGATTCCCGTGGTCGGCGCGGGCGAGGCGGCGATGGCGATGGCGTCCACGCTCGGTCGTCGCTTCGCCATTGTGACAATCTGGCCGACCACATTGCGTTTTATTTTCGACGAACGCATCGCCAGCACCGGCATGGCCAGCCGCTGCACGGATGTGATCTCGGTGTTGGACGAAGACGAGATGAAAGGCCGCGGCGCGGCGGACGATCCGGTGGCGCAGATGCGCGCCGGCAAAGCGGCGGTGATCGATCGCATCGTGAAAGCCGCCGAAGGGGCGCTGTCGCGCGGCGCGGATACCATCGTGCTGGGGTGTACCTGCATGGCGCCGGTTGCCGGGCAGATTGCGGCACGCGTGCCGGTGCCGGTCGTCGATCCGATGACGGCGGGGTATAAGTTCACCGAAGCGATGGTGGCGCTGAAACTTCTGCAGAGCCCGGTAGCCTATCCGCGCGCCGCATCGGATCGGCTCGCCGCGGTCGGAAAATTGCTCAGCGACGGCACGCTACCGGCGAGCGATCCGGACTGCGACGTCTGCGTTATCGCGGCGGAATAGCGCTGATTCGAGCAGAGTGTTTAGATCAAGCTGCGTGCGCCACCCACCCGATGCGTCCGCGGCAAAGTCGGCCTGACGACCGCGGTCAGGGCCTGGGATTTGGCGATCACGAACTTGGCGCGGAATGGGATCCACCAGGACGGCACGCCGAGCGCCAGCTGCTCGCCGAGGTGATGGCGGAATAACATGTCGTCCATCAGCGCCTTGGTCGCGGGCGTGGTGTCGATATTCAGTCGCCGCAGCAGCACGGCGATGGCTTCGTCGTGGGATTGGCGGTGCGGATGCAGGTTGCTGCGTTCAAGGTGTGAAATGATATCGAAGACCAGGCTGGAGACGAGGCGATCCTTCCGGCCCGCGACTTGATCCACTTTCTCCGCAATCTCGGCGAGAAGTTCCAGCGCGTCTTCGGCGTCGAACAGCGGTCGGATCAGTGCTGCTTCCTTGGCAACCGAAGCAGCGAAGTAATAGTCATCCAGAGGATGCATATCCAGCACTGCTCGGCGGCTATCATACATGAGAGCACAGTCCTCCAATGCGGCGTTCAACACGTCGCGCCAGGTCGGAAAGGTGGTGACTGTAGCCTTGCGGATGGAGACCAAGAACCGTTCGACAGCGCGCGACGCAGTGCACGTCCGAAGCGAGTATATTTGGCCGATCGTGTTCATTTGCGTTACCATATGTAGTATCGCGACTTGTGATACCAACGCAAAGCCACGCCATATGGCTGCGTGTCACGCCTGTTAGGATGCCCGGGGAGGGTGGTTAAGTGGTTGAACGGCAACGGCGACATCCCGACGCGATCCTCGTGCGCGTGCGCGGCGCAACGGGGTTCGGGTTTACATATCTCTCGGATGGCGACTTCAATCTCGCCGCCGATCACTTCCTGCTGCCGGCCGTGCAATTCTCCGGCACCGATGCCAACGATGCCGATCAGCGGCGCACGTTGGCGTACGATTTCCTGTGGCGCTACTTCGCCAAGCCGCAGGCCAAGGAATTCTTCCGCGAGAACATCCGCTGGATCGTCGCGGCCGCAGCGCGCGAGAAATTCCGTGACGAGGCAGAATTCGGACAGGTGCCGCGGGTGATGGTGATCGAGCGCCGCCACGACGACGACGGCATCGTGATCCGCGCCGCGCCCGAATATCTCGAGCATAGCGGCTTTCCGCGCGCCGTGATCGTCGGGAAGCATAACTACGGCGGCGGCCCGGCGCACTTCTTCGACTCAGACAGTGAGTATGCGAAAGTAGGTCAGAGCAAGCCCAGCCAAGAAACATGGCTGCCGCAGATCATCTTCCGCCTCTACGACGAAACGCCATCGGTGGTGATGGGGATGCCCAAGCCGGGGAAAGGCAATGACCTTGGCGTGGAGTGCGTCGCGCTGTCGTTCGGTAGCCGTGCGCGGCTCCATGAGCGCAAAGTCGCCAAGAAGCCGACGCGGAAGTGATCAGACCAGGTCGACGCGCGCGGTGATGTCAGCAGCGGCGATGCCCTTCGCCAGAATGAGCTTGATGAGGCGTGCGTCGAAGCTCTCGTCGTTTTCCGCCGACAGTGCGGATTCGAAGCGCCGCTCCCGGTCCGCCCGAACGTCGGCGCCGAATTCGCTCTCCGTATCGGCTGCGCCGATCACGCAGAACGACATGAGCGCCGCCGCTTCGGTCATGCGCCGATCCATGTAGTCTGAATCGGCGCCCACGGCCGCTTCCTCCTCTGTGGCCCAGCGATAGATCACGTAGCGCATGCCGTCGTCGACATAGGCGGGGTTTACTTTCCCGGCGGCAAGGGCGGCATCGAGCAAGCGCAGGGCGCTGCGGCGCTTGCTGCCGAGTCCCAGTGTTTCCATCCAGCTCATGACAATCTGAATTCCATCAAAGACCGCAATCCATCAAGCCCATACTCCATCAATACGGTGGGATTATCGCATAGGGTTGGTTACATTTCCGCACGCGAACGCGCTTGAAGGGGCCAAGTCGACTGATGGGCAGACTGCTTGAAGCGCGCGCTGTCCTGATCGCCCTGGCTGCCATATTTGCCGTCAGCGTTGCGGCCATGATGGGGCTGCAAATCAACCGCGCCTACCACGAAGCGGTGGAGCAAGGGTTCCGCGACGTCCGCAACCTGGCGAATACCCTCGCGCAGCACACCCACCAGTCGGTTTTGGGCGTGGATCTGGTGCTGCAAGGGCTTACCGCGCCGGAGCTTGTGCCGGTTCTGCTCGACCCGCAGCGCCAAACGCAAGCGTACGGCATTCTGCGGAGCCGTGCGCGCATCCTGCCGGGCGTGCTCGGGCTGATGGTGCTGACGGCCGACGGGCGCATTTTCAACAGCTCCAACGACCTTCCGCATATCGACATGTCCGCCCGACCGGAATTCTTGGCGTTGCGTGACGGGGCGGACGTCGTGCTGTCGCCGCCGACGATGGGGAAGGGCGGCACCAGCAAGGACCGCCCGGTCATCGTCATGTCGCGGCGGATCGAGTCGCCGGACGGCAAATTCCTCGGCACGGTGGAAGCCAGCATCTCGATCGACTATTTCCTGGAGTTCTACGGCAATCTCGACATCGGCTCTCGCGGCGTGATCGGCGTTGTGCGTAAGGACGGTGTGGCTGTTATCCGGTATCCGTTTCAGGAGAGCCTGTATGGCCGCCCGCAAAATACATCCCCGATTTACCAGGCCTATAAGAAGACCGCAGGGCAGGGCGAGCTACTCTCGACGTATGTTTCTGACGGCATCGACCGTTTGACCGCCTATCGCGATGTCGCGGACATCGACGTATTTGTCTCGGTCGGTTTGGCGGTCGACGACGTTTTGGCAGGATGGCGCCGCAGCGCGAGCATCGAAGGCGCCGCAGGCGCGGCGCTGATCCTGTTGATGGCGTCCCTGGTCTATATGGCCAATCGCTTTCTGACCGCACGCGAAGCGGCACGGCAAAATGTGACGGCGCGGCTCAACCAGCTTGCCGCGTCTTCTGCCGATATTGCCGCAATCCATACCGGAGCTGGCTTGGTCGACGGCATGCGCCGCATGGTGCAGGAATTAATTCCCGGCGGCCAAGCGGACGTGCGCTTTGGCACGGCGCGCGTCGGTGTCGGCCATGACGTTGCGGCGGCGCCGCAGCAGATCACCGTGCCTCTGCAGACCAAAGGCGGTCGCGTGCTCGGCACATTGCACGTTGCGCGGCCTGACGGTCCGCCGTTGACCGATCAGGATGTTGCGGTGCTCATGCAACTGGCGACCATCGGCACCGTGGCGCTGGAGAATGTCGAGTTACTCGCGGATAGCCAGCGGCTGACCGCGCAGGCTGAACGGGCTCGAGCCGAAGAAGCCGAAGCCCGTCGGCGTATCGAAGACGTGTTCGCGACCATGTCGGAAGGTGTGTACACCCTCGATCGCAAAGGGCGCTTTACGTTCCTGAACGATAATGCGGTGATGATGCTGCTGCGCCCGCGTGAAGAGCTTCAAGGCCGGGTCTGGTGGGAGGTCTATCCGCATATGCGGGAGTCCGAACTTCGCGCGGTCTTCACCCAGGTCGTCGAAAAGCAAGCGTCGGCGGAGTATGTGCTCGAATACGAAACCCACGAGGGCACGCAGTGGATGGACGTGCGCGTCTTCCCGACCAAGGACGGTTGCAGCGTGTATATTCGCGACATTACGCAGCGCATCGACACCGAAAGCAAGTTGCGCCAGGCGCAGAAGATGGAAGCCATCGGCCAGCTGACCGGCGGTATCGCGCACGATTTCAACAATCTGTTGACGGTGGTGCTTGGCAACATCGACATGCTTGTAGAGTCGCTCCACACCAACCCGCGTATGAAGCACGTTGCGGAAGTCGCCCGTGATGCCGCATTGCGCGGCGCCACCCTCGTCGCGCGCTTGCTGGCGTTCGCGCGCCGTCAGGCGCTGGCGCCGCGGGCAGTCGACGTGAATGCGTTGACGCGGAACCTCGAGGATCTGCTGCGGCGGACCATCGGTGAGGCGGTGACCGTCATTATGAAGCGCGCGCCGGACCTGTGGCAGGCCAATATCGATCCGACCCAGATGGAGAACGCGCTTCTCAATCTTGCGCTCAACGCGCGTGATGCGATGCCCGCCGGCGGTGCGCTGACGATCGCGACATCGAATGCGCACCTCGATCCGGATGCGGGAGAAGATGCGCCGCCGCCCGGCGACTACGTGCTGGTGGAGGTGCGCGACACCGGCACCGGCATGAGCGAAGACGTCCGCAGCCGCGCGTTCGACCCGTTCTTCACCACCAAGCCTGTCGGTCAGGGGTCGGGGCTTGGGCTCAGCATGGTCTACGGCTTCGTGCGGCAATCGGGCGGTCACGTGCGGATTGAGAGCGACGTCGGCAAGGGCACCGCCATCCGAATGTATCTGCCGCGCGCGGGTGCTGCGGAGACGTTGGCTCCGGCACCTGCCGTTGCCACGCCAACGCCAGCCGGCCATGAGACGGTGCTGCTCGTGGAAGACGACGAACTGGTGCGCGAGCATCTATCGGTCACGCTGCAAGCGCTGGGGTATGCCATCATTCCCTGCGCCACCGGCCGTGAGGCCATCGACATCGTCAGCGGTGGCGCGCAGGCCGATGTGCTGCTCACGGACGTTGTCCTCGGTGGCGGCATGAACGGCCATAGCGTCGCGGAGAAGATCAAGGAACTCCGGCCCGATATGCCCGTGCTCTATATGTCGGGCTACACCGAGGACGCGATCATTCACGAAGGTAGACTCGATCCGGGCATCCATTTCATTTCCAAGCCCTTCCGTCGGCAGGAAATCGCGCGCAAACTGCGAGACGTGCTGTCGACGCATCGGTAAAACACGTGGGGTGGGCATGGCGATCACACCGAAGCAAGCTCCGAAGCCCGCGCTTCCGCCGACACAGACCTGCGCGAAGTGCGGTGCGGTGTTCCGCTGGGAGCCACGCGATCCGACCGTCAAGAACTCCCCGTTGTCGGCGCACCTCTCCAAGCCGAGCGACACCTGCGACTGCGGCTACGGAACGCTCGCTCCGATCTTCGACGCGTGAAAGCCTATGGCGTTCGCGTCATGCGTTCGCGCGTCAGGCAATTAGTTAGTATATTAACTAAGTAATATTGACATCTGGCACTTCGTGGAGTTAGTTAGTCGTATGGCTAACAAACAAGCCTCTTTGGATCTCGTTTTCGCGGCGCTCTCTGACGCGACACGCAGGGCTATCGTCATGCGCCTATGCAGGGAGCCGGCATCGGTAAGTGAGCTCTCGAAGCCATTTGCGATGGCGATGCCGACCCTGCTGCAGCACGTCCGCGTCTTGGAGACGAGCGGACTCATTCAAACCGAGAAGATTGGCCGGGTCAGAACATGCTCGCTGCGTGCGGAAGTCATGGCGGCAACCGAGCAGTGGTTGGCACTTCAGCGGACGGTTTGGGCGCAAAGGCTCGACCGCATGGAATCCTATGTCTACGAACTGCAAGCGACGGAGATGAAACATGTCAAACGCAAACGAAAAGGAAAGCAGTGATCGAACCGCTTGGGCCCTCGATCGAGAGATCGTCTTATCGCGTGTTGTCGCGGCGCCGCGAAGTCTCGTGTTCAAAGCGTGGACCGATCCGCAGCATTTGCCTCAATGGTTCGGTCCCGCGGGGTTTAAGCTCGAGACGCAGGAGATCGATATTCGCGTGGGCGGTCGCTGGCGGTTTGTCTTCATCGCCCCGGACGGGACGCGATACGACAATCGAATGGTTTTCCTGAAAGTAGAAGCGCCGCGTCTTCTGGAGATGGATCACGGTGCCGATAGGGACGATGACCCGGGCAGGTTCCGCGTGATCGTCACATTTGATGAGCAGAGCAATGGGAAAACAGTCGTCACGCTGCGACAGCTGCACCCGACCAGTGCGCAACGCGACGCGAAGATCGGCTTCGGCGCCGTCGAGTTCGGCCATCAGACGCTCGACAAGCTTGCACTCCACGTCGCGGCGATGGAGTGAGCGCGTCTGGTCTGATGTGTCGAGGAGGTTGAACCTCCATTGTCGATCACGACGAGAAGCGGTCGAGGCCGAGACCCGTCATGTCGATCTCCGGTGCGCGGCCGGAGATCAGATCGGCAATCACCTTTGCCGAACCGCAGGCCATGGTCCACCCGAGGGTGCCGTGGCCGGTGTTGAGAAACAGATTGTCGTACCGTGTGCCGCCGATGATCGGAACGGAATCCGGCGTGGCGGGGCGAAGTCCGGCCCAGGCATTCACGCTGGAATAATCGGACGCGTGCGGAAATAGTTCGCGCGCGTTCCGCACCAAGGGTTCCACGCGCACGGGATTGAGGCTGGCGTCCCATCCTGCCAACTCGGCGGTGCCGGCCACCCGCATTCTGTGCCCCAGCCGCGAAAACACCATGTACCGCGTCTCATCGGTGATACTGACGCGCGGCGCGGCGTTCTCCTGCGCGATGTCGACCGTGATCGAATAGCCCTTGGCCGGGTAGATGGGTAGGTCGAGCCCCAATGGTCGCAACATCGCCGGTGCGTAGCTGCCCAGACAGACGACGATGCCGTCGGGCGTATAGCGATCGCGATCTGTGATGATGTCGGTGACGGCGCGGCCATGCGCCGATAGGCTCCGTATGGTCTCGCCGTAACGGAAGACGACGCCCAGGTTGCCTGCCAGGGTCGCGAGTTCCTCGGTAAAGCGATGCGCATCGCCACTTTCGTCCTCCGGGCTCATCAACCCGCCCGCCAGTGTGTGTGCATCTCGCAAGGCGGGTTCCGCGGCGACGCACTCTGCGGCGGTGAGAACATCTTGCGACAGGCCCAGGCTTGCGAGTTCAGCGGCGGTGGCCCGCCCCTCGGCGAATGAGTCGGCCGAGCGATAGATGTGCAGGATGCCGCGCAGCTCTTGTGCGTATTGGATATTGGTGTGCTGACGCAGCGCTTTCAGGACGGCGCGGCTGTACAGGGCAACGCGCAACGTCCGGTCCATGTTGATGCGAACGCGCGTGTCGGTGCAATTGCGCAGGAACCGCATACCCCATTTCCAGAGCGAGGGATCCCAGCGCCAGGGCTTAAACAGGAGGGGCGCATCGGGGGCGAACATCCACCGGAACGCCTGGGAAGGCACCCCTGGGCCGGCCCAAGGCTTTGCGTGGCAGGCCGAGATCTGGGCGCCATTTGCAAAGCTGGTTTCCAGGCCCGGGCCCGCCTGGCGATCGATCACGACCACCTCGTGACCGGCCTCGGCGAGGAAGTACGCCGTGGTGGTCCCGACGACGCCGGCGCCAAGAACCACGATCTTCAAAACGCGCTCCGGGAGTAGGGGACGGGGGTAGGGAGAACAGGATCGGCAAGGTAAGATCGTCGGGTCCAGCCGTCCACCCCTGTGGGATCACGACTGCCATGCACGACAAGCTCCCCAGCGAACTCGCGGTTCTCACGGTCGCGGAAACGTATGCCGCCGATCAGGCGGCGATGCGCTTGCGCATCCACAGCCTGACCCTAATGGAAGCGGCGGGCGCCGCGGTCACGGCCGTGATCACGAGCGGATGGTCGCGTCAGCACGTGACGGTGCTTTGCGGGCCGGGCAACAATGGCGGCGATGGGTATGTCGTGGCGCGGCTGCTGCACGACGCCGGCTGGCCCGTGCAGGTCGCGCGGTATGAGGGCCAGCTCGCCGCGGATGCGGCGGTAAACGCGGACCGTTGGCACCACACCGGCGGGACTGTCGTGCCGTTCGGTCCGGCGGCGCTCGATGGCGCGAGCCTCGTGGTCGACGCGTTGTTCGGTGCCGGACTGAAGGGTCCGTTGGACGCAGACGTGCTGACCGTGTTGGCTTTGATCCGTACCCGCAACCTGCCATGCATCGCCGTTGACTTGCCGAGCGGTATCGACGGCGAAAGCGGCGAGATTCTCGGCGGCGAGCCCAACGGTGCCGTGCAATGCGCGGCGACCGTCACGTTCTTCCGCGCCAAGCCGGCGCATTTGCTTTATCCGGGCCGCGCGTACTGCGGCGCATTGACCGTCGCCGATATTGGCGTGCCCGCGCGCGTGCTACAGGAAATCCGGCCGCTGACGGTGAAGAACACGCCGCTGCTGTGGACGCTGCCGCGTCCGGGCTGGGCGGATCACAAGTACACGCGCGGATACGCCTTGATTGTGGGCGGCGCACATATGACGGGGGCGGCGCGCTTGGCTGCACGCGCCGCGCGGCGCGTTGGCGCCGGTCTGCTCGCGTTGGCGGTACCCGAGACGGTAGTCCCGATATATGCCACGTCGGAGCCGGGCTGCTTCGTCGAGCCGCGGGGCGAGGGCGACGTCGCCGGGGCACTGGCCGATCCGCGCCGCAATGGTGTCCTGATCGGTCCCGGCTGCGGCATCGGCGAGGGGACTCGCGCCATGGTGCGGCAGATCCTCGCCACCGACCGTCCCGTGGTGCTGGACGCCGATGCGCTGACCAGCTTTGCGGCGGCCCCCGACGAATTGTTCGCCATGACCCGTGCCCATCGGGGGCCATGCGTTCTAACGCCCCATCCCGGCGAGTTCGCCCGTCTTTTCGGGCCGACCGAAGGCGGAAAGCTGCGCAGCGCGCGCGCCGCGGCGGTCCGTTCCGGCGCCACGGTCGTGTTCAAAGGCCCCGATACGGTCGTCGCGACCCCCGATGGCCTGGCGGCAGTCGCCTCGAACGCCCCAGCCTGGCTGGCCACGGGTGGATCCGGGGATGTCCTGGCGGGCCTAATCCTGGGGTTGCTAGTTCAGGGCTCCGACGCGTGGACCGCGGCGACCGCCGGCGTCTGGCTACAGGGCGCCGCCGCCACCCATCTGGGGCGGGGTTTGGTGGCCGAGGACCTGCCGGAGGCAATTCCCCGGGTGTTGTCGTCACTTTAAGCGACTTTTGCGGGTCTAAATCCTTGCGGAACAGGGCTTGATCCCCCATCACCTTGTTGGGTATCAACGACGGTCTTTTTTGGCAGGCCGCCGCGGTGGCCAGCCCCAAACGTCAGCGGGTGTGGTGGAACTGGTAGACACGCCAGATTTAGGTTCTGGTGGCCGAAAGGTCGTAGGGGTTCAAGTCCCTTCACCCGCACCACAGCGGACGATGTAACACTGCCGGCCGTCGCCTTTTGTGGCGGTCGTTAACAGCTAGAGAACCAGAGAACGAGCCCCTCCATGCAAGTTATCGACAAAGTCAGCGACGGTCTGAAGCGCGAATTCAATGTGGTGGTCACGGCCGCCGCCATCGAGGAAAAGGTCGAGGCGCGTCTCACGGAAGTCGGCCAGCAGGTTCGTCTGCCGGGGTTCCGCCCGGGCAAGGTGCCGCGCGACATCCTGAAGAAGCGCTTCGGCCAGTCCGTGCGCGGTGAAGTGCTGGAACGCACGATCGATGAGTCCACCCAGCAAGCGCTGACCGAAAAGGCGATCAAGCCGGCGCTGCAGCCGAAGGTCGAGTTGGTCAGCTTCGACGAAGGCAAGGATCTGGAATTCGCGATCAAGGTGGAAGTACTGCCGGAGATTTCCGCAGCCGATTTCTCGAGCATCACCCTTTCGCGCGATGTCGCCACGGTTCAGGACCCCGAAGTCGCCAAGGCGCTCGAGACTCTGCAGAACAGCCGCGCCACCACTGAAGCCGTCACCGAGGCGCGCGCCGCCGCGAACGGCGACGTACTTGTGACCGATTTCGTTGGCCGTATCGACGGCACCCCGTTCGAGGGTGGCACCGCTCAGGGTGCTTCGATCGAACTCGGCTCTGGCTCGTTCATTCCCGGCTTCGAGGAGCAACTGATCGGTGCGAAGGCCGGCGAAACCAAGGAATTGAAGGTCACCTTCCCGAAGGAATATCAGGCCGCGGAACTCGCCGGCAAAGACGCCGTGTTCGAAGTGAAGGTGACGGAACTGCGCCGCAAGATCATCCCGGAACTGACGGAAGACTTCGCCAAGTCCGTCGGCGCCGAGAGCATCGAAGCCATGCGCACCCGCGCGCGTGAAATGATTCAGAGCCAGTATGACGAGTTGTCACGCCTGCGCCTGAAGCGCCAGCTTCTCGACAAGCTTGCCGAAACCAACAGCTTCGCTGTGCCGCAGGGCATGGTGGACGCGGAATTCGACGCGATCTGGCGCCAGGTCGAGGAAGCGAAGAAGGCCGGTCAGCTCGATGCGGCCGACCGCGACAAGAGCGACGACGACCTCAAGACCGAATATCGCAACATCGCCGAGCGCCGCGTGCGCCTGGGGCTGCTACTGTCCGACGTCGGCACCAAGAACTCCATCACCGTTGCGCCGGAAGACTTCTCCGCTGCCGTGATGGCCGAAGCCCGCCGCTATCCGGGCCAGGAAAGTGCGGTGGTAAACCACTATCAGCGCAATCCCCAGGCGCTGGAGACTCTGCGTGCACCGTTGTTCGAGGAAAAGGTGGTGGATTACATCCTGGGAAAAGCCCAGATCACCGATAAGGTCGTCACGTTCGAAGAGCTCCAAAAGGACGTCGACGCGGCCTAACCCCGGACTTTGGACCGAATCTACGTCGGCCTTGCGGCGGCCAGCCACCGGACTATTTTAGATCGACTGCGGCGTGGGCCCGAAACGGGCCCCCGTCGGCTTTTGATCCTTTTCAGGGCGGGACCACCATGACGCGCGATCGCGACCCGATTGATTTCTACATGAACAGCCTCGTGCCGATGGTGGTCGAACAGACCAATCGCGGTGAGCGGGCCTACGACATCTATTCCCGGCTCCTGAAAGAGCGGATCATTTTCCTGATCGGCGGCGTCAATGATGGCGTGGCGTCGCTCATCTGCGCCCAGTTGCTGTTCCTGGAGTCGGAGAATCCGGGCAAGGACATCTCCTTCTACATCAATTCCCCAGGCGGCGTGGTGACATCCGGCCTCGCGATCTATGACACCATGCAGTACATTCGCTGCGACGTGGCGACCATGTGCGTAGGGCAGGCGGCCTCGATGGGGTCGTTGCTGTTGACCGCCGGCAAGGCCGGAAAGCGCTATTCGTTGCCCAATTCACGCATCATGATCCACCAGCCCTCCGGCGGTTTCCAGGGCCAGGCGGCGGATATCGAGATCCAGGCGCGCGAGATCCTGGCGCTGCGGGCGCGGCTCAATCAGATGTACGTCGAGCACACCGGGCAGACCTTGAAAGCCATTGAAAAGGCTATGGATCGCGACAATTTTATGAACGCCGAAGAGGCCAAGGCATTTGGCCTGATCGACAGCGTTGTGAAGGACCGGCCGAAGCTCGACAAGGGCGACAGCACCGGTGGCGCGACGTCCGAAAAGAGCGGAACAACTTAAAGTTGTAAATTGAGAATTTTGCGACTTCAGTCCACCTGCACGAGATACCGTTGGGTGTGCCGTCGGGCGGATTGAAGCGTTATGGTTTTTGTTAACGGTTGTACCGGGTTCTGGCTTCCCGCGGGCACTAACTGATGTTGTGCCCCGCGGAAAGGCTACGTTAACATACCGTATGTTGTAGTTATGAGCTGGAGAAGGCTGTTACCGGGCCCTCTGGCGGAGAGTGAGGCCGATGACCAAATCGTCCGGCAGCGATTCCAAGAACACCCTCTACTGCTCCTTCTGCGGTAAGAGCCAACACGAAGTCCGCAAGCTCATCGCTGGCCCGACCGTATTCATCTGCGATGAATGCGTCGAACTTTGCATGGACATCATCCGCGAAGAGAACAAGACCAACCTGGTCAAGTCCCGGGAAGGCGTTCCGACGCCGCGCGATATCCGCAAGGTGCTGGACGACTACGTGATCGGGCAGGAGCACGCCAAGCGCGTGCTCTCGGTGGCCGTCCACAACCATTACAAGCGACTGTCGGCGTCGTCCAAGAACAACGAGGTCGAGATCTCGAAGTCGAACATCATGCTGATCGGCCCGACGGGGTGCGGCAAGACGCTGCTTGCGCAGACGCTTGCGCGTATCCTCGATGTGCCGTTCACCATGGCCGATGCGACGACCCTGACCGAAGCCGGCTACGTCGGTGAAGACGTCGAGAACATTATCCTGAAGCTGTTGCAAGCCGCCGACTACAACGTCGAGCGCGCGCAACGCGGCATCGTCTACATCGACGAAATCGATAAGATCTCGCGCAAGTCCGACAACCCGTCGATCACGCGCGACGTGTCGGGCGAAGGCGTGCAGCAAGCGCTGTTGAAGATCATGGAAGGAACCGTTGCGTCGGTGCCGCCCCAAGGCGGGCGCAAGCACCCGCAGCAGGAATTCCTGCAGGTCGACACGACCAATATTCTTTTCATCTGCGGCGGCGCGTTCGCCGGTCTGGAAAAGATCATTGGTCAACGCGGACGTGGCACGTCGATCGGTTTCGGCGCGGACATCAAGAACGCCGACGACCGTCAGACCGGACAGATCCTCCGCGAAGTCGAACCAGAGGATCTTTTGAAGTATGGGCTGATTCCCGAGTTCGTCGGGCGTCTGCCGATCCTTGCCACCCTCGAAGACCTCGACGAGCAGGCGCTTGTCGACATCCTCACGCGTCCGAAGAACGCGCTGGCCAAACAATACCAGCGGCTGTTTGACATGGAGAATGTGCACCTTACATTTAACGAGGATGCATTGCGGTGTGTCGCGAGGAAGGCCATCACCCGAAAGACCGGAGCGCGCGGTTTGCGGTCGATCATGGAGAGCATACTGCTCGACACCATGTTCGATCTTCCTGGACTGGAGGGTGTGGAAGAGGTCGTTGTGAACGGTGAGGTAGCGGAGGGTCGCGCGAAACCCCTCTATATCTACTCAGACCGTCGCGGCGACGTCGGAACTCCCGCCTAAGCTCGGCTTCCGCTTGGTTTTTCCAGGCGGCCGCCGCCGGAGCTTCGGGCAGAAGCCCTCAACGATGGCAACGCGTTCTTTGTCCGGTTCGTTCCTCTCATGGGAAACCCTTGGGGGGTACGGCCAAACCGGCCGCGGATTTCACCGCGGGCGGATGAAGGCCACCAGTCGCGGCAGTTCGTCGTAAGCTGGATGGGGAAGTCAACCGGGGCAGCGCCGCTGACCCGGGTGCGAAAGAAGGTGTGAAGTGGTCGAAGCTGCTAAGGGTCATTTGTTTCCGGTTCTGCCGCTGCGGGACATCGTGGTGTTTCCGCACATGATCGTGCCGCTGTTCGTGGGCCGCGAGAAGTCCGTGCGCGCCCTTGAGGATGTGATGGCCGACGATAAGCAGATCCTGCTCGTGGCCCAGAAGGATGCCTCGCAGGACGATCCGCAGACGAAGGACATCTATGATTTCGGCACGGTGTCGACCGTGCTGCAGCTGCTTAAGCTGCCTGACGGCACCGTGAAGGTGCTGGTCGAGGGCGGCCAGCGCGCGCGCATCACCGGCTACAAGGAAAACGAGTCCTTCTTTGAGGCCTACGCCGAGTTCATCGACGAGCCGAAGGAAGAGCCGAAGGAACTCGAAGCGCTGTCGCGTTCCGTCGTGTCGCAGTTCGAGCAGTACATCAAGCTCAACAAGAAGATCCCGCCGGAAGTGCTGGTGTCGGTCAACCAGATCGAGAATCCCTCGAAGCTGGCCGACACGGTTGCCTCGCACCTGTCGCTGAAGATCGCCGAGAAGCAGGAACTGCTCGAGGTGAAGACAGTTTCCGAACGTCTGGAACGCGTCTACGGGTTCATGGAATCCGAAATTAGCGTGCTCCAGGTCGAGAAGCGCATCCGGAACCGCGTCAAGCGCCAGATGGAGAAGACGCAGCGCGAGTACTACCTGAATGAGCAGATGAAGGCGATCCAGCGCGAGCTGGGCGAAAACGACGAAGGCCGCGACGAATCCTCCGAGTACGAAGAGAAGATCAAAAAGCTGCGCATGTCGAAAGAGGCGCGGGAGAAGGCCATGGCCGAGCTGAAGAAGCTCAAGACCATGAGCCCGATGTCCGCCGAAGCGACTGTGGTGCGCAACTATCTCGATTGGCTCACCGGTATTCCGTGGAAGAAGCGCTCGAAGGTGACGATCGACCTAAAGGCGGCGAAGGCACAACTCGATCGTGATCACCATGGCCTTGAGAAGGTCAAGGAACGCATCATCGAGTACCTGGCCGTGCAGGCGCGTACCAAGAAGCTGAAGGGTCCGATCCTGTGCTTGGTCGGTCCGCCGGGTGTGGGCAAGACTTCGCTCGGACGTTCGGTGGCAACCTCGACGGGCCGCTCGTTCGTGCGCGTGTCGCTCGGCGGCGTGCGTGACGAGGCGGAGATTCGCGGCCATCGCCGGACTTACATTGGCTCCATGCCCGGCAAGATCATTCAGGGCATGAAGAAGGCGAAAACCTCCAACCCGCTGTTCCTGCTCGACGAGATCGACAAGCTGGGCGCGGATTGGCGCGGCGACCCGTCGTCGGCGCTGCTCGAAGTGCTCGACCCGGAACAGAACACCACCTTCCAGGATCACTACCTCGAAGTGGATTACGACCTGTCGGACGTACTGTTCATCACGACGGCCAATAGCCTGCGCATGCCGCAGCCGCTGTTGGACCGCATGGAGATCATCCGTCTGTCCGGTTACACGGAGGAAGAGAAGGTTGCGATCGCCAAGCGCCATCTGATCAAGAAGCAGATGGAAGCGCACGGTCTCAAGAACGGCGAGTTCGCGATCTCGGACGACGCGCTGCGCGATCTGTGCCGCTATTACACGCGTGAAGCCGGCGTGCGTAATCTGGAACGCGAGTTGGCGAACCTGTCCCGCAAAGCGACGAAGGAAATCGTTCTTCGCAAGCTGAAGAAGGTCGCCATCACGCAGCGGAACTTGAAGAAGTTCGCCGGTATTCCGAAGTACCGCTACGGCGAAGCCGAGCGCGAAGACATGGTCGGCATCACCACCGGTCTGGCGTGGACCGAGGTGGGCGGCGACATCTTGTCGATCGAAGCCGTGATCATGCCGGGTAAGGGCACGATCGCGCTCACCGGTCAGCTCGGCGACGTGATGAAGGAGTCCGTGCAGGCGGCCCGCGCATTCGTGCGCAGCCGTGCGCCCGCCTTCGGCATCAAGCAGAAGACCTTCGAGCGGAACGACATCCACGTGCACGTGCCGGAAGGCGCGACGCCCAAGGATGGCCCCTCCGCCGGCGTCGCGATGAGCGTGTCGATCATCTCCGCGCTTACCGGCAATCCGGTACGTAAGGAGGTCGCCATGACCGGTGAGATCACGTTGCGTGGTCGCGTGCTGCCGATCGGAGGCCTGAAAGAGAAGCTGCTCGCAGCGTTGCGTGCCGGCATCAAGACGGTGCTGATCCCGAAGGACAACGAAAAAGATCTCGAAGAGATTCCGGAGAATGTCCGCCGCGATCTCACCATCGTGCCGGTAACCACGGTCGACGAGGTGCTCGTGCGTGCGCTGGTCAATCCGCTCGTGCCGCTCCTGAAGGGGACGGACGAGAAGGAGGAGATCGAAGCCGCGAAGGGCAAGCCGATCGCGCCCGACGACGATGAGGCGCTGGTCACACACTAAGCGCAGACGGCGTTATTGTTAAAAGAAAAAGGCGTGGGTCGCGTTGCGAGCCGCGCCTTTTTCATAGTGGTGTCCGGTAGAAGAACCCGCGACGGCAGGCCAATCCACGATTGACGTAGCTGAAAACTCTCGCCACACTCCGGCCCGTTTTGCAGGGACCGACGGTGCGCCGTGTCTCCCGACTGCGGATCGTCGAGGTCCGACGGTTTCATTCCTCCATTTCGCGCAACAGGGGTTTTCGATGAACAAGAACGATTTGGTCCAGGTCGTGGCCGACAACACGCAGATCAGCAAGGCCGATGCCACGAAGGCCGTGGACGCGACGCTCGACGCCATCGGCGCGGCGCTGCGTGACGGCAATGAAGTGCGCCTGGTCGGGTTCGGGACGTTTTCGGTTTCCGCGCGCGCGGCCTCCGAAGGTCGCAACCCGCGCACCGGCGAAGCGATCAAGATTCCGGCCTCGAAGCGTCCGAAGTTCTCCGCCGGCAAGGCGCTTAAGGACATCGTGAACAAGTAGTTTCCCGCTTCACGAAAGTGACAACGCCGGCTGTCAAAATGCAGCCGGCGTTTTGCTTTCTTCGGAAGGCGCGATAAAGTGCCTTCGCTGCAAGGGCGGTTAGCTCAGCTGGTAGAGCATCTCGTTTACACCGAGAGGGTCGGCGGTTCGAACCCGTCACCGCCCACCATTTAAGATCCATAGCTTAGACGTTCCGGACGCACTAACGCCCTTCCAAAATCTACTTCGGACTATCACCTGGCTATCACTAGATCGCATTGCTCCGATAGGTCCCACTTTCGTCACCTCCGGCGCGCCAACCAAAATCCTAAAACGGCCACTCCAAGAATTCGCAGGGCTGCCAATTGTCTTCGCTACCTGAAACCGCAGAGCTCGGTCCGCCGGCGAATCAGCGCGCCATAAATCTCGATTGGAATGCTGTTCAGCATCTGAGCGAAGCGGATTGGGGAATCTTGTGTGCGTTCCTGCAGAACGCGCTGCTGGGCAGCAGTGAAGTGGAGACGGCAGTTGGCGCGTTGCGGGCCGAACTCTTGGAACTTATCGCCGGCGGATTGGTCGATCGGCCACGGCTTCTTAATCTGTTGTCCGCGTTGGCGATCTTTTGTCGCGATTCGGAGTTCGTGATTCCTGTTTCGGCAAAGGAGGCTGAGTTGCTCGCGGGTCTATCGCTGGGCCGAAGGATCGCCGAAGACCTGATCATCCGTTGCTATCGCGCCGTTGATGAAGAAGAACTCACGATCGACGAGATCGAGCGGCTGAGTCCCATTGCGGATGATACGTCCCTTGCCGTTCAGGCGATGTATGAAGAGAATCCCTATCCTCGTTGGAAAGAACTTCCGGTTCTCCAAGCCTCCACTGAAGCGATCGATTGCCTGATCGCCGGGTGTGGAAGCGGGAGGCATATTCTTGCGATCGCGGCGGCTTCGCCCCGGGGGCGATTCGTCGGCGTCGACCTCAGCCGCGCCAGCCTCGCGTACGGACTTATGAAGGCGAAGGAGCACGGCATCAGCAATGTGCGGCTGGTCCACGGCGATATCCTGAAGATCGCAGAAATAGGCATCACCTTTAATCACATTTCGGCGGTCGGGTCGGTTCATCACATGCGAGATCCGCTCAGCGGGGTGAAGGCACTCGCAGGTGTGTTAAAACCCGGCGGAAGCATCAAGCTGGCGCTATATTCGAAGTTCGGGCGAACGGCGCAACTGGCGGGAATTGAGCTACGCCAGAATCTTGACATTCCGGCGACGCGAGAGGGGATTCAGAAGCTCCGGCAGGCCATCTACAGTCTGCCCGATGACCACCCCGCCCGCGGGGTAATCAAGTTTTCCGATTTCTATTCATTTTCCGGCTGCCGCGACATGTTGTTCCATGTGCAGGAGCACAACTACACTGTGCCGGAGATTTTCGATCTGATTGATGCCTCGGGGCTGCGACTTGAGAGCTTCCGGATGCGAGGGGAAGGCAAGGACGTTGCGCAGACGCGCGAAGGTCTGACCAACCTGGAACGAACACATCCGGGATTTGCCGGCGCGATGTTTCGTTTCACGCTTATCAACTGAACACCCGCGTTTACCCGGATCGAAAGTCAGCCGCTAAATTCGAGCGACCACAAAGAAACTCTCGGCACGCTGAGCTGGATCGTCAATCTATGATTGTAGCCTGCACGCCCGTTTTTCGCCGTTTTAAAACGGGACGGGTGCCAGTCCACCACGCGAATGTCGATCCCGAGCGGTCCGCCATTCGTTAGTGCAAGCGTTTTCACAAACTCATTGCGGCTGATTGTCCCGGAAATATCGCTGGAGAAAGCGCGCGTCGTAAGGCGCCAGCGCGGCGAGGACCTGGTCGGGGCAGGGGTGGCGTTCGGTGGCCGCGCCGAAAAGGCAGTTCACGCACTCCAACTCAAAGATGGCGCGCATACCCGACTGCACGGTCAATGCTTTGTGCATTCCTTGCGTATTCGCGACGACAACCGTCCCCAGCGGACCCGTAATCTTGTGACCGGCACCGAAATGACGCGCGACCAGATCGTCGCTGAAGCGTCCATCGGCCGCCAACTCTGTTGGCCGTTCAAGGTGCGAGCCAGGAGCGAAGACGTGCGGGCCATTTTCTTCTGATACGTCCGTGAGATAGATAAAGACCTTCATCCACCCCGTCGGCGTGTCGTTGTCTGCATGATATTGCTGTGCGGACTTCATTTCATGGTTCAACCCGAATTGAGATGGCCGCACGGAAAACCAGGCGTTCACTGCGCGCAGAATAGGATGTCCAAGGTCGTCGCCAATTGCGCGCAACACGCCGAGATCCTCCAACAGCCTTACCGCAGGCAAGACCGGCAAGCCGCCCTCGTTAGTGAAGAAGCGGAATCCGCCGGGAACATCCTCCGCAACTAGATCTGCGAAGAGACCGACCTTTCCGTCTACCTCGCGTTTGGTGGGGTTGGAAGCCATCACCTCGAGCAATTCGATCGCAACTTCGCGCGATTGAGGTGTGGCCGCGATGACGTGATAGCCCCGCTCGCGCAGTCCCTGATAGATAGCCGCGGACTGTGGGGTTTGCGCAAAGCTCGTGGGGAACGCATCCCTATACATGTCGCGACACATAAGATTGAAGTTGAACCTAGACTTAATCGATAGTTCTCGAAGCAGGGCGTACCCTTCGCGATAGAATTGATCTTTGTAGAGCGCCGGGATGCAGTGGTTGAGCATGTCGAGCGCGCGCGCCGCATCGGCGAGACCGCGCGCCACGCATTGTTCGGTAGCTTCCCTGATGATCCTGTAGTCAGTGTCAAAATAGGGATTGGCGTCTGGGACCACTGCGGGAACCAGATCGCGCGTGGCGCGTAGACCGTCTTCGACGGCACAAAACTGTTGCTGAAACAGCAGCAGAGTCTTGGCGATGCTGTCATCGGAAGGATGGCGCTCATCCGCAGCCCAAGTAACAAGGTCCCCCGGATACATTGCCGTCTCGAAAGACGCCATGTAGTGCACGTCGGCGACGCTATTGGCCAATTGTTCGAGGGCGACGCGCAGCACCGCTTTTGCGTGGCCGGTTGCAGCGGCGACGTGGACATCGCGGCGGAACGTGCGAAGAAGCGGGGTCGGCGACACACCGACGATGAGCTGAACGTTCGGATTGAAGCTTCGCAGTTGCTTGATGGCGGCCTTCAAAATATCGACGTTATCGTCAACGCTCAGAAGCTGCGGCTCCCACAGGGCGGGATTGATGTGCTCAGGCGTGTGATGAAGATAGTGCCCTGTCGGCAGATAGCGGAACACTTCGTTCGCGCCCAATATCAGCACGACGACGTCGGCCTCTTGCAATGCAGCTCGGGCGCAAGACGTGTGCGCCTTCCACAGATCCTCTAAGCGCGGCAGTTCGTCTTCGCTGTAGACAACGCCTTCGCGGAACGGGTCGCGAATCTCCTGTCCCGCGCGGTAGACCACCAGCGGCGGCTCGTCTAATCCGAACGCCCAATTGACGACCTGACAGAAACCCGTGGCGTTTGAGACCGCACCCCACCGAGCCGACGAGACATGGACGTCCTGGCCGTCAACGAAGTTCGGCTCCGTAACCAGGTAGTGGTAGTCATTCCGTTGCAGCCATTTGGCGACGTCGACGGCGAAATCCGATCCGAGCGATACGATGTTGGATTGGCGCGTCACGATGGGGGCACGCCTGGCCCAATACACTTCGTCCGAAACGCGCCGGTTTGGGTTTTGCGTCCGGTCGGGCCAAATATGCGCATCGGCCCGATCGCGATCCAATAGACCGAACAGCTTGGCATTGCGTTTGACGTGGCCTACAAACGCGTTCACCGCTTCCGCGGAGACGCCTTGAGCGCCCAGAAATTCCACCAACCCTCTCCGGGAGACCGGGAGGTCGGGTATCTTTTCCAGTTCGATACCAAAATTGCGAAGCAGGTCTGCAAGCGTCTTCGGATCATCGATGCTGTTAGACTCAAGCATCATACGAGGTCTCTCCGTCGCGGCGGCTGATGGGCACAGCTCTTATTCCGCCAGTTAGCCCACTTTCCGATAGTAGGACTCAACAAATAGTTCCATGACGACATCGAGCGTGTCCGGGAATATATGCCGGTTGTCTTCGCCGCCGACACCGAAAAACGGCCCAATGTGGCCGCCCAGCCATCGAATGATCTCGAAAGATGGCCAGTAAGATAGAAGCGGCGGATCGTCCTGCATCAGGGTCGCGATGGCGACGCGCAGCAGGCTTTTTGACATACAGTCCTGCCCAAATGCCGAGGCGTGACCGATCGATCTCCTCAAGGGGATTGGCGAGAGAGAAACAACGATGTGTATGTCCGGATTGATGCTGCGAATTTTGGCGAAAATCGACCGCACATGCGTGCAGATTTCGTCAACCGTCAGCAATCGCCACGAACCCTCGAGTGCAGTCTTGGGAGTCATCACGCCATAAAACTCCCGCCCGTCTAGAAACATTTGCTGCGCGAGGCCTAAGGTCAGGATGAAGAGTTTCGCCTCTGATAAGGCTTTACGGGCTTCTTCATCCCGCCCCGACGCGATTTCGCCCAAGTATGCACTGCTTTGTCCGGGTGTGTTGTGGACCTCCCCAACGCTGCCGAGCATCACGTTGGTGGCGCCGGCACGTATCAGATGCTTCACGGCGTGTTCCGCAAAGCATGACCCGATCGCGAACACACCCGCGTTGCGCTCAAGGAACGGCTCGGGCGGAATGAAGCCCGGGAGAACAAATCTCTGCGCTGCCGTCTTGAGGTCAACCATATCGGCTGTGTCGTGCGGCAGATTCGCTCTCACTTGTCGGGTCTTATAGTCAGCCATCGCTAGCCACCTTTATCGCCTTGGTCTCGGGATCATAGCTCAGATCGCAAATCGGAGACGAACACTGAGGTTGATCCCATTCTAGTCTGCAAATCTCTGCCGCCAAAAACAAGCGCGCGGCCCACTGTTTTATGCCTCAACTTCGAATCCGTTGCCTCGTCCCAACGGCGCGAAAGCAGGGGGGCGGGCTGACGGCGATAGCCGAGGCGGTCTCCTCACGGAGCCGGCACCCCGGTCTTGAGAATAATACCTCTTGCCGCATCACGGATCGCCGGTAGGAATAGGCAGAAAATTGAAAGCAACCTGGAAAGTGTGGCGTGGAAGCGGGCGAGAGGATGAATGAAGCCGACCACGCGGCCGCAATCCAGTCGCATGTCTCAGGCGATTTGGTTGAGGCCGAACGCGGGTACCGGCGTCTGATTGCGCAAGGAAGCACCCAGTCCGTCATTTTTGCCAACCTCGCAGCACTTTGTATCGAAAGCGGGCGCGGTGAAGAAGGTCGCGACCTGGCGCTGCGGGCGATACAGCTCGAACCGCGCAACGCGGGGGCCCATCGTAACCTGGCGATCGCTTCAAGCGCCCTTGGCGATCATGAGGCGGCAATTGCTGCATTCACCAAGGCTGCGGCGCTTGAGCCAAACAACGCAGACAATCTCCTGAACCTGGCCACGCTGTACAGTGATCGGCGCCGGCTGAATGAGGCGGAGGCGGCCTTCCGCCGCTTGATCGATGTCCACCCGCAGCATTTCCGCGCACATTTGGACCTCGCCGCGCTGCTTTTCTCAACCGGGCGCGTGGACGAGGCGATTGTCCACTTCGAGCAAGCGATAGCCCTCAAGCCGAATTCGCCGGCAGCCCTCTTGAATACCGCCGTCGCGCTCCAGTTCCGGGGCCGGCTCGCGGATTCGCTGCCCTATATCCGACGAGTGCTCGCGGCAAATCCGCGTTACCAGCCGGCCCACAACAATCTCATCTACACATTGTCGTTCGGTCAGCTTGCCGCGCCGGAGGAGATCCTTGCGGCCGCGCGCGCGTTCGAGGCGGCGGTGTGTCCGCCTGAATCTGTGGACGTGAGGTCACGCGCGATCCCGACCAACCGCAAGATCAACGTCGGAATCTTGTCGGCTGAACTGAGGGGCAATCACCCGATCCCGTATTTTCTCGAGACCTACTTGCGGCATTACGACCGGGACAGATTTTCGGTCAGGCTCTATCCCACGACGACGAGCACCGATAAGCGGCGCGGCGAATTGCTCGCGTTGGTGGATGGTTCGCGCGAATTGACCGGCATCGATGATGCACAAGCGAAGGCCCTGATCATGGGCGATGCGATCGATATCCTGCTCGATACCACAGGCCACCTGAACGATAGCCGTTTGCCGCTCCTGGCGTCGCGCTGTGCGCCGATCCAGTGTCACTACATCGGATTTCACGGCAGCACCGGGATCCGGGCGATGGATTACTTTATCGGCGATGCGGAGATCACACCGCCGGAGCACGCCGGCCACTTTTCAGAAGACATCATGCGCTTGGGGCGGCTGTGGGTTGCCTATACAGCGCCGGACGACGCGCCGACGCCGAGACAGGAGTCCCCCGACGATCAGGTGTGTCTCGGCAGCTTCAACAACCTCAATAAGGTCACGGATGAGACGCTGGCGCTTTGGAGTGCAGCGCTGCTTGCCGTTCCCGACGCGAAATTGGTGCTCAAAGATCCCAAGGCCGGCGACGACTTCTCCAAACGGAGAATCTTCGCCAAGCTTATGGCGGAAGGGGTGGCGGGCGAGCGTATCGTCTTCCTCGAAAACGTCCCCAAGTGGGCCGATCACATGAGGCTCTACAACCGCATCGACGTGGCCCTGGATACGGTGCCCCTCAACGGCGGCACCACGACCTTCGACGCGCTTTTCATGGGGACGCCGGTTGTCACGGTCCGTGGCAACTGGGTCGGCGGCCGGCTCTCCGGGGCGATGCTTGTAGCGCTTGGGCATCCGGAATGGATCGCCGAAACCCCGACTGCATTTGCCGGCGTGGTTGCGGGCCTCGTTGCCGACAAGCGCAAGCTGAAGCGCTACAAGGACACCCTGCGCGCCGAGGTGTTGGCCAGCGAGCTGTGCGATGGACCCTCATTGGCTCAGGCCTTGGAAGATGCATTCGGGCAGGCGATTGAACGCCATAACCGTGGCCTCAGTGGGTCGGCGGGTTGATCACCGCGTATCGAACAGCGCGTGCGAAGGTCGCGCGTGCCATCGGCAATGCCCATAGACTGCTGCAAACGGCGGGGGGAAATACCGATGGCTATTCTACGTGCAAGGCAGCTCTTGAGCATCTTGGCGCTGGTGTCCGGAATGTCCGGTGCCGCGCTAGCGACGCCTGCGGAGGATCTGTCGCGGCTTCCTAACAATCTCGCGCTTTTGCCCGACAAATGGATCGAGACCCGGCCGGTCCAACTCATCATCTCATTCAGCTTGAAGAGTGCCCCCAACAGCGCCGAGGCGAACGCCTTCTTGAAAACATTGCGGACGAGCATGAAGGCTCTGCCGCAGAAGATGGACCTCAAACTGTACCGGCAACTCACGCCGAACCGCTTCCATTATAGCGCGGTCTTTACCTTCCCGAACTGGGCCGAGTACCGCGCCCACGAGAAGGACCCGGACTTCATGAAGTACTACCTCGCGTCCTGGAAACCCGAAGTCGTCGAGTCGGAAGAGCGCCTGATGGTGCTCGATGACGAGACTGGCCGGTGAGAGTGCGCTGACTCCGCAACGAAGCCTGATGGACCACGTTTTCCTCGCGCAACAACGCGAGGACCACGTCATGGGAAGACCCTCATGGGAAGGCAATCTCCGGCTATCCCTGGTGATGTGTCCCAGCGCGATCTAAAGCGCCGTGTCCGTCAGCAGCGACGTGCATTTCAACTGGCTCCACAAGGACACCCACAAACGTATCCGGATGGTGCCGCACGATCCGATCGCTTTTCGCAGGCGGCCGGAACTACGGCCCTGGCCGGCTTTGCGCCCCTACGCTGGGATATGATCCCCGTGAGTCGGCGGTCCTGAACCTGCACGGTGCTGCACGGCGAGCGGGGCGCTGCGGCACACTCGCTGCGCGATCGACTGCTCACATGCGCGATCCGTGAAAATTGCCAACACCGTTCGGGATTTCCTGGTGCGTCCGCGGCTGCGGTCCTTGGCGGGATCGCGGCGTGGTATTTCCTGCTCCACCCGACCTCCAGCTTCGGTCTGCACGAGATCGGCAACGCCGTCTGACTGGTCCTCTACTTCTGTATTGCGGGCATGATTGCCCTTCTGATCGAGAACGCTTTGCGTCATCACCCGACCGATGGTCAGGGCGGAGTGGAGGTATCCCTCCAAAAAGCCGGGGAGGGCATGCCTTGCGGGTGGCCGAGGCCGGCGGCCGGCTGCCGCCCCGGTTCGATCCCGCCCGCGGTACCGGCCTCGGGCTGCAGCTTGTTCACGCCATGGCGCGGCGCGTGCCGGGGGTCCTGAGAGCTGAAGGGGCCCCCAAGCCTCGGTTCGTGCTGGAATTCGCGGCGCCCCGGAAAGAGCCGCCTGAAGACCCAAGGCTCGGGACCCAGGCCTGAGCGCCCAGGGCCTGAACACCCCCGGCGGGGGGCTGTGGAAAGCGGGGATAACTCCGGAAATTTTCAACCGCCAGGAAACATCTGCGTCCAAGTCGCGTTGTATCAATGCCTGTCTACGAGCGACCACCCCTCGCTCCTCCCACCCCCCCCCTGGGCAGACAGGGCTAGAGTACCGGCCCGCCGCTCCCCCCCCCCCGCGGCGGGCCGACACTTTTCGAAGCTTCCACGCTCTCCCACGGCCCACTCAAAGGCGGCGCCCGCAAGGCCTGAACCAAAGGCCGCTAAGGCATAGATGCTGTGACTTATATATAATTAAATCATGATATTGTAACTCATATCTCATATTCAAGATGAACTTCGCGGAACACCAAGCACCCGGCCGGGGACTGTTCGCAACCCTGGGATTCATTGGCGGCGTGAAGCGTGTTGACGTCCCGGATCGTGCAATCGCGGGCGATGGAGATACAGACGTAGCGGCTTAGCGACGTGGCGATTGCCCCGGCTCCCAGCGTTCCAAAACCTGTCGCAAGGGCTGTGCGAAGCGCCGGGATCAGCGATATCAAGCCTTTGCGCGCGGGCGACCGGGCGCGGGTGTAAAGTTTCAAACCTGGGCAAGTGCCGCCGCACCGCGACGCTCGATGTCGGCATGCCGTAACAACGGCCACATCAGCGCCATCTGCTGCAGCGCAAAACCGGCGCGATAGACGCGGCGCCGGATCGTCAAAAAACTGTGGCGCCTCAAAGCGATTGCCGATGATCGGGGCTTCCGGCGCGCTTGACTCCCGGCGTGTGCGCCGTTTACATCAGCCGCAGTTGACGCGGGGTTTCAGCGGGTACGGGGAACGGCGGCCGGGGTGGCTTTTTTCAAGGCTGCGCGCGGCTATTTCGCCTAAAACTTGCGATCCAAGCACCAGGCCGTTCCGCCCGGGACGGTATCCAAGAGGGAGAGCAGGCGCCGATGCCGGACCTGTTGCGCGAGTACCTACCGATCCTGATTTTCATCGGACTCGCTTTCGGCTTGGCGCTGGTCATCGTGATTGCCTCCCTGATCGCAGGCCCCAGCCGTCCCGATCCCGAGAAGACCTCCGCCTACGAGTGCGGTTTCGAGGCGTTCGACGACTCCCGTTCCAAGTTCGACGTCCGGTTCTACCTGGTGTCGATCCTGTTCATCATCTTCGACCTGGAAGTGGCCTTCCTGTTCCCCTGGGCGGTGAGCCTCGGGAAGATCGGCCTGTTCGGCTTCTGGTCGATGATGCTGTTCCTCGGCGTGCTGACCGTGGGCTTCATTTACGAGTGGAAGAAAGGAGCCCTGGAATGGGAGTGACCGTTCCGGCAACCCCGGCGACCGACTCAATCCGGGCGGTGACGGCCGACGATCAGCAGGTCATGGCCCGCGTCGCGGCGGAGCTGCAGGACAAAGGCTTCCTGCTGACCTCGATCGACAAGCTCGCCAATTGGGGCCGCACCGGCTCCATGTGGCCGATGTCGTTCGGGCTCGCGTGCTGCGCCGTGGAGATGATGCACTCCGCCATGGCGCGCTACGACCTCGACCGTTTCGGCATGTTCTTCCGCCCGAGCCCGCGCCAGTCCGACGTGATGATCGTCGCCGGCACGCTCACCAACAAAATGGCGCCCGCCCTGCGCAAGGTCTACGACCAGATGCCGGAGCCGCGCTACGTCATCTCCATGGGCAGCTGCGCCAATGGCGGCGGCTACTACCACTATTCCTACTCCGTCGTGCGCGGCTGCGACCGCATCGTGCCGGTGGACATCTACGTGCCTGGATGCCCGCCGACGGCGGAAGCGCTGCTCTACGGCATCCTGCAGCTCCACAAGAAGATCCGCCGCGTCGGCACCATTGACCGTTAGTCGCTGGGTTCATCGATGACTGAGTCTCCCGCCTTGCAGAGCCTGCGCGACACCGCGGACGTGATCCGTAACGTGTTGCCGCAATCCGTGCTCTCGGCCGACGTCGTGCGCGACGAGCTGATCGTGCGCGTGAAGCGCGAGGACATCATCCGCGTGCTGCTCGTGATGCGTGACGATCCGCGCCTGTCCTTCAGCCAGCTCAGCGATCTCGCCGGCGTCGACTATCCGAGCCAGCCGGAACGCTTCGAGATCGTCTACAACCTGCTCAGCATGTCGCGGAACCAGCGCTGCCGCGTGAAGGTGACCGCCGCCGAAGGAGACCCGGTCGCTTCGGTCACCAGCATTCACCCGTGCGCCAACTGGCTCGAGCGTGAAGTGTGGGACCTCTACGGCGTGTTCTTCTCCGACCATCCGGACCTGCGCCGCATCCTCACGGACTACGGCTTCGAGGGCCATCCGCTGCGCAAGGATTTCCCGCTGACCGGGTATGTCGAGGTCCGCTACGACGAGCAACTCAAGCGCGTGATCTACGAGCCCGTGAAGTTGACGCAGGATTTCCGCACGTTCGATTTCCTCAGCCCGTGGGAAGGCATCAAGCTGTTGCCGGGCGATGAGAAGGCCGCGGTCCCGAAGGCGGGGGCATAATCATGGCCAACGTCGTTACCGACCACGAGATCGAGAACTACACGATCAACTTCGGTCCGCAGCATCCGGCGGCCCACGGCGTGTTGCGTCTGGTGCTGGAGATGGACGGCGAGACCATCGACCGCTGCGATCCGCATATCGGCTTGCTCCATCGCGGCACCGAGAAGCTGATCGAGTACAAGACCTACCTCCAGGCGGTGCCGTACTTCGACCGCCTCGATTACGTCTCGCCGATGAACCAGGAGCAGTCCTACGCGATTGCCGTCGAGCGCCTGCTGGGCATCACGCCGCCGCGGCGCGCGCAGTACATCCGCATGCTGTTTGCCGAGCTTACGCGCATTCTCAATCACATCATGAACATCGCCTCCTACGCAATGGACGTGGGCGCCATGACGCCGTTCCTGTGGACCTTCGAGGAACGCGAAAAGCTGATGTTCTTCTACGACGAGGTTTCCGGCGCGCGCATGCACGCGGCTTACGTCCGTCCGGGCGGCGTCGCCCAGGACATGCCCGCGGGTCTCGATGGTCGCATTCGCGAATGGGCGATGGCGTTCCCGAAAATCATCGACGACATGGAAGGCTTGCTGACCGAGAACCGCATCTTCAAGCAGCGCACCGTCGACATCGGCGCGGTCAGCAAGGATCAGGCGATCGCCTGGGGCTTCACCGGCCCGAACATTCGTGCGTCGGGCATTCCCTGGGATCTGCGCAAGGCGCAGCCCTACGACTGTTACGACGAAGTCGAGTTCGATATCCCGATCGGCAAGCATGGCGATTGCTACGACCGCTATCTCGTGCGCGTCGAGGAGATGCGCCAGTCGATCAAGATCATCTTGCAGTGCCTGGACAAGATGCCGTCCGGCCCGGTGCGGGTGAACGACCGCAAAGTCATGCCGCCGCCGCGCGCGGAAATGAAGGGCTCGATGGAAGCCCTGATTCACCACTTCAAGCTCTACACCGAGGGTTATCACGTGCCCGCCGGTGAAGTGTACGCTGCCACTGAAGCGCCGAAGGGCGAGTTCGGCGTGTACCTCGTCGCCGACGGCACCAACAAGCCGTACCGCTGCCGCATCCGGGCACCGGGATTTGTGCATCTCGAAGGAATGGACGCCATGCTGCGCGGCCACATGCTGGCGGACGTGCCGGCGGTGCTCGGTTCGATCGACATCGTGTTCGGCGAGGTCGACCGATGAAACGCGCGCTCCATCCGGAACAGCCCGCCACCTTCTCCTTCAGCACGGAGATGAAAGCGCGCGCCGACCGCATCATCGCGAAATACCCGAAGGGCCGTCAGCAGAGCGCGGTGATCCCGCTGCTCGATTTGGCGCAGCGTCAGGAAGGCTGGGTGACCAAGCCGGCGATCGAGCATATCGCCGCGATCCTGGATATGGCTTCCATCCGCGTGCTTGAGGTCGCGACCTTCTACACGATGTTCAACCTCTCCCCGGTGGGGAAGTACAACCTGCAAGTCTGCACCAGCTTGCCGTGCATGCTGCGTGGGTCCGAGGAAGTGCTGCGGGCCTGCAAGGATCGCCTTGGAATTGGTTTGGGCGGCACCACGCCGGACGGCCAGTTCTCCTTGCATGAAGTTGAGTGCGCCGGGGCTTGCGTGAATGCGCCGGTCATCGCCATCAACGACGACTACTACGAAGACGTCGACGGGGCAGGGGCCTGGAAGCTGATCGAAGCGCTCAAGCGCGGCGACAAGCCGACGCCGGGCCCGACCAACGGCCGCGATGCTTCTGCGCCCATCGGTCCGCCGCTGACGCTCACCGATCTGCCGGCGCCGCCGGCGGTTCAGGATTTTGCGGCGGCGAAAGCCGCGTTCGAAAAAGCTAAAGCCGAAGCTGCCGCGAAAGCGGCCGCGCCGAAGACTTAGGGTCCAAGCAGCATGCTCGCCGATAAGGATCGCATCTTCACCAATCTCTACGGTCGCCATGATTGGCGACTGAAGGGCGCGCGCGCCCGTGGCGATTGGGATCGCACCAAAGACATCCTCGCCATGGGTCCGGACTGGATCATCGACGAGATGAAGCGGTCCGGTTTGCGCGGCCGCGGCGGTGCGGGATTCCCGACCGGCCTGAAGTGGTCGTTCATGCCCAAGACCGAGAGCGAGCGTCCGCACTATCTCGTCGTCAACGCCGACGAAGGCGAGCCGGGCACCTGCAAGGACCGCGACATGATGCGGTTCGATCCGCACAAGCTGGTCGAAGGCTGCCTTATCGCGAGTTTCGCGATGAAGGCGCACGCTTGCTACATCTACATCCGCGGCGAGTTCTACAACGAAGCCTCGAACCTGCAGGTCGCCATCGATGAGGCCTACGAGGCGGGGCTGATCGGCGACAACGCCTGCGGCTCCGGTTGGAAGTTCGATCTGTATCTGCATCGCGGTGCCGGTGCTTACATCTGTGGCGAAGAGACCGCGCTGATCGAAAGCCTCGAAGGCAAGAAGGGCCAGCCGCGCCTGAAGCCGCCGTTCCCGGCGGGTGTCGGCCTCTACGGCTGCCCGACCACGGTCAACAACGTTGAGAGCATAGCGGTCGCGCCGACCATCCTGCGTCGTGGCGCGTCGTGGTTCGCCGGCTTCGGTCGCCCGAACAACACCGGCACGAAGGTGTTCTGCATCTCCGGCCACGTGAACAAGCCCTGCAACGTCGAAGAGGTCATGAGCATCCCGCTCAAGGAACTCATCGAGAAGCATTGCGGCGGCGTGAAGGGCGGCTGGGACAATCTCCAAGCCATCATTCCGGGCGGCGCGTCCGTGCCGCTGCTGCCGAAGTCGATCTGCGATACGGTGCTGATGGATTTCGACGCGCTGCGCGACGTGAAGTCCGGTCTGGGCACTGCTGCGGTGATGGTGATGGACAAGTCCGTCGACCTGATCGCGGCGATCTCGCGCCTGTCGGATTTCTACAAGCATGAGAGCTGCGGCCAGTGCACGCCGTGCCGCGAAGGCACCGGCTGGATGGCGCGGGTCATGCGCCGCATGGTGAAGGGCGAGGCGACCCTCGAAGAGATCGATACGCTCGAGCAGGTCACCTATCAGGTCGAAGGTCATACCATCTGCGCGCTGGGCGATGCGGCGGCTTGGCCGATTCAAGGATTGATCCGGCACTTCAGGCCGGAAATGGAACGACGCATCCGCGCCTACCGCGATGCCAAAGTGCGCGCGGCGGCGGCGTAGGGAACGGGATCATGCCCAAACTCACCATCGACGGTATTCAGGTCGAGGTCGCGCCGAACACCACGATTCTGCAGGCTGCGGAGATCGTCGGCTCGGAAGTGCCGCGCTTCTGCTACCACGACCGCCTGTCCATCGCCGGCAACTGCCGCATGTGCCTGGTCGACGTCGAGAAGTCGCCGAAGCCGGTGGCGTCCTGCGCCATGCCGGTGGCCGAGGGCATGGTGGTGCATACCAAGTCTGCGCGTGCCAACAAGGCGCGCGCCGGTGTGATGGAATTCCTGCTGATCAATCATCCGCTCGATTGCCCGATCTGCGACCAGGGCGGCGAGTGCGACTTGCAGGATCAGGCGATGGCCTACGGCTTCGACCGTGGCCGTTTCCACGAGAACAAGCGCGCGGTGCCCGACAAGTACATGGGGCCGCTGGTCGAGACGTCCATGAACCGGTGCATCCATTGCACCCGCTGTGTGCGCTTTGCGACCGAGATCGCGGGCGTGCCCTCGCTCGGCGCGACCGGTCGCGGCGAAGACATGGAGATCACGACCTATCTCGAACAGGCGCTCGCTTCAGAGCTCTCCGGCAACGTGGTCGACCTGTGCCCGGTCGGCGCGCTGACCAGCAAGCCCTACGCCTTCAATGCGCGCCCATGGGAGTTGCGCAAGACTGAGTCCATCGACGTGCTCGATGCGGTCGGCACCAACGTGCGCATCGACAGCCGCGGGCGTGAGGTGATGCGCGTGCTGCCGCGCATTAACGAGGACATCAACGAAGAGTGGCTGGCCGACAAGAGCCGTCATGCCTGCGACGGCCTGCGCTATCAGCGCCTGGATCGTCCGTATGTGCGCATCGCCGGCAAGCTTCAACCCGCCACCTGGCAGGAGGCGTTCGACGCCATCGCCGGCCGTGTCATGAACCTGAACGGCGACAAAATCGCCGCTATCGCTGGCGACATGGCGGATGTGGAATCCATGTTCGCACTCAAGGCGCTGATGACGGCGCTCGGGTCGCGCAATCTCGATTGCCGCCAGGACGGTGCGGCGCTGGATGCTAACGTGCGCGCGTCGTACATCTTCAACACCACCATCGCCGGCATCGAACAGGCGGACGCGCTCTACATCATCGGGTCGAACCCGCGCAAAGAAGCGCCGATCCTGAACGCACGCATCCGCAAGCGCTCGCTCAAGGGCAACTTCCCGATCAGCGTGGTCGGCGATCAGGCGGATCTGACTTACAAGTACACTTCGCTCGGGACCGACGTCGCGGCCTTCTTCCAAACCCCGCCGGCGCCGACGCAGGCGAAGAACCCGATGGTCATCGTCGGCATGGGCGCGCTCGCGCGTCCCGACGGGGCCGCGATCCTCGCCGCGGCCCGCAGCTTTGCCGAAGCCATTGGCGCGGTGAAGGATGGCTGGAACGGCTTCAACGTGCTGCATACGGCGGCTGCCCGCGTGGGCGGTCTCGATGTCGGCCTCGTACCGGGCATCGGTGGCCGCGATACCCGCGGCATTCTCGATGGCGCGTCCAAGGGCGAGATCGAGGTGGTCTATCTGCTGGGCGCCGACGAGATCGACACGGCCAAACTCGGCAAGGCCTTTGTGATCTATCAGGGCCACCATGGCGACCGCGGCGCCCATCGCGCCGATATCGTTCTGCCGGGTGCGGCCTACACCGAGAAGGACGGCATCTACGTCAACACCGAAGGCCGCGTGCAGCGTGCCAATCGCGCCGTGTTCCCGCCGGGAGAGGCCCGCGAGGACTGGACTATCATCCGCGCACTCTCGGCGACACTGAACCGCACGCTGCCGTTCGACAGTCTCGCGCAGTTACGCGCCCGCTTGGTCGCCGCCCATCCGGTCTTCACGGACCTGGACACGGTGGTGAAGGCAGAGTGGAAGACCTTCGGCACCGCCGGCGCGATCGCCGCCGGCCCGGTGAAGTCGCCTATCGACAATTACTACATGACCGATCCGATCAGCCGGGCCTCGCGCACGATGGCGCAGTGCACGGAAGAGTTTGTGAACGGCAAAACGCCTGCGCAGAAGACCGGCACCCATGGCTGAGTTCGTCGACGGCTATCTCATTCCGTTTGCCTGGATCCTCGCGAAGATCCTGGCCTTTGTGGTCGTTGTGCTCGTCAGCATGGCGTACCTGACCTATGCGGAGCGCAAGATCATCAGCGCCATGCAGATGCGCATCGGCCCCAACGTGGTCGGGCCGTTCGGCCTGCTGCAGCCGTTCGCGGACGCCGTAAAGCTGCTCACCAAGGAAACGATCGTGCCGACGGGCTCGAGCCCGGTGGTGTTCTTCCTGGCGCCGATGCTCACGTTCTCGCTCGCCATGATCGCCTGGGCGGTGATCCCGGTCAGCAAGGGCTGGGTGATCTCCGATCTCAACGTCGGCATCCTGTACCTGTTCGCCGTTTCCTCCATGGGTGTGTACGGCATCGTCATGGCGGGCTGGGCGTCCAACAGCCGCTACGCCTTCCTGGGCGCGATGCGCTCGGCCTCGCAGATGGTGTCCTACGAAGTCTCGATGGGCTTCGTGATGATCTCGGTTCTGTTGACCGCCGGGTCCCTCAACCTCACGGAGATCGTCGAGGCACAGAAGGGGCTGTGGTACTTCATCCCGCACTTCCCGATGTTCATCATCTTCTTCACGTCCGTGCTGGCGGAAACCAATCGCCACCCGTTCGATTTGCCGGAAGCTGAATCCGAACTCGTCGCCGGGTTCATGACCGAATACTCGTCGATGGCGTTCGCGCTGTTCTTCCTCGGCGAATACGCCAACATGATCATGATGTCGGGCATGATCTCGATCCTGTTCCTCGGCGGCTGGCTGCCGCCGTTCGACATCGCGCCCTTCAACTGGCTGCACCCGATCGTCTGGTTTGCGATCAAGGTCTGCTTCTGCCTGTTCGTGTTCATCTGGGTGCGCGCGACCTTCCCGCGCTACCGCTACGACCAACTGATGCGCCTGGGCTGGAAAGTGTTCCTGCCGTTCTCCCTGGTGTGGCTTGTGCTCACCGCGGGCTTCCTCGTTTACACCGGCCGCGTTCATTAACGCGGGGGAATAGAACCATGGCATTCCTCGACAGAACTGCGCGCTCCTTCCTCCTGGCGGAACTCGTTTCCGGCATGTGGCTGACGCTGAAGTACATGTTCGGCGAGAAGGTGACGATCAACTATCCGTTCGAGAAGGGCCCGCTGTCCCCGCGCTTCCGCGGCGAACACGCGCTACGCCGCTACCCGAACGGCGAAGAGCGCTGCATCGCCTGCAAGCTGTGCGAGGCGATCTGCCCGGCGCAGGCGATCACCATCGAAGCCGAACCGCGCGACGACGGCAGCCGCCGGACCACGCGCTACGACATCGACATGACCAAGTGCATCTACTGCGGCTTCTGCGAGGAAGCCTGCCCGGTGGATGCGATCGTCGAGGGGCCGAACTTCGAGTTCGCCACGGAGACGCGTGAAGAGTTGCTCTACAACAAAAGCAAGCTGCTCTCGAATGGCGACCGGTGGGAACCGGAGCTGGCGAAGCGGTTGGAACTCAACGCGCCTTACCGCTAAGCGGGCAGGGGCGGGGCAGGAAGATGATGCGGAACATAGTTCACATCCGGGGGGCACGATGATCGTCGCGTCGCTTGCGTTCTATCTGTTTGCGTTCATGGCCGTGATCGGCGCGCTGAACGTGATCTTTCAGCGCAACCCGGTGCATTCGGTGCTGTGGCTGATCTTCACGTTCTTCAACGCGGCGGGCCTGTTCGTGCTGCTCGGTGCTGAGTTCGTGGCGATGATTCTGGTGGTGGTCTACGTCGGCGCCGTGGCCGTGCTGTTCCTGTTCGTGGTCATGATGCTCGACATCAACATCGTCGTGATGCGCGAAGGCTTCCTGCGCTACATGCCCATCGGCGCGCTGATCGGCGTCGTGCTGTTGGTGGAGCTGGCCCTTGTGTTCGGCGGCTGGGCGATCTCGCCCGAGGCAAGCGGCCTTCGGACAACGCCAATCGTGGCGGGCGTGTCCAACACCCAAGCGCTCGGCGCGGTGCTCTACACCAAGTACGCCTACCTGTTCCAAGTCTCCGGCGTCATCCTCCTGGTCGCCATGATCGGCGCGATTGTGCTGACCCATCGTCGCCGGGCCGGCCCGCGCCGCCAGACCATCGAGAACCAGGTCAATCGCAGCGCGGCGGATACGCTTGAGATCGTGAAGGTCCAGACGGGCCGGGGAGTCTCGCTATGATCCCGGGTCCGCTCGCCATCGGCCTCGGCCACTACCTCACCGTCGCCGCGATCCTGTTCACGCTCGGTATCTTCGGGATCTTCCTGAACCGGAAGAACCTGATCGTCATCATGATGTCGATCGAACTCATGCTGCTCGCGGTGAACATCAATCTCGTCGCGTTCTCTGCGGCGCTCGGTGATCTCGTCGGCCAGGTCTTCACCATGCTGGTCTTGACGGTTGCGGCGGCGGAAGCCGCCATCGGCCTGGCCATCGTCGTCGTGTTCTATCGCAACCGGCGTTCGATCGAGGTCGAAGACATCAACCGGATGAAAGGCTAGGCCGTCCCCATGTTGATGGTCGCTTCCGTCTTCTTGCCGCTGCTCGGCGCTACGATTGCCGGGTTCTTCGGCCGTTTCATCGGCAACCGCGGTGCGCATGTCGTCACCTGCCTGGGCATCGGCCTGGCCGCGGTGTGTTCGATCCCGACGTTCATCGACGTCGCGATCCATGGCCACAGCCATGTCGTGCCGGTGTTCTCGTTCCTGGTCTCGGGCACCTTCGAGGCCGCCTGGGCGCTGCGTTACGACACGCTGTCGGCCACCATGGTGATGACCGTCTCCTGCGTGTCGACGCTCATCCACGTCTATTCCGTCGGCTACATGTCGCACGACAAGAGCCAGCCGCGGTTCATGGCTTACCTGTCGCTGTTCTCCTTCGCGATGCTCGCGTTGGTGACGGCGGACAACCTGGTCCAGCTATTCTTCGGCTGGGAAGGCGTGGGCGTGGTCAGCTACCTGCTGATCGGCTTCTGGTACCACAAGCCCTCGGCCTGCGCGGCGGCCATCAAGGCCTTCGTCGTCAACCGTGTGGGTGACTTCGGGTTCCTGCTCGGCATCTTCGCGGCCTACTACCTGTTCGATGCCGTCACCTTCGACGTCATCTTCAGCGCGGCTCCGGGCAAGGCGGACTCCACCGTCACCCTGTTCTCCCATCAATGGCATGCGCTCACGATCACCTGCCTGTTGCTGTTCGTCGGCGCCATGGGCAAGTCCGCCCAGCTCTTCCTGCACACCTGGCTGCCGGACGCGATGGAAGGCCCGACGCCGGTCTCCGCGCTCATCCACGCCGCGACCATGGTGACTGCCGGCGTGTTCCTGGTGGCGCGCATGTCGCCGCTGTTCGAGTACGCACCGACCGCACTGGCCGTCGTCACCATCGTCGGCGCGACCACCGCGTTCTTCGCCGCCACGGTCGGCTGCGTGCAGAACGACATCAAGCGCATCATCGCCTATTCGACCTGTTCGCAGCTCGGCTACATGTTCGTGGCCTGCGGCGTGTCGGCCTACCAGGGCGGCATCTTCCACCTGATGACCCACGCCTGGTTCAAGGCGCTGTTGTTCCTGTCGGCCGGCTCCGTGATCCACGCCATGTCCGACGAGCAGGACATCCGCAAGATGGGCGGCATCTGGAACAAGATCCCGATGACCTTCGCCGTGATGACCATCGGCACCATCGCCATCACCGGCATTCCGCCGCTGTCGGGCTTCTTCTCCAAGGACATGATCATCGAAGCGGCCCACGCGTCCGAGACCAGCGCCGGCCACTACGCCTACCTGATGACCATCCTGGTGGCGCTGCTGACCTCGTTCTACTCCTGGCGTCTGATCTTCATCACCTTCTTCGGCGTGCCGCGGGCGGATCATCACACCATGGAGCACATCCATGAGAGCCCCTACGTCATGCTCATTCCGCTGTTCGTGCTGTCGCTCGGCGCGGTGTTCATCGGCGGCGGCTTCAACGAGTTGTTCGTCGGCCACGGCCGCGAGCACTTCTGGGGCGAGGCCATCAAGGTGCTGCCCGCGCACGACACCATCGAGCGCGCCCACAACGAGCATGCGCCGTTCGTGATCGAGTGGCTGCCGCTGATCGTCAGCTTGGCCGGCCTTGCGGTGGCCTATTGGATGTACATGGCGCGTCCCGGCACAGCCGCCCGGCTCGCGAATTCAATGCCATGGCTGTACCGCTTCCTGCTCAATAAGTGGTACTTCGACGAGCTCTATAACTTCCTGTTTGTACGCCCGGCGTTCAAGCTCGGCCGCCTGTTCTGGAAGGGCGGGGATGGCGCCATCATCGACGGCCTCGGCCCCGATGGCGTTTCCTCCGTGGTGGTGCGCGCTGCGCGTCGCCTCGGCATCGTCCAGTCTGGTTACCTTTATCACTACGCCTTCGCGATGATCATCGGCATTGCCGGTGTCGTGACCTGGATGGTGATCCGTGCCGGTGGCTTCGGCCACGGAGTGACGCCATGACGGCCCTGCGCAATTTCATCGACGGCCTGCCGATCCTATCGCTGGTCACGTTCCTGCCGCTGCTGGGGGCTGGCTTGATCCTCGCCGTGCGCGGCGACAGCGAGACGGTCGCCCGGCAGGCGCGCTTCATCGCCCTGTGGACGACGCTGATCACGTTCGCGCTCTCGCTGTTCATCTGGATCGGCTTCAACCCGACCACGTCTGCGTTCCAGTTCGAGGAACGCGCGGAGTGGCTGCCGCAGTACAAGATTACCTATCGGATGGGCGTGGACGGCATCTCGATGCTGTTCGTGATCTTGTCCACCTTCCTGATGCCCCTGTGCGTGCTCGCCAGCTGGCATTCGATCGAGAAGATGGTGCGCGAGTATATGGTCGCGTTCCTGGCGCTCGAGACCATGATGATCGGCATGTTCTGCGCCATGGACATGGTGCTGTTCTACGTCTTCTTCGAAGGCGTGCTGATCCCGATGTTCCTGATCATCGGCATCTGGGGCGGCGGGCGCCGGGTCTACTCGGCCTTCAAGTTCTTCCTCTTCACGCTCACCGGTTCGGTGCTGCTGCTGGTCGCGATGCTGGCGATGTACTACACGGCCGGCACCACCGACATCCCGACCCTGATGAACACCAAGTTCCCGGTGCCGATGCAGTACTGGCTGTGGCTGGGCCTGTTCGCCTCCTTCGCGGTGAAGGTGCCGATGTGGCCGGTCCACACCTGGTTGCCGGATGCGCACGTGGATGCGCCGACGGCGGGCTCGGTGATCCTGGCCGGCGTGCTGCTGAAGATGGGCGGATACGGATTCCTGCGGTTCTCGCTGCCGATGCTGCCGGAGGCGAGCGTGTACTTCACGCCGCTGATCTACACCCTGTCCGTCATCGCGATCATCTACACGTCCCTGGTTGCCCTGGTGCAGCAGGACATGAAGAAGCTCATCGCGTACTCCTCCGTCGCCCACATGGGCTACGTCACACTCGGCGTGTTCGCCGGCAATCAGCAGGGCGTTCAGGGCGCGATCTTCCAGATGCTCAGCCACGGCGTCGTCTCGGGCGCACTCTTCCTGTGCGTCGGCGTGGTCTATGACCGTCTGCACACCCGCGAGATCGACCGTTACGGCGGCCTTGCCGACAATATGCCGAAGTACGCCTTCGTGTTCATGGTGTTCATGCTGGCCTCGGTCGGCCTGCCGGGCACCGCCGGCTTCGTCGGCGAATTCCTCGTGCTGGCCGGCGCGTTCCAGGCCAACTCCTGGGTGGCGCTGCTGGCGGCCTCGGGCGTCATCCTCGGCGCGACCTACATGCTCTATCTGTATCGCCGCGTGATTTTCGGCGCTCTCACCAAGGCCGACGTGAAGGCCATGCTCGACCTTGACCGCCGCGAGATCGCGATCTTCGCGCCTGTGGTCGCCGTGGTCATGTGGATGGGTCTCTATCCGCTGCCGTTCCTGGACGTGATGAACGTGTCGGTGACGGAACTGCTCAACAAATACCAGGCCGTGGTGGTGAGCACCTCGACGGCCGATGCCGGCACGGTCGGCGGCTCGCTGCTGGCCTGGCTGCGGTAGGGGACGAACTGATGACCGCGCTTCCCGATTTCGCGCCTGCGCTTCCGGAGATCGTGCTGCTGATCGCCGGCATGGTCTATTTGCTCTTCGGCGTGCTGCGCGACGAGGACTCCACGCAAGTCTTGTCCTGGGCCACCATTGCCATCATGGCGGTGGCCGGCGTGATGATCTATCGCGCCAGCGGCGCCACCGCGACCACCTTCGGCGGCCTGTTCCTGGTCAACAGCTTCACGACCTACGCCAAACTGCTGACGTTGCTCGGCGCGGGCCTCACACTCGTGATGGTCAATTCCTGGGCCCACACGGCGGGCACCGCGCGGTTCGAGATCCCGATCCTGGTGCTGTTCAGCACCGTCGGCATGCTGCTGATGATCTCCGCCAATGACCTGATCGCGCTCTACGTCGGTCTCGAACTCCAGAGCCTGTCGCTCTATGTGCTCGCGGCGGTGCATCGCAACGATCTGCGCGCCACGGAAGCGGGCGTGAAGTATTTCGTCCTCGGCGCGCTCGCCTCGGGCCTGCTGCTGTATGGCGCATCGCTGGTGTACGGCTTTGCCGGCACCACCACCTTCGCCGGCCTCGCCGAAGCCACCAAGGGCGGCGCCGACAATATCGGCGTGCTGATCGGCATCGTGTTCGTGATCTCAGGGCTGGCGTTCAAGGTCTCTGCCGTGCCGTTCCACATGTGGACACCGGACGTCTACGAAGGCGCGCCGACGCCGATCACCGCGTTCTTCTCCGTGGCGCCGAAGATCGCCGGCCTCGCCCTGTTCCTGCGCGTGCTCTACGGACCGTTCGGCCCGATGCTCGCGCAATGGCAGCAGGTGATCGAGGCCATCGCCATTCTCTCCATGGCCTGGGGCGCCATCGCCGCCATCGCCCAGCGCAACGTCAAACGCCTGATGGCCTACAGCTCCATCGGCAACCTCGGCTACGCCTTGGTCGGCCTTGCGTCCGGCACCATGGAAGGCGCCCGCGGCCTGCTGTTCTTCATGCTGATCTACATCCTGATGAACGTCGGCACCTTCGCTTGCATCCTGTCCATGCGCGTCAACGGCAAGCCGGTGGAAGACATCTCGGCCCTGTCCGGCCTGTCGAAGACCCGGCCGCTGACGGCGCTGGCCTTGGCGGCGCTCATGTTCTCCATGTCCGGCATCCCGCCGCTCGCGGGCTTCTGGGGCAAGTTCTACATCTTCATGGCGGGCGTGAACGCCGGCCTGTACACGCTCTCGGTCGTCGGCGTTCTGTCGAGCGCGGTGGCAGCGTTCTACTACTTGCGCATCATCAAGGTGATGTACTTCGACGAACCGGCCCCGGCGCTCGAAACGCCCGACACGTCGACCAGCATTCTGATCGGCGCTGCCAGCATTGCCATGCTGCTGCTGTTCATCGTGCCGTCGCCGATTGCGAATAGTGCCGCCGTTGCCGCCAAGAGCCTCTTCCCCGGCTGAGGCCGGTCATGACTGCTGCGCCCGAAACATGGCGACACATCGCCCACACCAGCCTCGATAGCACCAACGCGGCGCTGAAGCGGATGATTGCGGCGGGCCCAGATGGGAAGGGGGCGTTGCAGGAAGGGCTGGTGGTCACCGCTGAACAGCAGACCGCCGGCCGCGGCCGCCAGGGCCGTAGCTGGGCAAGCCCCACTGGCAATCTCTACGCGTCGTTCCTGCTCAAGGCCCCGGCGGATGTGACCACCGCGCCGGAGATCGGCTTCGTCGCCGCCGTGTCTGTTATCGACGCCTTTTCAGCCCCAGGCGTGCGCCTGCGCTGCAAGTGGCCGAATGACATCCTGGCCCATGGCGCGAAGGTCTGCGGCATTTTGCCGGAGCTCATCGACGGCTGGATCGTGCTCGGCATCGGCGTCAACCTGCGGCCCATCGGCATCGTCGGCGACTACCCGATCACATCCCTGGCGGAGCAGGGCATCGTCCACACACCCGACGCCGCGCTGGCGGCCGTCGGCACGACACTCTCGCGGCGCCTCACGCAGTGGCGCGCCGAAGGCTTCGCGCCGATCGCCGCGGCATGGAGTGCGGTCGGCCCCTCGGCCGATGAATCGCTATCGGTGCGCTTGCCGGGCGCGACCGTTGTCGCCGGAAAATTTGCCGGCTTGGATGCCGGTGGCGCGCTGCTGCTCGATACAATCCAGGGCATGCGTCGCATCCTCGCCGGCGATGTGCTGTTCGGGCCCGCCTTAAGTCCTACTGGAGCCGGCTGATGTTGCTCGTGATCGACTGCGGAAACACCAACGTCGTGTTCGCCGTCTACGATGGCGACGTCCAGAAAGGCCAGTGGCGCGCGGCTACCAAGACCGACCGTACCGCCGACGAATACGGCATCTGGCTCACCCAGCTCATGCAGCACGATGGCGTGGATCCGGCCAAGATCACCCACGCCATTGTCGGGTCCGTTGTGCCGGGCAAGAACTTCGACCTCGGCAAGCTGTGCGAGAAGTACCTGCATTGCAAAGCGCGCTTCATCGGCGATCCCAATGTGAAGCTGACTTCAGTGGCGAAAGTCGACAATCCGCGCGAAGTCGGTGCGGACCGCATCGTCAACGCCGTAGCGGCGCACGGCACCTATAAGGGGCCGCTGATCATCCTCGATTTCGGCACGGCCACCACATTTGACGTGATCGACGCCGAGGGCGACTATCGCGGCGGCTGCATTGCGCCCGGCATCAACCTCTCGATGGAAGCGCTGCACATGGCAACCGCGCTGCTGCCGCGGCTGCAGGTCAGCAATCCAGGGCAGGCGCCCGTGGTGGGCACGACAACGGTCGCCCAGATGCATTCGGGCGTGTTCTGGGGCTACATTGGCCTTATCGAAGGCCTGGTGAGCCGCATCAAAGCGGAACGCAATGAGAAGATGACCGTTGTAGCCACGGGCGGTTTAGCGCCACTGTTCGCGACGGCAACCACGGTCATCGAACATATCGATCCCGATCTCACTCTGCGGGGGCTGTTGCTGATCCATCAGCGCAACCCTTAGGCCCTCATGAATCGCCTTCCGGCCCCTACGACCACTCTGCCGTCAGGCCTCGACAAGGGCCTGTGGTTCATCCCGTTGGGCGGGTCCGGCGAGATCGGCATGAACCTCAATCTCTATGGCTGCGACGGCAAATGGCTGATCGTGGATTGCGGCGTCACCTTCGGCGACGAGTCCATTCCCGGCATCGACACCGTCTTCCCGGACCCGAGCTTCATCGCCGAGCGGCGTGAGAAGCTGGTCGGCATGATCCTCACCCATGCGCACGAAGATCATCTCGGTGCCGTCTGCTACCTGTGGCCGCAGCTGCGCTGCCCGGTCTATGCCACGCCCTTCGCGGCGGAGTTTCTGCGCCACAAGCTCAAGGAAACCGGCCTCGAGGACGAGGTGCCGGTCACCGTGATCCCGCTCGGCGGCCACGTCGAACTCGGCCCGTTCGCCGCGGATTTCATCACGCTCACGCACTCGATCCCCGAACCGAACGCGCTCGCGATCCGCACCAAGTACGGCACCATTTTCCACACGGGCGATTGGAAATTCGATCCCGACCCGTTGATCGGCGAGGCCACCGACTTCAAGGCGCTCGAAGCGCTGGGCCACGAGAACGTCCTCGCGCTGGTGGGCGATTCCACGAACGTCTTTACGGAAGGCGAGGCGGGGTCCGAGCGCGACGTACGCGACAGTTTGATGGAGTTGTTCAAGCGCTTCACGGGGCGCATCATCGTCGGCTGTTTTGCCTCCAACGTCGCGCGGCTTGATTCCATCGCCCGTGCCGCGGCCGCGAACGATCGCCATGTGTCCCTGGTCGGTGCGTCGCTCTGGCGCATTGTCGAGACCGCGCGACGCACCGGGTATCTCTCGCCCGATCTTCATTTCATGAAGCCCGACGAGGCGGCCTACCTGCCGCGGAACAAGGTGCTCTACATTTCGACCGGCAGCCAGGGTGAGGGGCGTGCCGCGCTGTTCCGCATCGCCATGAACCAGCATCCCGACGTGACCCTGGATGAGGGCGACGTCTGCGTGTTTTCCAGTCGCGTTATTCCGGGGAACGAGAAGGCGATCCATAAGGTCCAGAACCTGCTCGCCGGCTTGGGCGTGGAACTGGTCACGGCGCGTGATCACTTCATCCACGTCTCCGGCCACCCGGCCCGGGACGAACTGCGCCGCATGTACCAGACAGTGCGTCCGCGCATCGCCATCCCGGTCCACGGCGAGACGATGCACATGCGCGCCCATGCGGCCTTGGCCGCCGAATGCCAGGTGCCGCAACAGGTGTTGGTGGAGAACGGCTCAGCCGTGAAGTTCGACAACGGCCGCGCCCAGGTCGTCGGGCACGTGTGGAGCGGCCGCATGACCTACGAGGACGGCAAGGTGCTGTCCTTCAGCGATCCGATCCTGCGCGACCGCAAGCGCATGTTCTACGAGGGGGCGGCAACCGCCACCGTGGTGCTGGATGACGCCGGTGTCGTGCTCGGCGATCCGCAGGTGTCCGTGCTTGGCGTGGTCGACCCGGACGACGCAGATGGCTGGGCAGAGGTGCTTGAGCGCGCCGTCACCCGCCTGCCAAAACGCGCCCGCGCCGACGACGACGCCGTCGAAGAAGCCATCCGCAGCGCCGTACGCAAAAACTTCTCACCCCGGAAACCGGTGGTGAAGGTGCATCTGGTGCGGGTTTAAAAGGGCCGCCGTCATGGGCATCCGTCGAACCCTCGTCGGATTTCTGGCCCTAGGGACGTTCGGTTGTCAGTCGGTACCTCCGCCCGCGCTGGACGTGATGCAAGCAGCCTGCGTGGCGCAGCGGTACTTATCGATCAACGGCTTCTTCATGGAACCTGCCACTCAGGCACAAATCTCCGTTACGACGGCTGATGAGCGTGCGTACCTGGTAAATGGGAAAGTCGACTACGCGCGCCTCTTGGCGGATCGGCACAATCGGTTTACGGGCGCGCTGCGAGGTGTGCGTGTGCCGGAAGATCACGCGAAGTATATGGTGATCTACGGACCGGCCAATTCCCACCCCAACTGTGTGCATGTTTCTGCCGGCGGAGGATTTGCCTACATCCCGGAGGCGCCTTGCGATGATGCGCTTCCGCTCATCAAGCTCAGCGAGTCAAAGCTTTCCTGCCCGGATCTGCAGCGAAATTAGGCCGTCGTCCTTGGCCCGAAGGGCCGAGGACCCAGGGGTTTTGTTTTTTCGAGGCAGGGACCACAAAGCCCTGGATTCTCGCGGCCTTACACCCGCAAGGATGACAATCTGGCGTGGGTAGCTTACATCAGTGGTACCACATAGCGCGGGAACACCCATGATCGGACGCCTCAACCACGTTGCCATTGCCGTCAAAGATTTGGAGGCCGCCGCGGCCACATACCGCGACGCGCTGGGCGCAAAGGTGTCTGCTCCGCAGGCCTTGCCGGAGCACGGCGTCACGGTGGTCTTTGTCGAATTGCCTAACACCAAGATCGAATTGCTGCAGCCCTTGGGTGAGAATTCCGCGATTCAGGCTTTCGTGGACAAGAACCCGTCCGGAGGCATGCACCATGTGTGCTACGAGGTGGACGACATCTATGCCGCGCGCGACAAGTTGAAGGCCGAAGGCAAGCGTGTGCTCGGCGACGGCGAGCCCAAGATCGGGGCCCACGGCAAGCCGGTGCTGTTCCTGCATCCGAAAGATTTTGCCGGGACGCTCGTGGAGATCGAGCAGGCCTGATCTGCGGCTCTGACACGCCGCGGTCACATTTTCGCCCGCGACAAGCCGGTGCCATACGCCTAGGGTGCGCGCGGGAGGGCAACTCGTACTCGTCGAGGCCCTGATGGCGGCGCGGAAAGCGAACACGAAAATCACGAAGGCGGTGCCGAACCGGCCGCCATTCGAATGCATCGCCCTTGTCTTGCAGGGCGGCGGCGCCCTCGGCGCCTATCAATGCGGCGTCTACGAAGCCCTGAGTGAGGCGAACCTTGCGCCAGACTGGCTGGCGGGGATTTCCATCGGTGCGATCAACGCAGCCTTGATCGCCGGCAATCCACCGGAAACCCGTGTCGCGCGCATGCGCGAGTTTTGGGAAGGGGTGACGTCCGGTCCGGCCTGGCCCTGGATGGAAGATCTGCAAAGTCTGTTCCTGCGCGGCGAGGTGGCGCGCACGCTTTTCGGCGAAGCCAGCGCCGCATCCTCTGCCTTGGGTGGGGCCAAAGGATTCTTCGCGCCCCGCATGCCGCCGCCGTGGATGCAACTTGCCGGTAGCGCGGGTGCGACAAGCTTTTACGACACCACCCCGCTGCGCGGCACGCTTGAACGCCTGGTGGATTTCGATCGGATCAACAGCGGCGCTCTGCGGCTGAGCGTCGGCGCCGTGGATGTGGAATCCGGCAACTTCGCCTACTTTGATTCGACCACCACCAAGATCTGTGTCGATCACATCCTGGCCAGCGGCGCCTTGCCGCCGGGCTTCGCTCCGGTCGAAATCGACGGCCGCAAATATTGGGATGGCGGGCTTGTCTCCAATACCCCGCTGCAATGGGTTGTCGATGCCGGGCCGCGGCAGAACACGCTCACGTTCCAGGTCGACCTGTGGAGCGCGCGGGGGTCCGTGCCCCAGGATTTGCCGCATGTGTACAGTCGGCAAAAGGAGATTTTGTATTCCAGCCGGACGCGCGAGCAGACCGATCGCTTCAAGGAATACCAGCGTCTGTGCCGAAATCTGGCGGACCTCCTCGACGCGTTGCCGCCTGACCTGCGCAAGGGGCCTACGGCTGCGTACCTCTCGAAGCACGCGAACCGCTCCGTCTACAATATCGTGCAACTGATCTATCGCGCGCGGAGTTACGAAGGCAACGCCAGCGATTACGAGTTTTCCCGCCTGGCGATGCAGGAGCACTGGAAAAGCGGCTACGAGGATGCTGTCCGCACACTTGCGCATCCTGAAATCCTGATCCCGCCGTCCGGAGAGGAAGGCGTCGTCACATTCGATCTGGCCAACGAACCCGTCGGCTGAGTTCACGCTTCCAAAGGAACGCCTCATGCGCCTCGCCAATAAAGTTGCCGTCGTCACGGGTGCCGCCAGTGGCATCGGCAAGGAAATCGCGCGCACCTTCGCCGCCGAGGGCGCGAAGGTCGTCATCGCAGACCTGGATTTAAAAGCCGCGCAAGCGACCGCGGCCGAACTCGGCGGCGCCGACAAAGCGCTGGGCGTCGCCATGGACGTGACCCAGGAGGATCAGGTCGACGCCGGCATGGCGAAGGTTATCGAGGTCTTCGGCCGCGTCGACATCCTCGTCAGCAACGCCGGCATCCAGATTGTTTCGCCGTTGCAGGATTTTTCCTTCGCGAAATGGAAGCAGATGCTCGCGATCCATCTCGATGGCGCATTTCTGACGACCAGGGCCGCGCTGCGGTACATGTACAAGCAGGGCGACGGCGGCAGCATCATCTACATGGGATCGGTCCATTCGAAGGAAGCCTCGCCATTGAAGGCGCCCTATGTGACGGCCAAGCACGGACTCATCGGCTTGGCGAAAGTGGTGGCGAAGGAGGGGGCTGCGCATAAGGTGCGCGCGAATGTCATTTGCCCCGGATTTGTTCGCACGCCTCTGGTGGAGAAGCAGATTCCCGAGCAAGCAAAGGAGCTGGGAATCTCCGAGGCCGATGTCGTCAAGAACGTCATGCTGAAGGAAACCGTCGACGGCGAGTTCACCACGGTTCAGGACGTGGCCGCGGCAGCCTTGTTCTTCGCGTCGTTTGAATCCAATGCCTTGACCGGCCAGTCCCTGGTCGTGAGCCACGGCTGGTTCATGCAATAGGCCATCCACTGTGCTAGGTTAGGACGTGGATAGCGCGGAGACCTGACGATGCGTTACGCGACAGTTTTGATCCTGCTTGGGGCGTGGGCCACGCCGGCGTTCGCGATCGAGCAGATCGTCGTCACCGCCCAGGCGTGCCGCAAGATCGTCGAACATGTTCCGTCCAAGGATGTGGAGTACAAGCCGGGCGTCGATGTGCATGGCAAGAAGGTCGCCCCGGCGGACCTGAGCAACAGCTATGCCAAACTCGTTCCGGACGAGATTACCATCAACGTCGGTGCCGATCTTGCCGACCGCCTCGGCCGGAAACGGGCGCGGGACTCAGGCTTGGACCCCAAGTCGGGGGCCCGGCCGACCCTGGCCTACGAAGGCAAGGTGCCGCTGGGGAAGGTCACCCTGAAGGGCAACCGCGTGTTCTGGAACGACGAGCCCCTCCTGGGGGACGACGAAGCCCTCCTGGCGGCGTCCTGTCGCAACGTCTTGGGCCAGACCGAGGTCGCTAAATAACTGGCGGAATTGCGCCAAACCGGCCCATCCCCTAAGAAGGGGCACCAATTCCGGCCCTGCTTGTCCGCCTCGTTAAGGATTCCCGATGCGCCTGTCGCGTTATTTCCTGCCCACCCTCAAGGAGAACCCCTCCGAGGCGCAGATCGTCTCCCATCGCCTGATGCTGCGCGCCGGCATGGTCCGTCAGCACGCCGCCGGCATTTACAACTGGCTGCCCCTGGGCACCAAGGTGCTGCAGAACATCATCGCCATCGTGCGCGACGAGCAGAACGCCGCCGGGGCGCAAGAGATCATCATGCCGACCATCCAGTCCGGCGAGTTGTGGAAAGAAAGCGGTCGCTATGACGACTACGGCCCTGAGATGCTGCGCATCAAGGATCGGCATGACCGCGACATGCTCTATGGCCCGACCCACGAGGAAGTGGTGACGGACATCTTCCGCAATAATATCAAGAGCTATCGCGATCTGCCGAAGAACCTCTACCAGATTCACTGGAAGTTCCGCGACGAGGTGCGGCCCCGCTTCGGCGTCATGCGCGGGCGCGAATTCCTGATGAAGGATGCCTATTCCTTCGACATCGACTTCGCGCGCTCCAAGCACGCCTATAACCAGATGTTCGTCGCCTATCTGCGCACCTTCGCGCGCATGGGCCTGAAGGCGATCCCCATGAAGGCTGACAGCGGCCCGATCGGCGGCGACATGAGCCACGAGTTCATCGTGCTCGCCGACACCGGCGAAAGCGCTGTGTTCTGCGACAAGGCGCTTTTGGAAAAGCCGGCGCCGCAGAATGTGAACTACGACGACGACCTGCAGCACATCGTTGATTCCTGGACCAGCATCTATGCGGCCACGGATGAGAAGCACGATCTGTCCCAGGAAGAAAAACTCGGCGCGAACCTGGTGAAGGCGCGCGGCATCGAAGTCGGCCACATCTTCCACTTCGGCGGCAAGTACGCCGAGCCCATGGGCGCCAAGGTCACCGGGCCGGACGGCAATCCCGTCACCGTGATGATGGGCTCCTACGGCATCGGCGTGTCGCGTCTGGTCGGCGCGATCATCGAGGCGAGCCACGACGAGAACGGCATCATCTGGCCGGACGAAGTCGCACCCTTCCAGATTGGCATCATCAATCTCAAGGTCGGCGATGCCGCTTGCGACGCGGCCTGCGGCGATCTTTACGCCAAGCTCAAGGCCGCCAAGCGCGAAGTGCTCTACGACGATCGCGACGAACGCGCCGGCGTAAAGTTCGCGGACATGGACCTGATCGGCGTGCCCTGGCAGTTGGTGATCGGCCCGAAAGGTGCAGCCAAAGGTGTGGTGGAAGTCAAACGCCGCGGCGCGGCGGGGAAGGAGGAACTCTCCGCCGACGCCGCCCTCGCCAAGGTCATGGCATAGCCATGGCCTTCGGACCCTTCGAACGCATGGTCGCGCTGCGCTACTTGCGCGCGCGGCGCAAAGAGGGGTTCGTATCGGTCATCGTCGGCTTCTCGTTCTTGGGCATCGCGCTCGGCGTCGCGACCCTCATCATCGTCATGGCGGTGATGAACGGCTTCCGCGCCGACATCATGTCGCGCATCCTCGGCATGAACGGCCACATCGACGTCTCCGCCCAGACCGCCATCGTGGACTATGACGACCTCGCGACACGCATCCGCAAGATCCCGGGCGTGGTCGAGGCTGTGCCTTTGATCGAAGGGCCGGTGATGGCGTCGAGCGAACGCTTCGCCGGCGGCGCACTTGTGCGCGGCATGAAGATGGAAGACCTGAAAGCGCGCACCTGGATCTCCGATCACGTCGTCGAAGGCTCGCTCGAGGCCTATGGCCGGGAGGAGGGGATCCTGGTCGGCACGCGCCTGGCGGAGCGCTACGACGCCCACACCGGCAAGCATCTCAACCTGATCTCGCCGCGCGGCAACGTCACCGCCTTCGGCACCGTGCCGCGCATGAAGTCCTATCCGGTCGCCGGCGTGTTCAGCATGGGCATGAGCGACTTCGATTCCAACATCATCTTCATGCCCCTCGGCCTGGCCCAGACCTATTTCAAGTATCCGGACATGGTCACCAACATCGAGGTGAAGGTGGCCGATCCTGAGCAGGCGCGCTTCATCGCCACCCAGATCGCGACCCTGCAGCCGGGCTTGAAAGTGCTGTCCTGGGAGCAGCTCAACGGGCCGTTCTTCAATGCGCTCCAGGTCGAGCGCAACGTGATGTTCCTGATCCTGACGCTGATCATCATCGTCGCGGCCTTCAACATCATCTCCGGCCTGATCATGCTGGTGAAGGACAAGGGCCGCGATATCGCCATCCTGCGCACCATGGGCGCCACACGCGGCATGATCATGCGCATCTTCCTGCTGGCGGGCACGAGCGTCGGCACCATCGGCACGCTGCTGGGCTTCGGCCTTGGCGTGCTGTTCTGCGACAACATCGAGAGCATTCGCCGTTTCATCGAGAACCTGACCGGCACAGAGTTGTTCTCGGCGGAGATTTATTTCCTCACGCAAATCCCGGCGAAGATGGAATGGCACGAAACCCTGACTGTGGTGGCAATGTCCTTCGTGCTGTCCCTCGCGGCGACCATCTATCCGTCCTGGCGCGCGGCGCGCACGGATCCGGTGGAGGCATTGCGCTATGAGTGATGCGCTCGCTCTCCAAGACATCGTGCGGACGTTTCCGCAGGCCCACGGCAATCTCCATGTGTTGAGGGGCGCCAACCTCGCCGTGAAGCGCGGCGAGGTCGTGGCGCTGGTCGGGCCTTCCGGCGCTGGCAAGTCGACGCTGCTTCACATCGCCGGCCTGCTCGAAGCGCCGGACGCGGGCAGGGTGCTGATCGCCGGCGAGGATTGCCGCGCCCTCGGCGACGACGAACGCACCACGCTGCGCCGTACGCGCCTTGGCTTCGTCTACCAGTATCACCACCTGCTGCCGGAATTCTCCGCCCTGGAGAATATTGTCGTGCCGCAGATGATCGCTGGCGTCGCCCGCCGCGACGCCGAAGTCCGCGGTCGTGAACTCCTCGCCGCCATGAAACTCGCCGACCGTGCCGACAATCGCCCCGGCCAACTCTCCGGCGGGGAACAGCAACGCGTCGCCATCGCGCGTGCGCTTGCCAATCGGCCCTCGGTGCTGCTGGCCGACGAGCCCACCGGCAATCTCGATCCGGAGACGGCCGAAGACGTCTTCGGCCAGTTGATCGCGCTCGCCAAGAATGTCGGCCTCGCCGCCTTGATCGCGACCCATAACCCCGCGCTCGCGGCTCGGATGGATCGCACCGTCCGCATGGAACACGGCCTGCTCGTCACGGTCTGATCTCCCGCGCCCGAGCGCTTGGGGAAAATACCCACGACAATCGTGCCTGCGCGGAGCTTTGTTCCATGCGGTCCGACACCGAACACTCCGATCGCCGGCCGCAGCGTGGTGTGACGCGCGATGTGGTGCCGACTTCACACGTCGCGACACACGATGAGATCGTCGAGTACGTCTACAACGCCGAAGCGCATCGCGCGAAGGGGGCCGTCTGCGCGTCCTTTAGTCTCGCCAATGACAATGCTGCGACCGCGAACATCGGACCAGGGGTGTATGCCCGTACCACACGCGTTGCGGAACGTCGTCCGCGGCTCCCCCCTCGCGGACCCAGGCCCACGCCCTCCCCCAATAGAGTGGCCCTGGACCCCCGGGCTTTGCCCCAAACCATGCCCGAGGGTGACTGCGGGGGCGTTGTGATGGCCTACCCAGAGGCGTAGAATTTTCATCCGGCCGAGAGGCCGGACGCTGCCACTTGTTATCGCTGCCTTTCGTTGCTTCAGCCGGGCTCTTCGGCTCGGCGCAAATCTGAGGAAGGTGTGACCATGGCATATCAAGCAATCGTTGGATCGACCGTCGCCATTCCCGTGAACAAGATCCGGCTGGTGGATCTCGTGCACGCGGTGGAAGAAGGCATCGCCGACTTCCGCGAGAAGCCGACGCACTTGTTCTTTCTCGCCGTTATCTATCCCGTGGCGACCCTGTTCGTATTCCTGGTGATCAACAACGATCGGCTCATGCCGCTCGTGTTTCCGATCATGTCCGGCCTCGTGCTGGTGGGTCCGTTCATCGGTCTGGCGATGGAAGAAATGAGCCGCCATCGCGAGAAGGGGCTCGATATGTCCTGGGGGCATGCCTTCAATTTCTTTGAGCATCCCGCCTTCAAGGACGTCGCGTTACTCGGCCTCTTCAACATCGTGTTGTTCCTGGGATGGGTGGCGGCTGCGAACACCGTTTTTGTCATGACGCTGGGCGATGCGTGGTCCTCAACCATGTCCAACTTTACCTTGCAGGTGCTCACGACCAAACAGGGCTGGGCGATGATCGTCATCGGCAATGCGCTCGGATTCGCATTTGCCGTGGCGGCGCTCGCCTTCGGCGTCATTTCGTTCCCGCTGCTGCTGGACAAGAACTGCGGCCTCGCCACGGCGGTGGAGACGTCGGTCCGGGCAGTGACGACGAACCCGATCCCCATGGCCGCCTGGGGCCTGTTCGTCGGCATCACCCTGCTGCTGGGCGCGATCCCCTTGCTGGTGGGGCTGGCGGTTGTGGTCCCGGTGCTCGGCCATGCAACCTGGCACCTCTATCGGAAGATGGTTCCAACCTAAAAGCTGTGGATAAGCCGGAGATTACAGTCTCGGCCTGCTGACAGCGGGCCGGGTGATGTGGTTTCGTGCGCCATGAGCGCTTACGCCCCCTTCGTCCATCTGCGCGTCCATTCGGCCTACTCGATGTCCGAAGGCGCGATCAAGATCCCCAAGCTGGTGGACCTGTGCGTCGCCGGGCAGATGCCCGCGGTTGCGCTCACCGATACGCGCAATCTGTTCGGCGCCCTTGAGTTCTCGTCGGTCTGCGCCAAGGCGGGCGTGCAGCCCATCGTCGGCTGCCAGCTTTCGGTGCGCCGGGAGGATCAGCCCACCGGCCACGGCGGCGGGCGTCTGCCGGAGCCGGACGCGATCGTGGTCCTGGTGCAAAACGCCGCCGGCTACCAGAACCTGCTGAAACTCACCAGTAAGGCATTCCTGCAAACGGACTCCGGAGAAACGCCGCAAATCAGCTGGGACGATCTTGCGACGTGGAATGAAGGTCTCATCGCGCTCACCGCCGGCCCTGCCGGCACCATGGGCCGCCATCTGCTCGACAGTCAGCGTTCGAAAGCGGAAGAGACGCTCGCGCGCCTGAAACGAATCTACCCCGGCCGCCTCTATGTGGAGCTGATGCGCCACGGGCTCGCGGTCGAGAACCGCATCGAGCCAGCGATGATCGAGCTCGCCTATGCCCACGACGTGCCGCTCGTCGCCACCAACGAGGCGTTCTTCGCCGACGCTGGCATGTTCGAAGCGCACGATGCCCTCATCTGCATCGCCGAAAAGTCTTTCGTCTCGCTGCCGGATCGCCGCCGCCTGACGCCGGAACATCGCTTCAAGAGCGCGGAAGAGATGGTCGAGCTGTTCGCCGACATCCCGGAGGCGGTGCAGAACACCCTGGTCGTCGCCCAGCGCTGCGCCTTCAAGGTGGACGAGCGCAAGCCGATCCTACCGCGCTCGCCGAAAACAGGTAACCGCACCGAGGAAGAAGCCCTGCGCCAGTTGGCGACGGACGGGCTCACCGCGCGCTTGGCGAAGATGACGCTCGACGAGCATGCGACCAAGCCCTATCGCGAGCGGCTCGAGTACGAACTCGCGATGATCGTGAAGATGGGATTCGCCGGCTACTTCATGATCGTGGCGGACTTCATCCAATGGGCTAAGGATCACGGCATTCCGGTCGGTCCGGGCCGCGGTTCGGGTGCGGGCTCCGTGGTTGCCTGGGCGCTGACGATCACCGACCTCGACCCTCTGCGCTTCGGCCTGCTGTTCGAACGCTTCCTGAATCCGGAACGCGTGTCGATGCCCGACTTCGACATCGATTTCTGCCAGGACCGCCGCGGCGAGGTGATCACCTACGTCCAGAACGAATACGGCCGCGACCGGGTCGCGCAGATCATCACCTTCGGAAAGCTGCAGGCGCGCGCGGTGTTGCGCGGCGTCGGCCGCGTGCTGGAGATGCCGCTCGGATACGTCGACAAGATCTGCAAGCTCGTGCCGATGAATCCGGCCGCACCGGTCACGCTGAAGGACGCCATCATCGCCGAGCCGGAGCTGCAGGCCCTGCGCGATGCCGACGACAGCGTGCGCCATCTGCTCGATCTCTCGTTGAAGCTGGAAGGTCTCTACGCCCACGCCTCGACACACGCCGCGGGCGTGGTAATCGGCGACCGGCCACTCGACGAACTTGTGCCGCTCTATCGCGACCCGGGCTCGGACATGCCCGTCACCCAATTCAACATGAAGTGGGTGGAGCCGGCGGGCCTGGTGAAGTTCGACTTCCTCGGCCTGAAGACGCTCACGGTCCTCGACAAGGCCGTGAAGCTCCTAAAGCTGCGCGGCATCGATCTCGATATCTCCACGCTGCCGTTCGACGACCGCAAGGTCTTCGACATGCTCAGCCGCGCCGACGCTTACGGGGTGTTCCAGTTTGAAAGTTCGGGCATGCGCGACGTGTTGCGCCGCCTGAAGCCCGACGTGTTCGAGGACCTGATCGCGGTAGTGGCCCTGTTCCGCCCGGGCCCGATGGACAACATCCCGATGTTCATCAACCGCAAACAGGGCACCGAGACGATCGAATACCTGCACCCGGACCTGGAGCCGGTCTTGAAAGAGACCTACGGGGTCATGGTCTATCAGGAGCAGGTGATGCAGGCCGCCCAGGTCCTGGCCGGCTACAGCCTCGGCGGCGCCGATCTGCTGCGCCGCGCGATGGGCAAGAAGATCAAGGCGGAGATGGACGCCCAGCGCGAGACGTTCATCAAAGGCGCAGGCGCGCGCGGGATTCCCCGCGAGAAGGCCAACGAGATCTTCGACACCATCGACAAGTTCGCCGGCTACGGCTTCAACAAGAGCCACGCCGCGGCCTATGCTCTGGTGGCCTACCAGACCGCCTATATGAAGGCGAACATGCCGGTCGAGTTCATGGCGGCGTCCATGACGCTCGACATGCACAACACCGACAAGCTCGGCGGCTTCCGCTCCGAGCTGGCGCGCATGAACATCAAGATCCTGCCGCCGGACGTGAATGCCTCCGACGTGGAGTTCTCGGTCGAGAACGGTGCAATCCGGTATGCCTTGGCCGCGATCCGCAATGTCGGCGCCGGCGCGATGGACCAGCTGGTGAAGGAGCGGCAGAAGAACGGGCCGTTCAAGAACCTGGTCGATTTCGCCAATCGCCTCGACGGCGGCGTCATCAACAAGCGGCTGTTGGAGAACCTTGTGAAAGCGGGCGCCCTCGACAGCCTGCACCCGAACCGCCAGCAGTTGTTCGCCGGTATTGAGATTGTGCTGCGTCATGCCCAACACAAATCGAGCGAGCGGCAAAGCAACCAGAGCAGCCTGTTTGGCGGCGAGGAGGCGGCGCGTCCGCTCAACCTGCCGTCCATGCCGGAATGGCGGCCCATGGAAAAGCTGCAAGGGGAGTTCGAGGCGATCGGATTCTATCTCTCCTCGCACCCGCTCGATGCGTTCTCCGGCACGCTTGAGGCGCTGGACGTGAAGAAAGCGCGCGACCTGGAACACATGCGCCCGGAAGATGCGACCCGGCCGATCAAAATGGCCGGAACGGTGGTGTCCAAGCGCGAACGCTACGGCAAGCGCGGCAACAAGTATGCCTTCGTGGCCCTGTCCGACGACACCGGCGGCTTCGAAGTGATGATGTTCTCCGAAGTGCTCGCCGCCTCGAAGGAGCTGCTGGAATCCGGCGCGCCGCTTCTGCTCACCGTCGATGCCCAGCTTGAGGACGACAAGATTCGCCTGCTGGCCTCAAAGGTCGACGCCTTGGAGAAGGCCATCGCGCGGCGCCTGAGCAATCTGCGCATCACCGTCACGAACGATCTGCCGGTGGCGGAACTCAGCAAGCTGTTGGAAGCCGACGGTCGCGGCAACAATCGTATCGTTGTCACCACCCGCGAGAACGGCCACTGGATCGACGTCGCCTTGCCCGGCAAATTCGCAATCCAGCCGAAGACTCTCGCGGGGCTGAAAAACATCCCCGGTATCGCGGATATCCGCGAATTTTGACCTTTTCGTCATCCTTGGCCCGCGCGCGAAGGCGCGCATTCCAATAGCAGCCGGCCTTCGGCCGGCAGGGCCGAGGATCCAGAGTTTTTGTTTCTTGCGGCCAATCAAAAACCTCTGGATGCTCGCGATCCTGCGGATCGCAAGCATGACGGCATTTTCGTATGCCCAAGTCGTTCTACGTCTACATTCTCGCAAGTAAGCAAAACGGAACCCTTTACGTCGGCGTCACTAGCAACCTGATCCAGCGTGTCCACCAACACAGAACGGACGCTGTCGACGGCTTCACCAAGAGATATGGCGTTCACAGTCTGGTCTATTTCGAGCCGTACGACGATTCGCTCGCCGCCATCGCACGCGAGAAGGCAATCAAACACTGGCCTCGAAAGAAGAAGCTGCATGCTATTGAGACGACCAATCCGCTTTGGCGCGATCTTTTTGAGACTTTGTAATTGCCCTCTTTTTCGTCATCCTTGGCCCGCAGGGCCGAGGATCCAGAGGTTTCTTGTTTGCGGCGATGGTCGTCATAGTGTGGACGGCAGTGGTTTGGCTGGGCGAATGACCGATGATCACCGATAACGCCACCACCAAACCCAAGACCGTGCTTTGGGCCGAATGGACGTTGTGGGCGTGGATTGCGTGGCTGTGCGGGTACGGGATCTATCAAGTCTTCAAACCGGATGCCGCCAGCCAGGATCTGCTCACGCAGCTGCAGGCCTATGCCACGATTGGCCCCGAACAACTGCGGTCTGTCGTCGGCGCGATCTATGTGGTTGTCGGCATCACCATGGTCCTGCTGGTCTTCCGAATTGGCGCCGGCCAGCGGTGGGCGCGCGCAAGCCTGATGCTGAGCTTCGTGGTGCAAGCGCTCTACGTCGCGCAGTCTGACCCGTCGGAATACCTGACGAATGCCCCGGACCTGATTTTCCAGGGTATCGCGGTGTACCTGCTCTACACCGACCCCGGTCGGCAGTGGTTTGCCAAACGCGCGCGCGCGGCTTAACCGTATGACGGTTGTGGATTCCCTCTAGCCCCTGGCCATCAAACCGATTTCGTCAGAGACTTCCGTCTCCAGCTTCGGAGGCCGACATGTACATCAATTTCTGGTACCCCGCGGCGCGGGCGGATGAACTCACCGACAAGCCGCTCAAGGTCAAGATGCTCGGGCTGCCCTTTGTCGTGTTCCGCGACAGCAAGGGCGTCGCGCACTGCCTCTCGAATGTGTGCTCCCATCGCGGCGGCTCGCTCGCAGGCGGCAAGTGTCAATCCGACACGATCGCGTGTCCCTATCACGGCTGGCAATTCAATGGGGCAGGGGAGTGCGTGAAGATTCCCTCCCTCGGCAAAGATGCGAAGATCCCGCCGCGGTCGCGGATCGATAGCTATCCGGTGCAGGAAAAGTACGGCCTGATCTTTGCGTTCCTCGGCGACCTGCCGGCGGCAGAACGTCCGCCGTTGATGGACATTGCCGAGTACGGCACCGAAGGTTGGCGCGCGACCGTCCAGACCTTCGAGTGGAACATCGACTACAAGCGCTCGGTCGAGAACGGCATCGATCCGGCGCACAACGCCTTCGTCCACGACACGCACATCGCCACCGACGACAATCCCGATGCGGCGATGATCACCGAGATGGATCTGGTGGAGAGCCCGTGGGGCGTCGGCCTGTCGCGGACGTCGTACGGGAAAGCCCTGGCCGATGAGAAGATGCGCGCCGTCTCGGGTCGCGACACGGCCGGGTTCGTGAATTCCGCCACCGGACACCATGGGCCGAACCAAGTGTGGACCCACATCCATCCGTCGCCGACGATGAAGCTCCACCAGTACCTGTTTGAAACGCCGGTGGACGAGACCCACACGAAGCTGTTCCTGGTCAATACGCGCAACTTCATGCTGGAGCCGATGCACGACGCGCGCATGATGGAGCGCAATGCCTACGTCGCGACCCAGGACGGCCATGTGCTCGAAGCGCTCGAACCGGCCATTACGCCGGAGACGAACGTGCACGAGAACTTCGTCTATTCGGATCAGACCGTCGCGCGCTACCGGGAATTCCTCAAAGCTTGGGAAGCCAACGGCTGGCGCATCGATGGGCGCAAGATGAAGGCGTTGCAGGGCGGCGCCGCGGTGGCGATCCCGAGCCCGGCGCGGCGCGAGCACAAGGGCTGGGTGATCGATCCGGTGCCCTTGCGGTCAGGTTCGCAAAGCGCCCAGGCGGCGGCCGAGTAACCGTCTTGGCGAAAATGTGACTGCGCGGTTGCGCGCGGCTGAGTACGATGGCCGCCATTGTGCATTGCATGAGGTCCGCCACGTGATCACCCGCCGCCGTCTCGTGGCGCTCGCGCCGCTGTTTCCGGTCCTGCTGTCCGCTGCGAAAGCGTTTGCGCAGGGGAAGGGCACGCTGCGCACCAAGACGCTCGGCAATTCAGACCTCAAGGTCTCGGTCCTCGGCATCGGCGGCAACAGTTTCGGCGCGCCGCCGGGCGGGACGCTGGCAGCGGGAGGGACGTTCGCGGGCCGGCGTGTCCTCGACCTGGAAGGCAGCCGCGCGGTCATCAACGCCGCATTCGACGCCGGCGTGACCTTCTACGACACTGCCGAGGCCTACGCGAACGGCGGCTCTGAAACCTATCTCGGCGAGGTTCTGAAGGATCGCCGCAAGCAAGTGGTGTTCGCCACCAAGTGGGGTGGCGCTGCGCGTGGGCCGGCGGGAAAGCGCGCGGTCGTCCGGGACGCTGTCGAAGGAAGCCTCCGCCGCCTGCAGACCGACTACATCGATCTCTTTCAGATGCACGCTCCGGATCCGGCAACGCCGATTGTCGAGACGCTGCAGGTGCTCGCGGAACTGAAGAAGGAAGGCAAGATCCGCCACTACGGCGCATCCAACTACACCGTCGCAATGATCGAAGAAGCCGACAAGGCGGCGAAGAGTGCTGGCGTGCCGGGGTTCATCTCCGTGCAAAACCAGTACAGCCTGTTGGAGAACGAGGCCGAGAAGGACGTGCTGCCGCTGTGCGCGAAACTGAACATCGGCTTCATTCCGTATTACCCGCTGGCGAGCGGTTTGCTCACGGGCAAGTACCGCCGCAACCAGCCGGCGCCGGCGGGCACGCGGCTGGCGAACAAACCGATCGACGCTGCGACCTACGACAAGATCGAGAAGTTGGAGGCTTTCGCGAAGGCGCGCGGCCACACGCTGCTCGACCTCGCCATCGCCGGGCTCGCGGCCCATCCCCAGATCGCCACGGTTATCGCCGGCGCGACGCAGGCGGACCAGGTGCGGGAGAATGCGGTCAGCGCTGCCTGGCAGCTCACGGCCGCCGATGCGGCGGAGCTGAGCAAGCTCACGGCCCAAATCTAAACTGCACAGACCGCGAAGATTGACGGGCGGGCGAAGCGGCCTTAATGTTCATGTTTTGTTCTTTTAAGCGCGCGCAATGGCCCGACACAGCGGCTTTTCGGCCGAAATCTTTCCGCGTAATTCGCGCGTAAACGCGTGCGGCGCCGGGTCGGGCTTTGGGCCGAAAAGCCGAGTCGTGTTAACCTATTGCCCGCCGGCGACGCGGGCCGGCCCAATTCCTTGCCTTTTGGCGCCGAAGCGCCTATTTACCCGCCCATTCCACACGCGGGCTCGGGCGTTTAGGGAGTTCCTGAAGGTCCATCCGGTGCCCGGGAAACGGTTTTCCCAGGTCACTCGCTCGCGGAGGCATAACCGGAAAATAAGAGGAACACATGGCGCTGCCATCATTTTCTATGCGCCAGCTGATCGAAGCTGGTTGCCATTTCGGCCACAACACCCGTCGCTGGAACCCGCGCATGAAGCCGTTCTTGTTCGGCGTGCGTGACGGCGTTCACATCATCGACCTGCAGCAGAGCGTGCCTCTGCTTCAGCGCGCGATGCAGGCGATCCACGACGTCACCGCCGGCGGCGGCCGCGTCCTGTTCGTCGGCACCAAGCGCCAGGCGCAGGA
>CANJPQ010000019.1 GCA_947476275.1 Fidelibacterota bacterium
ACAACAATGTGGATCAGGCGCTGAAAGCCCTGAAGAAGAAGATGCAACGCGAAGGCATCTTCCGCGAAATGAAACTCCGTAAGTCCTACGAGAAGCCCTCTGAGCGCAAGGCCCGTGAAAAGGCCGAAGCGGTGCGCCGGGCCCGTAAGTTGGAGCGCAAGCGGCTGGAGCGCGAAGGCTTCTAGCATTCGCCATAGGACGCTCAACCGTCCCGAAGCGGAGCGAGACAATCGCTCCGCTTTTTGTTTTCGAACGCTTCGCGTGTTGCGATTAACGGTCCGGCAACCCGACCTCCCTATCCTCCAGAGATTCGTGCTCGGGGAGAGGTTGAAGGTATGACAACGATCGCCATTCGGCAGGCTACCGCCGGGGACTCGGACCAGGTCGCCCATGTGGTGCGGGAGTCCTGGTTGGCCAGCAACGCCAACCTCCTGCCCCCCGACACCGTCCAGCGCCTCCAGCACAGCGACACCATGAGCCGGTTCGCCGCCGACAACTGGCGGAACATTTGGGTGGCGGAAGCCACCAAAGGCGACGCCCAGGAAGTCGTCGGCGTGGTCGGCATGAACCCGGACGGCGTGATCTGGATGCTCTATGTGCTGCCGGGCTTTCAGGGCTGCGGCGTCGGCTCCGCCCTGTACGACCTCGCAATCTGCTCGCTTAGGCAGGCCGGCAAGCGCAAGGCGATGCTGGAAGTGCTGGCGGCGAACGAGAATGCCGTCGCGTTCTACCGCTCCCGCGGCTGGGTGCAGGAAGGCCGCCGCACCGAACACATCCCCGGCTTCCGCTTCACCGCGGTGCGCATGGGTCTGGCGCTGACTTAGGTAAGGCACGTAGCCGCCCTACTCACTGACTGTCACCCCGGCGAAGGCCGGGGTCCACTCATCAACGTGCACCCGTCACCACGGTTCGCGCCGCTCGTGCGCCTTGAACCGTGGATCCCGGATCTCCGCGCTGACGCGCTCCGTCCGGGATGACGGCCTGTGAGAGCTGCACCGTCGGTGCTCGATGCGATTCAATCCTCTTGCTCGATCACCCATGGCCGCACTACGAGTTGCGGCCATTGCTTTTGCCAGCGCGCCGACTTCTCGGCGTAGATGTTGGAGATCGGCAGGGCGCGGTTGGGTTTCACCACCATGTCCCAGATGTTCGTCAGTCCGAACGGCGCGAACACATCCAGGTAGTCTTCGCCGGTACGCCGCACGCCCACTGCTGTGGTGGTCGAGGGAAACCGCAGGATGCCCTCGCTCGCATTCTCAAGGCGCGAGACGTTGACGCCGTATTTCTCCGGGTACCAAAGATGCACCCGCGCCTGGTTGCGCACTTCGAGCGGTGCCGGCAGATCTGCGAACATCTTGGCGGAATCGCGGATGACCTGATCCTCCGCCTCCTCGGTCTCATCTTCGGAGAAATACACCACGTCGTAGTCGCGGATGCCTTCTTCCGCCGGCCGGCCGCTGCGCAGGTTCCACACGGTCTGGGCGATGCAGCCGGACGTGAGCCACCAATCGCGAATGCCGAGTTCGTTGAAGCGCTCGAGGATCGCGGCGTTGCCGCGGTTGAGCATCACCAGCCCCATGACGCGGGCCGCCATGGTTTCCGCCGCCGCGACCACGACCTCGTCGTCGTCGGGCCGGGCGAACAGGGATGCGGGCTCGGGCTTGGCCGGGGCACGCTTAGGCGGTTTGCCCTTCGGCTTGGGAAAAAGCCGCAGGCGCAGGCGCCGGCCATCCGAGAGGAAAATGTGGGCCATCCGGAGAGCCGCCCCTCCGTGGGCGCGCCGATTTGGGAGCGTGTGGGCCGCCATGTAGCTGAGGCGGCTTTGGATTTGCAATAGCCAGCCGCGCCTGTTTGAATCCGCGGCCGCCGAACGGGGAAATTCACCGTGCCCGCACTGTTGCTCGCCCTTCTTTTGCTCGCGCGGACCGCCTCGGCCGACGACGTCCCCCGCGGACGCCTGCCGGACGGCGTGACGCCGAACCACTATGCCCTCGACTTGACGGTCGTGCCCGACCAGGAGCGCTTCTCCGGCGCGGTGGTGATCGAGCTCACGGTCGCCAAGCCGACCAATGTCCTGTGGATGCATGGCCAGGGGCTCGCGGTTGAGCGGGCGACGATCACCAACGTGGACGGGACCGCCGCGGCCACCTGGGAAGAGATCGCCAACAGCGGCGGCGTCGCCAAGGTGACGTTCGCCCGTGCCTTGCCCATCGGGCCGGCGAAACTGACGATCCAGTATTCCGCGCCGTTCAACCGTCAGCTCCAGGGGCTGTATCGCGCCGACGAGGGCGGCGAGAGCTACATCTTCAGCCAGATGGAGCCGATCGATGCGCGCCGGGCGTTCCCCAGTTTCGACGAGCCGCGATTCAAAACGCCCTTCGACATCGCGCTGACGGTGCGTGAGGGCCATACGGCAGTTTCGAATGCGCCGACCTTGCGCGAGGAAAAGCGGCCCGGCGGCATGAAGCGGGTGCAGTTCGCAACGACGAAGCCCTTGCCGACATATCTCGTCGCCGTCGCGGTGGGACCGCTGGACGTCGTGACGTGGGAGCCGATTGCGCGCACCGCGCTGCGCAATCGCGAGATCCCGTTGCGCGGGATCACGGCGAAGGGCAAAGGCCAGCAGATGCGGTATGCGCTGGCGAACACCGCACCTTTGCTGCTGGCGCTGGAGGATTACTTCGGCACCCCCTACCCCTACGAGAAGCTCGACCTGATCGCGGCGATCGACTTCTCCGCCGGCGCGATGGAGAACGCGGGCGCGATCGTCTATCGCGAGTCCATCGTGCTATTCGAACAGCCCCCGTCCCTCGCCCAGCGGCGCGGCTATACGATCACCCATGCGCATGAGATGGCGCATCAATGGTTCGGCGATCTGGTCACGCCTGCGTGGTGGAACGACATCTGGCTGAATGAGTCTTTCGCCACCTGGATGGAGACCCGCATCGCCGCCACGGTCGAGCCCAAAGGCGAGTACGGACGCCTGACCGTGTCCGATGCCTTGGGCGCCATGAACGACGACAGTTGGCGGTCGGCGCGGCGGATCGCCGAGCCGGTGAACGCCAGCGACGACATCGCCAATGCCTTTGATTCGATCACGTACCAGAAAGGCGGCGGCGTGCTCGGGATGTTCGAGCAGTACTACGGCGCCGACGTTTTCCAGAAAGGCGTGCGGCTGTACTTGCAGCGCCATGCCTGGGGCTCGGCGACCGCAGAGGATTTCGTGCGCGCGCTGGCGGATGCCAGCGGCAAGTCCGACGGCATCGCGGCGTTCAAATCGTTCCTGAATCAGCCGGGCGTGCCGATCCTGCGCACGGCACTGGCCTGCCGCAAGGAAGCCACGGTCGATGTGCGCCAGAGCCGATATCTCAGTCAGCCCCGATTGACGGATACGAACCAGCGCTGGTGGACGGTGCTGGACCGGCCGCGAGAGGATCAGACATGGCAGGTCCCCCTGTGCATCGCCAAGGGCGACGGGCAGACGCGCACCCAGACGTGCAAGCTGATGACGGACCGCACTGCATCCGTGCGCCTTGGGCCGCAATGTCCGACGTGGTTTCTTCCCAATGCCAATGGCGCTGGGTATTGGCGCTTCACCTTGGATGACGCCGGGTGGAAGGGCCTGATCGCCGCGCGGGATCAACTGACGGAGACCGAAGTGCTGGCCGCCGTCGGCAGCCTGGATGCGGCCTTCACCAGCGGCGACATGGAAACCGCGGACTATCTCACGCGCGTGCGCGCGTTGCTCGCAGCGCCGCGCCGCGCCGACGCGATGCCGGTGGCGTGGGATGTGGCGGCGGAGGCGGTCGGCCGCCTGCAGTGGATCCGCAACGTGCTGGCCGACGAAGGCACGCGGCCCGCGGTCGAGGCGCTGCTGCGGGATATCTACGGACCATGGGCCCATCACTTAGGGATCGACGCCACATCTGACCTGGACCGGCGCTTCCCGGTGCAAGCCAGCTTGCTGCGGCCCACAGCGATTTCCGCCGCCGCGGTGTCGGGACATGATCCGGCGTTGCGGGCGGCGCTGGCTGCGCGGGCCATGACCTATCTCGGCATGAATCGCGACGGGCGCATCCATCCCGAAGCGCTCGATCCGGACCTGGTGGCCGCCGCGCTCACCGTTGCGGTGCAGGACAACGGTGCCGCTGTCGCGCGGAAGATCTCCGAATTGCTGCGCGGCGAACGCAACGGCACGACGCGGTGGCGCCTGCTCACAGCACTGACCCGCGCAACCGACCCGGCGGTGGCGGCGGAAGTGCGCGCGCTCGCGTTCGACCCCATGCTGCGCATCAATGAAGTGCCGGCTGTGGTGTTCGGCGGCCTGGGCCAGCGCGAAACCCGCGCTGCGGCGTGGGATTGGTACAAGGAGAACTTCGACGCCATCGCCGCACGGCTGCCGGTGTGGAACCGGGCAGACATGGCCGGCGTCGGCGCGCAGTTCTGCACACCCAAGGAACGCGACGACTTCCGCCGCTTCTTCCAATACCGTCTGAAGGATATTCCCGGCGCGCGCCGCACCTACGCCAGCGCCCTGGAGCAAAGCGAAGCCTGCATTACACTGGTGGCTGCGCAGCGCGGCAAGCTCGCGCGCGCGGTCGCATTGTCCGCGCAACCTTAGGAGGCTTAAGATGCGTCATCTCATTCTGAGTGCGCTTGCGATCTTCGCAATGCTCGCGCCGGCTCAGGCTCAGGAGAAAAAGCCGATGAAGGAAACCATTGCCGTGATCGGCACCGGCCGCATGGGCGGCGCGTTCGGCGGCACCCTCGCCGCCCTCGGCCATCCGATCATCTACGGTTCGCGCGACGCGGCGAAGCCAGCGGTGCAGGAACTCCTGTCCAAGACCAAAGGCGCGAAAGCCGACACGCCAAAGGGCGCAGCCGCCGCAGCGCAGATCATTGTGTTGGCGGTGCCGTGGACCGGCGCGGAAGAGTCCATCAAGGCGCTGGGCGATCTGTCGGGCAAGATCGTGATCGATGCCACCAACGCTCTCAACTTCACTCAAAGCGGCATGGAGATGGCGGTGCCGACGTCGGCCGGCGAGATCATTCAGGGCTGGCTGCCCAACGCCAAGGTGGTCAAAGCCTTCAACACAGTTGGGTTTTTCGTCATCGCCAATCCGAAGGTGACGAGCGAAGGGCCGGTCGCTGTCTTCCTGGCGAGCAACGACGAAGCTGCGAAAACACGGATCCGTGATCTTGTGACCGCCATGGGCTTCCACCCTGTGGACGTCGGCGGCATCAAGAACGCGCGCTCGCTCGAAGCGATGTCGATCCTCTACATGGTCCCGTATTTAGGCGGTAAGCCCGCCGATACGTTCGAGTGGGCCGTGCGAGATACCGGCGGCAAGGCGAGCGGGAAGGTCAGGCCGGCTCAATAGGCAGTCGCACCGGTTCTATGATGCTGTAAATCGCGATAAGCATTCGTATGAATGCAATGCGTGCCCTGCATACGACCCGACCCGTCGTGCGGGCAGTGCGGTAAAAAGGTTACGCCCCGGCGGAATCTTGCAGTTCAATGACGACGGCATTCCCAAGCATACCATGCTTGATGATATGGCTTCGCCATAACGCCTGACTGCCTTCCAAAGGGGGACAAACGATGTCGAATACATCTACCACGTTGCGTCGACGCATTCTGTCGCGCGCGAGCCTCGCCGCGCTCATGCTGGGCTGCAGCGACGCCAGCAGTTGGGCGCAGCAGAATATCGCCGCGGTCGAAGAGATCACCGTGACGGCCCGGCGCCGCGAGGAAAAACTCTCGGAGGTGCCGCAGGCCATTACCGCCGTGTCGTCCGCGGACATCGTGACCCGCAACATCACCGAACTCAAAGACATCGCGAACCTGACGCCGAGCCTGACGCTCACCCAGTACGGCACGCAGCGCATCAACCGCACCAACCAGACCCTGCTTGTGCGCGGCGTCGCGCGCAGCGGCACCGGCGTGTTCATCAACGGCGCGCCGGCCAGCGCCGGCGGCGCGGGCGACATCTCGGACCTCGCGCGCGTGGAAGTGCTCAAGGGCCCGCAGAGCGCCTACTTCGGCCGCTCGACCTTCGCCGGCGCGATCAACCTGGTCACGAAGGCACCGTCCGAAACCTGGGGCGGCTCCGTGGAAGGCGTCATCGGCAGCTATTCGCAACATGACCTGAAGGGCAGCGTCGAAGGTCCGATCGTACCGGGCAAGTTGGGCGTGCGCCTGTCGGGACGCTTCTTCGAGCAGGACGGCCAGTACAAGAGCGCGTGGAACGGAGAGAACCTGACCGACCAGCGCACGAAGGTCGCCAACATCGTGCTCGACTTTCACCCGACCGACGACCTGAAGATCACCTGGGTCGGCTTGGCCCGTTACCTTCACGACGGTTACCCGTCCTACGCCAAGTTCACCCTGTCGCGCGGTGACTTCAACTGCAACGCCGGCGCAGCCCCCGCGGGCGCGCGCAACTACATCTGCGGCGAGTTGCCGCGCTTCCCGGAGAATCGCATCGGCGCGAACTTCCCGATCACGCCGGCGATCTTCAACTATCTTTACAATAACTCGGGCAACATCGCGAACCCCTTCAACTCGGAGCTGATCGGCAAAGGGCCTGGCGACATCGGGCACAATTACCACACCAACCTGCGTGCGGATTACACGCTGCATGGCGGGTTCCTGGAAGGCGCAACCGTCAGCTACCTCGGCAGCTACAACTACTCGCATGGTCAGACGACCACGAACTCGGCCGCCGAGACGTTGCTGACGGTGAATCCGAACCCGACCAACAACGCGACTGTGCCGCCACAACCGGCGCTCTTGCGCGTGACGATTTCGGAAACCGAGGACATGTACCAGGAAGCCCGCCTGAGTTCGTCGGGCAGCCAGCGCCTGCGGTGGATGGCCGGCGCCAGCTATTACCGCAACTATCCGCGCGTGACGCCGCTGCCCGGCATCCAGCTGACGGGAGCGGCCAACTTCACCGGCACGTCCTACACGGTGCTGCGCAACTGGGGCACCTTCGGCAGTTTGGCCTACGACATCATCCCGGACCTCACGGCCTCGTTCGAGGCGCGCTACCAGGGTGAAAGGCAGACTGTGAAATCGCTCGCGGGCGCGACCGTCATCGAGTCCGACATCAAGAGCTTCATGCCGCGGGCGAGCCTGCAGTACAAACTGAACCCGGACGTGAATGTCTATGCGTCATGGGCGCGCGGCATCAACCCGCAGTCCTTCAACACCAGCCTGTTCACCGTCCCGCAAGTAGTCGTGAACTCGATCGTGGCGCAGACCGGCGCCGGCAAGATCGTGAAGGGTGAACGCATCGACATGCTCGAGCTGGGTTTGAAAGGCAACCTGTTCGACGGTCGCGTCGCCTTCGACGCCGACGTTTACTACGGCTTCTGGAAGGATCAGGTCATCACCAACCGCGTCATCGGCCCGAACCCGAACGACGTCACACAGACCACCATCCTGACCGTGAGCACCAACCTGGGTGAGTCGCGCCTGAAAGGCTTGGAGTTGAACGTCAGCGCCAACCTGACCGACCACCTAAAGACGAATGCGACCCTCGCCATCACCGGAACGGAGATAAAGCAGTACTATTGCGCGGCGTGTCTCCTGAACATCACCGGCAGCCCGAACGTGGTCGGCAACAAGTTCCCGGGCGTGCCCCAGAAGACAGCGACCTTGTTCCTCGAATACTCCAACGAGCTCGGCAACATGCTCGGCGGCGATGCGAACTGGTACATCAACGGCCAGTACATCTACGCCGACAAGATGTTTGCGGACGAGACCAACCTCGCCTGGACGCCGCAGCGCCATACGTTCGACTTCCGCGTCGGTATCAACCGCGGCAACTTGACCGTCGAAGGCTTCGTGCTGAACGCCTTCAATGCCTACTACTACACGGTCGGCCAGCGCGACGTGGAACAGATCAACGTCCCCACCGCGGTCCAGAACAACGCCTTCTACCTGGGCCTGCCGGATAAGCGCCGGTTCGGCGCCCGGGCACGCTACAAGTTCTAGGTTCTGATCGGCTTCCGGGCACGGCAGAAGTTATGATCTGCCGGACCTTCCGGAGTGATATAAAGCAGGCGGCATCTTCGGATGCCGCCTGTTTCGTTTTGGGGGACCCCATGAAGCGCATCCTTCTCGCCCTGCTGCTATCGACCTCGGTTTCGGCCGCCCCTGCCCTCGCCGCAGATCCGCCGCTGTGGGCGTTCCCGGTCGGCCAGGCCTACGTCGCGCCACCGCCGGAGACCGGCGAACAGCTCAAGGTGCCCAACAGCGACAAGAGTTTCACGCGCACCCAGCTGCGCAATATCTTCAGCGTGCCGGACTGGCACCCGGAGAGCCATCCGCCGATGCCCGACGTGGTCGCCAAGGGTAAGGCACCCAAGCTTTGGGCCTGCGGCTACTGTCACCTGCCGACCGGCCAGGGGCGCCCGGAGAACTCCAGCCTCGCTGGCCTCGACCAGGGCTACATGATCCAGCAGGTGCTGGACATGAAGGAAGGCAAGCGCAAGGTCTCGCAGCCGAAGATGGAACCGGTGGTGCGCATGCATGAAGCCGCCGAGGCCGTAAGCCTGGAAGACCTCCAGACCGCGACCGAATACTTCTCGAACCTCAAGTACAAGCCGTGGATCAAGGTGGTCGAGACCGACAAGGTGCCGAAGACCAAGATCATGGCGATGTATGTGCCGCTGGACGGTACTGAAACCGAGAAACTGGGCGACCGCATCATCGAAGTGCCTGAGAAGCCCGACCTGACCGACATCCGCGACTTCCAGACCGGCTTCATCGCCTATGTGCCCAAGGGTGCGGTCAAGCGCGGCGAGAAGCTCGCGAAAAAGGGCGTCAACGGCGGCGCGCCGTGCGCAACCTGCCATGGACCTGACTACAAGGGTCTCGGTCCCGTCCCGACGCTCGCCGGCCGCTCGCCGACCTACACCGGCCGCCAACTGTGGAACATGCGCGAAGGCTTCCGCCACGGCACCTGGAGCGCACTCATGGCGCAGACCGTGGTCGAGCTGAAGGACAAAGAGATCATCGACCTCGCGGCGTATTTCGCGAGCTTGAAGCCGTAGCCGTCAGGGCGACAAACAAAAGGGCGGCGCCCGCGAGCGCCGCCCTTTTCGTATAGAACCGCGCAGGATCGGTTACAGCCCGCCGACGATCTCTTCGGTCATTTTCTTGGCGTCGCCGAACAGCATCATGGTGTTGTCGCGGTAGAACAACTCGTTATCCACGCCGGCGTAGCCGGCCGCCATCGAGCGCTTCACGAACAAGACGGTCTTGGCCTTCTCCACATCGAGGATCGGCATGCCGTAGATCGGGCTTTGCGGATCGGTCTTGGCGACCGGGTTGGTGACATCGTTCGCGCCGATCACGTACACGGCGTCGGCGGTGGAGAATTCGTGGTTGATCTCATCCAATTCGAACACTTCGTCGTAGGGCACGTTGGCTTCGGCCAGCAGCACGTTCATATGGCCGGGCATGCGGCCGGCAACCGGGTGGATGGCGTATTTCACGGTGACGCCCTGTGCCTTCAGCTTGTCGGCCATCTCGCGCAAGGCATGCTGGGCTTGCGCCACCGCCATGCCGTAGCCCGGCACGATGATGACTTTGGAGGCGTTTTTCATGATGAAGGCCGCATCGTCGGCGGAGCCGGACTTGTGGGGCCGGGCTTCTTTCTTCGCGCCGCCGCCGGCCGCCGCGGCCGCGTCACCACCGAAGCCACCGAGGATGACGTTGACGATCGAGCGGTTCATGCCCTTGCACATGATGTAGGACAGGATCGCACCCGAGGAGCCGACCAGCGCGCCGACGATGATCAACAAGCTGTTCTGCAGCGTGAAGCCGATGCCCGCCGCCGCCCAGCCGGAATAGCTGTTGAGCATGGACACGACCACGGGCATGTCCGCGCCGCCGATCGGCAGGATCAGCAGGAAGCCGATCAGGAAGCTCAAGCCCGCGACCGCGTAGAAGTAGTTCGCATCCTGCGTGATGCAGAACAGGATGATCATCGCGACGATGCCCAGCCCGATCAGCGCATTGAGCGGATGCTGGCCCGCAAACACCAGCGGGTTGCCGCTCATAAGGCCTTGCAGCTTGGAGAAGGCGATAACCGAGCCTGAGAAGGTGATTGCGCCGATCGCCAGGCCGATGCTCATTTCCACCAGGCTGTTGGTGTGGATCGCGCCGGGCACGCCGATGTTGTAGGCCTCCGGCGCGAAGAACGCCGCCATGGCGACGAATACCGCGGCCAAGCCAACGAGGCTGTGGAACGCCGCCACCAACTGCGGCAGCGCCGTCATCTGGATCTTACGCGCGATCACCGCGCCAATGACGCCGCCGACGGCGATGCCGGCGATGATCAGTCCGAACGTCTGCACCACAGGCGAAAACAGCGTGGTGACAATGGCGATGACCATGCCGGTCATGCCGAGGATATTGCCGCGCCGCGACGTCTCCGGATTGGACAGGCCCCGCAGCGTCAGGATGAAAAAGACGCCCGCGATGATGTAGGCGAGAAGCGTGAGGCCGACGAGCATGATGCGGCCCCCTACTTCTGCTTCTTTTTAAACATCGACAACATTCGCTGGGTCACGATGAACCCACCGAAGATGTTCACCGACGCCAGCACGACCGCGCAGAAGCCGAGGATCGCCGCCGGGCCGAAGCCTTCGGGCCCCGCGGCCAGGATAGCGCCGACAATGATCACGCTGGAGACGGCATTCGTCACGGCCATCAAGGGCGAGTGCAGCGCAGGCGTGACGCTCCACACCACATAGAATCCGACGAACACCGCGAGCACGAACACCGTGAGCAGGTAGTAGAAATCGTTGCCGCCGCCGTGGGCCATCGTTGCGACTTGATCCATGATGTTTTCTCCTAGCCCTTCAGCGCCGGCAGAACCACTTCGCCGTCCTTGGTGACGAGCGTGCCCTTCACCAGATCGTCGTCCCAGTTGATCTTGAGGGCGCCGGTGCCCTTCTCGATCATGAGGGTCACGAAGTTCAGGATATTCTTCGAGAACAGCATGCTCGAATCCCGCGCCAGACGTGACGGCAGGTTGGCGTGCCCCATGATGGTCACGCCGTTCGCGGTGGTGACGACCTGATCCAACTGGGTGCCTTCAACGTTGCCGCCGGCTTCGGCAGCGAGATCGACGATCACCGAGCCTGCCTTCATGTTTGCCACCATGTCGGCGGTGACCAGCTTCGGCGCGGGGCGGCCGGGAATGAGCGCGGTCGTGATAACGATGTCGGACTTCAGCACTTCGGCGCGCACGGCTTCGGCCTGCTTGCGCTTGAACTCCTCGTCCATCTCCTTGGCGTAGCCGCCTGAGGTCTCAGCGGCCTTCATCTTCTCCTCATCGACGACGATGAACTTGCCACCGAGGGATTCCACCTGCTCCTTCGCGGCGTAGCGCACGTCGGTCGCGTAAACCACCGCGCCCATGCGCTTGGCGGTGGCGATGGCCTGCAGGCCCGCAACGCCGGCGCCAAACACCAGCACCCGGGCCGGCGCAATCGTACCGGCGGCGGTCATCATCATCGGCATGGCGCGGCCGAAGGTGGCGGCGGCATCGATCACCGCCTTGTAGCCGGACAGGTTCGACTGGGAGGACAGAATATCCATGGCTTGCGCGCGGCTAATGCGCGGCATGAGCTCCATCGCGAAGGCGGTGACGCCCTGGCGCGCCAAAGCCTGGGCGGTGTCCTTCGAGGAAAGGGCCGCGAGATGGGCGATGAGGATCGACCCCTTCTTGAGATACCCAATCTCCTCGTCCAGCGGCTTTGCGATCTTGAACACCACGTCGGCGCTCGCGCAGGCGGCGGTGGCATCGGGCGCGATGGTGGCACCCGCAGCCGTGTAATCCGCATCGGAAATACTGGCAGCAGCGCCCGCGCCGCTTTCCACCACGATCTGGCAGCCAAGCGCCAACAACTTCTTCGCCGTGTCGGGCGTCGCCGCAACGCGTGATTCGCCGGGCCGGCGCTCCTTCAGGACCGCGATCTGCATGAGCCTCCCTTCCGACGCTTAAGACTCCGCTTCGGAACCGAAGCGATCAACCGAGCGTTGTCCTAGCGCGTGGTATTGCGAAAATCTATCGCCGGTTGCCATAGAACCAAATTTGCCCAAGCAAGCCAAGGATTTGTGATGCAACCCTGGGCCTGCTGCAGCCGCAATGCCACCTATTTTTGCTAGGGCGGCGGCGGCGGCACAGGCTAGGCTAGAAGCCTACTGGAGGACCGATGAAGCCACCTATTCGTCCGTTTCTCGCTGCAGTGACCAGTTCTCTGGCTGGGCTTTGCATTCTGATCGCTCCAGCGACGGCGGCGCCCGCGCCGCAATCCGAGCGGCTGATCTACGTCCTTCAATTCGGCGGCCTCTCGGTCGCCGATGTGATGATTACCCTCGACGCGACACCGAGCCATTACCGCAGCGACATCCAACTGAAGTCGCGCGGGCTGATGTCGATGTTCAAAACATTCACCGCCGACTTGCATGGCGAAGGCGAACTACGCCCCACGACGCTGGCAGCGACGCCGCGATCTTTCCGGCGCGACATCGTGACCGATGACCTTGCCTCCACGCTCGACATTTCCTACGACCCCGCGACCGCGCTTGCGACACCGCAGCAAAAGGTCGTGAACCGCGCCACCGGCGAAGCGAAAAAAGAAGAAGACATGCCGTGGAATAGGCGCAGCGAAAAAGTGAAGCCCGTGCCGGACGCCCTGCGAACGAACGTGCTCGATCCGGTGGCGGCCTTCATCGCCGCGCGGGAGATCATACGTGGCAGCGACACACCCACGTCCTTCTCCGTACCGATCTATGACGGCAAGCGCCGCTATAACATCGTCGGCAAGACCGAGGCACCGCGCGAGATGACCGTGAACGACAAGTCGCGCATGCTGATCGCCGTGAAGGGCAAGGTCGAGCCGGTGTTCGGCTTCGACGAGAAACTGCAGGACAAGGTGCACGAAGGCGACGGCAAGATCTTGTTCTCGGCCGACGACCGCCTGCTGCCTGTGCAGATCATGGTCGGCAATAGCCTCGGCGTCGGTGTGATGAACCTGGTGGCCGATTGCCGTGTCGAGGCCGCAGCGTGCGATGCGTTCAGCCTGGGGCAGGAACAGGCGCAGGCGCCGGTGGCGAATTAAGCACGTCGTCCTCGGGCTTGACCCGAGGGTGACATTAAGAATGAATTCCTACGTCGGCTTGCGCTGCTTCATGTATTCGGCGAAGTCGATGATAGGCTTCTTCCAAATATCCAGGCTGAGATCGAAAATCTCCGGTGTCTTCTTCTCAAGGCTGATGCGCGCGGCCTTGGGCATGTCGTCCAGGCTGTTGAGTTTCGCGCCGTAGGCTTTGCCGTAGCTGCGGCCCGGCTTTCCGCCCAGCCCGAGCCAGGGATGGAAGCTAACCAGATTCTGGAAGCTCGCAAACGACGGTGCGCGGTTGATGTTGGGGTTGGCTACGTCCACCAGCCGCGCCATGTGGTGGGAGTGCGAGTCCCAGTAGAACGTGGGACCCGCGGATTCCTTCGGCCACTTGTCCGCCTTCATCGGGTTGGGGAAGGAGAACGCCGACATTGCAGGAACGAAGACCACGCCGCCGAAGCTTTCCATGCGCATGGGCTTGGGCTTCACAGTGGCGGTCTCGTCGGTGATCGAACCGTCGGGACCGAGTTCCGTCTTGATCGGGCCGCCCAGGAACTGCCAGATCTCGCGTTTCTCGCCGGTGATTGGGTTCTCCCACACTTCCAGCGGCTCGTCGGTGTCGAACTTGCAGTAGGCGCCACTCTCATGGACCGTGCCGGCGTAATTGCCATTGGGCAGCGGCTTCCACTTAGTGATGTTCAGGTTGTTCATGGTGGAGAACGGCACGAGATTGCCGTCGTTCATGTAGCCGTACAGATGAAGGCGATAGAAGGTGTAGACCGTCTCTTCCACGCAGGAGCCGACAACCTTCGCCCGCGCCTTGGCGCGTTCCTTCGGGTCTTCCAGATTGAGCGCCGGCGCGGTGGCGGCCTCGGCGGCACCGCCAAGGCCCATGGCCATCAGGCTGGTCATGGCAAAGCTGTCGCGGCGTGAAATCATGGCGGGCTATCTCCTTTGTCTCGGGCCCTCTTGAAGGGCCAAGTGGAGCAAGCCCGCGCGGGGTTGCCTAGGGCTGCGAGCCCGACGCCCGCGTCTCGGTCACGAGTTGGTCTAGCTTCACTTTCTTGAGAGCCACGGTCTGGATCTTCGACATCTTGATAGGGTCGAAGTCGGCAATGGTGTCGTGGAACAGGCGATACCAATTCACCTGTGCCTTCAAGCGCATGAACACCGAGCCGAGGCCAATCGCGGCCCGGTCCATCAATGCGAATTCCCGGGGGGGCTTGACCCCGCCGAGGCGGCGCAATTCGCCGTGAACCTTGGCGGCGGTGTCGCGGCCGTATTCGGTGGAGTTGGTCTCCTCCATCAGGCGCGGGCGATCCTCCATCAGGGGCGCATAGATGAAACTCGCCCAGATGTTGAGGGCGTCGATCATCTCGTTGGAGAGATTCTTGAAGCCCCAGATTTCGTAAGCCGAGACGGCGAGATCGCGGTCGCCTTTCTGGAGTGCGCGATAGAGATCGATCACGCCGTGGATGAACGGCGCAGGGAAGACGCGGATCGAACCGAAGTCGAGCAGATTGATGGTGCCGTCCGCCCGCACCGTGTAGTTGCCCAGGTGCGGATCGCCGTGAATGACGCCATAGCGATACAGCGGCGTGTACCAGGCGCGGAACATGTTCACCGCGATCTTGTCGCGCATCTCCTGGTCCGCTTCGGCCGCGACATCGGGCAGCGGCCGGCCATCGAGCCAAGTCATCGTCAACAACCGTTTGGTGGAAAGATCCGCGATCACGTCCGGGACATGGACGGCGGCCTCGTCCTTCAGCATCAGGCGATAGAGCGCGAGGTTCTTGGCCTCATTGGCATAGTCGAGTTCTTCCCGCAGGCGGGCGGTGATTTCCGCATGGATTTCCGTCGGATCGATCGATGGGTCCATGCGGCGATAGGCGGCGAAGATCAGTTTCAGCTGACCGAGATCCGCTTCCACGGCGGAGTCCATCGCCGGGTATTGCAGCTTGCAGGCCAGCGCCGTGCCGTCATGAGCCGTGGCGCGATGCACCTGGCCCAGGGACGCGGCATAGGATGCTTCACGTTCGAAGCTGGCGAACTTGCTTTTCCACCCCTCGCCCAGCTCCGCGGTCATGCGGCGATTGACGAACGGCCAGCCCATGCGCGGTGCGTTGGACTGCAACTGGGCGAGTTCGCGGGCGTATTCCTTGGGCAGCGCATCGGGGATGGTGGCGAGAATCTGCGCCACCTTCATCAACGGGCCCTTGAGCGAACCCAGCGCAAGTTTCAGGGCTTCCGCGTTACGTGCGCTGTCGCCCTTGATACCGAGCGCGCGCTCCGCCGTCACCCGCGCGGCGAAACCGCCGATGCCGGCGCCAACTCGGGCATAGCGACCGATGCGGCCACCAAAGGTGTTCTCGTCGGCCATCGCTTATGCCACGCGCTCTAGCTGATCGATGAAGCCCGAGAGCGTCTTCATGCCGCGGCGCCAGAAGCCGGGATCGGTCGCATCGAGGCCGAAGGGCGCCAGCAAGTCCTTGTGGCGCAAGCGACCGCCGGCGGCGAGCATCTCCTGGTAGCGCGTCTCGAAGTCCGGCACCGCATTGGTGGCGTAGACGTTGTAGAGCGCATTCACCAGGCAGTCCCCGAAGGCATAGGCGTAGACGTAGAACGGCGAATGCAGGAAATGGCTGATGTAGGACCAGAAGATGCGGTACTCGTCGCGATAGTGGAACGCGGGCCCGAGGCTTTCGCGCGCCACCGACATCCAGATCTCGGCCAACTGGTCCGCCGACAATTCACCGTTCTTGCGCGCGTCGTGCACCTGCCGCTCGAATTCGTGGAACGCGATCTGGCGCACGACGGTGTTGAGCATGTCCTCCACTTTGCCAGCGAGCAGCGCGCGCTTTTCCGCGGGGCGCTTTTCCGCCGCCAGGATGGCCTGGAATGTCAGCATCTCGCCGAATACCGAGGCGGTTTCGGCCAGCGTGAGCGGTGTGGAGGAAATCAACTGCCCCTGCGGCGCGGCCAGCACTTGATGGATGCCGTGCCCCAGTTCGTGCGCCAAGGTCGCCACATCGCGCGGGCTGCCGAGGTAGTTCAGCAAAATGTACGGGTGCGCCGACGGCACCGTCGAGTGGGAGAACGCGCCGGACGCCTTGCCGGGACGTGCGGGTGCATCGATCCACTTTTGCGCGAAAAATTTGTCGACGATATCCGCCAGCGCCGGGGAAAAACCACGATACGCGCCCGTGACAATGGTCTGGGCTTCCGCCCAGGGAATTTGACGATGTTCCGCTTTCGGCAGCGGCGCGTTGCGGTCCCAGAATTCGAGCTTCTCGACGCCGAGCCATTTCGCTTTCATGGCGTAGTAGCGATGCGCGGTCTCGCCATACATGCTCTTCACGGCGGAGGTGAGCGCGTCCACCACGTCGTCTTCGACAAGGTTGCCGAGATTGCGCGATGAGACCGGGCGCGCAAAGCTGCGCCATTGGTCTTCAATCGCCTTGTCCTTGGCGAGGGTGTTGGTGATCAGCGTGAACAGCGGTGTCTTGTCGTTGAGGGTCGCGGCGATCGACAGACCTGCCGCCTTGCGCCGCTCGGGCTGCGGATCTGACAGCCGATTGAGGGCTTCCGTGAGCGTCAGGGAGTCAGAGCCGACAGTGCACCGTAAGCCTGCCAGCGTCTCATCGTAGAGCCGCACCCACGCCGTGCGCCCGGTAGTCGACTTCTCCAGGAACAGGCGTTCAAGGTCGTCGCTGAGTTCATGGGCCCGGAACACGCGCAAGTCCCTGATCCACGGCGCATAGGCCGCGGCCTGGGGGTGTTTCATTTTCTCGTCAAGCGTGTCGTTATCGAGACGATTGATCTCGAGGGTGAAGAACAGAAGTTTCGCGCCGAGGTCCGTCAGGCGCTCGATGGTGTCCTGATAGAAGCGCCCGCGCACGGGATCGCTGACGTCGCCCGCCTGAAGAAGTTGGGCGTAGCTGCCGATTTTGCCGGTGACCTCGCTGATCCACTCGTAATTCTTGATCGCCGCACCGAACACAGCGCCGTCGAGGTCCGCCACTCTTCCGCGCAGGCTCTCGAATTCGGCGATCGCTGCTTCAACCGCCTTCCAATCCGCCGCCAGGTCCGCCCCATCGGGCGCAGTGTAAAGGTCGGCGAGGTTCCACTCCGGAAGATCGCCCAGCGCGGTTGCACCGCCGGACGGCTCGTCCTTGCGGGGGATGGGGCCAAGCGAAGCCGGCCAAGAGCGGTGTTGGGTCATTGAATCCTCCGGCGGTTGATATAGGTGACTTTCCCGAATGCCGCCAACGTGAAACGTCCGGGCTGGACAGCCCCGCCGAACCGTTGAATTCTCCCTGTTTGGGGAGGGACGTTGGCGTGGCCCATTCGTCGAACGCAATCGAGATTGGCGCGGTCAAAAGCTTGCCGGCGATGTTCTTCGCCCAGGCTGCGCGTCATGGCGACAAGCCGTTCCTGTGGCGCAAGAGCCATGACACCTATCACCCGCTTAGCTGGCGCAAGATTGCCGACAGCGTGGCCGCGGCCGCGCGTGGGTTGAAGGCTGCAGGGGTGCAAGCCGGCGACCGGGTGTTGCTGGTGGCGGAGAACCGCCCCGAGTGGCTGATTGCCGATATCGCGGTCATGAGCATCGGCGCCATCACGGTCCCCGCTTACACGACGAATACCGACGTCAATCACTTGCACATCATCAACAACTCCGGCGCGCGGACGGCCATCGTTTCAACGCCGCAACTGGCGAAGCCGGTGATCGCCGCCGCGTCCGAGGCAAACCACAAGCTGACCGTGTTCGTGATGGACGAACCGGAGAAGGTCATCACCAGCGAGGTACCGGTACGGTCGTGGGCAAGCCTTATGGCCTCATCCGATAACGTCGGCGTGCCGGAGGATGTCGACAAGCTGGCGCGCACGGATGTGTGCTGCATCATCTACACCTCAGGCACCGGCGGCCTGCCGCGCGGCGTGATGCTGAGCCACGGCAACATCCTGTGCAACTGCGAGGGCGCGAAAGAACTGCTCGCGACCTTGAACATCGAGGACGAGGTGTTCCTCTCGTTCCTGCCGCTCTCCCATGCTTACGAGCATACCGGCGGGCAATTCTTCCCAATCGCCTGCGGCGCGCAGATCTATTACGCGGAACGGGTCGAGACGCTGACCACCAACCTGCTGGAAGCGCGTCCGACCATCATGACGGCGGTACCGCGACTGTATGAGTCCATGCGCCAACGCATCCTTTCGGGGATCGTGCGCCAGCCCAAGCTGCGCCAGAAGATGTTCAACCTGGCGCTCGAACTCGGCAAGAAGCGCTACGAGACGCCGGACGCCATGACCATTTGGGACAAAGCGACCGACGTGGTGGTCGACAAACTTGTGCGCGGCAAAATTCGCGACCGTTTCGGCGGGCGTCTCAAAGCCATGATCTCCGGCGGCGCGCCGCTCAACTACGATGTCGGCCTGTTCTTCATCGCACTCGGCGTGCCCTTGCTGCAGGGCTACGGCCAAACCGAAGCCGCCCCGGTGATCAGTGCGAACCCGCCGCGCAAGGTGAAGCTGAAGACCGTCGGCCTGCCGCTCAAAGGCGTGGCCGTAAAGATCGCCGAAGACGGCGAAATCTGCGTGCGCGGCGAACTGGTGATGAAAGGCTATTGGAACGATCCGGACGGCACCATCGCCGTTCTGGACGACAACGGCTGGCTTAAGACCGGCGACATCGGCCACCTCGACGATGAGGGCTATATCGAGATCACCGACCGCAAGAAGGACATCATCGTCAACTCCGGCGGCGACAACGTCTCACCGCAGCGGGTGCAGGGCATTCTGGAACTGCAGAGCGGCATTGCACAGTGCCTGGTCTACGGCGACCGCAAGCCTTACATCACCGCCGTGATCGTACCAGACGCGGAGTTCACCAAGACTTGGGCGGAGGCGAACAATGCGCCGCCGGATATTGGCGCGCTTGTCCGCGACGCCGCGTTCAAGGCCGTGATCGCCAAGCAAGTCGACAATGCAAACGAAGGGCTCGGCCTGACCGAAAAGGTGCGCAAGTTCATCCTCGCGCCGCAGGCCTTCACGGTCGAGAACGGCCAAATGACGCCGACACTCAAGGTGCGCCGTCACGCCGTGATCCGCGAATATCGCGATGCGTTGGACGCACTGTACACTTAACGCGCCTTCGTGATCTCGATCGCTGTTTGCTGCAGCGTCGGCAGATAGCGCTTCAATGCGTCCGTGGGTCTTAGCGCGCCCGAATAGTAACGCAGGCACAACGCACCGACCGCCTCGGAGCCGCGCCCCAGCGGCACGGCGATGGAGGTGATCCCCGGCAATTCCTGAATTTCGTACCCGCGCTTGCGCGCCGCGTCGAGCATGTCGTGGAATACTTCGGGATCGCGCGCGATGGCATCGTCATCGAACACCGGCGCCGTGGCGATCGTCTCGACCAATTGCTCACGCTGGGCCGGCGGAAGCCAAGCCAAGAAGATGCGTCCCGACGCGGTGCCGGCCATAGACATGCGCAATCCGATGGGCATCTTGCGGAACGTGAACGGGCTCAACTGATCGGTACAACACCGCAGGACCATCGAGGCCCCATAGGGAACCGAGAGCGACAGTGGCCACAGCAGCTGACGGCCCAGCGTCTCGATGCTCGCGCGGGCTTCGGCGTCGATCCATTCCTCGCAATGGAAGCCCCCGGACAAGCCGGCGACCGTCCCCTGCAGCCAATACCCGCCGGTCTGTGCGTCGCGTTCGACGTATCCCAGCATGCGCATGGTTTCGAGCAGACGATACACCACGCCACGATTGATCCCGGTCAGGCCGGCCAGCTCGTTTGCCGAAGCGCCGTTGTACAGGTTGAGGCCGGCCAGGAGCTGCAGCCCGCGACCGAAGGATTGCACATAGGTTTTCCGCTCGCGCACGGTGCTCAGGGCAAGAGGACGTGGATGCAGGGCTGAATGAAACACGCCCTCGTTCGCCGCCCGCACCCGCTTCGGACGGCGCCCCCGCACTACCCCAGGCACCTCAACGAAGTCGGCAAATCTCTGGTCGGCCATGCTCTTCCCCTTATCCGGGGAAATTAGCACGCAATGCGCGCTAAGCCACCGTCCGGCTCGACCCAGAGTGCTTTTGCCCGAAAAGTGAGCGCGGGAGCTCGCAACGCTGCGGGCGGAAATCGATTGAGGGGACAATGGGTTATCGCAATTTCAGATTTCGGCTGCTGACGTCCTTGTGCATGGTTGCAGTTCCGACAATTGCCGAGGCGCAGAACATCGAGGAACTGGTGGTCACGGCGCGTAAGCGCGAGGAGACCCTCCAGGAAGTGCCGATCGCCATCAGCGCCTTCTCCGCGGACAAACTCTACAGCCTGAACGTCAACGATCTGCGTGACATCACGAAGTTCACGCCCGGCCTGTCCTACGAGAACACGACCTTCAACACCAACGTCCGCTTCCTGCCGCAGGTCCGTTTCCGCGGTATGTCGACCAACGCGCCGCAGCCGAACTCGCAGGTGGGCGCGGTGTTCCTCGACGGCATCTTCATCGTCGGCGGCGCGCAGTCGATCACGACCGACGACGTCGAACGGGTGGAAGTGCTGAAAGGCCCGCAGAACACCTACTTCGGCCGCAACACCTTTGGCGGCGCGATCAACTTCGTCACCAAAACGCCGGGCAACGAATACAAGGGCAGCTTCTCGGGCAAGATGGAGACCCGCGATACCTTTAAAGCCTCCGCCAGTCTCGAAGGCCCGCTGGTAAAGGACAAACTCGCTGCGCGCGTCATCGCCACCGCTTATCAGGACGGTGCGATGTACAAGTCGAGCGACGGCGGCGACGTCGGGCGCCAGACGACGCAGTCGATCACCACGACCTTCAACTTCACGCCGACTGACGCTTTGACCATCAAGCTCCGCGGCCACATCCAGTCGGATGCGGACTTCGGCAACGCCAACTATGCCCTTCGCACCCAGACCGACTTCGCCAATTGCCGCCAAGGCACGATCAATTGGTATTGCGGCGCGATCCCCGAAGTGGGCGATACCGTGAAGTTGCTCAGCGGCGGCACCCGCACAGTCACGGCCGATGGCTATTCCCAAGACACGCTGCTTGCACCGGCACAGCTTGCCGCGATCGGCCGAGGAGCGGCGTTGAAGGACTTCCTGAGCAACGCCAACGGAATCATGAACGACGTCAAGTTCTACAACAAACTCCCCGCGCTCGATCACTTCGGTTCGGAACGGCGGCAGAAACGCATCTCGATGCAGTGGACGTACGATTTCGCCGAAGGCTACGCTCTTGCCGGCAACCTTGCTTACGGCGAGATGCACTACGCGCAGTTGACCGATGCCGATCAGCAAGTCGGCGTCCTGCCGGGCACCGGTACGCGCGTCTACACCTTCACGCCGTTCCAAACGTCGGATCTCTCGGCCGAAGTTCGCGTGACAAGCCCGCAAGACCAGCGCTTCCGTTGGCTCGCAGGCGCCAACCATTTCGCGCAGAATCTCGACGGCTCCACCGGCTCCGCCATCAAGACGTTGTCGGCGATCACGGGCCTTGCCAACACCAACGTGTGGCAGAACTCGGACCGCGACCGCAGTTTTGTGCAAGGCGTGTTCGCGGCCGCGAGTTTCGACATTTTCTCCACACTCACGCTGGATCTCGAAAGCCGATATCAGGTCGATCACCTGAAGGCGTTCCAGCAGACCGCCGCCAACCAGTTCTCGCCGGTGTTCCGCGTGTTCAAGGATTGGCTGCCGCGTGCGATCCTGTCCTACAAGCCCACGAAGGAAACGAATATCTACGGTAGCTGGTCGCGTGGTGCCCTGCCCGGCCTTGCCAACATTGCCTATGAGAACGTGATCAATCAGATCGCCGCGTTCCCGGCCAATCCGGTTGGCACCACCAACAAAGACGAGATCCGCAAACAGCTGAACGGCCTCCTCGGCGTCGATGTGCCGCTGACCCTGGAGTCCGAGCGGATCGATCAGTTCGAGATCGGCGTGAAGCAGCAGTTCTGGGAAAGACGCGCGTTCATCAATCTCTCGGGCTACTACATCTCCTGGAAGAACCAGAAGCAGCCGGCAACCGCGATCGTCGCGGGCGCGACGCTGCAAAACGGCCGTGTGCTGCCCACCAGCGGCGATCTGAACGGAGACGGTTCGGCGGATACGCTATCGGTGCGAATCCCCGGTCGTTCACGCATCTACGGCCTCGAATTCGATGCCGGCGTGCAGCCTCTCAAGCAGTTGTCGCTGACAATCAGCGGCGAGTTCGTGAAGGCGCGTTATCGCGCGCCATTCCCGGGCGGCGGTGTGGTGGCAAGCTATGCCGGCACACAGGAACTTGGCGACAAGCAATTGTTCCTCTATCCGGTGAACAAGCTGGCCCTCAATACGCGCTGGCAGGACAACCTCAACGGCGGAAACTGGGACTATTACATCCAGACCTCCGTCACCCACAGCGGACGCTACTACTCCGACGAGGCGAACCTATCGTGGGTCGCGCCCTACTGGCTGGTGAACGCCTCCATGGGAATCCAGAAGGAGAACGTGCTGTTCGAGGTCTATGTGAACAACCTGACGAACTTCCAGGGCTGGATCACAGGCCGCCGCAACACCGCGCCCGACAACGCGCAGACGATCGCGATGGTGCCGGCGCGAAAGCAGGCATTCGGTGTCCGAACGAAGTTTGATTTTTAGGATCGCGACAGCACCCCGGCCCGTTCAGACGGGCCGGGCGTGTCAACCGCCACTTTTTAGTAGCCTACCGCGTCGAGATAGACCTGGAGCAGGCTCTCCTGCTCCTGGCGATCGTTGGGGTCGAGTTTGCGTAAGGCGACAACCTTGCGCATGATCTTAGGATCGAAGCCCGACGACTTCGCCTCGCCGTAGACTTCCTTCACGTCGGCGCCGAGGGCCTTCTTCTCTTCCTCGAGGCGCTCGATGCGCTCGATGAAGCTCTTCAGCCGCTGCGCCGAAATTCCCTTGTCCGCTGCTCCGTCCGGCATACGCCCGACCCCCGTCACATAAAACTCACGCGAAGGGCGGACATTACCAGTGGTCGCCGCCTAAGCAACGCCGCACGGCCTGTGGATAAGGGGGATAACGGGAGTAAAGCGCTTTATTCCAGCCGCTTCGCAACCGGTTGGCCGTCCGGACCGGCAGCTACAACCGCGTGGACGTTGTTCTTGGCCCGCAATAGCGCGCGCCGGGTCTCGAAATCCTTGGCGGCGATCCGAGTGGCGAAAAAGGTCGAATAACCGCGTAGGTCGCCGACGGCCGCGTCCTTCGTCGCCTTGGTGACGATGCCGTAGTTGGCGATGTAGCGCTTATCGGGCGTCGGCAGGCTGATGAGCATGCGGTAGAGATCGGTCGGAGCCCCCGCCTCGCGGCGGACCAGTTGTGCCGTGTCGGCGTTTAGAACGGTGATGGTGGTCGTCGCTTCACCCGCGGCCGCAACCGGCCGAACGGTGCCGGCCTCGTCGGCCTGTTCGTAGGTGTTGACGGTGATGACCTCGGTCCCCTCGCCTTCCTTCGTCTTGCCATCGCCATGCTGTGTCGCAAGCTTGCTCGGCGCATAGAATTTGTATTCGGTCTCGACGACCTTGCCGCCGTTGACCTCGATATGCACCAGACTGTTGTAGAGGCGGATGTTGTAGTCGAGGTTCGGCGCGAAATAGGTGTTGTCGCTCTGCCACCAGCCCGCGCTTGTCTTCCAGAATGGGATCGCGGCGAGATCGGCGGCGGACGCACGCGCGGCGAGCAGCGCTGCCAGGACGACGACGCGGATCATTCGACCACCGTGATCTTGGCGTGACCGGATTTTCCGGCCTCGAACTTCTGTTCCTGGTCCGGCGTTGCCGGCTTTTGGTGCTTTGCTTTCCAGTCGGCGATGGGCATCCCGTAGACCGCTTCTTGTGCCTGCTCGTAAGTCATCGGCGCGCCGTAGTGCTCGGCGGCGGCGCGATACCATTTGGCGAGGCAGTTCCGGCAGAAGCCGGCGGTGTTCATGATGTCGATATTCTGCACGTCGGTGCGCTTCTGCAAATGCTGCACAAGCCCCCGAAAGGCCGCGGCTTCCGCTTTCAGGCGGGTGAGATCATCCATCGCAAAGCTCCTCAGACGTGCTCGTTAGTAATGCTCGGGCCGCTGTAACGCGGGATCGGCCATGATCGCCGGGAGCACGCGGGCGAGCAAGTCCGCCCACCACGCCTCGCCCGCCGGCGTGCAGATCAGGTCCTGGCGGATCTCGATCTGGGCATGGGGAATGCCTTGCGCAAGGCCGTGAGCCTTCAGGCAATACCCGTGGGTGATGCCCGAATAGGGTTCATTGAACGCCGTGACCAACCCAGGTTGCGCACCCAGCGCGGCCAGAAGCGCATCAGCGAAACGACGGTCGCGGCTGGCCATGACGCCCGCGTGCCAGGGCCGCGCGGACCCGGCGGACATGAGCGCCGGGGTGAAGCTGTGAACGGACAGCAGCACCGGTGTCGCCCCGTTCCGGCTCAGCCGTGCCAGCGCAAGATCGATCGCACCGTGATAGGGCCAATAGCACGCCGCAGCGCGGGCCTCGAGGTCACGCGGCGTCAGGCTCTGGTTGCCGGGGATCGGGATACCGTCGCTGCGCGTCGGGATGCAATCCGGATCGCCGAGCGGACGATTGGGGTCGATTAACAGGCGCGTGTAAGTCGCGAGCACCGCGCTTGCGCCCCTGCGTTCGGCGACACCGCGCGCGACACCTGCCGCGCCAATATCCCACGCGATGTGACGACCGAAGGCATCGGCCCCGAGGCCGAGATTGTCCATCGCCCGCGGCACGGCGCGACCGGCATGATCGCCGATCAACAGCAGCGGCAACGTGGCATCGGGATTGACGATCTCGACCGGGGGTGGATCGAACGCGGGATCGATCTCCAATGTCTGCCTCCGCCTTTGCTTGTCTCTAAGGTTCATTCGATCGACGCCTTCCTGCCGCAAGTCCGTCATAGGTGCAATGCGCGCGCGCCGCGTGTAAGCTCCCGGCCATGATAGATTCGCAGTCAGTTTACCGTGGGCGCCGCGCCAAGATTCTCGCAACCCTGGGACCATCCAGCCGCGATCCCGAGACCATCGCCGAGCTTTACGATGCCGGCGCGGACGTGTTCCGCCTGAACTTCAGCCACGGCACCCACGCCGATCACGCCGCATCGATTGCGGCGATCCGCAAGCTCGAGACCGAACGCGGGCGGCCGATCACGATTCTGATGGACCTGCAGGGCCCGAAGCTACGGGTCGGTCCGTTCGCGGGCGGGAAAGTCGTGCTGCAGCCCGGCGCGAATTTCCGCCTCGACCTCGACCCAGCGCTCGGCGACGAGAAGCGCGTCTGCCTGCCGCACCCAGAAATTTTCGCCGCCCTCACGCCCGGTTCGGCCTTGCTGGTGGACGACGGCCATCTGCGGCTGCACGTCAAAACCTGCGGCAAGGATTTCGCCGAGACCGAAGTCATCATCGCCGGCGTGATCTCAGACCGCAAAGGTGTGAACGTCCCCGACGTGACGCTGCCGATTCCGGCGATGACCGAGAAGGACAAGGCCGATCTCGCATTCGGGCTCAGCCAGGGCGTCGATTGGGTCGCATTGTCGTTCGTGCAGCGTCCCGAAGACGTGGCCGAAGTACGCGCCGCCGTCGGCGGCAAGGCCGGAATCATCTCCAAGCTGGAGAAGCCCGCCGCGCTCGATCAGTTGGACGCCATTGTCGAGTTGTCCGATGCGGTGATGGTTGCGCGCGGCGATCTCGGGGTCGAAATGCCCCTCGAGCAGGTGCCGGTGCTGCAGAAGCGCATCATCCGGTCCTGCCGCAAGCGCGGCAAGCCGGTGGTGGTGGCGACGCAGATGCTCGACAGCATGATCAAGTCGCCGGTGCCCACACGCGCGGAAGCGTCCGACGTTGCCACAGCGGTCTATGACGGCGTCGACGCCGTCATGCTCTCGGCGGAGACGGCATCTGGCTTGTTCCCGGTGCGCGCGGTCGCGACCATGCACCGCATCATCAAGCATGTCGAAGGCGACGAACACTATTTGGCGCTGATGCAGGCCGGCCAAGGCGAGCCCGAGCATTCATCTCCCGCGGCCATCACCGCAGCGGCGCGGCAGATCGCGCACACCCTGGGAGCGGCGGCGATCGTGACCTTTACGTCGTCAGGCTCCACGACCCTGCGGGCCGCGCAAGAACGCCCGGACGTGCCTGTACTTTGTATTACACCGAGCCTGACCGCAGGACGGCGCCTCGGGCTGGCGTGGGGCGTGCATGCGGTCGTGGGCGATTTCATCCATTCCGTCGACGACATCGGCGATGTGGCGGTGCGGGCGGCCGTCAAAGCCGGCCTGGGAAACGAGGGCCAAGCTCTCGTCATCACGGCGGGCATGCCGTTCGGGAAAGTCGGCTCGACCAACATGGTCCGCGTCGTCTGGATCGGCAGCGAAACCAGCGCGTCCTGATTCCAATCGGCAGTTGGGACCTATGCATTCGTAATCATTGTATTTTTGCAACCTTGGCCCATGATGGCGCGTAAGGGGTGTATGCTCACATGCCTGTGAGCATGGACGGTGGAAGCACCGTTCCGCCGTGTGTGCCCCCAGTCAGAACGCCTGAGGCGAGGTTGCTATGGCTCTCCCGACCGATGCGGATCCCATTCGTCGTGCCCTCAATCGACTAACCTTCGGGGCCCGGGACACCGACGTCGCCATCGCCAATGCGCAAGGATTGGCAACGTGGCTCAACGGCCAGTTCGCCGCGCCGCAAGGGGATGATCCGGAGCTTGCGAGTTTCCTCGCCCAGCAAGTGCTGCGCATCAACTATGCAGCGCCCGCGGTCAACGACACGCAAGGCACCTGGAGCGCGCTCGACGAAATGCGCCCCCTGCTCTACCTCGGCGCGGACACCTCCATGCTGTGGGAAGTCGCGGTCGAGGCCGGGCGCACATACGCCACCCAGGAACGCACCCGCATCCGCCAAGAACTTTTCGGCGCAACGTGGATCCGCGCGGCGCACAGCCGCTATCAGCTGCGCGAGTTCATGGTCGACTTCTGGAGCAACCACTTCAACGTCGGCAAGGTCGAGAACGAAATCGCCACGGCGCTGCTGCCGATTTACGACCGCGACGTCATACGGCCGAATGCATTCGGCAATTTCCGCGACCTGCTGCGGGCAACCGCGCAGTCGTCGTCGATGCTGATCTATCTCGATAACTGGCTGTCGACCGCGACCACGCCGAACGAGAACTATGGCCGCGAGATCATGGAACTGCATACCCTCGGCCAGAACTCCTACTACGGCACCAACCCGTCATCGGTGCCGATCAATAGCGACGGCGTCGCCAACGGCTATTCGGACCAGGACGTGCTTCAGGCTTCGCGGGCGCTGTCGGGCTGGACCTTGAAAAACGGCCAGCGCAATGCCGGGCGCCTGATCCCGTCGACCGGCGAGTTTTTCTACAATGGCGGCCAGCACAACAACAACGCCGGCAAGATCCTCAACGTCGACTTCTCGACGATCACGGGAAATCTGGAACAGGGTCTGCGGCTGATCGATCTGCTGGCCTATCATCCGCGCACCGGTCCTTTCATTGTCGGCAAGCTGTGCCGGCGAATCTTCGGCGACAGCCCGCCGGCGACCGCCGTCAACCGCGGCGTCGCCGCGTGGGACGCGAACAAGACCGCGCCGGATCAGATTCGCAAAGTGATCGAAGCGATCGTTTTGGGCGGCACCGAAATCACCAACTTGAGCACTCAGAAAATCCGCCGGCCCTTCGAGCGGTTGATCGCGCTGGCCCGCACCACCGGCACCGTGGTCAACGTGTCCGCGGACATGAACACCGCGCTTGATGCGGTCAACGACGGTCCGTTTGCCTGGCAAGGTCCGAATGGCCGCCCGGACGTGGATAGTTATTGGCTCTCCACCGGCATCATGCTGACGACCTGGAATTTGGTCACGGCGTTCCCGACGTGGGCGACCAACACCACCACGCTGATGAACCAGACGCCGCTCGACGGCCTGCTCTCGTCCATTCAGTGCGTCGAATACTGGGTTGGCCGCATGATCGGGTATCAACTCGATCCGTCGCGCATGACGGCGCTGCAGAACGATCAAGCCGGAAGCTCCGGCGTACCGGCGCAGTACCGCAGCACAACGAACGTCACGACGCGGGCGACCCGCACCGAGACGGCATTGCGACGGCTGGTGAGCATGATCGCCGCCACTCCCGAATTCATCTATCGCTAGGAGCCGGCCATGATGAACGTCACACGCCGCGAGTTCTTCGCCGGGTCCGCTGCCGCAGCGCTCACGCTTTACGGCGGCGCGAGACCGGCCCACGCCGCCGGCCGTGACACGCTCGTTGTCATCTTCCAGCGCGGCGCCTGCGACTGGTTGCAGATGCTCGCCCCCGCCGGAGATGCAAACTATCAGAAAGCGCGGCCGAATATCCGCGTCGCCCCGACCGCCAGCCTCGGCGTCGGGACCTTGGACGGCGTGGATTTCTACGTCAACCAATCCGCGCCCGAACTGAAGGCGCTGTATGACTCCGGCAAGCTGGCGTTCGTGCACGCAACCGGCCTCTACACCGTCGATCGCAGCCACTTCACCTGCCAAGACAATATGGAGCGCGGCACCGCCGACGCCGATCAGAAGGTGACGACGGGCTGGCTGGCGCGGCACATGAACTCGATCAGCACCCAAGGCAACATGGCACCGCTGTCGGCGCTGTCATCGAGCTCGGCGATCCCGACATCTTTCTCGGGCTATCCGCAGACCATCGCGGTGGGCAACGCGTCCTCGTTCACGGTCGGCGGCGGCGATGCGAATGCGCTTCTGCTCCGCAACCTGGCCACGGGCCAGACGAAGTACGAAGCGGCGGCGCGCGAAACCCTGGACGCGGTGTCCAGCCTGCAGGTGGGCTTGCGCAGTGCGAACACATCCACCGCGGCGAATGCCGGCTACACCGGCGGCGCGATGTCTAACGCGCTGCGTTCGCTCGCGCAGGTGATCAAGATGAACGTCGGGCTGACCAGCGCCACCGTCGACTTCGGCAGCTGGGATATGCACAACGCGCTGGTCAATGAGTTCAATGTCCGCGGCCAGGAATTCTCACGCTCCCTGGCCGCGTTCTGGCGCGACATCGCCGACTTTCAAAACAGCGTCACGGTCGTGACCATGACCGAGTTCGGACGGCGCTTCCAAGAGAACGCCAACCAGGGCACCGACCACGGCGCCGGCTCGGGCATGCTTGTGCTGGGCGGCAACGTCAACGGCGGCAAGATCTACGGCAAGTGGCCGGGCCTCGCCGCCAACAATCTGCAGAACGGCGATTTCATCGTCACCACAGATTACCGCCAGGTGCTGGCGGAGATCATGGTGCAACGCCACGGCGAGGCGACACTGTCCAACGTGTTCCCGAGCCTGAAGTACGCACCGCTGGGGATCATCTCCCAGGCGATCAGCTAGCCGCAACGCGCCTACCGCGCCCAACAAAAAAGCCGCCCCGAAGGGCGGCTTTTTTCATATCGGTGCGCGAACGCCCCGATGGGAAACCCAGGCGAGCGTACGGCTAGCCCTGGCGCGCCTTGAAGCGCGGATTCTTCTTGTTGATCAGATAGACGCGGCCTTTGCGCTTCACGATCTGGCAGTTCTTATCGCGCGTCTTGGCCGAGCGCAGCGAGTTGCGGACTTTCATAGCCGATTCCTTCGTAGAACGGCCAAATCACAAGTCCGGCCGGGAAAAGAGGCGGCCTTATAGCCAAAACCCCACCCCCGCGCAAGCTAAGCCAATGGGCTAGTGAAGACTTATCGGGCGGGGCCGCGCCGCAGGGGGAACGGATCCTTTACGGAGGCGCCCGTCCCCCGCTCCCACGCCGGCTTCTCGGCCAGGGGATCCCGCTTGCCGCCCAGGTCGCAATTCGACGCACTGCGACAGGCCCCCTCCGCAACCCCACGGGCGGTGTTACGCATCAGGTCTTCGCCGGTCGTATCGCACCCGGCACACAGCAATAGGACCGCCAATGCCCCTAGAACCCGCATAGAACCCTCTTACCCTAGCCAGTAACGCATGACCGCGCTGGCGGCATGAGGCTGCTCCAGGGGCACCAGATGCCCCGCATCCTCAACCACCACCAGACGGGCCCCCAAGATATGGGCGTGCATTTCCTCGTGCAAGGCGACGGGCGTAATCGCGTCTTGCCGCCCGCAGCAGATCAGAGTCGGGACCCGGATAGCCTCCAGGTCCTGGCGGCCGTCCTTGCGGTTCAAAATGGCGGTTTGTTGGCGCGTGAACGCCTCCTGCCCCACCCGGGCCGCCATCTCCATCACCACCCCGGCGATCGCCGGCACCTTGAGATGGTCCGGGTGCACCAGGTTGGGCAGCAGGCGGGGGGTGACACCCTTGAATTTACCGGTCTGGGAGATGCGGATCAGGTCCTTCCGGGTGGCCACCTGGGCCTCCGTGTCGGCCCGGGCATTGGTATCGAACAGGGCAAGCCGCTCCACCCGCTCAGGCGCCTGGCGCATGATCTCCTGGGCCACGTAGCCGCCCATGGAGAGTCCTGCGAGGGCAAAGGTACCTTGCACCCCGGCCAACACCCGCTCCGCCATGGCGGGAATAGTGTCGTCCAAGGTCAGGTCAGCGACCGTGACTTCGGCGATGTCGGAAAGGGTTTCGACCTGGTGGCGCCAGAGGGCGGCATCGCACAGGAGGCCGGGCAACAGAAGCAAATGGCGTCGGGCCAAGGGATTACCAGCCGTTGAAAGTCCGCAGAAATCGGCGGTTTCCAGGTTTATCTCATTGACTTAGCAAAGCGAATACCTATTATCCCGGCCACTCAACCGGTCGCACTGCGCTGCCCGTCACATGACGGTGCATCGAGCCCTGAACGGCTCAGCCGATACAGATCATCGAGCCAGAATCATCGAGCGCGGCGACGGAGCTTATTTCCAGGCCCAATGCTATTTGAAGACCTTGGCTTAACGCCAGACACGCTCAAAGCCGTTACTGAATCCGGCTACACCACGCCGACACCGATCCAGGAGCAGGCAATCCCCGTGGTGCTGATGGGGCGTGATGTGCTGGGCGTGGCCCAGACAGGCACCGGCAAGACCGCTGCCTTCACCATGCCGATGATCGACATCCTGGCCGACGGCCGGGCAAAGGCGCGTATGCCGCGCAGCCTGATCATCGCCCCGACCCGCGAGCTGGCCACCCAGATCGGCGAAAATTTCATCAAGTACGGCAAGTACCATCCCCTGCAGATGGCGCTGCTCATCGGCGGCGAGTCCATGTCCGACCAGGAGCGTGCCCTGGATCGCGGCGTCGACGTGCTGATCGCCACCCCGGGCCGCCTGCTCGACCTGTTCGAGCGCGGCCGCGTGCTGCTGAACGACTGCAAGATCCTCGTGATCGACGAAGCCGATCGTATGCTCGATATGGGGTTCATCCCGGACGTCGAGCGCATCGTCTCGCTGCTGCCCAAGATTCGTCAGACGCTGTTCTTCTCGGCCACCATGGACAAGGAAATCCGCAAGCTCGCGGACCAGTTCCTGATGAACCCGAAGGAAATCGCCGTTGCGCCGCAATCGACCGCGGCTGCCACGGTCGAGCAAGGCCTGGTGCGCGTGCGCCAGGACGACAAACGCGAAGCCCTGCGCCGCGTGCTACGCGCGAAAAACGTTCATAACGCGTTCATCTTCTGCAATCGCAAGAAGGACGTGGACATCCTGTTCAAGTCGCTCGAGAAGCACGGCTTCAACGCGGTCGCCATGCACGGCGACATGCCGCAGTCCAAGCGCAACGACATGTTGGCGAAGTTCAAGTCCGGCGAAGCCGAACTGCTGGTGTGTTCCGATGTCGCCGCGCGCGGCCTCGACATCTCCGACGTCAGCCACGTGATCAATTTCGACGTGCCGGTCCATGCGGAGGATTACATCCATCGCATCGGTCGCACCGGCCGCGCCGGCAAGAGCGGCCACGCCTATACCCTCGCGACTCCGAGCGAATTCAAACAGCTGGCTGCCGTAGAGCGGATGCTGAAGGGACCGATTCCGCCCCTCTCCGTCCCTGAGCTTCAGGAACTCGCGCTCAACGCAGAGAGCTCCGCCGCCGAAGCCGACAGCGCGCCGCGCGGACGCGCACGCAGCGGCGAACGCAGCGGTGGACGCGGCCGCGGCCGCGACCGTAAGCGCACCCCCGATCGCGAACTGCCGCTTGAGACGACCGCGCCCGTTGCACAAGAGCAAGAGGCCGTCGTCGCCGAGGCTGAACCTGTCATCGTTGAAACCGTTGCCGCCGAAACGATCGCCGAATCCGCGCCGCGCGAGGACGAAGAGCGTCCGCGCAGGCCGCGCCGGGATCGGGAAAAGAGCAAAGACAAAGACGCGCGCCCCGACCGCTTTGGCGACAAGCGCGGCCCTGAGGATCGCGCCAAGCGCACGCGCCGCAATCCGCACGGCATCGGCGAGATGGACATCGACGACAACGTCGTGGCCTTCGGCGGTTTCACGCCGGACTTCATGCTGGTGGATCCGTACAACGGCAAAGGCGAACCCGAGCCGACCGTGCTGACGGAAGCAGACGAAGCGGACGTCGAATTCGAGTCCGAGACGCCCGCGACCGAAAACGAGGCATCGCCGCAACCCAGCGAAGCCGAGACCGGCACACAGGTAGAACTCGCGGCTTCCGCCGGCGAGCAGACCACCCTCAGCGCTTAGTTCACCGCCGGCTTTTCTTTCTGGCCGAGAGTGCGCGGATCGACGTTGGCGATCCCGGCCTGGTGATGGCTCACCTTCCACACACTCCCCTGCTTCACGAACACGTTCGTGGCGCTGAGCGCCTGTGGGCGCGCCGGCCCCGGAATGAGTTCGATACAGGTGACCACGGCCACACCGCCTTGCAACGATACCTCCGCGCGATGGACGGACACATCCGGCGGCTCGTGCGCAAGGATATCGCGCCAGCTCGTCATCACAGCGTCGCGGCCGCGCAGGGGCGGCCAGCCGGGATGAATGCACGTGACATCGCCATCGGCCCAGAGCGCATCCATCGTGGCATAGTCGCGTCCTGCGAACGCGGCATAGAACGCTTCGTTGGCGAACAGGATCGCCTCACGGTCCGAATGCGACAGGGCGGGCGGACTGGTCATGGTGGCTAAATCCTAGTATCCAACATGCATCGCAAGCAACGTTACGTTCGGGTTTCATGACTGTGATCGATGCCCTGCAGGGTCCGTCCCGCGCGCCCAAGGACAAACCCACCGCCGCGGTGATCTTGCTGCATGGGTATGGCGCAGACGGAAACGACTTGATCGGCCTTGCGCCCTTTTTTGCGCAAGCTTTGCCGCATGCCGCGTTTCACTCCCCCCATGCGCCGATGCCGCTCGAAGGCGGCTGGGGCAGTAGCGGACGACAGTGGTTCTCGCTCGCCACTTACAACCCCGAGATCGTCCGCAACGATCCAAAAGCGCGCGCGGCCATGCTGGGCGCGATGCACACTGGCGCGCAAGGCTCGGCCGAGAAACTGAACGCCTACATCGATCAAGTGACGGCGCACTACGATCTCACGGCAAACCGCATCGCCCTGCTCGGCTTCTCCCAGGGGACCATGATGTCGCTCTACGTCGGCTTGCGCCGGAAAGAGCAACTCGGCGCGATCGTCGGCTTCTCCGGTGCGATGATTGCGCCGGACAGACTGGCGAGCGAAATCGTTTCGCGTCCGCCGGTGCTGCTGGTGCATGGAGATGCGGACCCGGTGGTGCCGGTGCAAGCGCTCGACGATGTCGAAGGCGCCCTGAAAGCCGCGAAGGTAAACTATGCCGCGCACGTGATCCCCGGCCTTGAGCACGGCATCGACGACACCGGCGCCCAACTTGCCGCTCGCTTCCTCGCTGAACACATCGGATAGGAGACATACGATGATCGGACCGATCCTTGCCGTAACCATGACCGTCAGCGACCTGAAACCGATCGAGGCCGCGTACACCAAATACCTCGGCTACAAGGTGGTCGAACGCGGCCAGGTGGACGCCGAGAGTGCGGCGGTGTGGAAGACACCGGCGGTGAAGGGCCACGAGTACATAGTGATGCAGCCGGAAAGCGGCGCACCGCACTACCTGCGTTTTGTCGTGACTGCGGAATACGCGGACTACCAGCCCTTCAAAACCTATGGCTGGAATTCCACCGAGATTTTGGTGAAGGACGTGGACGCGGTTGCGGAACGTCTCAAGGGGTCGCCGTTCGAGATCGTCGGCCCGCCGCGCAATCTGTCGAGTTCCGACGAGATCAAGGCCATGCAGGTCATGGGGCCGGCGCGGGAATTCCTCTACCTCACCACCATCAAGAACCCGGCCCACCCGCTCGGCCAGGCCAAGAGCTTCGTGGATCGTGTGTTCATCGTCATTGACGGCGGCAAGGACATTAACACGCTGATGAAGTTCTGGAGCGATCTCGGCGCCGACGTGACGAAGCCAAATCCGGTTCGCCTGAGTGCGCTCAATAAAGTTCATGGCATCGACCTGGAGACCAAGCACCTGCTCTCGACCGCCAAGCTGAACGGGCCGTTCATGGTCGAAGTCGATCAATATCCGCCGAATGTGATCGATCGTCATGTGCGCGACGGCGACCTGCCGCCGGGCACGGCCATGGTCACCATCGCGACGGATTCCATTGCCGGCGCGAAGCTGAGCCCGGTCGGACAGACGGCCGCCCTTAAGAGCTTGATCTACGGCGGCGGCCGCAGCGCCGTCATCAAGGGGCCCAACGGCGAACTGATCGAACTGGTCGAACGCAAATAGGGGCGCTACCACTCTCCGCATGCGGCCCATCGCGGTTCTCGTCTGTCGCTCGTCCTTTTGCTGCCCGGCATGATTGTGCCGGAAGCGAAGACGCTGGGCTATCCGGTCAACACCGAAGCCCTGCATCACCTCATCGAAGGCGAACCGCAGGTCGATACGGTGTTCGGCGCCGCAGAAGCGGACTCCGATTGCCATGCCGGGTTCAGCATCGATCCGACCCAGTACACCCACGCGCATATTGTCATGGCGGCGATCCCCACTACGGCGCCCGCCCTGCCCAACATCCTGCATCCGCATTTCTATATCGTGCGCGGTGAGACTGGTTACAGGATCACGTCCGCGCCACCGCTGCGTCCTCCGCAGGCTTAACGCCCCATCGCTGTAGTGTCGGGGTTACCACTCCGCTTGTGCTGACACGCAGGACGCGGAGCGCCTGGACATACTGGCGGACGTGGCGCGCCGCATCATCGCTGTTCTCGAGGCGCAGGAAAGTGCCCGCGCGGCCCTGGACACAGCCATTGTCGAAGGCGCGTTGGGCCGTCAGCGGGCAGTGGTCATGCTGGCGCTGGTGGCGGCCCTCGGCTACCTACCAATGGCGGTGAACGTCAGCACCGGCAGCGAAGTGCAGCGGCCGCTGGCAACGGTCGTGATCGGCGGTGTGATCTCATCGACGTTATTGACCCTGCTGGTATTGCCGGCGCTCTACCGGCTCTTCCACGGCGCGACAGAGCCGCGCACGGTACAATCCAGGATCATTAAGACGTTGGTGGAGCGCGCCTAGCGTCGCGGCTTGCCGGCCGGCCCCATACCGAATCCATCGTCCTGGGAATCGTCGTCGGCAGCGCCCGCATCGGCGTCGCGAAGCTTGGCTTTGGTATCCCTGACGCTCGCCCGAACGTGATGCCGGGCGAGTTCTTCCTGCTTCTTGCGGCGCTTCTGCTCGCGCATGCGGGAGAACCGTGCCGCGCCGAGGAGAACGAGACACAGCCCCACCCACGGCGCAGTAATGGTGATCGCCTTTTCGGTCGCAATCCGCTGGCGCACGGAATCGCGGCATTCCGGCAGGCCATCTTCACAGGCCTGCCGGGCAAGTTTCTCCGCCCGGCTGTGGAACCAGGGCAGCTGAATACCGTCTTCACTCATTTTTTGCGCTGCAGCAGGCGTCGGCGACAGCGCTACGCCCAGGCCGCCCAAACTTAGAACCACCGCAAAATACAACCGACGGGTAGTAAGACCCACCATGCGCGTTCCCCTTGTCAGAGCAGCACTATAGCAAACCAAGCGGGCCATGAGGCGAGACTTTCGGTCGCCCTGCGGTTCCGCCTCAGCAGCCCATGCACCAAGCGAGCCCATTTGCTACAGTAATCGCCCCCAGCGGATGGAAATAGGTCGGCATGCGCGATGTCGAACTCTTCAGCTACGAGGCGTGTCCCTACGCACAGCGGGTACGCATGGCCCTCATCGAAAAGGGCATCCCCTTCGCGCTGACGGAAGTCGATCTCTACAACAAGCCGGACTGGTTCAAAACCCTATCGCCCTACGGCAAGGTGCCGCTGCTGCGCCACGGCGACGCACTGATCTGTGAATCGCGCATCATCAACGAATACATCGAGGACGCCTTCCCGGATCGGCCGCTGTTGCCCGCGGACCCGGACTTGCGCGCCCGCGCCCGGATCTGGATCGACTACTGCGACTCCCATCTCATGCCAGCGCTGCATGCGTTGATCGGCGACCGGCACAATCCCGAAAAGCAGATCAAGAACCGGCAGGTCGTGCGCGAACGCCTTTTGTTCATCGAACGCGAAGGCTTGCGCAAGCTGAGCGAAGGCCCCTACTGGCTCGGCGCCGATGTGAGCCTGATCGATCTCCAGTTCATGCCCTTCTTCGAGCGCTTCCCCTGCTACGTCGAACTCTGGGATGCGCCGCTGCCTGCCGAATGCTCCAGCCTGATTGCGTGGGTCGATCTGATGCGCACCCGCGACAGCCATTTACGCACCGTCCAGACTCATGAATTTCACATGATCCGTTATCGACGCTACGACCAAGCCGCCTGACATTTCGCGGCCTTGCCGCAGCGCCTGTTGTGCTTTCACCCCGCCGCCCGTTCCCCCTGCGGTGCGGCCAAGCCAGGAGGCTACGTCATGTCGGACAAAAGCGAAGGTAATCCCAAAGGCGCCCGAAGCACCCGCTGTGTGGCGTTGGTCGGGCCACAGGGCAGCGGTAAGACGACGCTGGCCGAAAGCATACTGGTCGCATGCGGCGCGATTCAGAACCACGGCACCGTCGCGCAGGGCACCACCGTCAGCGACGCAAGCCCCGAGGCGCGCGCGCGTCACAGTTCGACGGAACTCACGCCGCTGCGCTGCAATTTCATGGGCGACGACTGGGTGTTCCTCGATTGCCCAGGCGCGTTCGACCTTCTGCAAGAGAGCCACCAAGGCATGCTGATCGCCGATGCGGTGGTGGTGGTCGTCGATCCGACGCCGGAGCGCATGTTGGCCATCGCGCCCACGCTGCGCTTCCTGGACGATCACAAGATTCCCCATATCCTGTTCATCAACAAGATGGACACGAGCGACGGATCCGTGCGCGATCTGTTGGCCGCAGCGCAGCGTCAATCTACGCGCCCGCTGGTCTTGCGGCATATCCCGACGGTCGAAGGCAATCACATCACCGGCTATGTCGATCTGGTGGCGGAGCGCGCGTATCACTACGAACTCGACAAGCCCTCGGAGATCGTGCCGCTCGACACGGCCGCGCCGGTGCAGACCGACGAGGCGCGTCGGGCGCTTCTGGAAAAGCTGTCCGACTTTGACGACGCACTGTTGGAGAAACTCCTCGATGATGTGGTGCCGGACAGGTCCGAGGTGTATCGGCAACTGACCAAGGATTTGCAGGAGGATTTAATCGTCCCGGTGATGATCGGCGCGGCGGAGCACGAGCACGGCGTGCGGCGGCTGCTGAAGGCGCTGCGTCACGAAGTACCCGAGGCGCACGTGACCGCCGACCGTCTTGGCATCCCCGCCGGAAAACTGGTCGCGCAAGTCATGCGGGTGATCTACGCACCCCATATCGGCAAACTGTCCCTGCTGCGCGTCTGGCGCGGGACATTGAAGGACGGCGAGACCCTTGCCGCCCAGCGGGTCAGCAACTTGCAGGACGGTGCGGAACCGAAGCTCGGCAAGGCACGGCTGGTCGCGGCCGGTGCGGGTGCTGTGGCTTCGTTGAGCAAACTGGATGCGGGTGTGGCGGGGACGGTGCTCACAGAGATCGCCGCGAAGGCACCGAAAGTCTGGGCTGTGCCGCCGACGCCGCTCTACACGCTGGCGGTGGCCGCCAAGGACCGCAAGGACGACGTCAAGCTCGGCGAAGCTTTGCGCAAAATATGCGAAGAAGATCCGTCGCTGATGCTGCGTCAAGTGGCTGAAACCGCGGAGATGCTGTTACGCGGTCAGGGGGAAATGCACATCAACCTGGCGCTGGAACGCCTCAGACGGAAGTTCGAGTTGCAGGTCCAGACCCATCGCCCCCTGGTGCCTTACCGCGAGACCATCCGCAAAGGCACGACGCATCACGCGCGCTTCAAGCGTCAGTCCGGCGGCCATGGTCAGTTCGCCGACATCAAGGTGGAGATCAAGCCCCTGCCGAGGGGATCGGGAATTACCTTTACCGACTCGATCGTCGGCGGCGTGGTGCCGCGGAATTTTATCCCCGCGGTGGAGGCCGGTATGCGCGACAACGTTGCCCGTGGGCCGCTCGGCTTCCCGGTGGTGGACGTCGACATGCGGCTGTTCGACGGTCAATTCCACAGCGTCGACAGTTCCGACCAGGCGTTCCGCACGGCCGGGCGCATGGCGATGACGGAAGGCCTGCCGGAATGTGAGCCGGTGCTGCTGGAACCCATCCAGGAGGTGCGCATCCACGTCCCGGCGGACTTCACGTCCAAGGTGCAGCGTGCCGTGACCCAACGCCGCGCGCAAATACTCGGCTTCGATGCGCGCGAAGGTTGGGACGGCTGGGAGGAAATCCGGGTCAACATGCCGGAATCGGAAATGCAGGACTTAATTCTCGAAATCCGTTCGATTTCCCAGGGAATCGGGACTTACACCTCGAACTTCAGCCATTTCCAGGAGCTTTCCGGCCGAGACGCGGACAAAGTTGTGGAACAGCGCAAGGGACAACTCGGGAACACCGCCCACGCGTGATATCCAAAATCGGGCTTCACCCGCGGCGGGCGGCGCGTATGATGCGCGCCGCTCCGCCGGCGGCGGAGTGCGCGGTCGGCAATAAGGGGAACTGAATCGTGCCCACAGCGCGTTCTCTAAAACGTGCGCACGACTCATAACAACAATGGCTGACCTAGCACCTGTGCCCGGCCCTGACGCCGGTTCCGTTTCCGCGTCCCCGGAAGACCAGCGGCGCACACAGCGCAACCGGCTCGCCACGCTCGCGGTGGGCGCCACGGGCGTCGTGTACGGCGACGTCGGCACCAGCCCACTTTACACCCTGCGCGAGGCCTTTGGCCTCACGGGCGGCCTTGAGGTCAATGCCGCGAATATGTTCGGGGTGCTGTCCCTGATCTTCTGGTCCGTCGCGATCGTGGTCTCGGGCAAGTATGTCACCGTGATCCTGCGCGCCGACAACCGCGGCCAGGGCGGCGTGATGGCGCTGACCGCCCTCGCCATGGAAAGCCTCGGCCCTCACGCGCGCCACCGCGGCGTGTTGCTGATCCTGGGCCTGATCGGTGCGGCGCTATTCTATGGCGACAGCCTGATCACTCCGGCCATCTCGGTCCTGAGCGCCATCGAAGGCCTGGAAGTGCCCGCACCTGGCGTTACGCCCTTTGTCGTGCCGATTGCGGTGACGGTGCTGATAGGCCTGTTCGTGATCCAGGGCGCCGGTACGGCGAAAGTGGGCGCCCTGTTCGGACCCATCATGCTGCTCTGGTTTTTCGTGCTGGGCGTTCTGGGCCTGATCCACATCGTCGACCATCCGGGGATTCTCGCGGCGATCGATCCGCGCCACGCGATCTCCTTCTTATTCCGATACGGCCCCGGCTTTTATCTCCTCGCGCCATTGAGCGCCGTCGTGCTGGCCCTCACCGGCGCGGAGGCACTGTACGAAGACCTTGGTCACTTCGGGGCGCGCCCGATCCGCATCGCATGGTTCGCACTCGTGATGCCGGGCCTGCTGCTCAACTATTTCGGCCAGGGCGCCCTGTTGCTCGCCGATCCCACCGCCGTGCGCGCGCCATTCTTCCTTCTGGCACCAGAATGGGCGCTTTACCCGCTCGTGGGGCTTTCGACCTTCGCGACCATCATCGCCTCGCAGGCGGTGATCTCCGGCACTTTCTCCGTCACCAGCCAAGCGATGCAACTCGGCTTCCTGCCACGCTTGGTATTCCGCCACACCTCGGCAACGGAGTTCGGCCAGATCTATATGCCGAACATCAACTGGATTCTGATGGTTTGCGTCGTAGGACTTGTGCTGGGATTCCAAAGCTCGTCCCACCTCGCGCACGCCTATGGGATCGCGGTCACCGGAACGATGCTGGTCGGCACGATCCTGGGGTATACGGTCGCGCGGCATCATTGGGGCTGGTCGCGGGCAAAGGCGGTCCCGCTGTTCTCCCTCTTCCTGATCGTGGACTTGGCGTTTTTCATCGCCTGTTCGACAAAAGTCGCAGCCGGCGGGTGGGTGCCGCTCCTCGTCGCGGCGGCCACCTTCGTCCTGATCCAGGCCTGGCGTGAAGGCCGCGCGGAAATGTCGCGCTATCAGGAGGAAGGCGCCATATCGCTGTCGTCATTCCTCTCGCGACTGACCGCCAACCGCGCGCCGCGCGTCGCCGGTACCGCAATCTTCATGAGCGCGTCTTCGACCAGCGTCCCGTCGGCCCTATTGCACAACCTCAAGCACAACAAAGTGCTCCATGAGCGCGTGGTTCTGCTGACGGTGCTTACGGAATCCGTACCGACTGTGCCGGAGAACGAGCGGATAGCCGTGGAGACTTTCCCGCATGCGTTCTACCGCGTGGTCGCACGTTACGGATTCATGGAATCGCCCGACGTCCCGCGCATCCTCGACGCCTGCGCTGCCCGCGGACTTGCCTTCAACATGATGGAAACCTCGTTCTTCCTGGGCCGAGACACCCTTGTGGCCGCGAGCAAATCGCGCATGCCGCTATGGCGGGAGCGCATCTTCTTCTGGCTGTGGCGCAATGCCTCCAGCGCCGCGATGTTTTTCCGCATTCCACCCAATCGCGTCATCGAACTGGGCAGCCAGGTCGAGATTTAGGCGGCTGGCGAAGCTGCCTCGCGGCCGGTAAAGTCGGCTCATGGTGGGGGCTCTCGTCATATACGCTCAACGCGCAGCGGCGCTGCTGCTGCTCGCGATGGCGTTGGCGGCTTGTCAGGCGCCGCCGTCGGAGGATCGGCTGAAAGCCGATCTCGAGGCGATCCTGGCCGACGCGCCGCCCGGCCTGCTTGCCGTGCAGGATGTGACACTCGACAGCGTCGAACGCGTCGGCTCCCAACGCGCAGTGTCCTTCGTCACCCATCTGCGGATCAACCGAGACCATGCCTTCAACGCGTGGGATCAATTCAATGCACCAACGCTCGCGCGTATGCTCGGCGCCAATGCAGCCGAGGTACGCGGCATCAATGCACGCCTGAACAGCATCGGCGATATCCTCACCGTGCCTGGCCGCGCAGTCTACGAACCGGCGCAAAAGGGCGAAGGGTGGGTGCTGACGCGCCTCGGCCCGCCGCGGCCGACCGATCTCAAGCGCCAGCGGATCCGCGAGCAGGCGTGGGACGTGGCGCAGATGCTGCTGAGGGCGCCCGAGACCTGGCGCACAGTGCAGGACAATTTGGCCTTGGCGATCAGCCGTAGCCGTGGGCAACTCGCGCGGTTACGCGGCGGCTATGCGCTCGCCGGCGGACCGGTGGGGAGCGACGGCTGGTCAATCATTGAAGCGCTGCGGCGCAACGACGAACCGCGGCGGCCGGTTGTCAATCTCGCCACGACGGACGATGCCGGACTTCTCAGCATGCTGCGCGACGGCGCGGCCACTGCGGCGATCCTGGACAGCGACCGGATCGCGACCGCGGAGATCGCGAACCTGCGCGCGGTCGCCGCGTTGTATCCCAAGCCGGTGCATGTGCTGGTACCGGCGAACTCCACCGTGGCCTCGATCGCGGACTTGCGCGGCAAGCGCATCGGACTCAGCAACGTGCCGAGCCGCGCCGGCGAGAACGTGCTGCGAGCGCATCGCGTTTCCGCGGCAACCCTCGCCGCCCTGGTGCCACTGAGTCTGTCCGAGGCTCTCGATGGTCTGGGTGCAGATCGCCTCGACGCGCTGGTGGTCGCGACGCGCGCGCCCGACGACCGCATCGCGGCGGCCATTGGCGCCAATTCTTTCCGCCTGCTGAGCCTGGACAGCGATGCCATTGCACTCCTGACAACCGGCGAAGACCGCTATGTCGCAGTGAAGATCCCCGGGCGCATCTATGCGGGCCAGCTCAATCCGGTGACGACAATCGCCGTCATCGCAACCCTGATCGCGCCGCAGACCGTGCCACCGGACGAAATCTCCTCACTGGCGAAGAGTCTATTCGGCCCGGTCGACTATCTCGGCACCGGAAGCGTCGCCGGCGCTCTCATCAGCACCGCAACCGCGCAGCAGGGATTGAACCTTCCGCTTCACTCCGGCGCGGATGCTTACTTCCACACGCTTGCGGGCGCGCGCTAAAGCAACTTTTCCCCGAAACGCGCGAAGAATTCATATATGCGCTGTTTCCAAGGGCGCTTTCGCCATTCGTCACGCGCAATCTCCAGTGCCGAGGCGCTGTCTTCCAGGAACAGCTTCTCCATCGCATCCGCCGTGTCCGTGCCGAGCACGACGGCATCGACCTCGTCGTTGAACAAGACGCTGCGGTGATCGAGGTTGGATGAGCCGACGGCGGTCCAAACGCCGTCGATGGTCACCGCCTTGGTGTGCTGAATATAGTCGCGCACTTCGTAGATCTTTACGCCGGCGCGCAGAAACGAGCTGTAGTACGACCGCTGCGCCGCCACGGCGATACTCGCATCACTCTTGCCCGGCAGCAGCAAGCGCACATCGACCCCGCGCCGCGCCGCTTGACGCAAGCCGCGTCGGAGGGCGCGGGGGGGAACGAAATAGGCGGCCATGACGTAGATCTTCTTGTCAGCGTTGCGGATCGCCGACAGGAACGTCACGTAGTAACGCGGCATGTGGTGGTCCGGCGTGCTGCCGATAATGCGTACAACTTCCGTTCCGGACTCTTCCATCGGTGGATGGAAGTTCGCATGACTCAGCGGCGGGCCGTGCTGGGCGGCCCACTGCTTCAGAAACAGAGTCTGCAATTGCCTGACAGCCGGCCCGGTGATCTCCAGGTCCGTATCGCGCCAACTGTCTGCGGCCTCTGCCGTGACACGGCCTCCTGCGCCGCCGCCCTGCCCCGACTTGCCGACGCCGCGCCCGCCGGTGCTGATGTACGTCGTGCTCAGGTTGATCCCGCCGACAATGCCGATGCGACCGTCCGCGATCAGGATCTTGCGATGGTCGCGATCGTTCGGCTTGTAGCGATGCTTGGCTTTTAGCGGATTGATCGGATTGAACGACAGAAGTTTCACGGCGCCTGCCGCAAGCTTCTCGAAGAAGGCATCCGGCGTGTTGCCGCAGCCAAAGCTGTCGTAGATCACGTGGACCGCCACGCCCGCGCGTGCCTTCGAGACTAACAGGTCCGACAGACGCATGCCGTCGCTCTCGATATCCTCGAGGATGTAATACTCGAGGTGGACATGGTCCTTGGCGGCCGTGATCGCCGCGAACATGGCGCGGAAGGTCTCTTCGCCGTCGCGCAGCAGCCGGGTCTTGTTCCCCGCGACAAGGGGCGTTTCGGCAATCGCCTGTTCAATTGCGAAATGACGTTCCATCGCGCTGATGGCCGCCGGGTCGAGGCCCGCACGGCGGAGCACCTTGCGGCTCTTGCGCATGGACAAGGGTCCGCGCACGCCCATGATGCGCGTGAGGCGCGCGACGTGACTGTTCAGGAAACGTTCGAAATCAGGGACGATCGATACACCCACGATACAAGCTGCCCGGTCCGGGTGGGTCATAAACGCACGGTTCGGCAAGTCGGCTACACATTAACGGGAGCGAGTCATTTCCGCGTAAATACGCGGAAAATACGCGGGGAAAACCGCGATCTCAGGGGCCATCGCTGCAAAATAGAACAAACAAGGAACATAGCGCGCCGAAGCGCCGGCGTCAAAGGTCACGGTGTGTGCAAAAAGAAGCGCGCGGCTCCGGAAATCCGAAGCCGCGCGCGGTTTGAAGCCTAACGGTCTTTAGAACGTGTAGCTGGCCTTTGCCCCGAACACCCGCTTCTCCGGCAAGCCGTAGCGGATTTCCTGGCCGGTCGCAGGCGTGAACAGCGCCTCAGGCCCGAGCGTGGCGGCAACCGCCGCCTTATCGCGGGTGAGGTTCTTCCCGTAGACCTCGAGCGTCAGGCTGTCGCGCTTGATGCCGAGATGTGCGTTCACGTTGTCCTTGGACCCCAGGACGGCGACGTTGGCGTATTCGATAAACATCGACCCGCGATGGGTGTAGTCGATGCGCGCGAACCAATCCCAGTCGCCGGTCAAGTGGTCGTCGTATTGTCCCGCGAGCGACCACTGGTACTTCGGCGCCTGCGGCAAGCGATTGCCAACGCCATTGGCCGTGCCCTTGATGGTCAAGCAATCGGCGCAGGTGAAGACCTTGATCTTGGAATCGGCGTAACCGAAGGTGCCGGAGACCATGAACTTTTCGGTCACCTGGAACTCAGCTTCGAATTCCGCGCCTTTCATGTCGACCGATCCCACGTTTGAGACGGCCGTCAGCTGGTTCACGCCGCCGGTCGGCAATGTGAAGATCAGGTTCACAGGCACCTGACCGTTACGCCATAATTCCTTGTAGAGGGCGATGCGGGTCCGCGCGCGGTTATCGAGCCAGCTGGACTTCAAGCCGATCTCGAAGTTGTCGAGTTTCTCTTCCTTGTACGGAATACCCGCGACGCCGAGGGCTGCAAACTGCGAAATGATCGACGCGGGCTGGACTGACAGTCCGACGTTGAACCCGCCCGGGCGATAACCGCGCGACCAGAGCGCATAGGCCGTGGAGTTGGCCGCGTACTTGTAGTCGATCGTGACGCGCGGCGAGAAGCTCTTATAGGTTGCTTTGAAGATGGGACCCGGCGCCGATGCACCGACCGAGTTCGTGAGCGCTTGCTGCTCGATCCTGTCCCACTGGTAGCGCGCCTCGCCTCCGATCGTCAGGTCCGGCAAGATGTCGAAGTAGACGCCGCCGAAGAACGCCGGCGTGGCGAACTGCGAGCGTGTCGTGCTCGACAGCACGAGCGTACCGAGCGGCGTATCGCCGTAAACGCCCGCGCCGCCTGGATTCTTGAACTTGTAGATGTTGGCGCCGACCTGGGCGCGCAGCCGGTTTTCCTGGGGCGAACTCACCCGGAATTCCTGGCTCCAGTCGGAGCTCTTGCCCTGCACCATCACGAGCCAAAGGATGTTCGCCCGCGTATCGGCGCCGGGCGGGGCGAAGGTGTTGGGGCGGTTCTGACCGTCACGGAACGACAGGTTCGAGACCTGCGCGCTCTTTTCCCAGTGATAGGCGGTAAGCGAATTGAACGACCAGCCGCTGGGCAGCTTGTATTCCATCACGACATCGCCGTGAATCGCGTCGCGCTTCAAGCCGCCGTGTTGCAGATAGTGCGGATCGAATGCGGTCGGGAAACCTTTGACGTTGTCGTTCAGAATGGCGCGCGCGCGCGCATCGAACGCCCATTGGCCCGAGATGTATTGCCGCGGGAAAGCGTTGTATTCCGGGATCGTGCCGCAATACCAAAGCCCGCCGTTGCGCGTGCCGCCCAGATTGCAGTTCATGTCCGCGGGCGGCTTCATCGCCATCTGCGCCGGCGGGCCGTCATCGTCGCGGAACCAGGTGAAGTAGCCCTTCACCTTGAAGGCGTCGCTGGGCTGCAACACAAACTGGCCAGCGACCGAACGCGTGGACTGTTCGCCCAGCATCATGCTGGTATCGGCGGCGTTCTTGTATTGGCCGCCCTTGAACATGTCGTGGACGGTGACGCGGAAGGCGAGCTTATCTTGCACAAGAGGTGCTTCGGCGCTCAGGCTCAAGTCATGGGAGTTGTAGCTGCTGTATTCCGCTTTGACGCGGGCGTGGAATGCAGACAGCGACGGGTCCTTGGTGATAAAGTTGATGGCGCCGGAGAACGTCGCGCGGCCGAAATAGGCGCTCTGCGGGCCCTTCAGCACTTCGACCCGGGCAACATCTTCAAGTTCCGGCGTCGATGCACCGTTCAACGGCGCACCGTCGACGAAGATCAAACCCGGCGCGATGGAGAAGCCGCGCACCACGATGGTCTTGCCCGAACGGTCGTTGCGGCCGGAGCCGCCGCCAGTCTGGTTGACGGCGAAGAGGCCCGGCGTGACCGCGGAGAGATCGGTGAGGTTCTTGATGCCGCTCGCCTCGATGTCCTTGGACGTGAAGGCGGTGATGGCAAGAGGAACCTGCATCAGGCTTTCCTCCTGTTTTCTGGCCGTGACGACGATTTCCTCGAGCCCCTGGGCGGCAGCGATGCCCGGCAAGGCGATCGCAGCAACAATGGTCGTCGCAAGCAGTTTAACGCGCAGCTTCATGGTTGAACTCCCCCGGATTGGATGTCTTAGACCCTCGCAAAAAGCAGCTTTTAGCCCCTCGCCCGCATCACGGGCCTGACGAGCCTATCAGATTGGAACCCCAGGAAAACCTATTCGCGCCGCACATCTCACCCAATGACATGGCGCAGGGGCTTCACGGACGCCGAACCGCGGGCACATGTCCCGTTTCCGTTTGCGGGCTTTGGAGAAGTGCTAGCCTGAGCGCGAATGCACATAACCGGAGGCCACATGCCCGCTCCTTCTCGCCGCACCTTTGCCCTTGCGACCGCAGCTGCTGCCGTGACCGCTCCGGCGTTCTCTGCTCCCGCCTTGGCCCAGGCGCCGAAGGGGCCGTGGACGGAAGAAGGCACGGTGCAACGGGGTGGAACAAAGATTCACTACGTTGGCATCGGCAGCGGGCCCCCGGTGATCCTGTTGCACAAACTCGGCGGCTGGGTGGCCGACTGGCGCCAGATCGCGCCGGCGCTGTCCAAGACACATCGCGTGATCGCCATCGATATGCCCGGCCACGGAGATTCCACGGTCAACGGGCCGGTGCCGTTTCTGCAAAGCCTGCAGGAGTCCGCGTCAACGATCATGGCCGCACTCGACGATATGAAGATCGACAAGTTCGACCTCATCGGCAACTCGCTCGGCGGTTGTTGTTCCGTAGTGATGGCGGCCCTGTGGCCGGACCGCGTGAAGCACCTCGTCCTGTTGAGCGTGGCCCTTGGCGGCGTGGCGACGCGTGAATCGCTCGAAGCGGCGGTTGAGCCGCCGGGCCGATGGGCCGCGGACGGCTCGCCCTTGGTGCGCCCGTTTGAGGAACTTCAGAAAATGTTCGGCGTGAACGACCCCAAGATCAACGAAGAGCAGAACGCCAGCCGCGCCAAGGCCGGCCCGTGGGTGCGCGCTTCCGAACGCGGCGTCGGCAACGCAGGCGTTGTGAACTTCCTGCCGAAGATCACCGCGAATACGCTCCTGATCTACGGCGAGCGCGGCGCGTACCACAATTTCGAAGCGCCGGGGAAAGCGAACATCAAACGCGTGCGCTCCCTGCGCATCCCGAACTCGGGCTCATTCACACATCAGGAAAACCCTCGGGAAACCGAAAAGGTCCTCCAGGGATTCCTCGCCGAACCGGTCTGACAGTCCTCCCCACCGCTCTCGCCGCAGCGTAGACTTCCGATCCCTTTACCGATCACGGGAGAGTCGCGCCATGAAAGCTTTGCTGATCGTCGTCGGCCTTGTGTTTGCAGTATCGAGCGCGCGCGCCGAGGCGCCTGTACCGGCCGGCTTCAAGATCACACCGATGAACCGAGCCACGATCTTCGTGCGCGACCAGGAGGCGTCGCTGAAACTCTACCGCGATATCCTGGGCATGCGCGTGTGGTTCAACAACTTCTGGGACAATGACGGCATCAACGCCATCATGAACACCAAAGGCCTGACGCTGAAGGCCATCGCAGTTGAGTCGGGTGATTCGGTGTTCGGCAAGCTGGGTATCTATGAACTCGGCAAGGAAGCCGAGAAAGCGCCGAAGCCCGAGCAAAGCACGGTCACCAAGACCGGCGATTTCGCGATCGTCTTCGGCACCAACGATATCGACGCGTTGACGGCGAAGATCAAGGCCGCCGGATATCCCATCGTCTCGCCGCCGGTTGTGTTAAAGGAAAATCCGGATATGGAAGTCCCGGGCCGCGAAATGATGTTCCGCGACCCGGACGGTGTGCTGGTGAACCTCGTGCAGCCGGGCGTGCCGAAAAAGAAGTAGCGGAAGATTGTAGTAGCGGAGCGGACATTGGCCGAAATCGAGCTCAAGCTGACGGCACCGCCCGATCGCCTCCAGGCGTTGCGCGAGGCCCTCGCCGCGATGAGCGGCGGAGGCCACCCCGCGCCTGTGCACCTGAATGCTACATATTACGACACGCGCGGGCGCGACCTCGCGCGACACGGCCTCACGTTGCGCGTGCGGCGTGAGAACGACCGATTCGTGCAGACGGTGAAATCCGCCGGACGCACGCTGATCAAGCGAGGCGAATGGAGCGACGCAATCGCCGACAGCACGCCGGACCTGAAGGCTAAAACGACCGGCCGGCGCCTGCGGCACGTGCTGCACGGGCCGGTGCGCGCGCAGTTCAAGGTGGATGTGACCCGAACCGCGTTCATCATTCACGCAAGCGGCGACACCGTCATTGAAGCCGCGGTGGATGAAGGCGTGATCAAGGCCCCCGGGAAAGGTGCCGCGCACGACCGCGTCACGGAGATCGAACTGGAACTCAAGTCGGGCGATCCGGCAGCCCTGTTCACCACAGCGCTGAAATTGATGGCGGTGGCCCCACTCACCATCGAGACCCGCAGCAAGTCCGCGCGCGGCTATGCCCTGCTGGAGGGCAAGACGCCGCCCTGGGTAAAGATCACGCCACTTGTGGTCGATGCGAGGATGACCGTCGACGACGTCCTGCGCAGATCCGGCGTCAGTTACCTCAGCCAGTGCCTCAGGAATACGCCGGCGGTATTGGCCGACAGCGTCGAGGGCATCCATCAGATGCGCGTGGCGTTGCGCCGGCTTCGCGGACTGCTCAACGCCCTCAAAAAGGAACTACCGGACGCGGCCTATGCGTGGGCGAACGGGCAGCTTAAGCGCATCCTGCAAGCCTTGGGCGCGGCACGGAACTGGGACGTATTCGTCGACGAGATGATCGTCGCCGTTGCGGAGGACGGTAAGTTTTCCAATGCGTCACCATTCCTGCGGGCGGCAAACATCGCGCGCATGCGCGCTCACCTGCAGGCGCGCGACGCGGTCGCTTCGCCTGCGCATACCACAGCCATCCTTGAGCTGATGCGCTGGTTCGTGATGCGCGGTTGGCGGTCGCACGGCAAGGCCAGCAAGGGCTTGAATCGCCAGATCGGAACGTGTGCCGGCGAACTGGTCGATCGCCAGTTCCGCCGCGCACGCAAACGCGGCAAGGGCTTCGCGCAGCTTCCCACCGAACAACGCCACGCCTTCCGTATCGCGGTGAAGTCGCTGCGCTATACGCTCGATCTGCTCTGCCCGGTCATGGACGAGAAGAAGGTCGAGGCGCTGATCCGGAGGCTGAGGCCGCTGCAAGAAACCCTGGGACACCTGAACGATATCTCCACCGCCGAACAACTTCTCGTGGAACTCGCCGCACAGGATTCCTCGCCGAGCGTCGCCCTGCTCGGGGGGGTGGTGCTGGGATGGCACGAAGGCCGGATGGGCGCGCGGGAAAAGCCCCTCTGCCGCGCGGTCGAAAAATTCCGAAGTTACAAGCCCTTCTGGTAGCGTTTCGCGAAGACTGCGCGCGCGGGCTTTTGCCCGTTGCATCGGAACAAAGCCCGTCATGCCGCGTTTGTTTTGGGAAGGCGCGACCATGCGGTTGCGCCGCCAATACACAGGAGTGACGTATGGACAAAGACCGTATTCAGGGCGCCGCGAAGACCACCTGCGGCGGCATCAAGGAAGCCGCAGGCAAGGCGTTGGGCGACCAGAAGATGCAGGCCGAAGGTGCGGCAAAGAAGTTGGAAGGCAAAGTCGAGAACGCCGTCGGCGGCGCGAAGGATGCCATCCGCGAACTGAATAAAGACATCAGGAAGAAGAACTAGATCTTCCTCGCGTGCTTTCGATGAAAGGGCGCTCCACCGGAGCGCCCTTTCATCTTCTCGAACTACCGCTTCGGCGCAACCGGCGCAAAGTTTGCGGCATCGTTCGGATCGCCGCGGCCCTTGTAACGGGCCTGCAAGGGATACGGATACAGCGGTCGCGAGAACGCGATCTGCTCCGGCTTCAGCGCCGGCGGCGCCCAAAGATTGTTGTTGGGCTTCGCGCCCGGCTTCGCATTCGCCGCGAGCAGCACGTCCGGTTTGGCGTCGTGCTCCACCCAAGCTTCGAGATAGCGCAGATAGTCCGTGGTATCGGCCGCATGACCGCCGATGCAATGGGCCATGCCGGGCACCATGTAGAGGCGCAGGAAGTCCTGCGTGGCGGCCCGCCCGCCCATGAGCCGCTCAACCATGTCGTAATAGTCGACGCTCGATTCCGGCAGCACCGATTGATCGGCCCAGCCGTGATACATGATGAGTTTGCCGCCGCGCGCCTTGAACTTCCGAAGATCCGGATTGTAGCCGCTGTAGAGCGATTCCATCAGGGCGAGACGCTGCGGGTCCTTGTCCCAGTCGAAATCCTGGAGCTTCCAGTTCGGGCCCGCGTCGGGCACGAAGTTCATGTAGCGGTACATCTCCGTCATCATTCCGAGATACGTCGAGGGTTTGCCGTCGGCGCCGACGTAGTTCAGCCGCCAATTCAGTTCCGAGCCGGGCAAGGCACGGCCGACGTAAATCTGCTCGCCCTTGCTGTTGCGCGCGCCAGCGTAGATCTTGCGCACCGCGTTGGCCTTTTCCGGCGGCAGCACAGTGCCGGGATCGAACTTGCAGGTGCGCGGATCGCCGATGATGCCGTCGCGCACGCCGTCGTCGGCATCGCAGGCCGCCAGCGCGCCTTCGTGGGCGCGTTCCACATCGGCAATCGTGAGTATTGACGACCCGTCCGCGCGCATGTTTGCCAGGACGGCCGCCATCAGCGGCAGCGAATCACCGGTCTCGTCGATGACCGGCGCACCGGCGATGATGCCGTCGAAGTCCTGGGGAAAGCGCTGCGCCTCCACCATGCCCTGCCGGCCGCCGGTTGAGCATCCCATGTAGTAGGACCGCCGCGGCGTCTTGCCGTAGTAGCGCTCCGTCAACGCTTTGCCCGCTAGTGCCACCACATGCGTGGAGCGGAAAGCGAAGTCGACTTCGCTTTGGAGATTGTTGTACGCCCATTTCGCATCGAGCGGCGTGGACTTATGGCCCATGTCGCTGACGATGCAGGCATAGCCGAGGCGGACCACGTTATCGCAGAGCGACGTGGACAGCATGCCGCAGAAGCCGCCGCATCCGACCTCGGCGAACTTTCCATTCCAGTTGTCCTGCGGAAGGCGCAGTTCGATACCGATACTGGGCTGAATGTAGCCCTCGACCCGGCAATAGGCCGGCGTTTCGGCGGTGGCCCGGATCAGTTGCGCTGCAACAACGTGTGTCGGCGCATCCTGGATCGACCCCGCATCGCCTTCGAGGGCCTTGCACGCATTCGGCGGAGTTTGCGCCGCCGCAGGACGCGTTAAGGCGATCACGGACGCCATCATCGGCAACACCATGAACAAGAGCCGCAAAGCCTTCATGTGAAACCCCCAAATTGCGACCACGATGCGAACGGTTTTCAATAACCGTGCGTGGACATGAAATGTTACAATTTCGCGTCTCACTTTGCACCACACGTGGGCAAGAAGTGCTTGAAAAAAAGCGCAAAGGTGAGCATGAACGCCCCAACTATCGAACCTTACGTCTTCGTTGGGAACCGCTGTGCGTCCGTCCTGGAAAATCGCCCTGCCCGTCGCGCTTCTGATTGTCGCGGGCGGAGCTTACCTCGCGCTTCATAGCGGCGGCCAACCCGTGGGCGCACGCGGCGGCGACCGCACGCGCCTCGTAAGGGTCGACCAAGCCAAGCTGACCCATCTTGCGGACCGGATCGAAGCGATCGGGACTCTTCAGGCCAATGAGTCGGTGACGCTCACCGCCAAGACCCAGGGCATTATCCGCGCGATCAACTTCCAGGACTCCCAGATCGTCAAAAAGGGCGAAGCGATCGCCTCGGTGGATTCCGGCGAACAGGACGCGCAGGTCCGCGTCGAAGAAGCCAACGTTCTGCAGCAGCGCCGCGATCTTGAGCGCACCTTGCAGCTTGCGCTGGAAAAGCACGTTTCGGAATCGCGCGTCGACGAACTGCGGGCCGCGGTGAAGAAAGCCGAAGCGAACCTTTCGTCCGCCAGCGTGCGCGCCGACGACCGGCGCATCATCGCGCCGTTCTCCGGGATCGTCGGGACGCGCCGCATCAGCCTCGGCGCGCTGGTTTCGCCGGGCACGGCCATCGCCACGCTCGACGACATCTCCGTCATGAAACTGGACTTCACCGTCCCCGAGACGTTCCTCTCGTCGTTGAAGCACGGCCTGCCGGTGGAAGCCGCGGCCAGCGCCTATCGCGGTGAGATCTTCAAGGGCGAAGTCGTGTCGATCGACAGCCGCATCGATCCAGTTACCCGCTCGGTCGCCGTGCGCGCGCTGCTGCCCAACACCGATCTACGCCTGCGCCCCGGCATGTTGATGGTGGCCGACCTGGTCAAGGACTCCCGCGACGCCGTGACGGTCCCTGAAAGTGCGGTGCAGCCTGAGAACGACAAACAATATGTGTTTGTCGTCGGCCCGGAAGGGACTGCGACCCGCATCGAAATCAAGCTCGGGGCGCGCCTGGTCGGCATGATCGAGGTTTTGGCCGGCGTGAAGGAAGGCGATCTCGTGATCGTGGAAGGCCTGCAGGACTTGATCTCCGGCTCGAAAGTCAAAATTGCAAATCCGGAAGCGGTCCCCACCGCCAAGCCGCAACAGCCTGCCGAAGCGAAAGACGGGACCTTTAGACGGGGCTAACGCCACACTCGCGCGCGAAGGAACGCCGCACCATGGTCCTCTCGGACTTCTCCATCCGCCGGCCCGTCGTGGCCATCGTGTTCAGTCTGATCCTGGTTGTCTTCGGCGTGTTCGCCCTGGGCCAGATGCAGGTGCGCGAAACGCCCAACATCGACCGCCCGTTCGTTTCGGTGCACGTGAGCTATGTCGGCGCGGCCGCCGAAGTCGTCGAATCCCGCATGCTCAAACTGATCGAGGATCAGATCAGCGGTATTTCCGGCATCAAATCGATCCGCTCCTTCGCGAAGGATGGGTTCGGCAACGTCGATATCGAGTTCATCGAGACCCGGAACATCGATGAAGCCGCCAATGACGTACGCGACCAGGTCAGCCGGATCATCTCGCGCCTGCCCGAAGACGCCGATCCGCCGGTGATCGAAAAGGCCGATCCGGACGACGATCCGATCGCCTGGGTGAGTTTGTGGTCCAGCCAGCGCACCTCGCTCGAACTGACCGACTACGCCACTTTGGTGCTGGGGCCGCAGTTGTCGACCCTCAACGGCGTTTCCTCGATCGCCTACGGCGGACAGCGCAAGAAGGCGATGCGGGTGTGGCTCGACCGCCGCGCGATGGCGGCGCGCCAGTTGACTTCCGCCGAGGTGGAAGGCGCGCTGCGCCGCGAGAATATCGAACTCGGCGCGGGCCAGATCGAATCGCGCGACCGCTTCATCACCATGCGCACCATCCGGCCGTTCCAGACGGCGGAGGAGTTCGCGAAACTCGTGATCGCACGCGGCCCGAACAACCTCCTGATCCGCCTCGGCGACATCGCCCGGGTAGAACTGGGACCGGTGGACGACTACGGCACCTATCGCAACAATGGCCAGCCGGGCGTCGGCCTTGGCGTAAAAAAGCAGCCGGGAGCCTCGACCCTCGATGTCGCGCGGCAGGTGATCTCGGAAGTGCATCGCCTGCAGAAGAGCAAGCCGTCCGATATCACCATGGTCGTATCGCAGGACAACTCGCAATTCATCGCCGCGGCGATCCGCGAGGTCTCGGTGGCGGGCATCGTTGCAGCCGCGCTGGTGATGGCCGTGATCTACTTGTTCCTCGGCACCGTGCGCGCCGCGATCATCCCGGCGGTGACCGTGCCGATCTCGATCATTGCGACGTCTCTGGTGATGTGGCCCGCGGGCTTCTCGATCAACATCCTCACCCTGCTGGCGATGGTGCTCGCCATCGGCCTGGTGGTGGACGACGCGATCATCATGCTGGAGAACATCCATCGCCGCATGAAGGAAGGCGAGCCGGTGCTGCTCGCCTCCATCCGCGGCGCGCGGCAGGTCGGCATGGCGGTGGTGTCCACCACTCTCGTCCTTGCGGCGGCGTTCATGCCGATCGCGCTTCTGCGCGGCAGCGTGGGCGCCCTGTTCCGCGAGTTCGCGGTGACCATGGCGGTTGCCGTTCTGGTGTCGATGTTCGTCTCGCTGACGCTCACGCCGGTGATGTGCAGCAAGATCCTGAAGTCGGAACTCGACGAGAGCCGCGCCGCCCACGCGGCCGAGCGGGCATTCGAGCGCCTGAAGGCGTTCTACGCGCGCTGGCTGAACCGCGCCCTCGACAAACCGACGGCCGTGTTCGTCGCCTTCGCGGCGGTGATCGGGATCACCGGCGTCCTGTTCACGCTGCTGCCCAAGGAATTCACCCCACGCGAGGACCGCGGCCAGTTCATGATCGCGATCCGTCCGCCCGAAGGGGCCAGCCCGGAATACGTTGACAGACAGGTAGCCGCCGTCTTCAAGCTCATCAAGCCGGAGATCGACAGCGGCCTGATCGTGCGTGCGATGGAAGTGGTCAACGGCCCGGGCAACGGCGGCAACGTACTGGTCAACATGACCACCTGGGGCAACCGATCCATATCGGCACCGCAATACGCGGCCAACATCACCCCGGCCCTCAACCGGATGACCGGCGCGCAGGTCGTCGTGAATGTGCCCAACAGCATGGGGCGCGGCGGCGGTGGCGGCGGCGGACTGAACCTCACCATCGGCGGGCCGAGCTACGAGGAACTTCGCAAGTGGCGCGACGCGATGATGGCGGATTTGTCGAAAAATCCGAAGTTCGTGCAGGTACGCAACAACTTCGTCGAGACCAAGCCGCAGATGCGTGTGCGCATCGACAACGTGCGCGCCGCCGATCTCGGCGTATCGGTGAATACCATCGGGCAAACCTTGGCGAGTATGCTGGGCTCCCGCAAGGTGACGACGTTCATCGACAACGGCGAGGAATACGACGTCATCCTGCAAAGCCAGGTCGATGACCGCCGCACGCCGACCGATATCTCGAACATCTATGTGAAGTCCGACACGACCAAGGAGCTGATCCCGCTTTCAAGCGTGATTACGCTCGAAGAAGGCTCCTATTCCAACGGGCTGAACCGCTTCAATCGCCGGCGCGCGATCTCGCTCAACGTGTTCCCGCGCCTGGACCTGCCGCTGGGCGAATTGATCGAGGAAGTCGAGGCGGTTGCCAAGGCGCGATTGCCGGAGACAGCGGAACTGAACTGGCGCGGCGAAGCCGGCGACTATCGCGAGAATTCGGCGGCGATCTATTTAAGCTTCGGGCTTGCGCTGGTCGTTGTGTTCCTGGTGCTGGCCGCGCAGTTCGAGAGCTTCATTCACCCCATCGTGGTGATGATGACCGTGCCACTCGCAACCGGGGGCGCACTCATCGGACTGGCGTTATTCGGGCAGAGCATCAACCTGTACTCCCAGATCGGGATCATCGTGCTGGTGGGCCTCGCCGCGAAGAACGGCATTCTGATCGTCGAGTTCGCCAATCAATTGCGCGACCAAGGCCGAGAATTCCGCGAGGCGCTGGTGGAAGCCGCCCTCACCCGCTTCCGGCCGATCGTAATGACCATGCTCGCGACGGTGATGGGCGCGGTCCCACTGATCGTTGCCACGGGCGCGGGCTCCGAAGGGCGTCGTCCGATCGGCGTCGTGGTGTTCGCCGGCGTGTCGTTCGCGGCGATCATCACCCTACTGGTGATCCCGGCATTCTATATGCTGATCGCCCGCCGCACCGGATCGCCCGGCCGCCTGGCCGCGGAGATCAGGAAGCAGGAAGCGACCTACGGCGAGAACGTGAAAGCCAATCAGCCGGCGGAATAGGCCGTTTCTCGCCGGCCCCTGGAGGCGTTGTCAGCCAGCGCGTCATATCGGTATCATGGCGCAGTGATGAATCAGCCCAGCCCCGAGTGGCGCGCCGAAAACGCAGGCATCATTCAATACTGCCTGGCCCTATGCGCAGCACTCGCGCTGGCCGTCTTCGTTGGCATCTTCACAAATGCCACACCGCCGAAGTGGGACGGACAGTCCTACGTGGATATGGCGCGGGTGGGCATCACCGGCAATCCCAACCTGCAGGCGCCGTTTGCCTACCGGCCCGCGGTTCCGCTGCTCGCCGGTGAATTGTCGAAACGGCTTTCGATCACGGTGGAAGAAAGCTTCCGCCTCATCGGGCGGGTCGCGGCGGTGCTGTTCTCCCTCGCCGTCTTCGCCTTATCGCAAAGGTTTGCCCGCAGACCCGCAGACGCCTTCGTGGTCGTCGTTCTGGTCGGGCTGCTGTACCAGCACCTAAAATATCCGCTGTTCTTCTACACCCTGATCGACGTTGCGGCCTTCCCGTTGATCATCATGGCGTTTCTCCTGCTGGTGAGCCGACGGCTGCCGGCAGCCCTCGCCGTTTCCAGCGTGGGCGTGCTGTTCAAGGAGTTCCTCGCGATCCCTCTGCTGCTGGTCATCCTTCAGTATGCGGATGCGTGGCGGCGGGACCGCAGTGCGGGAAATTTCCTGAAAGCCCTGTCTGCAGCAGTCGTGGGCGCCGCTGCGGTCTTGCTGCCGCGCACGCTCATTCACGTGAGTTCCACCGCGCAGTGGCTCGACCCATTGAACGATATCGGCACGCTCCAGCAACTCTACCGCATGCCCGCCGATCCGCTGCGGTGGGTGAACATCCTCTACAATGAGTGCGGCTACTGGCTGCCGACGCTTCTGCTGCTAACGCGCGAACGGTTGGCAAAGGTGTGGCAGGACTTGGAAGCGCTGAATCTCAAAGCGATCTTCGCCGGCTTTTTCGCACTCGACTTCGTGCTCACGATGTACGGCGGCACGAATACCTTTATCTTCGCAAGTTACGCCGTCCCGCTGCAGGTCGTCATTCTCACCCTGCTGCTGCGGCGCGGCGTGCCGTGGACGGAGATCGTGTTCGCCGTTGCCGCGCTGCTGCTTTTCAATCGGATCTTCTGGCCGATCCCGCTGCCGGATCCGGTTCAGCCGGACATCGCCGGATCAGAGCCGTTTATCGACTTCTATGCCGGATGGGCGTCGCGCGTGACGGTCTCGACGCTGACACGAACCGTTGAGATGATGGCGTTACTAGGCGGCGCGTTCATGCTGCGACGCTGGCGAAGGGCCTAGAAGGATTCCTGGATCAGCGTCTTCTGCTGAAGCGGGTGAAATCCGCTCAGGCCGAGGCCAGCCGAAAAACGTTCGCCTGCCGTTTCTCCCGGCGCCTTGTCGCCGGCGAAGGTGAACACCAGCTCGCCGCGATAGGTCCACTGGCGACCGTCGGCCGCATCGACCGGCACCCAATTGCCGCGCGCTGCCGCATCGCGGTCTGCGGCGAGCGGCAGCCAATTCGACTTGATGCAGCCGGCGTCGCAGAAGCGGCGCTTGACCTCCTCGAAGTCCGTGCCGGCGCCGTAGAGGGTCATTCCGCGCGCGTCGACCAGAATCGCGCCGGCCCCTGTACCGCGTGCCGCGATCCCCGCCGGCAATCCCGGGCCGGATTGCAGCACGATGGCGTGCCAGGCGCCGTCCATCCCATCGCCCTTCATGTCGCCGGGCGCGAGGTCGTTCGCAAAGCCGTAGACCGGCTTGCCGCGGTAGGCCCATTGCTTCCCACCGCCGTCGCTGCGCACGACCGCGCTCCAGTCGCCGACCGTGTTCGCGGCGACCGCCGCCTTCAGGGGCTTCCAGACGTTGAGGCACTTTTCGATGCAGTCGCGATCCGCCGCGTAGAGCGTAAGCCCACTGGTGTTTGCCGCGATGCGGCCGATGACCGTGCCCTGAAACACCACCGCGCGCGGACGCGGCGCAAGCTCGACGGCGATGTGCCAGATATCGTCCACACCCTCGCCCAACGTCATGCCCGCGCTGGTATCGCGCGCCGACAGGTAGAGCGGTTTGCCGTGGAGGGACCACTGCTTCCGCCCGTCGGGGCGCGCGATCAGCGTCCAGTCTTCCACCGGCCGCGCACCCGGCGATGCCAGGAACGGAGGCCAATCCTGTGCGCAAGCTTCAAGGCACGTGGACTCATCGCGATTGACGTCACGGTCGGTGGTGTAGAGCGAATGACCGGTGGCGGTGATGAAGATCGTGCCGATACCGGTCTCGCGCGCGACGATCTCGGTGGGGGGCGCGGCCAGGACCGGCGCAGCAAGAAGTCCGAACAGTGCAATGAGGGATCGCATGCCACACAAATGCGCGAACTGGGGTTGCGGTTGCTCCACGTCAAAAAGTCCGTTGCAGACTCAAGGAGATGTAATCCCGATCCGCGAAGGGCTGTCGGTCCGGCCGTCCGAGGAAGCGCGTCATCCCGACCGTCGCAAGCCAGACCGTGCGATAGGTCAGCGAGAGACCCACAGTGACATCCCCGGTCGCCGGATCTTGTGACGCATCGACACTGGACCGGCCCGCGATGCCGTGGCCGACGCTGATCGGCACACCCACATCGAGGCCCGGCAGCACGGCAAAATATCGCGGTTCGAACAGTACGCGGATACTCGCGGCAAAACGGTTGCGGGTGGGATCCAGCACACCCGGATTGAGGTCCACGCGCAGGCGATGGTTGGCGGCGATCTCGGCGGTCAGCTCGGCCGTGCGCCACAATGACGACGGCGACAGGGTGGTCGAGAAAGACACTTGGGCATGGGCGGTGTCGCCACGGGCGTACAGCGCCTGGCTCTCCCGCCCCGGCTGAGCCACGATCAAGGCACTGACCAGCGGCATATGCCGGCGCACGGACATCTCGCCCGCAAGCGTACTGTCGCCGACGTAGCTCGAAATGCTTGCGCCGTAGATCTCGATGCCGCGCGGATAGACCAGGAAGTAATTGCCGACATTGCCCTCCGGCAAACCAACACCGAACGGATAGGCAAGCCGCGTCGGCGTACCGGTGCTGCCGACAATGCCGGGTGTGTAACCGTATGCGAGTGCGCGTTCGACGGTCGCGGCGGACGCCGCCGCCGGCGAGAACGCGGGCGTGGGCGTCGGGCGCAGGTAGACCTGGGGCTCACGCGCATGAAAGCGCAGGGCGTAGAAGCCCCAATCGACCGCACCGCCGGTGCCGCGCAACGACAGCCCGAATTGCCCGTCAGCGGCGGGCGTGCGATCGGCAATGCGCGAAAGCCATTGATTGCGCGCGACATAAAGCCGGTAGCCGCCAGCATCCAGAAAGTCCGCGGCGCTGAAATAACTGCCGACGCCGGGAATGCGGGTCTTGCGCCATTCGAGCTGGTAGTACCCCGCGAGCACGAGATCGGCGCGCGGCTGGAAGGTCGCGGAGACCTGCGCAACCGGCATGAAGACTTCTTTCGCCCGCACCGCTGGAACGCCCGCGCCCTTTACGCCGTCGATCGGCGCTTGTCCCGCCGCGATGCCGTTGCCGGCGAAGAACACGCTCTCGCCCCACAGCAACGTGTGGCGCCCGGCGCGGAGCGTGACCGGCATGTCGCCGATGCGCGTATTCACGTAGGCGAACGCGTTGAGAAGTTCGATGCGCCGTCCATGAAGATCGCGCACCTCGTCTGCGACGCGCGACGGCACCGGGTAGAATGAGGCGGGTTGCACGCTGTCGCTATCGGTCGCGCCGTTGTAGACGCCGTCGTACCAGGCAGCCGCGCTCGCCTCGAAGCCGACATTGCGGTAGGCGATGCCGAGTTCCGACAGCAGGTCGAAGCGGTTCGAGATCAAGCCGGGGGAGAAGTTGCGATCCCCATCGTCGCCGTTGGGATCGGCAATCAACGCGCGCTCGCGCCCCGACAACCGCCATCCAGCGCTGTATTTCAGGGTGTTGTCCCAGCGGATGCTGAGATCGGCATCGCGGAAGAGTTCCCCGGCGCGTGCGGCGCCGCCCCCGAGCAGCACATAGCCGCAGGCCAGCGCCCGAATCGCCAACATCCATCGCGTGGCGTGGCGGGCTTTGACGCGGGATTGCTTCACGGACTCAATCGTCTGGCTCACGGTGGGACCTAACCCTATCATGGCCTGCGCGGGCGGTCATGGCCGCGCGCAGAGGTGTTCTCGCGGGCAAGGATCATTCGTGCGGCTTTTCGTCGTCTTAGCATTGGCAACGCTGGTGGCCGGGGTTGGGGGACGGAGTGCCGTCGCCGTGACCGCGGCGGAAGCACAAGCCTTGGGCCGCGACCTGACGCCCGTGGGCGCGGAACGTGCCGGCACCCCAGACGGTTCGATCCCCGCTTGGACCGGCGGTTATGTGACCCCAACGCCCGGCTATCGCTCGGGCGACCAACGGCCCGATCCCTTCGCCGCCGATAAGCCCCTGTTCAGCATCACATCCGCCAATCTGAATGCTTACGCGTCAAAACTTCCCGAGGGTGCGAAGGCCCTGTTCGCCAAGTTTCCCGGGTATCGGATGGATGTCTATCCGACCCGCCGTTCGGCGGCCGCCCCCCAGGCGGTTTACGACGCGATCGCCAAGAACGCGGTGAACGCGCGGCCGGTGTCGGAGGGGCTGGCGTATGGCGTTGCGGGTGCCGTGGGCGGCATCCCTTTTCCGATCCCCAAAAGCGGTATGGAGGTGGTGTGGAACCATTTGCTCGGTTATTGGGGCCCGGCCCGTGAAGCTTTGCTGAGCACCTATGTTGTCAGCAAAGCGGGCACCGATCTGACGGCCACCTACCGAGAAGTCGCAGATTTTCCCTACTACTATCCGGATGCGACGCCGGACTCCTTCGGGCCGTACTACTACAAGACGCGCCATGTGGAGGAAGCGCCGGCGACGAAGTTCGGCGAAGCCTATCTTGCCTGGCAGCCAATCAACACGGCGCGCACCAAGTTCGCGGCCTGGCGCTATCTGCCGGGCGAGCGGCGCGTGCGGCGCGGGCCCTCCCTCTCCTACGACACGCCCGATCCGGAAGCGGCCGGCTTCGTGACCCTGGACGAATACTACATGTTCTTCGGCGGGCCCGACCGCTACGACTTCAAGCTGCTGGGCAAGGCCGAGATGTACGTGCCGTACAACAACAACCGGCTCACCACCCTGCCCGCGCGCACGGTGCTTGGGCCGCAGCATGCCAACCCGGATGCCCTGCGTTTCGAGCTGCATCGGGTGTGGGTGGTGGAAGGCACCCTCGCCAAAGGCAAACAGCATGTGGCGCCGCGGCGGCGGCTGTACGTGGACGAGGACACCTGGTTCGTGGTGTACAGCGAAAGCTGGGACGATGAAGGCCGCCTGTGGAAGTTCGGCCACGGCAGCATGTACGTGGTGCCGGAGTTGCCCGCGGTGATCGTCGGCAGTCAGTTTGTCTATGATTTGCAGGCGGGCGCGTACGTTTACGGCTTCGCCTTCAACGATGCGCCGGTTCACTACAAAGTGACCGCGCCCCATCCCGCCGCGATGCTCAGCCCGGACGCGCTGGCGACGGACGCGGCGCGCTAGGCGGACAGCCCGTCGTACGCCAGGCTCGCCAGGCGCAGCATTTCACCGGCGGAGACCTCCGCGAGCATCACGGCACTCAGCACTTCGTCCTGCCAGATGCACACCCGCACCGATCCGCGCTTGAGCATGTCGAAACGCTCACCGCCGGTGGTGTGGCGGAGGTAGACGGTGAACATCCGCCCCTGCCCGTCCCGGTAGTCGAGGCGCACGGCGTTGCCGCCCGGTACGCCGGCATAAACGCGCGCCGATGCGATCTCGAACCCCAGCTTCGCCATATCAGGCGCTTTGATCTGCAGGCCGAGCGCGGTCTTGAGCATGCGATCGGTCGTCGCACGCCCTTCCGGGGCACCCTGCGCGCCGGCAATCGCGTCCCCCCGCGCCGAAAGCGCCTCCGCGATGATGGTGTCGTCGGGATCGCCGCGCAAACGCGAGTAGGTCGACCACCCGGCGAAGGCGACCGCCGCGCTGGCCGCGGCGGCGAACATCGCACGGCGGACCAGGACCGGACGGCCGCCCGACCGGCGGGCGTCGATCATGGCCTGCCAATGGGCCGGTATCGGCTGGTTGATCAGGGGGCCATAGGCTTGAGTCAGCAATGCCTTATCGGCGCGGAACGCCGCCACCCGTGTCTGCAGCTCAGGCCGGTACTGGATGAGCACCGCCACATCGGCGGCACGCAGAGGATCGAGCTCGCCGTCGATATAGGCGTGCAGTTCCTCGTCCGTGATCAAGGGTCGATCAGTCATTGCTGGCAGTCATCGTTGGCAGTCATGGTTCGCGAACATAGGTCAGCTTGTCCGTACTAGACGTCGTCTGCGGGTTCTTTTCTTCCATCGCCTCGCGAAGTTTCTCCCGGCCCCGGGCAAGGCGGGACATGACCGTGCCGATCGGGATGCCCAGTTCCTCCGCTACTTCCCGGTAGTTAAGGCCTTCGAGGCCGACCAGCAGCAACACCTGCCGGTGCTCGAAGGTGAGTTGCCCCATCGCGCGGTCGAAATCGATCAGGAGACCTGGGTCGCGGGCGGGTATTGCGAGGGTCGCCGTGGCGTCGCCGAAGTCGACCCTCACACCCTGCCGCCGGCGACGGCGCAATTCATCAACGTGGAGGTTGTGCAGAATGGTCCGCAGCCAACCGCCAATTCTCTGAATGTCCTCAAGTTTATCGGCCTGTCGTAGGGCACGTTCGATGCAATCCTGAACCAAGTCGTCCGCGGCCGCACCTTCGCGCACCAACGCCAAGGCGTAGCGCCGCAAAGCTGGCACCTGGGCTGCCAAGGCGACAGCAAAGGGATCGGGTCGGCTCGCAGTCACACACGCTTCCTGATCGACAACCCCCGGCCTTAAGCACCGGCCTGTCGAATATGGCTCGGAACGGTTGCAACGCGAAATGTCGTCCGCCCGTATATAAGACGGTGGGATGACGGCCTTTATTCCTCAAACCTTTAGCTTTTTATCCGGAATAAACATCCCGGGCCTATCGTCATAGCTGTGGTTTTGCCATGTACGTGTCACTGGAGTCTGGGGTCAGGCGGCCTTAAATGGTCAGTTAAGGCTCCGGACAGGCTTCAGCAGGTGGCCCTCAGCGCCGCCCACGAATATGGTTTGCCAGCCGGCGTCCGGTGCGTCGGTTAGTCATCAGGAGGCGGTGCGCCGGGTGCCGCAGAGCCGGGCTGAAAAGCCCGATCGCTCCTTACGGGAGGCAGAAATGCGTTCATCGCTTCGTTTGATCTCAGCAGCCGTCATCGCCGCGGGGCTTGGCCTCTTGCCGGCATCAGCGGCCGTGAATGGCACAAGCTGGGCGGTGCTCGCCCCGACATTCACCGGCACGACCATGTCCTACATCCGGCTGTTCAACGGCAGCCTGACCGGCAGCAGCACCTTCACGGTGATGATGATCGGCTCGCCGAGCGGCCGCACCTACGGCAGCGGCAACGTCAGCATTCCCAAAAGTGCCTCCATCCAGTATCCGCTGCTGACGTCTGCCGGTTCGCCGAGCATCCAGAGCATCACCAAATCTGCCGACCTGAACGGCGGCGACACGGCCTTCACGGTCTATGTGCAGAGCCCGGACATCACCTCCGGCTATCAGCACGTCACCTACAACTCCGGTAACACGTTCTTCGAGAACGTCAGCACCTGCCGCTATACGCTCAACGATTCGATCATCACCAACAACAACTCGATGGTGCTGCTCAACGTGCACGCCGCAAACAGCGGCATGAGCAACTGGCCGAGCACGGTTGTGATTCACAATTTCTGGAATGCGGCGACCACCTACAAGCTGACGGTGGTGGATGCCGATACCGGCAGCACCGTCGGCACCATGAACCAGCTGATCGCCGCGAACTCGACCGCCGCGCTTACGATGCAGAGCATCCAAAGCACGCTGGGCAAGACGCCGCCGAACAACGGCGTGAATATCTTCGTCACCGATCCGACAGGCGCCCAACCGAACGCGTCCGCCACGCACATCACGTCGAACGGAACGCTGACCAACAGCACGTTCAATCTGACCTTGGCCTGCGCGGTGAACGCACCGGTGACCACGTCGGTCGGCGGCGGCGGCTTCGTCGGCTACTAGGCAGAAGCGCCGAACGGCCACATCCGCGCCAGGACCCGGTCCTTCAGCACGAACCGGTGGTAGAGGGCCGCGCCGACGTGGGCGAGAACCAAGGCATAGAGCACGTATTGGCCATAGCCATGGACTTGCTCCATGCTGCGGGAGAAGGCCCGATCGAGCGGCCCAAGGCGCGGAACCTCGAACATGCCGAAGAACGTGGTCTCGCGGCCACGCGCCGCGACCGACAAGTAGCCGGTGACGGACATCCCGAAGACGATCGCGTAGAGCGTGGCGTGCGTGAGCCACGCCGCCCAGCGCATGGGCATGCTCATCTCCGGCGGCAACGGCGGTGCGGGGTGCGTCATGCGCCAGGTGAGGCGGAATACAGTCACCGCGAAGATCGTCAATCCCACGGACTTATGGATCGTCAGCACCAGGTCTTTGGTGGCGCCGCGGTCGAGGTCTTCGACGATCCAGGCCAGGACCACGGTACAGACGATGATCACCGCCACAAACCAATGCAACGCAATCGCAACCGACCCGAATCGTTCTTGCGTGTCCATACAGCCTCACTTTCACGTTTACGTGCCGGCGTTGAATGCCAATTCCGGCGGAAGTCGCCTATGATCGATACTGCATCCACGAGATGCATGAGGGGGACGTCATGACCATGCTCCGTATTCCCGTTGCGGCAAAAGCGGCAGCCGTGGCGATACTTTTATCCGGCACCGCCCACGCCGCGGTCGACTGGAGCAAGGTGCCCGGAAAGGATATCACCCTGCTCTACCCCGGACAGATGTCATGGGAAATGCTGCTGACCAACAAGGAGCACAGCGGCGGAGCCAAGTTCCTCGCCGGCAAGAACTGCCGCGAGTGCCATGAAGGCGAGGAGCAGAATTCCGGCAAGCTCATGGTGGCCGACAAAAGCCTGGAGCCGGCGCCCATCGCCGGCAAGCCCGGCTCTCAGACGGCAAAGGTCAGCGCGGCGCTGGACGGCGACACCCTGCATATCCGCATCGCCTTCGCGCCGGGCACCCAGCCGGACGCGGGCATGGAGCCGAAGTTCTCCACCAAAGTGGCGGTGATGCTCGATGACGGCACCGTGGCGGAAGCGACCCGCGGCGGCTGCTGGGGGGCGTGTCACGACGACCTCGCGAAGATGCCCAGCGGCGGCACGGGCGACACCACTAAGTACCTCGCCCGCACGCGGGTGAAGATGGCGCGCACCGGCGGCGCGGAACTGAAACCCGCCGAGGAAATCGCCAAGATGCGCGACGGCGGACAGTTCCTTGAATACTGGCAAGCGCGCTTAAACCAAGGCGCAGCGCCGGACGTGGTCGACGGCACCGTCCTCGAAAAGCGCCAGGAGAATGCCGCGGCCGCCGTGACTGCGACCGCCGCGTTCGAGAACGGCACCTGGGTGGTGGACTTCGCCCGCAAGCTCAATGCCGGGGCGAACCACAAGGTTCTAGCGCCTGGGAAAACCTACACCGTCGGCTTCTCGATCCATGCCGGCCACACCGCCAAACGGTTCCACTACGTCTCGCTCGAGAAGACGCTGGCGATTGAATCCGGGACCGCCGATCTGGTGGCAAAGCGCAACTGATGTCTCGCCTCGCCGCTCTCGCTCTTGTCGCTCTGACGTGGTTCATCGTGCCGGCGCACGCTCAAGAGCGCGCGCTCGGCAGTCCGGACGAGCCGAAGACCTGCCTCAACTGCCATGACACGCCGGACGTCACCGGCGTGCTGCACGGCGCGCATATGGTGAAGGCGGACGCACGCACCAAGGTCTCCGACGAGGGCTGCCAGAACTGCCACGGCGACAGCCGTGCCCACGCGGCCCGCCCCGCCGACGGCCAGGCGCGCCCGAAGCCCGCAGTGGTGTTCGCGGGCGCAGCCGCATCGCCGGTGGCAGATCGCAACAAGGCGTGCACGGGGTGCCACGAAGGCGGCGCCGTGATGCATTGGCAAGGCAGCCAGCACGAGAACGCCGACCTTGCGTGTACAAGCTGTCACAGCTCACACAAGACGCAAGATCCGATGCTCGTGAAGACCGCGCAGGCCTTCGTCTGCTTCTCCTGCCACGCGGAGCAGCGCGCCGCCGCAGTCAAGCCTTCGCACCATCCGGTGACCGAAGGGATCATGACCTGCAGCGATTGCCACAACCCGATGGGCTCGCCGACCCTGCATATGCTCAAGGGCACGACGCTCAATGAGACCTGCTATGCCTGCCACGACGAGAAGCGCGGCCCGTTCCTGTGGGAACATGCACCGGCGGCGGAGGACTGCAGCATCTGCCACACGCCGCACGGCTCGATCCAGACCACGTTGCTGAAGCAGCGCCAGCCGTACCTGTGCGAGAACTGCCACGACTCATCGCTACACAACAGTCAGCCATTCAGCGGAAATAGCCTGCCGGGGCGCCCTGGCGCGGCGCGGCAGATGATCCTGAACGGCTGTGCGAATTGTCACAGCCAGGTGCACGGCTCGAACCATCCCTCCGGCGTGCGGTTGGGACGGTGAGCATGCAACGCCTGCGCAAGCTCCTCCTGCTCGGTGTCGCGTGGCCGCTCGCCGCGGCGGCGCAGGATTTCGACTTGAGCGAAGCCCCCACCGCACCGGCGAAAGCGCCGCCACTGGCCTTCGCCAGTTCAATCGAAGGCGGCTTGGGCTACCAAAGCCTCGATTCATTTTACTTCGGCCGTTACGGCGGGTTGGCGGACAAGGGGCCCTTCGGCTTCTTCGATGCGACGGTCAGCCAGCGGCCGGGATGGGATTCCGGAAAAGCGAATTATTGGGGCGGTCACGCCAGCTTCAACGGCCGCGACGTGCGTAACGTCGATGGGTTCTATGGCGTGCAGGGTAAATGGCGCGTCGGCGCGTCCTACGATTCCTTCACTCGCTACATCAGCGATAGCGCCAAGACTCCGTTCCTCGGCGTGAGCACCGGGCGACTCACCCTGCCTTCCGATTGGCAGACCGCCGTCTCGTCCCTGCTGTTTCGCTCTCTGCCCGGCGCTGCGGCGCCCGTCGACTTGCGGGTGAAGTGGCAGACCGTCGGCGGCGACTATGTCATGACGCCGCGCACGGGTTACGAGGTGCGATTGCATTTCGACCACCGCCACCGCGCCGGATTGAAGGACCAGTACATCACCTTCGGCCAGGAGATGCTGAACCCGGTTGGTGTGTTCTTCCCGCAGACCGTGGAATACGATTCCAATCATGCCACCGTGTCGCTCGGGTTCGCCGACAAGACGGTGCAATGGCGCGCGTCCTACGAGTTCTCCGCCTTCCACAACAACGTGCCAGCGATGCTGGTGCCCAATCCGTACAATCGCTCGACGGGGATTCCGTGGCCCTCGGGCGCGTTCGCGGGCTATCCGTTCGCGGTCGGTCAATACAGCCTACCGCCCGACAATTCTGCGCATCAGGCGATGTTGACCGGCGGGATCGCGCTGACACCGGTCATGCGGCTGACCGCCAAATTTGCCTACACTATCCAGCGGCAGGACGAACCGTTCCTGCCCTACACCACCAATCCCAATCTCGATGTTCGCACGCCTCTGCCGCTGACGAGCGCAAATGCGGAGATCCGCCGCACCTACGGCAATCTCACGCTCACCGCACGGCAAGGAAAGTCCGTCGATCTGGTGGCGTCCTACACCTACGACGATCGCGACAATCGCACGCCGCGCTCCCTGTATAACTATGTCGCCAACGATGTGCAGGACCAGCCGCAACCGATCGTGTTCGGCGGCAGCCGCTATATCCGCTACAACCTGCCGCACAGTTTCACGTTCCAGCAGGCGAAGGCGGAAGTGGGCTATCGGCTCACGCCGCGCACACGGTTGAGCGTCGCCTACACCGGCGATTTCCGCACGCGCACCTATCAGGAAGTCAGCAAGACCGACGAACAGACCGTGCGCGCCAAGGCGCAGACCACGTTCGCCAAGGGCTCGATCTGGATCGCGCAGACATTTGCCAACCGCACCGGCTCGGATTACCTGGACTACGTGCCGTGGAACGCGAGCCACACGGACCAGTACCTGGCGCAGGGGCCCCAGAACCAGTCCATCGAATACGGCCTGCTGCGCATGTACCACCTCGCCGACCGCCGGCGCCAGGAAACCAAGGGCGGTGCGACCTACGATCTCGCGACCGGACTGACGGCCAGCATGTCGGGCGGTTTTGCGCGCGATCGCTACAGCCGGTCCCTGTTCGGGCTGCTGCGGTCCGACACCCTGCTGGCCGATGGGGACATCACCTACGTGTTTCAGAAGAGCCTGACCGCATCGGCGTTCTATTCCTACGAGCGCATCCGTAGCGTTCAGAAGGGTTATTTCCTGTTCAATGCCAACGAAACCAATCCCGCGCAGGCGTGGGTGTCGGCAAGCCGCGACACCGTCCATTCCGCCGGCGTGCGCCTGGATTGGCAGGCGCGGCACAACCTGAAGCTGGGACTGAACACCACCCTGTCTCGCGGGCGGACCAATATCGTGACCGAATCCACCGCTTTCACGCCGCTGGCCACCAGCACGCCCCTACCCGACGCGCTTGCCAACACTTACAACGTCGGGATTCGCGGGGAGTATGCGGTCCGGGATAACCTAAGCCTGCGCGCCGGTTATACTTTCGAACATCACGTAACGGACGATTGGCGCTATATCAGCAGTCTCACGCCGGTCTCCCAAATCCTTGGCTCGGGCGAGATCGCGCCGCGCTATAATGCCCATGTCGTGTGGGTTTCCGCGCGCACGCAGTTCTGATCAGACGATAGTGGCCTGGGCGTAGAAGATGCTCTCGTCGATTTCCAGCTTCGAGGCCAACGCGCTGAACCGGATCACCTTCGGTGCGCGGGCGCAGGATATTGCACGCGTGCGCACCATGGGCTGGAGCGCTTGGGTTGACGACCAACTCAATCCGCCGGCCGGCGACGAGCCCGATCTCGCGGCGCACATCAATCAATTGGCGATGCGTATCAAGTACGCGGGCCAGGCACCGTTCGGCAACATTCCGGGGTGGCAGCCCCTCGACCAGACCCGTCCGCTGACCTACCTCAAACTCGACAACGCGGGCCTCTGGGATATCGCGCGGCGCTCCGACGTGTCGCTCGCCCCGAATGAGCGCTATCGCATCCAGCAGGAAATGAACGCGGTGACCTGGGTGCGCAATGTGCATTCGCGCTACCAGATCCGCGAGTTCATGTCGGACTTCTGGAACAATCATTTCACCATCGGACGACAGGAGTGCATCTACGGCACGGCGTCCCTGCCCCTGTATGACACCCAAGTGATCCGCCCGCGGGTCTTCGGGAGCTTCCGTGATTTGCTTGGCGCGGTCGCGCGCAGCCCGTCGATGCTGCGCTTTCTCAATAATTCCGAAAGCACCGCAGACCATCCGAACGAAAACTATGCGCGCGAGCTTCTGGAACTGCACACCCTGGGCGCCCCCGCTTACGTCGGCATCACCGCCCCCGCCTCCCTGGGCACGGTGGAGGTCGTCGGACGGCAGGTGGCCGCGGGTTTTTCCGACCAGGATATCGTCCAGGCGTCCCGCGCCCTGTCGGGATGGACGCTGGAGCAAGGCCAAGCGGGGCCGAATGGCATCTTGCCGTTCACCGGCAATTTCATCTTCAACCCGCTGCAGCACAACGCCCAGGCCGGCATGTTCATGGGCGTGGACCTCTCGCGCCTGTCCGGCATGGCGCAAGGCGAACTGATTCTCGATATCGTCGCCAATCATCCCGCAACCGCGGACTTTATGGTGCGTAAGATCGCGCGGCGCATCTTCGGCGACGCGCCGCCGGAAGGCGCGATCCTTGGCGCCAAGGGCGTGTGGCTGTCCACGCGCGGCCGCCCCGACCAGCTCAAGCAGGTGATGCGCGCACTCACAGTGAGCGGCATGGAGCAGATGGGACTGCCCGCCGCCAAGGTGCGCCGACCGTACGAGCGTCTGATCGCGTTCCTGCGCACAACCGATACAGTGATCAATGCCTATGATGGCGCATGGCTGGTGTTCTCGAGCCTGGGCGACGGCATGTTCGTTTGGGCCACACCGGAGGGACGGCCGGACACGGACGCGCAATGGCAGACCGCCGCCGCCAATCTAGAGACGTGGAACACGTTGCTGCAGATCATGAGCACCCCGTCTTTGCGCACCAGCCTTTACGACCAGACGCCGCTTGAGTACGCCGGATCCGCCATCCAGATCGTAGAGTACTGGGTCGGACGGATGGTGGGGCGCACGCTCAGACCTGCGGCGATGCAGGCGCTCATTGACGAAGCGCTCACCCCCATCGGGGTGCTGGCGGCCTATCGCTCCGCCGGGATCAACAATATCGAGACGGCCTTGCGGCGCCTGACGTCGTTGATCGCCATCTCACCTGAATTCGGGATGCGATGACCATGTCGCTCTCCCGCCGCACGCTGCTGGGTGCCGCCGCCGGTTCGGTCATGACAACCGTTGCGCCGGGCGTGCGCGTGGCACTTGCCGCCGACGGCGGCGCGCGCGATATCGTGATCTCGCTTTTCCTGCGCTTCGGCGCGGATGGGCTGGCCATGGTGCCTCCGGCGGATGACGGCAACTATGTGGCCGCGCGCCCGACATTGCGTATTCCGACAAGCACCGCGCTGCCGATCGGCAGCCTCGACGGCGTACCCTTCTTCATGCATCCGGAGATCGCGGAGCTGAAAGCCCTGTACGACCAGCGCAGTCTCGCGGTCGTGCAAGCCGTGGGGATGCGCGCCGAGAACCGCAGTCACTTCATCAGCCAGGATATGATGGAGCGCGGACAGGCGGACGGTGACGCCCCGACCAGCGCCGGGTGGCTTGCCCGCCACCTCAACGCCAGCCAGATCGCGCTTGCGCCGCTGGGCGCGGTCGCGGCCTCCGGGTATCTCGACCTCACGCTGCAGGGGTCCCCCCGCGCAGTTGCGGTACCGGACGTTGCGAACTTCAATGTGTTCGGCGGCGAATTTAACCTGAACGTGATTTCAGGAATGCAAGAGGGCGACGAGACGCATGTGGCGGCCGCGCGCGCGGCAGTCGCCACGATCCGCTCCATGCAGGCGGGCCTTACGACACTGCCCACCCAGGAGGGCAACCCGGCGGGCTACACGGACGGCCCGCTGTCGACGTCGCTGCGATCCGTGGCGAATTTGATCAAGATGAACATCGGCCTTGAAGTGGCGGCGGTGGACTATTTCGGTTGGGACCATCACGTCAACCTCAACCTGAACTTCCCGCCGCAGGCGCGCGAACTGTCCAAATCGCTGGCGGCCTTCTGGCGCGATATCGCGGCGTTCCGCAACCGCGTTACCGTGGTGACCATGACCGAATTCGGCCGCCGCGTGCAGGAGAACTCCAACGACGGCACGGACCATGGGTCTGCCTCGTTCATGTTCGTGCTGGGCGGTGCGGTGAATGGCGGCAAGATCTACGGCGTATGGCCCGGGTTGCGGGCGCAAGATCTGCATGCAGGCGACTTGCGCGTGACGACGGACTACCGTTCCGTCCTGCAGGAAGTTCTGGTGACGCGTCGCGGCGAGACGAAGCCGCAATCGGTGTTTCCATCGGTGCGGTATAGCCCGCTTGGCATTCTCACGGCGCGCGGCGCGAATTGACCGGCATCTGAGCCTCGCATTCGAGCTTGGCGAAGGTCCGCACGGATGCCCCTGCCACCCGCTTACAAGGGCGCCCGGCGCAAACGCAGTGCGTTGGCGATCACGCTGACCGACGACAGCGCCATGGCCGCAGCCGCAATGGTGGGACTGAGGGTCAGGCCGAAGACGGGATACAGCACGCCTGCGGCAATCGGCACGCCTGCGGCATTGTAGGCAAAGGCCAGGAACAGGTTCTGGCGGATGTTGCCCATGGTCGCTCGGGATAGGCGCCGCGCCCGCACCAGGCCCGCGAGATCACCCCTCACCAGCGTAATGCCAGCACTTTCCATGGCCACGTCCGTCCCGGTGCCCATGGCGATACCGACGTCTGCCGCCGCAAGGGCGGGCGCATCGTTGACGCCGTCGCCGGCCATGGCGACGGTGCGGCCTTCGCCCCGCAGGCGCGTTACCGCCGCGGCCTTATCCTGGGGTAGGACCTCAGCCTCGATCTCCGTGATACCGAGCTGGCGTGCGATCGCCTCCGCGGTGCCGCGATGATCGCCCGTGAGCATGACGATGCGCAGGCCATCGGCGCGCAGGTCGGTTAGCGCTTGGGCCGTTGTCGCCTTAATGGGGTCGGCAATGCCGAATACGCCGGCGAACACGCCATCGACTGAAATGAAGATCGCCGTGGCGCCGGCGGCACGCAATGCGGCTGCGTCGTCGGTCGCACCGGTGAACGGCGCACTGCCGACGCGGACAAGACGGCCGCCCACGCGCGCCTGCACACCGCGCCCCGAATCCGACTCGAAATCCGTTGCGGTATCCAGGGTCAGATTGCGCGCTTTGGCCGCAGCCACGAGGGCGGCACCCAAGGGATGTTCGCTGGCACGCTCCACGCTCGCGGCGAGGCGCAGGATATCTTCCTCGGCGAAATCCGCCCGCGGCTGGATCGCCGTGACCGCGGGCTTTCCTTCAGTCAGGGTGCCGGTCTTGTCGATCAGCAGGGTGTCCACCTTCTCGAATCGCTCCAATGCTTCGGCATTGCGGATCAGCACACCGTCCCGAGCGCCACGGCCGACACCGACCATGATGCTCATGGGCGTGGCGAGGCCTAACGCGCACGGGCAGGCAATGATCAACACCGAGACGGCCGCAACCATCGCATAGGAGAATCGCGGCTCCGGCCCGAAGGTCATCCACGACGCGAAGGCCGCGACAGCAAAGACAATGACGGTCGGGACAAACCACTGAGAGACGTGATCCGCCAAGCGCTGCACCGGTGCGCGGCTGCGTTGGGCTTGCGCCACCATCTGCACGATCCGCGACAGCAGCGTCTCCGCGCCGACGCGATCCGCGCGCATGACGAAGGAGCCGGTGGTGTTGAGCGAGGCCGCATACACCGTAGCGCCGGGCGCTTTGCGCACCGGCATGGACTCACCGGTGATCATCGACTCGTCCACCGTGGCGCGGCCGACGGCGACAACGCCATCCACCGGAATCTTTTCCCCGGGCCGTACACGCAGGCGATCGCCGACATGAATGGCTGCAACGTCCATGGTTTCCTCCGCGCCATCGTCGCCGACCCGCAAAGCGGACGTTGGTGCGAGATTGAGCAGCGCGCGCATCGCATCCGAGGTTTGCTCGCGGGCCCGCAGTTCCAGCACTTGGCCGACGAGCACTAAAGTTACGATCACCGCCGACGCCTCAAAGTACATCCCACGCATGTTCGCCGGGATGGCATCCGGCACGATCAGCGCTACAGCGCTGAACAGCCAGGAGATGCCGGTGCCGAGCGCAACCAGGGTGAACATGTTGAGGTGACCGGTAAGCACCGAATCCCAGCCGCGCTGGAAGAATGGCCAGCCGCCCCAGAGCACAACCGGTGTGGCGAGCGCGAACTGCGCCCAGCCCGGCGTATGAAGGCCCAGCGCGTGGCCCGCCATCTCCACCACGAACAGCGGTGCGGTCAGCACGGCGCATATCCATAGGCGGCGACGGAAATCCTTCAGCTCAAGATTCTCGACCGGCGCGGCAGTCGGCATTTCAGGTTCAAGCGCCATGCCGCACTTGGGGCACGAGCCCGGCCCTTTTTGCCGCACCTCCGGGTGCATCGGGCAGGTGTAGGTCGCCTCCGCGTCCGCCGGCAGAGAGACGGGCTTCGGCCGCAGGTACTTCGCGGGATCGGCGTCGAACTTGGTCTTGCAGCCGTTACAGCAGAATACATAGCGCGCTCCCGCATGCTCACTGTGGTGGCGAGCGGTCGCGGGATCGACCTCCATGCCGCAGACGGGATCGTGTTGCATGGCGTGGCATATACCCCCATAGGGGTATCTTGTCAAATACCCCTATGGGGGTATATCCTGCGTGTGACATCTAGGAGTTCGCCATGTCTGCCAAACACAAGCCGGGACTCGTCAGCCGCCTCAACCGAGTCGAGGGCCAGGTGCGCGGGGTCACGAAGATGGTGCAGGAAGATCGCTACTGCATCGACGTGCTGACGCAGATCGCGGCGATCAAGGCAGCACTGTCCAAGGTAGAGAGCGCGATCCTGAAGGATCATCTGCACCACTGTATCGAGGGCGCCATCGTCAGCGGCGATGCAAACGCGCAGCGCGAGAAGGCGGCAGAGTTGGTCACCCTGCTGGCGCGCGTCTCGCACTGAGCAGATAGATCACAAGCCCCGCCGCGTTCCAAATCAGGAACCACAGTTGCGTGCGCGTCGGCAGGCTCCAGAACAGGTAGAGGCAGCCGAGGATCGCGACGGGCCCGACGATCCAAGCTGCCGGCGTACGGAACGTTGAACCGACCTCTCCCCGCTTCCGCCGCACCAGCATGCAGGCCGCGACCGCGGTGAAAGCCGCCAAGGTGCCGGCATTCGCGAGCGCCGCGATCTCATCCAGCCGCACGATGCCGGCGAGTGCACTCAAAAGAACCGCCGTGACAAGCGTCACCCGGATCGGCGTGCCGCGCGTCGTGCTGACCGCCGCGAGCGATGACGGCAGCAAACCATCGCGCGCCATGACGAAGAAGATGCGGCTCTGGCCGTAGAGGAACGCCAGCAGCACGGTCGGCAAAGCGAGAACCGCCGCACCGGCGACGATTCCCGCCATACGGCCCTGTCCCAGCTCCCGCAGGATCAGCGCGAGCGGCTCCGGGCTGGTCGCGTAGGTCGTGAACGTGATGGCGCCAACAGCCACGCCCGCAACGACGACATAGAGGATCGTGCAGGCCACCATGGAGCCGACGATGCCGATGGACAGATCGCGCGCCGGGTTCTTGGTCTCTTCCGCCGCGGTGGCGATGGCATCGAAGCCGTAGAAGGCAAAGAAAATGATCGCCGCGGCGGCCATCACGCCGCGCTCAGTACCGCCGTCGTCGTGCTTGGCGAAACCGTAGGGCATGAACGGCTCGAAATGCGCCATGTCGAAATGCGGCAGGGCGACGGCGATGAACAGCAGAAGGGCCGCGATCTTGATCACGACCAGCACGGCATTCACCGTGGCGCTCTCCCGTGTGCCCAACGCCAGCAAGCCCGCGACGAGGCCGATGATGAGGATGGCGGGAAGGTTCACCAATCCGCCGGCATGGGGACCGGCGATCAGCGCCAGCGGCAGGTCCACGCCGAAGCCCTTGAGGAATCCGACCGCGTAGCCGGACCAGCCGACCGCCACGGCGCTGACCACCAGGGAATATTCCAGGATCAAACTCCAGCCGACGATCCAGGCAATCCCCTCGCCCAGCACAGCATAGCTATAGGTGTACGCACCCCCGGAGACCGGCATGGCGGTCGCCAATTCAGCATAAGCCAGTGCAGCGCAGGCGCAGACCACGCCAGCGACGAGGAAGGACAGGATCACCGCCGGTCCCGCTAGGTTCGCACCGACACCGATCAGGGTGTAGATGCCGGTGCCGACGATGGCGCCAACACCGAGCGCGATCAGGTGCGGCCAACTCAGCGTGGCTTTGAGACGTTGGCCGGCGGCCACGTCGGCGAGGTCGGCGGATTTCCGTCGGGTCCAGCGATTCATGAGGCGACTTCACCACAATCACCGGACGCGCGGAAGGTCTGCAAATCCGCTATGGTTTGGTCATGGACGACGTGACGCGACCCCTCGCCGCCTTCCTGGTGCGCACGCACTACGACGACCTGCCGGCCAAGGTGCGGCAGGAGGCGGTGCGCACGCTTGTGAACTGGATGGGTGCGTGCCTCGGTGGCTCGCGCGAGGCGCCGGTCGCCGCAGCGATCGCCGCGCTGGGTCCGATATCGGGCGGCGCCCAAGCGGGGCTGGTGGCGCGCCCGGAACGCTGCGACGTGACGACCGCGGCCCTGATCAACGGCATCGCCGGACACGTGCTCGACTTCGACGACACGCACCCAAATACGCTCATCCATCCCTCCACCACGGTGCTGCCGGTTCTGCTCGCCCTGGCGGAGCTGAAACCGTTCGACGGAAAGACGTTTCTCGCGGCCCTTAGCCTCGGCATCGAAACCTCTTGCCGAATCGGCAATGCGGTATCGCCTGCCCACTACCGCCGCGGCTGGCACATCACCGGCACCGCGGGCGTGTTCGGCGCGACGGCGGCGGCCGGCAAGGTCCTCGCCTTGAGCGAGCAGCAGATGGTGTGGGCCCTTGGCCTCGCGGCCTCTCAGCCGGTCGGACTGCGGGAGGCGCTCGGCAGTATGGCGAAGGGCTTCAATGCCGGACGGGCGGCAAGCAACGGACTCACCGCGGCTTTCCTCGCATCGCGGAATTTCGAAACCTCGCCGCGCATGATTGAAAGCGACACCGGCTGGGCCCAGGCCACCACCGGTGTGCGCGACCTTCACGCCGTCACAGATGGCCTCGGCGACCGTTACGAAGCCGCGCTCAATACGTACAAGCCGTTCGCTTGCGGGCTGGTGCTGCACGCCGCCATCACGGCGGTTCTGCGCGCGCGGGAGATGTCCCGCATCGATGCAGGGCAGATCACGCATGTGGACGCGCAGGTGCATCCCATGGCCCTGGAGGTGGCGAACAAGACCGCGCCAGCCGACGGATACGAGGGCAAGTTGAGCCTGCCCCACGCCGTGGCGGTCGCACTGATCACCGGCGCCGCCGGCGACAAGGAGTTCCGCACCGCCGCGGTGAAAGACCCGCAAGTCGTCGCCTTGCGCGGCCGGGTCACGGCGCAGGCGAACGCGGGCCTGAAGCCGGACCAGGCGCGCGTGACGATTGCCCTCGAAGACGGCCGGCGCGTTGAAGCGTTCGCAGCGCACGCTCTCGGCAGCGCGAGTGTTCCCATGAGCGATCAACAGCTCGACAGAAAATTCACCGCGCTGGCGGACGAAGTGCTGCCTTCCGCCAAGTCTGCGAAAGTGTTGTCCCTCTGCCGCGGTGTGGCCGGACTGGAAAATACCGCCCAGTTGATCGCCGCAACTTGGCCGGACTGACCAACGTCCCTTGACCCAGCGCGATGCGAGCCGCCACCGGCGGACGAGTTCACCTACTTCGATCAGGTCATGAAGGCCGAAGGCAAGAAGTAGCCGATCAATCGGCGATGCGGCTATGCGCCTTCGTCTCCGCCATCAGTAGCGCGGTGACGAGAGCGATGCCGAAGCTGGCCGTCACGTACCAGAAGAACAGACTCTCGACGCCCTGCTGCTTCAGCCACAATGCGATGAACTCTGCCGTGCCGCCAAACACGGAGCCGACGACCGCATAGGGCAGGCCAACGCCAAGAGCGCGGATCTCGGTGGGGAACAGTTCCGCCTTATAGACCCCGCTGATCGCCGTATAGGGCGCCAAGATCGCCATCGCGACGACCACAAGCACTGTCGCCTGCATCCCATCGGTGACAGTGCTGATGGCCAACATCAGCGGATAAGTCCCCACCACGCCGAGGGCACCGAAGGCGATCAGCAGCGGCCGGCGGCCAATGCGATCCGATAGCGCACCCATCACCGGCTGCAGCAGCATCAAGACAAAGAGCCCTATGGCGGTGATCTGTGTCGCCGCGTCTCGCGATAGCCCGGCACTGAGGGTCAGGAACTTCTGCATGTAGGTCGTGAATGAGTAAAATCCGACAGCGCCACCGATGGTGAGGCCGACCACCGTCAACACCTCACGCCCATGACTCCGCAACGTGCGCCATGCCGGTACGGCGGCGGCGGTATCTCGCACCGCCTCGAAGGTTTGTGATTCATCGAGCCTGAGCAGGATGCGCAAAGCCAGAAGCGCGGCGAAGCCACCAAGAATGAATGGCACGCGCCATCCCCAACCCGCGAGTTGCTCGGGCGTCAGCACCTGCTGCAATACGACCAGCAGCGCCATCGCGGTCAGTTGGCCGAGGATCAGGGTCACATACTGGAAACTCGACAGGAAGCCGCGGCGCGCACGGGTCGCCACCTCGCTGATGTATGTGACGCAGCTTCCGTACTGGCCGCCCATGCTCAGGCCCTGCAACACGCGCGCACCAAGGAGGATGACCGGCGCGAGAATGCCGATCTCGTCATAGCCCGGCGTGAGGCCCACGCAGAACGATCCGGCGCTCATGAACTGCATGGAGACGGCCATCGCCTTACGGCGCCCGGCGACATCGGCATAGCGCCCCATCAGCCACCCGCCAAGCGGACGTACGACGAAACCGGCGGCAAAAACCGCCGCGGTCTTGAGAAGCTGCGAGGTCTGGTCGCCCGTCGGGAAGAAGATATTGGCGAAATAGAGCGAGAACGCCGAATAGGTGAACCAGTCGAACCACTCGACGAAGTTGCCGCTCGAACTTCCCACAATCAGGCGCACACGCGACAACGCCGACCCTCCCTGCCCGCGCGCATTCTCGCGGGGTTTGCGTGCGATGGGAAGTCGCGGCAGGATGCGCGGGGGGATTTACATGACACAGCGCTCGATCGGCGACCGGCTCGACAGCCTTCCGCTCACCCGGGTTCATATCCGAACCCTGGTGATTGTGGGCCTGGGGCTCTTCTTCGATCTGTTCGACGTGTTCCTTGCCGGCGTGCTGGGTACGGTACTGACCAGTTCTTTCGGCTTCAGCGGCGCACAGCTGCCGCTGGTGTTGGGCTCGAGTTTCCTGGGCATGTTTTTCGGCGCTACCTGCATGGGCTTCGTCGCGGATCGCTTCGGGCGCCGACGCGCCTACCTCATCAACCTCGCGATCTATTCGGTGTTCACCCTGGCCGGCGCTTTCAGTCCAGATGCCACCTTCCTGATCATCACGCGCTGCCTCGCCGGTGTCGGCATCGGCGCGCAATTGCCGTTATCGGATTCCTATTTGAGCGAAATTCTGCCGGCGCGGCGGCGCGGCGTCTTGATCTCCTGGGCCTACACGGTGGCCTTCATCGGCAATCCGGTGCTCGGCCTCCTCGCGCGTCTGCTGGTGCCGACGCATTATTGGAACGTCGATGGATGGCGATGGCTGTTCGTGATCGGCGGTCTCGGCGGCCTGACAATCTGGATTGCCCAGCGCGTGCTCCCCGAATCGCCGCGTTGGCTGGCGTCCGTCGGGCGCCTCAGGGATGCGGAGCAGATCACCGACTACATCGCCGACCTGCCAGGGGCATCAGCAAAACTCATGAGTTCGTCAGCATCGCTTCGCACCGACGGACTCGCACAACTGCGTGCAGCCCTGCACCTGTTGTTTTCCGATGCTTACCGCAAACGCACCCTGATGTTCTGTGCTTTTCAGGTATTCCAGACCGCCGGTTACTATGGCTTTGGGACCATGGTGCCCTTGGTATTGGCGGCGAAGGGCTTTTCGGTGCTCACGTCGCTGACGTACACCACCATCGCCTTTATCGGCTATCCGGTGGGCTCTGCGCTCTCGGTGCTTGTGATCGAGCGCATCGACCGACGCTGGCTGATTATCGGCACATCCACGATGATGGGAGCGCTAGGGCTTGCCCTCGGAAATGCCACAAACCCTTTGGCCATAGGCATTATCGGCATTTCCTACACGCTGATCAGCAACGTGTTTTCCAACGCATTCCATACCTTCCAGGGCGAGATTTTCCCCACCGCCGTGCGCGCCACCGCGGCCAGTTCCGCCTACGGCATCAGCCGACTGTCGACCGCCGCGATGCCGTTCGTCCTGCTGCCCGTGCTGAAGGATCACGGCCCGACGGCGATGTTCGCCGTGGTGAGTGCGGCGATGCTGATCATGATCCTCATCATCGCATTCTTCGCACCCGCAACAACCGGCCGGCCACTCGAAGACATTGCAGCGTAAGCCGGGCGTAGTGCTACGCTAGGCACCTTATCATTCATTCGGGAGGTGCCCTGTGAGACTCGACCGCCGTTCTCTTTTCGTAGCCGCAACCGCGATGGCCGCCAGCGGAGGCCGTGCCTCAGCCGCCGAACACGACACGAAGCCGTTCAAGGCCATCGCCAAGGGGACGCACCCCAGCGCCCGCAATGTGCGCGGTAAAATCGTCTATGTCGGCGACGAGAAGAACGAGCGCGGCCGCGAGTGGTTCAGCTACAGCTATCGCAAGGATGGCCAGATCACCCTGCGGGCCTATTGCGAGATGGACGACATCCAGGTGGAACGCGACGTCACGCTCACCATGGACTCCAAGTTCCGCCCGCTGGATTGCTTCGTGCGCCTATCCGTCGGCGGCAAGTTCCTCGGAACTGGCCTGATCCGCGTGTCGGAGACCGAGGCCGTGTGCGATGTGTTCAACACGACGTTCGGTCAGGTGACACAGACCGTTAAACTCCCGAGCCCGGCGCTGCGTCTCGGGGCACACCCGCTCGCGAACGATTGCCTTCAACTCACGTCCTACGATCACTCACGGCCGGAAAAGATCCAAACCAACAACAGCGTCGGACTCTCCTCCTCGCCGTTGCTCGACGGCGCGAGCGGTCCGATGATCGGTATGAGCACCACGTCTACTGTCGAATACGTCGGGCCGGAGAAGATCACAACACCCGCCGGCACCTTCGATGCACACCACTACCGCTTCCCGGTATCGGGCGGCGGCACGCCGCATCCCAGCGGCAATCCCCGCTCGGAAGACATCTGGTGCACGCATCCGAACTATGTGTTCGTCCGCGCGGAAGTCCGTGGATACTTGCGCAACAAGACTGGTTACGGCAGCTACGAACTGACGGAGTTTTCCGAAGGCTAGATTACGACGGCTGCGCCGCGGGTGTTGCCCGCGGCGCTTTCCGCCGGCTGGAGCGCTTGCGCCACCAGATGTACAGGCCGGTCGGGAATAGCGTTCCGAGGCCGAGCCCGCCGATCAGAATGACGATCTTCCCCGGCAACCCGAAGAAGTTGCCGTTGTGAATCCAGATCATCCACAGATTCATGACGCGCGTTGCCAGCGGCACCTGATCGGGATCGAACACCCGCACCACCTTGCCGCTCATGCTCGACACCAGCACCTGGCGCATATGGTCGGTCTTGTCGCGGGTGCGCGGGAACAGTCGCACCGAATAAATGCCGCCGGGAGTCCGCGGCAATTCGATCATGGTCGTGTCGTGATCGGGATAATTCGCCAGCGCTGCGTCGCGCGCCTGGTTGGCGGTGATCCGGGTTTCCGGCACTGCCGGCCGCGGCGCGAACGGCATCGGCGTCTCGAAGAAGCTGAGCACGAAAGTGCGGACCTGGAACCAGTCCGCCACCAATGCGCCCGTGGTGGCTTGGAAGGCGATGATCAGACCGACATACATGCCGACGACCGTGTGGGAATCCCGGATCAGCCGGGGCGTCGGGGAACTCAAGCGGATGTGCAAGCCGCGCGCTGGGCGCTTCTTGTTGTCGCGCCACCACAGCACGAACCCTGCGATGGCCGTGAGGAGCACAATAAGACCTAGCACGCCGATCATTCGCTCTCCCGCTCCCGGCAACAGCAGTTCCTTGTGGAACGAGGCCAGGGTGCGAAAGCCGATGTGATACGGCCGCGCGCCGATGACCTGCACCGTCGCCGGATCGACGAACACTTCAAGATCGGCGAGAGATTCGCCGTCGCCGCCGAGCGGGCGTTTCGGGTTTGCCTTCGTCAGCGTGAACCGCAGGCTTTCCCGCGGGTCGAGATTTGGCCGGTTGTAAGACAGGATGACGCGATCCGGATATTCAGCCTGTACGTGGGCGATAGCCTGGTCGAAGTCAGGACGTTCCGGCCCGGCTTGCGCGACGAGGCTCATGGGCGTGGCGCGCTGATCGATCTCTTTCCAGAACACCAGAATGGCGCCGGAAAAGCCCACGAGGGTGAGCCACGCGCCGAGGACCAGGCCGACATATCGGTGGATTTTCAGCATGCGGCGATAACATGTGGGGTCTGGCCGCAGGATGCAATCACGATTGCGGCGACGAACGCATGGCGGAGCTTGCGTTCCCCACCTTAGCGCGGCGGCATACGGATGGCCCCGTCGAGGCGGATGTCTTCGCCGTTCATGTAGCCGTTCTCGATCAGAGCCAACGCCATGGCGGCGTATTCTTCCGGGCGTCCGAAGCGCTTGGGGAACGGCACGCTGGCGGCGAGAACATCCCGCACATTCTCCGGGACCTGGCCCATCATAGGCGTTTCAAATATGCCCGGCAGGATGGTGTTGACGCGAATGCCGTCGCCCATGAGATCGCGCGCGATCGGCAGGGTCATGCCGACAACGCCGGCTTTGGAGGCCGCATAAGCGGCCTGCCCGATTTGGCCGTCCTCCGCCGCCGCGCTGGCGGTGTTGATGATGACGCCGCGCTCGCCCTCTTCCAGAGGCGCGAGATCGAGCATGCCGCGCGCGGCTTTCGCCGCGCAGCGGAAAGTTCCCACGAGGTTGATCTGAATGACCTTGTCGAAGGCATCGAGCGGAAAATGCTTGGTCGCGCCGCTGGCTTTGTCGCGACTGGCCGTCTTCACCGCGCTGCTGATGCCGGCGCAATTCACAAGGATGCGCTCCTGCCCATGAGCCGCGCGGGCCTTGGTAAACCCGTCGTCGACGGACGGATCGGAGGTGACGTTGACCTCGCAGAATACGCCGCCGATCTCCGCCGCCATCTTCGGACCCAGCACCGCATCCATGTCGAACACAGCGACCTTCACGCCTTTCGCGGCCAATGCGCGCGCCGTCGCTGCACCCAAGCCGGAAGCGCCCCCAGTGACAACAGCCGCGATGGAATTATCGAGTTGCATCGTCCGTCCTCAAGTTCCCGTCTTGCGCAGGTTGGCGAGCATGGTGTCGCGATCCATCACCACACCGGCGGCCTGCAGAGCTTGCAACTCGCCGGCGCTGATGGTGAGCCAATCTTTCAGGGCGTCAAACGTATGCTCGCCCAACCGCGGCGGCTCGCGCAGGTTCTCAGCCGGCGTCTCCGAGAGCTTGCCCGGAAACGTCACGGTCGGAACATCGACACCGTCGTCGCGCGTGAAGTGGTGCACGGTCTTGCGGTGCTGGGCGAACGGATCCTGGAACGCCTGCGCGATGGTGTTCACAGGTCCGCACGGCACGCCGCCCTTGGTCAGTTCCGCCATGAGCGGATCGCGCGGGTGCTTGCGGGTGAGCGCTTCGATCGTCGGCTCAAGAATTTCACGGTACCGCACCCGGTCGACGTTTCGCGTAAAGCGTGGATCGGCCGCAAGGTCGGGCGCGCCGAGCACGTCACAGAGCAGCTTGAACTGGCCATCGTTCCCCACGGCGATGACGAATGGACCGTCTGCCGCCTCGAACACGCGATAAGGCACGATGGTGGGGTGCGCATTGCCGAGACGACCCGGGACCGTGCCATCGACCAGATAGGTCAGCGACTGGTTCGCAAGGACAGTCATCTGCGTGTCGAGCAACGCGAGATCGATCTGCTGGCCGACGCCCGTGCGCTCAGCGTGGCGGAGCGCAACGAGCACGCTCACCGCCGCATACAGGCCCGTCGCCACGTCGGCGATTGCCACGCCGGCGCGGGTGGGAGGTCCGGCCGGGTCACCCGTGATGCTCATAAAGCCGCCCATGGCCTGTACCACAAAGTCGTACCCCGGCCGCGATGCGTAGGGCCCGCTCTGACCGAATCCCGTGATGGAGCAGTAGACTAGCTTGGGATTGATCTTCTTCAGACTTTCGAAATCGAGGCCGTATTTCTTCAGGCCGCCGAGCTTGAAGTTCTCCACCACGACGTGCGCCTCGGCGGCAAGCTTGCGGATGATGTCCGCACCGGCTTTGTCGGCGATGTTGATCGCCAGCGAGCGCTTGTTGCGATTGCAGCATAGGTAATAGGCGCTCTCGCCGTTTCCCGGTTCGCCCTCTGCCTTCGGCAGATTTGGCGGCCCCCAGGCGCGCGTATCGTCGCCGGTGCCCGGCGACTCGATCTTGATCACGTCCGCACCGAAGTCGGCCAGGATCTGCGTGCACCATGGCCCGGCCAGCACGCGGCTCAAATCCAGGACTTTCACGCCCTCAAGGGGGCGCGGGCCAGAAGCCGCCATTCAACACTCCGTGGAGACCGCAAAAATGTCGTTCGGCCACTATAGCCGCCCGCCTTGCGATATTTAAACATAAATATCAATGGCTTAAGCCAGAGGGCCGGCCCATTTGGGCCTGCACGGCGGCGGGCGTCACAAAATAGTCCAATAGGGCTGTCATATTATTGCAATATAGCGCCAACCACCCCGGCCAAGGGCTTCGAGACCCCGGCCTTCCAACAGTGACGAGCGGTTCGATGGATGTTTCCGAAGCAATTGCTACGCTCCGCCCGGCGCCCTTGCGCCCGACGCGATCGCCGCCGCGTGCGTCGCATTGGGGTTCGATCGGCGCCCTGTGCGAATCCTCGCGCTGGCTTGCGCGACGCCTGCAGGCCGCGATCGGCGCCACCGAACTGCCAATCGTGGAACTCGGCGCTGGATACGGCTCCGTGACCAGCGTGCTGCCGCCATCGACCATCAGCCTCGAACGGGACGCGAAGCGCTTCGCTTATTTGACGCAGGCATTTCCCGATCGCACGATTCTGTCCAGCTGCGCCCTGCCCTTTCTCGGGGCCTTGTCGGAACCCGCCGTGGTGGTGAGCAGCATCCCGAGCGTGAACAATCCGGAGTTCGGCCGGCTGCGGGCGGCAATCGCCGGGGCGCATGACGCAGGCATGGTGCAGGAACTCATCACCTACACCTATTTCCCACACAACCCATTCGCCGATGTTTTTGCCAAGAGCGAGATCGTTGCGCTCGAGGTCCGTAACCTGCCGCCTGCCTTCGTGTGGAAATACTCGGCGTGAGATCATTGTTGCGAAGCGGCGTTTCACGCGTCGTCGCGGGCGTCGTTATCGCCGGTGTCGCGGTCTACGCAGTCACCTATCTAGATCCGTTTCTCGCACTATTCATGGTGCCGTTCTTCGCGGCAGGATGCGCGCGCGGGAAGCATCCGCTCGGCCTGCTGGCATTGTCGCTGGTGCCTGCGATTGCGCTCCTCGCCGCCAGTGCTGTGAAGTACGAGCTGATCGGCGTTCCGCTAGTGACCTACGATCACTACTTCCTGCGGCGCAATCTTTTGATGTTGGCCTATAACGATTGGCGCGTCGCCGGTGCGCTACTGACTTTCGTGGCCGGCCTCCTGTGGTACTTGAAGACGCTGCTGGCGGGCCGTGGCGTATTCTCCCGCTTCGAGAAGGCGACACTTCCCGTGCTGAGTGTGGTTGCCCTCGCCAACGTCAATTCGCTGCAAAGCTGGGACAGCAACATCCTGAATTGGGAATTGGTGCCCAAGCCGCCGACCCTTGAGACCTTCGCTAAGTCATATCAAGTGCCGCCGCCGGGTCTCCATGTCGATCCGGAAGGGACCGGCCCGTTGTTGAAGGGCGACAACCTGAACGCACCGGCCGAGGGCCGCCCCGACATCTTCTTCGTGCTGGAGGAATCGACGCTGCCGCCGGAAGCCCTGCGGCCCGGGGCGAATTCAACTGTGCTGTTCGCCCACAGCGCCGCTCGCGGCGGGCCGCTTCACGTGCACACCTGGGCCGGCGGAACGTGGAAAACCGAATTCTCCGTCGTTGCTCAAATGCGCCCGCAGGAATTCGGAGGCGATGGCGAATACGTGTTCCATCAACTGGCCGGCCGGGTGAAACGTTCGATCTTCACGGCGCTCAAAAGCCAGGGCTACCGTACAGTCGTGGTCTATCCCGTACCGGGCTATTTCCTGAACGCGCGGACGTTTTACGATTCCATCGGTGTGGACGAATTCTACGACCCCGCTTCGCTTGGACTGGGCTCGGGCTGGAGTTGGAAGACCTCGGACTCGGCGATGTACGATGCCCTGCTGCGCAAGATTGGAAGCACTGGGGAGCCGGTAGCCGTTCTCATTCTGACCATCAATCAGCATGGACCGCACGACACAACTAAACCAGTAGACGACTATCTCGCGCGGTTCTCGGACAGCGACAAAGCCTACGGGGAATTTCTCAAGGCGCTGGAACAGCGCGGCCGTCGCGCTGGTGTGGCCGCGTTTGGCGATCATCAGCCGGAATTCACGGCGAAACTCTTTACCGACGAGTCCACATGGTATGCCACGGGCTATGATATTCGCTGCGTCAACTTCTCATGCGCCAGCGCATCGGATGCCGCCTACAAGGCGCAGCCGCTGGATGTCACGATGCTGGCCCCGGTCGCGCTGCAGGAATTCGGCTTTGGCCTGGACGATTTCTCAAAGTACCAGCACACGCTCTTTCAGGAGTGCATGGGCGACATTGCGGGCTGCGGCGAGTCCACCCAAGTAAAGTATAACAGCGCGTTCGCGCAGTTTTTCGAATAAGTCCGCCTCAGCCAAGTTTCACGACCCCCAGGTAAACGCTGGTATCCGCCAGATCGAATGTGAGGGTCTGCGCGGGCTTCGAACCCAAGTCGATCTGAACCTGGTAACTCCCGCTGCGCGGCGCGAGCCGGTCGATCTTGAACTCGCCGAAGGTATCGGTCTTGGCGCGTCCGATTTCCGTGCCGTTACGCGCGAGGACGACATCCGCCCCTGCGGCGCATTCTTCCACGCCGTTCACATCTGTGGCCACGGTGCCCGACACGAAGCATGTCGTCATCAGGTGCATGTTCTTATAATAGACCCGCGGCTTTGAACCGAGTTCCGGCTTCAGGACCTGCAACTCTTCCTGCGCTGCGATCCGCTGCATTTCACCGTCTTCGATCTTCAGCGCCCGGAACACGCCAGTCGGACAGCTTTGTTCGACGCGTGGCACGGACCAGCCGTTGTCGAGCAAGTGCGCATCGAAGATCCATGCCTGCGGGATTTGGCGTTCCTCGTTCCAATACACGGCACCATACGGGCACGCCTCGACGATCTCTTTCTGGCCCTTGGATTTCACCGGGTCGATGACCACGATACCGTCGTCGCGCTTCGTAATGGCCCCGTTCTTTGCAACCTTCATGCAAGGCGCATCATCGCAGTGATTGCACATCACCGGCATGAAGTGTGCCTCGGCGATCGGGTATTGACCACGTTCGTGGCGCACGATGTCGACCCAGCTATGAGTCTTCTCCGGCTGCGGCGCGGCGTACCCGGGAAAGTCGTTGCCGATGTGCTCATCCTTGGTGGCGAGGAAGCAGTTGCGGCAGTTGTCGCACTGCGCGATATCGACGATAAGGTTCCACTTATTGGACATCACACAGCCTCCGCACGACGCCAAGTATCGACGCCGGTCCAGATCTCCATCTCGATCCGCGCGCCATTCGGTTTGATGCTGTGGGTCATCGGCGTCATATTCTCAACCGGACTGAGCAAGTTCACGCATCCGCCCAGGTCGGTCGAGTTCCCCGGCTCACCGGCAGGCCGGTACTCGGCCGACGCCGTGGGCGCGGACACGATCCCGGGCCGCACGCGATCGGTCACGAAGGCGGCGCAGACCACCGAGCCGCGGTGATTCCAGATGCGGATGAGATCGTCGCTCTTGATCCCGCGCGCCTCGGCATCTTGCCGATTGATGGTCGCAACCAGGTACTCGTGTGCGCCCACGCGCACGCGATGATCCTTGATGTCCCGGATGGTGCAGCCCTTTTCGTCGCCCATGATATGGAACGGATAGCGCGTGTGCGGCGACAGAAGCTGGAGCGGATAGTCCGCGAACTTGGCGTCGCGCTTCGGGTCTTCGTACGTCGGAATGTACCTATTGAGCGGCGGACGTTCCGGATCGTCGATGTTCTTGAGCGTCTGCGCGACGAACTCGAACTTGCCTGTCGGCGTCTGCAACCCTTTGCCGAATTCGCCCACGTAATCTGACGGCAGCGGATACGGCTCCGGCGAATCCTTGCTGCGGCCTTCATAAAACCAGCGGTTCGCGGTGGGCGCACGCGAGCCCTCGGTCGGCGCGGGTACCACGTAGTAACCCTTCTTGAGGAATTTTTTCCAGGTGGTGAATTTGGCCATGTCGGAGGAATCGAAGGCGCGCTTGCACCATTCGAGCTCGGTGTTTCCCCCCTCGGAATACATCACACCCAGGCCGAGGCGCTTGGCGAGCTCCAGAAAGATGTCGTGGTCGGACTTGGACTGCCCGATCGGCTCGATGCACTTGTGCTGCAGCGAGATGACGCGGTGGTTGTTCATCGAGTACATGTGGTGCACGAAGCCGGCGCCGACGTTGTACCACTCGCCGATATCCCAGTGCTCGAATACGGTACAGGCGGGCAGAATGATGTCGGCGAACTTGGTCTCGCCTTCCCACCAAATGGATTGGTTCACGACGAACTTCAGGTTCTCCGACTGGTACATCTTGACGTAGCGGTTGGAGTCGATCTGCGTGCCCATCGACGAACTGCCGTACTTGTACATCATCTCCACTTTGACGTGGCCGGGCGCCGGATAGCCGGTACGGATGAACTGGCCTTGCACGGAAGACACGTCCGTGAGGAAACCCGTCGCCTTGCCGTCGATGATCGCTTCGGGAATGAACTTGCGCGGGATGGACTGCCGCACGGAGTTCATGGTCACTATATGCGGCATGCGCTGGTAGTTGTTCGCGGCGTTGGCGCTGCCCACCAACTCGCCGGACATGCCGCCCTCGGCATAGCCCGGGAAGTAGAACGAGAAATCCACCGGCGCGCCGAACTGAAGATTGCCGAAGTTTACCCCCGGCCGCCCGTAGCCCTGCATCGCACCGAGGATCGCCATCATGCGTGCCCATTGCGCGCCCATGGGGCCGCGACCGGCGCCGCCGAGGCCGCAGCCCCATCCGCCGGCACCGAGATAGGTTTTCTTGCTGGCCCATTCGCGCGCCAACGCACGCACATCGCGCGCAGGCACGCCGGTCTCGGCTTCCTGCCATTCGGGAGTCTTGGGAATGTTGTCACTGGTGCCGAGGACGTAGGCCTTCCACTCCTCGAAACCATGGGTGCGCTTCTCGACGAACTCCTTGTCGTAAGTGCCTTCGGTGATCCAAACGTGGCACAGCGCCTGCGCCATCGCGGAATCCGTCCCCGGCTTGGGCGCGATCCATTTACCGCCGAGCAGTGCGGCCGTGTGATTCAGGAACGGGTCGATGTGCACCATCTTGATGCCGAGTTCTTTCGCCCAGCCGCGGCGGATGGTGCCCTCATAGCCGTAGGTCTTGTCCGGGTCGCTCGACCAGAACACGATCATCTCGGCTTCTTTCAGGCAGTCCTCGACGGTGCCGTAGAACTCCGGCGTGCCGAGACGCATGCTGTTGCCCCAATGGTGCATCGCGCCCCAGAACCAGCCTTCCCAGCTGTCCGGACTGCCCATTTGTTTGGTCATGCCCACGAGGTTCACGAAGCGGCCGAAGGCGCTCAGGTAGTGGCCGAAGTTGCCCCACTGGTGATGTGAACCGCTGGCGGCGAGGATCGCGCCGCGCCCCTTGGCCTTGGCGCGCTTGATTTCCTTCGTGACGATGTCCAGAGCCTCGTCCCAGCTGATCGGCACGAATTCAGACTTGCCGCGGTTCTGGATGTTGCGGTTCCCGTCAGGATCGAAATCCACCCGCTTCATCGGGCTCATGATGCGGTCTTCGGAGTAGACCATCGACTTCAGCGCCAGGCCGTGGGCGGCAAGCGATGTTTTACGCGGCGGCGTGAAGGTCTTGCCGCGGGCTTTGATCGACCAGGACGGCGCGTCGGACTCGTCGAAGTCGATCGGCGTGATGCGGACGATCTTGCCGTCCTTCACGTACACGAACACCGGCCCGCCGTTGGTGCCGTTGGTGTAGCGCACCTCGCCGTTGCCGACGTCGGTGCCGCTGGGCCAGCCGACGGCGACCATGTATTGCAGCGCGCTGAAGAACCAGACCGCGAGTTCGTCGGGCCCTTCGACCACGATCTTGAAATTCTTGGCCGCGTCGATGCGCACCAGCTGGTCGAATGGCGGCATCAGAAATTCTTCGGCGATTTTCTTCGTTTTGAACGCAATGGTCAGATCGGGATTGGGAACGATGCCGCTCCCCGACTTGACCTTGCCGTTCTCAAGCCGGATCCAGCGGCCGGCGGAGTTGTCCTGCAGCTTGAACTGGGCGGTGATGTTGCGTTCGCGCAAACGCGCGGCGTAGGCGGAATACCGCAGGGCGGTGAGTCGCAGTGCCTGGACCAGGCCCCACAGGATGATTGAGAATTTCAATGGAACCTCCCCCTACGCAAGCCGGCCGCACGGGATCGATTTGGCGGCGCAACCGTCTGAAGACATGAGCATTTCCAGCACACTACTCCCTGCCCGGCACAGCTGACTTGACGATTCTCAACCAACAGCCGGCCACGGGGCCCGGTGTTCGGCCAGCGGGAATGCAAGCAACACCGCTATCGTGTCGAGTCTCGCGTCATTCGCGACATTTTAATTCTATTTCAGTGTGTTAAGCTAGATCAGCGGGTAATGGGGGCTGGGGGCTTATGGCGCGATTTGCTCGATTGATATTGGGCGCCCTCCTGGTGTGGGACTGCGCGCAGACGCACGCTGGCGAGGTGCAATCCGATCTTGCGACCAATGCATCGTGGTCCGCCTTTGCAGGCGTGCCCGGCGGCGGACGCTATTCGGCGCTGGCGCAGATCAACCGCGAGAACGTCGGCGAGCTCAAGGTCGCGTGGGTCCACCACACCGGCGATCTTTGGAACTATGGCGAGGGCCGGCGGCCAACGTCTTATGAGGTCACGCCGATCCATGCGAATGGACACCTTTATCTCTGCACGCCGCTGAACCGCATCCTTGCCCTGGACCCCGAGACCGGCGCCGAAAAATGGGCCTTCGATCCGCATGCGGGTTTGATCAAAACGCCAAAGGACTCCAACGAGTGCCGCGGCGTCGCGTACTGGGAGAGCGCAAAGCCTGACCCAGGGTCCGTGTGTCAGAAACGCGTGTTCAAAGGCGACCGCGATGGCCGCATCTTCGCCGTCGATGCGGACACAGGACGTGCGTGTAGCGATTTCGGCCACGGCGGATATGTCACCTATGCCGACTATGACGCGCGCGGAGTCGCGGGACGTCCGCCCAATATTAAGTCGCCGCCGGTCGTGCTGGGCGATCTTGTGCTGGCCACGGGCGGGCTGAGCAGCAACGAGACCATCGACGCGCCGGATGGCGTGCTGCGCGCGTTCGACGCTCGGACCGGAGAGCAGCGCTGGGAATTCTTCACCATCCCGCAGGAGATGAGCCGCGAGGCAGGTGCCGCCGACGTATGGCCGCCCTTCAGTGTCGACGTGGCGCGCAATTGGGTGTTCCTCGCCACGGGCAGTCCAAGCCCGGATGTCTACGGCGGGAAGCGGCTTGCTGACATTCCCTATGCGAATGCAGTCATCGCATTGGACGCCGCGGACGGCCATGTGGTGTGGTCGCGCCAATTGGTTCACCACGATCTGTTCGATTACGACCTGCCGGAACAACCGGCGCTGGTCCGTATCCGGCGTGGCGGTGAAGACATCGACGCAGTCGTTCAGATCACCAAAATGGGGACCGTCTTCGTGTTCCGGCGCGACACCGGCGAGCCGTTGTTTCCCATCGAGGAACGTCCCGTCCCCGCCTCGGATATCCCCGGCGAGCGCGCGTCGCCGACTCAACCGGTGCCGACCGCGCCGCAACCGTTCGCGCGCCAAACGCTCACAGCCGATGATGTGTGGGGCATGACCCCCTGGGATCGCGGCAAGTGTCGCGAGATGTTCAAGGAACTGCGGTACGACGGCCCATTCACGCCGCCGAGCGAGCGTGGCTCGCTCCTGATTCCGTCGAACATGGGCGGCGGAAATTGGGGCGGCGCGGCGTACGATCCTTCACGCAACCTGCTGATCGTGAAGTCCAACAATCTTGGCAGCGTTGTCAAACTTGTGCCGCTCGACAGTCCCGAGGCGCGCGGCAAGCCCGACCTCAGCGACCGCTCCCGTGCCATGGCCGGCACGCCCTATCGCATCGAAAGCCAACGGTGGCTGTCGCCGTGGGGCGCACCGTGCGTCCCGCCGCCGTGGGGCGAGATTACCGCCATCGATTTGGGCAGCGGCGAGACCAAGTGGCGCCAGCCGCTCGGGCAGGTTTCATTCGGTCCGTTCAACCTCTTCAAGACGCCGGCGGCCTGGGGCTCGCCCAATATCGGCGGACCGATCGTAACAGGCGGCGGCGTGGCTTTCATCGCCGCGACGATGGACAGCATGATCCGCGCGTTCGATATCGACACCGGCCGTGAACTCTGGCGCGACAAACTCCCGGCGCCGGGCATGGCGGTGCCGATGACATACACGGCCGGGCGCGACCAGCGGCAATATGTGGTCATCAGCGCCGGCGGCAATACGCTGCCTGCGACACGATTGGACGATGCCATCGTTGCCTATGCGCTGCCGCGCGGCGCTGCAAAATAAGAAGGAGATGCACACATGAAACGATATGCCTCACTCATGATCGCGGCTTTTCTTGCTTGCGGTCCTGCAGCAGCGTCGCCGGCAACTGATCTTTGGGAGTCCTGTAAGTCTCGTTTGAGCGCGAACCCCCAAGGCGATTTTTATCGCGTGCGAACTTTCGGCCGCGAGCGACAAATGTCCGACGGGATTCTGCGTTACATCGAGGCCGGTGAGAAAACGGTAACCTTTACCCTGCCCTGGACCTACACCGGCGACAAGAACGCGACACCGGTCGTTGGGGGCTACTCGGTGGTTACGGACCTAGCCGGCGCGCCAAGATTTATCTTACGGACGACCGCGGTCAAAACATTGCCCTATGAGAAGGTCTCTGCGGAGGAAGCCCAATACGAAGGTCCGGGTGTGCGAACGCAGGAGGATTGGCGGCGCGTCCATTGGGCCTTCTTTACCGCGTCCCTTCAGCCCATCGGGAAGACACCGGCTCTCGACATGCCGGTCACCGTTGAGCGCTTCGAAGTCGCCTGCAAAGGGCCCTAGATCTCGACTAGGGTCAAAACCCAATAAAAGTAAAGTATTGAGCGTTGAATCGGATAATGATTCTCTGAGTCCCTCAGTCTATGGCGAGGGTGAGGATGATGAGAAGCAACTTGTTCTGGCTCAATGACGAGCAATGGGAGCAAATCCAACCGC
>CANJPQ010000020.1 GCA_947476275.1 Fidelibacterota bacterium
AAAGCGGTTGGATTTGCTCCCATTGCTCGTCATTGAGCCAGAACAAGTTGCTTCTAATCATCCTCACCCTCGCCATAGACTGAGGGACTCAGAGAATCATTATCCGATTCAACGCTCAATACTTTACTTTTATTGGGTTTTGACCCTAGCTGGGGAGGCGGTCCAATCATACGAAACCTACCGGAAGCTTGCGAACAAAGAAGCGATCAACGCCGCTACCGCTATTGCATTTCGTGATCGCAAGAACTTTCCCGACAATGTTTGCACTTACGTCGTTGACGCCTTTCAAGCCAATCGTATTCGAGAGATAAGCCGAGCGCCGGGCGAGCTAGTGCGGGCTGATGGATCTAAGGCGTCGTTCACTATTCTTGAGGCAGGCACGGCACACGTACCATATTTTGCCTCGCCAGACGGTGGTGATCTTTCTGACCATTTCTACGTGCCAGAGCAATTGTGGACTTGGGATGATCTCCACATCGTGCCGTATGGTGGACGTTCATACGTCGTTCATGCGAACGAAGGTGAACTTCTGGCAGTAACTGAACCCAATATTGGAGTGACGTGCCAATTCAATTCTGATGTCACGCCGAGACTGATAACAAATCGTGCCCCTGCGATATGCAAAAAGCTAGTGGAAGACGAAGCTGCATCCTTCCCCGAATTGCCTGCACAAGCGGTCTCATCATCTGGAGAACGCCAAGACCCGCGCTTGCGTAAAGACCTAATGAGTTATGTTGTTTCTACGTCCAGCTTCGAAGTGCGAGGAAAGCCTGTGACGGTCGCGCGATATGAAAATTCCAGCGGCGCTGGTCCCGGTTGCGAATACTCAGGCATGCTTTTCGTGGCGGACGGAAAAGAAGAGGATTCTGGTCGCAACAAGGCATTAAAGAAAGCTCAGGGCGAAGTGGCCGATTGTAGAACTTCTACGACGACGCTCGTGTCTGGGGATCGAGGAGTCTTATTTAAGCTTTCGGGAAGGATTGGCGGAAGGAGCGGTACGCACACTCGGCGTCTCATGCAAATCGAGGGCGATCAAATTGAGGAGCTGTGCCGCGTGGATGAATTCCGGTCCTACGCTCCTCGTTAAAGGCAGAAAATGGGCTATTTCGATGGGCTGACAGATGGACTATTCAAGCGGGGCTCCGATAGCCGTGCGCTGTTTTATCCCTGGGGTGTCCTCGGCTCTGGTTACGTGATTCCCAACGATGAGGAACGTCAGAAACTACGCGATAAGATTAAGCGCCTCTACATCATCATCTTGCCGATGGCGGTGATTTTACCGCGAGTTATTGGTCTGGCACTTGCTCTCGTTTTGTTCAGCATCTTCTGTGTTTGGTATCGGTTCTTTGCAAGATCAGTCACGAGGCATCTCGAAAAATCGACAGAGGTGCTAACCATAAAAGAAAGCATGTCAAACTCCGTGAGATCGCATGGCTGGCCAGTGCTGATTGTTCTGGAGGTGGGGTGTTTAGTCTTTGCAGTGTTCGGAATTTTCCGGCTTGTTTGGAGTCCGTCTTGGGCTGCGGGCGGGATAGTTGCCATCTTTGGTATTCTTGCTGTCGGACTCTGCATCATGCTTTTTGTGAAAGCGCGGCAGAGACGAGACGCGGCCGCGGTAGTGGATGCAAGCCGCATTGAGTGACATGGGCTTTGGGTAGCCGGAATGCTGCCTCTTGCGCTGCAATGAAAGTGGTTCGGCGTCGCTCAATCGCCGCGATGGGCTAGAACCTGATGATCTGAATCCAGGTGTTCAGAGATTCGTTAGGATTGGCGTGCCATCGGGGATTCGATCCGGCACGTGAGCGTATTTCAATGAATTGTGAACCGCCCCGCCAACTGCACACACCGTGAGCTTTGACGGAATCCCATAACCGCCCCATCCTACCGCCGGGGGTTGGGTGAATGGATGAGTTTAAGCGATGCGGCGGCCGACCCTGGTTGCGGAAAATTCACCGCGTATTCACCGCGATAAAACGCGGTGGGGATCGCAGGCTTCCCGCGCGTATTTTGCGCGGTCGTTTTCGCAAACGTCTGTAATCCCTGCACATTCTCCGGTCCGCGGAATTTTCGCGCGTATTCCGCGCGTTAAAACGCGCGAACGACACCGCGTTCCGGGCTCTCCCGGCTCACATGATCTGCGGCAGATCCGTGTGCGGCTGCAGGCATTTCTTGATCGCTTCTTTGGGTTCCACGCCTTCGGGCCAGAACTTGGCGATGATGCGTTCGCCGGTCATGCCGTTGCTTTCGTCCGTGCACAGCCACACCGCCGGCGGCACGATCACGTCGCCCGGCAGCAGCGTGCTGCCCGGTTGCCCCGCACGCTTGCCGACTTCACCCGCCACCATGCCTTGCGTGATGAACGGCGTGTCCGATGCGCCGCCCGGCAGCAGGATGTTGACGTCGATGTTGTGCTCTTTCAGTTCACCGGCCCAGGTGCGGTGTGTCAGTTCCAACCCCACCTTGGAGGCGCCGTAAGGCGACATGCCCGGCGAGCACATGGTGTTCAGGCTGGTGGAGATGGCGAACATCTTGCCGCGCCCCTGCTTCAGGAACACCGGCACCATCGCCTTGCTCATGTTGAAGACGCCGATCAAGTTGGTCTCGACGATCGTGCGGAACGATTCCGCTGGAATCTCATAGAACTTGGGGCGCTTGCCCGGCGAATCCGTGGTGCCGCCCAAGGCGTATTCCATCGTACCGCGCCCGGCGTTGTTGATCAGCACGTCGACTTTGCCGAAGGCCTGCACGGTGGCATCGACCGTGGCCACGCAGTCTTCCCACTTTGTGACATCGGCGCGCAGGGTGATGCAGCGGCCGGGGCCGGCGATCGCTTCGGCTTGCGTCTTCACGTCCGCCAGTTCTTCCGGATGCCGACTGGCCGTCAGCGCGACCTTCGCGCCCGCTTTGAGCAGTTCCTCGGCAATCAACCAACCGAACCCGCGCCCGCCGCCGGTGATGATGACGACCCGGTCCTTCAGGGACGGATGATGAAGCGCCTTCAGCGTGGCGGCGGTCCAGGATCCCATGTCGGCACCTTTACGAGAAATTCGGGTGCGGGAGGCTTAGACCGCACGTTCCCGACCCGCAACCCGGTCCAGGCCGGGCTATCCACTGGCTGGGACAAGCATCAGCGGCACACCGCAGAGGATCAGGGCAAGGCCCGCGATCTTTGCCGCACCGTGAGCTTCGCGGAACAGCACGACACCGATGGCCACGGTGACGCCGATCTCCGCCACCCGCTTCAGGGCTTCGACAAAAGCGACGAGGGTCAGCTGATAGGCGGCGAGCTGCAGCGCGAAGCTGGCACCCGCCGCAAGCCCCGCCCAAAGGATGACAGCGCGCGCACCGGCGGGCACACGGAACGAGCCGCCGCGGCTCGCCACGATCCAGATTCCGATGCTGCCCGACACCATCATCAGAAGAATCATGCCGTGAAGCGCGACGCCCGTCGCCGCCACGGCCATCTTGTCGAGGGGTCCGGTCATCGACCAGGCAACGGCCACGCCGATCATCGGCAGGGCGCCGGGCTCGGCGCGGAAATTGCGCCAGATCGCCGCGACGCTCGCCTGACCGGGCGGGAGATAGAGCAGCATCACGCCGACCGCGGCCAAGGCGACGCCGAGGCCCTGGTGCAGGGCGGGCGATTCCCCCAGCAGCACCGCGCCCAACGCGATCGTGATCACGGGAATGAGCGACAGCAGCGGCACCACCATGGTGAGGGGGGACCGCCGCACGGAAACGATGAACAGGGCATTGCCCGCCAGGCTGAACGCGGCATCCGCCACCGCCGGCGTCCAATAGGCCGCGCCGGGCAGGCCGGTGGGCGGCACGAACAACAGTCCGAGCGCCAGCAGCGGGATTTGGACCGCGAGGAAATAGAACAGCACCGTTGCGGTCGGAACCGTCGCCGGAACCACTTTCCGGAAATAGTCCGCGGCCGCCAGGGCAAGGCCGCAGGCGACGCTCAGGGCAAAGGCAGGGAGGCTAAGGGCGGACATGCGGTTTCTGTGCCTCTGGCGTCACATGCGGCTGCGCTTGCGTCAAGGCGCCGCCGCGATGCCTTGACCGTACCGCCGCCTGTCCCCATCTTGAAGCCCGCGGCAAGCGCCGCAAGGCGCGGTATATGTCGGATTTTCTTCAGAATTTACGCACGCGCGCGGTCGGCCAATGGGACGCGTGGCAGCAGCGCCGCCGCAGCGGCGTCAGCACGCCCGTCGATGTAGCGCCCGCCCAGGTCGGGCGCGTCGTGCTCATCGTTGTGGCGCTGCTCGCCCTCTACTACCCGGTCGGCATGCTGCTCTATAACCGGATCGACGACGACACGGACTTCCAGCCGTCGGCGGACTATGCGGTGCAGGGCGGCAGCAAGGCCGTGGCGACCGCCGCCGCATTGATCGACCGGGAAGCCGATCATTGGCTGGCGAACAAGCCGATGCTCCATCCCGCCGCCGCCCTCGACAACGCGCCGAACTTTCAGCTCGGCGTGATCTACGCCGTGTCGCGCTTCGCCATGGAACTGGGCGACTACATCGGCCGCATGCGCGGGTCGAGCTCGATCAACGCCGATCTCGATCAGGCCGCCGGCCTGCTGAAGTACGACGGCCGCACGTGGTATTGGGGCCAGGGCAACATCATCCCGACCGCGAAGGCGGAGAGTCAGTACCGCACCGCCGTGCAGGCGCTGCTGCGCTACAACAAGCAGGTCGCCGCCGGCAACGCGATGTTCGACCGCCGCGCCGACAACCTGATCGCCTTCCTCGACCGCGTCGCCGCGGACCTCGGCTCCGCCAGCGCCACGCTGGACGCGCGCGCCAAGCTCAGCACTGGCTACTTCGACACGATGTCCGACGACGACTTCTACGACGTGAAGGGCAAGCTCTACGGCTACTACCTGATCCTGCGCGACGTTGGCGCGGATTTCGAGGGCGTGATCCAGCAGAAGAATGCCACCGCCATGTGGCAGGGCATGTTGGAGTCTCTGCGCACGGGGGCCGAGATGGCCCCGCTGGTCGTGGCGAATGGCCGCCAGGACAGCATGTTGGTGCCGTCGCATTTGGCGGCGCTCGGGTTCCACCTGTTGCGCGCGCGCCAGCAGATCCGCGAGATCGGCGACGTTCTCCAGAAATAGGGAGGTTTTGATGCCGAAGATCGAAAAGTCCGACGCCGAGTGGCGTGAGCAGCTGAGCCCCGAGCAGTACAGAATCCTGCGCGAAAAAGGCACCGAGCGCGCCTGGAGCGGCGAACTCAACGCGGCCAAGGGCCCGGGCACCTTTGTCTGCGCCGGCTGCGGCACGGCGCTGTTCGACGCGGGCACCAAGTTCGATTCCGGCTCCGGCTGGCCGAGTTTCTTCGCGCCGTTCAGCGACGAGGCCATCGAAGAGCATCGCGACATGAGCCACGGCATGGTGCGGGTGGAAGTGACCTGCGCGAATTGCGGCGGCCACCTCGGCCACGTCTTCCCCGACGGCCCCCGCCCGACCGGCCTGCGCTACTGCATCAACTCCCTGTCGCTTGAGAAGAAGAGCGAGACGTAAGGCTTAGCCCTCGACCAGCTTCTCCACGGTCTCCAATAGATCCGCTTCCGCGGCAGGTTTGTCCCAGCGGAGGCGGGAGACGCGCGGGAAGCGCAGCGCGATACCGGACTTATGGCGCGTCGATCGTTGCGCGGCGTCGAAGGCGACTTCCAGCACCAGGCCCGGCGAGACAGCGCGCACCGGGCCGAAGCGCTCGGTGGTGTTGTTGCGCACCCAGGTGTCGATCTGCTTCAGCTCCGCATCGGTGAAACCGAAGTACGCTTTGCCGATGGGCACAAGTTCATCGTCCCGCCAGACGCCGAAGGTGTAGTCCGAATAGAACGAGCTGCGTTTGCCATGGCCGCGCTGGGCGTACATCAACACCGCATCGACGGTGAGCGGATCGCGCTTCCACTTGAACCACGGTCCCTTCGGGCGGCCGGCGATGTAGGGTGCATCGCGACGCTTGAGCATCAGGCCTTCCATGCCGGCGCCGCGCGAGGACGCGCGCAGCTCCTTCAACGCGTCCCAGGTGTCGAACGCAACGACGGGCGAGAGATCAAATGCATCCCGCGGCGTCGCCATGAAGGCATCCAGCCGCTGGCGCCGGTGTTCCCACGGGAGGCCGCGCAGGTCTTCGCCCTTCTCGAACAGGATGTCGTAGACGCGCACGAACGCCGGATATTGGTCGATCATCTTGCGGGTGACGGCCTTGCGGTTCAGCCGCTGCTGCAGATCGGCGAAGGGTGCGGGATTGAAGCCGTCGCCGCGCACCAGCAGTTCGCCGTCCAGCACCGCCTCGAACCGCGCCGCGGCGATCACGTCGGGGAAGGTGGCGGAGATATCGTCGCCGGAGCGCGCGAACACCCGCCCATCGCCGCCGGTCGAGCCCGCCACTTGCACGCGTATGCCATCCCACTTCCACTCGGCGATGAAGTCGCGCGGATCGAGGGCGGCGAACTCTTGCTCCTCGATGGCCTGCGAGAGCATGAACGGGCGGAACGCCGTCGCCCCGGTTGCGGGCGGCTTTGGTCCGCGCTTCTCCGCCCAGGCAAACATCTCGGTGTAGGGCGGTTCGTACCCATGCCAGAGTTCCTCGATGTCGGCGAGGTCGAGCGCGCCCCAGTCCGCGAGGGCCGTCTTGGCGAGCCGGGCGGAGACGCCGATGCGCAAGCCGCCGGTCAGCAGTTTCAGCAGCGCCCAACGGCCGGTCGCATCGAGATCGTCCAGCCACCCGGCGATCAGGCCGGGCACCGCTTGCTTCGAGGACGCGCGCAAGGTTTCCACGATGTGCCCCAAGGTCGGCGGCGCGGTGTTCGCGCCGGCGCCGGGCCACATCAGCGCGATGGTTTCCGCGAGATCGCCGACGTAGTCATAGGAATAAGCGAACAACACCGGATCGGCGCGCGTCGTCATCAACTCGCGCAGGGCGGCGGGCTTGGCGTGGGGAATGTCGAGGGTGCCGGCCAAGGCGCCCAAGCCATAGCCGCGATCCGGGTCCGGCGTCGTCGCGAAGTAATCCGCGAGCAGGCGCAGCTTTCCCAGCCGCGACGGCTGATAGATCAGCTGATCGAGCAGGGCGGCGAATGCCTTCATGAGGGCGGCGCCGTTCCCGTGAGGTCGTCGTCGTTCTCGTCGTCGTATCCGACAAGCGACAGCGCCTGCGCCGGGACACCCATGACGCCAAGAGCGTGGGCCAGGGCTTCTTCGCGTCCGTGCGTGATCCACACCGCGCCGGGCTTCACCTCGCGCACGGTCTGCAGCAATTCGTTCCAGTCGGCATGGTCGGAGATCACGAGGGGTAGTTCGACGCCGCGCTGCTTCGCGCGCTGGCGGATGCGCATCCATCCCGACGCCATGGCCGTCACAGGTTCGTGCATGCGCCGCGACCACCGGTCCGAGAGCGCGCCGGGCGGGCAGAGCACAATTTGGCCCGCGAGCGCTTTCAGCGGTTCTCCGGCCACGGGCCGCAACTCGCCCAGATCGATGCCGTAATGCCGATACAGCGCACACATGCCGGCGAGCGCGCCGTGCAGATAGATCGGTGCGCTGTATCCGGCTTCGCGCAGCAGCACGATCACTCGTTGCGCCTTGCCCAAGGCGTAAGCGCCGACCAGGTGCGTGCGCTCGGGGAACACCCGCATTGAATGCAGCAGCCGTGCGATCTCGCCGCCGTCGTCGGGATGACAGAACACCGGCAGCGCGAAGGTCGCCTCGGTGATAAACACGTCGCACGGAGTGACCTCGAACGGCGGGCAGGTGGGATCGCGGCGGCGCTTGTAGTCGCCGGACACCACCGCGCGCAGGCCATTGTACTCGAGCACGAGCTGGGCGCTGCCAAGCACGTGTCCCGCCGGAACGAAGGTGACGCGCATGTCGCCGACGGTGATCGGTTCGCCATAGCGCGCGGCCTGGGCGCCGCTTTGCGCGCCGAAGCGCTCCGCCATGATTGCCAGAGTCGGATCCGTCGCCAGGACGGACCCATGCCCGCCGCGGGCGTGGTCGCCGTGGCCGTGGGTAATCACCGCACGGTCCACTGGCGTAACGGGATCAATCCAGAAATTCCCCGGCGCGGCGCGCAACCCGGCAGGCGTGACCTTCAACCAACTTGCGACGACCGCGGATGGGTTCACGGAAATGGCAATCCCTTTCTTTGACGACGTCGCAGAATTCTCATATGTGGCCAGAGACAGGCCGTGCAACCCATGTTGTCGCTGTTACCCGCAACAGGTTGCTGCTCAAACCCGCAGAACTGCGCGGTTTGTAAGGGGCCGCGCGAAGTGCCGGGCATCGACAACCCGCGCTCGCCACCATGGCCTCACGGCAAGATTTTCGGCGAGTGTGTTCTCGCTGCACTAGTCGTAACGCATCGCTCGCGTATTCTGCGCCTCCTGCTGCGGCCCATTTCGCAGCACGGAGTCCTCGGGGGAGGGCGCTCTAGATCGATGTGCCGCCGCAAGGCGCCGCGATCCGGAGCCGGGCCAAAAAAGGGGCTGGGTATATACCCGGCCCCTTTTCTTTTCGCCCACTCGCGCTGTTTGGAATTGATCTAAGTCTAGGCGCTGCTGCCGCCGTCGATCAGAAGGTCGGTGGCGGTTATGAAGTCGGAATCCTCCGACGCCAGGAACACGACGCCATCGGCGATGTCTTTCGGCGTGCCGATGCGGCCGGTCGGATAACGCTGCTTCAGCGTCGAAAAATAGTCCGCCTCAGTCTGACCCGGCTTGATGTTGCCGCGCAGCAGTTCGGTGTCGATGGCGCCGGGCAGCACGCAATTCACCCGGATGCGGTAACCGGCCTTCGCGCAGTGAATGGCCACGGACTTGGTGATCATTCGTACCGCGGCCTTCGTTGCGCTGTAGCAGACGTGCATAGGTTGGGCGCGGAAACCCATGACTGAGGCGATGTTGATGATCGTGCCCTGCGACTGATCGGCGGTCCGGCCCTTCATCGCAGCAACTGCCGCCTTGCAGCCCAGGAAGACGCCTTCGCCGTTCACAGTCATGGCGGTGCGCCAATCCGCGAGCGTGGCATCTTCGATCGAGCCTGGCTTCATCATGCCGGCGTTGTTGACCAGGATGTCGAGGCCGCCGAACTGGGACGTCACGGTTTCGATGGCGGCTTGCCACTCGGCCTCTTGGGTCACGTCGAGCTTCACGAATAGGCTACCCTTGCCCAACTCGCGGGCGAGCTTCACACCCTTTGTTTCGTTCAGGTCCGCGACCGCGACCCAGGCGCCTTCCTGGCTCAGGCGGCGGCAGATCGCTTCGCCGATCCCGCTCGCGCCGCCGGTTACCAGCGCTGTCTTCCCTTCGAGGCGGCCCATGATCGCTCCTTGCTGCGTGTGTCAGGCACAATAGCCCGCCCGCCACGCCCGGTGTAAAGTCCGGCCATGGATAAAATTACGGTGTATTGGCAGCCGGGCTGCTCGAGTTGCTTGCGTGCGAAGGAGTTTCTGACCGCGCAGGGGATCGATTTCGTGTCCGTGAACGTGCGCGCGCCGGATGCGGCAATGGAGCCTTTGCAGCGCCATGGCATCAAGACTGTGCCGATCGTGATGCGCGGCGACGCTTACGTCCATGGCCAGGACCTGGACGAACTGGCGCGCTTCGCCGGCGTCGATCCGAAGCGCGACAAGCTGCCGCCCGACGCGTTGGTCCGGCGGATTTGCAGTGTCCTTGCCGCCGCGGCCCGGTTCGTAGGGCAGATGCCCGACGCACGGCTGCGCACGCCGCTGCCGGGGCGCGACCGCTCGGCGCTCGATCTCGCGTACCATGTGGGCATGATCCCGCTCGCGTTCCTGGAAGCAGTGCGGGGCGGGGAGATCACGTTCGCGCACTTCGAGCGCCGCGCGCCCGATGGCGCCGATGCGTCCTCGGTTGCGCGCGTCCTCGGCGACGTCGCGGCGGACCTGGCGCGCTGGTGGCCGCCCGCTGACACTCCCGCGAGCGTGAAGACCTACTATGGAACTCAACCGTTCCATGGCGTGCTGGAGCGCACGGCGTGGCATGCAGCCCAGCACACGCGCCAACTGCAACAGTTGCTCGTCGCCTTGGCGGTCAAGCCGAATGGCCCGCTGAAAGACGCCGACCTTGCCGGCTTGCCGCTGCCAGCGGAGGTCTATGACGACGAAGTGAAGCTGAGGGCCTAGCCCGCGTTCTTGCCGCCATCGACGGGAAAGTCCACGCCGGTGATCTGCGCTGCCGCATCGGAGGTCAGGAAGGCGATCACTTCCGCCACCTCTGAGGTTTCGCCGAAGCGGCCGAAAGGCACGGTCTTGCCGACATTGGCCTTGGTGGTGTCCGGGTCAGGTTCGGCCATGCGCTGCCAGCCGTCGGACCAGATGAGTCCCGGCATAACGGCATTCACGCGGATCTTGTCGCGGGCGCCTTCGATGGCGGCGGATTTCGATAGGGCCATAGCGGCGGCCTTCGCCGCGCTGTAGGCGACGCCGATCGCGGCCGTGCGTTCGCCCATCAGGGCCGTCACGTTGACGATCGCGCCTCCGCCCGCGGCCTTCAGATGCGGCCACGCATACTTCATGCCCAGGAAACAGGATTCGAGGTTGGCCCGCAGCATTGTCTGCATGTCTTCGGGTGTAAGCGAGTCGAGCGGCTTGACGATGATCTTGCCGGCATTGTTCACCAGGATGTCGAGCCGCCCGAAGGCCGCGAGAGTGCCGGAAACCGCCGCGATCCACTCATCCTCAAGGTTGGCGTCGTGGGCGATGAAGGCCGCGCGTCCGCCGGCGTCTTCGATCAGTTTCACCGTCTCGGCGCCAGCGTCGCGCTTTCGCCCGGTGGCGACCACGGCAATGCCGTTGCGCGCGAGCGCCAGGGCCGTCGCGCGACCGATACCCGCTGTCGCACCGGTGACCAGCGCCACTTTCTGAACTGCGTCGCTCATTTCGCCAGGAACCCCCGGTCGACCGGCAAGGTGAAGCCGCTGACGTAGGACGATGCGTCGGAGGCAAGGAACGTCACGGCCTTCGCGATGTGTTCCGGCGTGGCTTGTGGTCCTGCGGCGACCCCGTTCACGCGTATCCGGTCGTTCGCTTCCGCGCAGGCAAGCGCCGCGCTCTTCGTCATCATGCGGATACCGTTGGCTGAGGCGCTCATGGCCGCTTGGTCCGCAGCACCTACGGTGGCGTAGGCCGAAGCGACGTTGACCATCACGCCGCCGTTGCCGAAGGCACGCATTTTCAGCAGCGCGTAGCGGGTGGCGAGGAACGCGCCTTCCAGGTTCGGCCGCACCACGGCGCGGAAGTCGGCGAGGGACGTGGCGGCGATGCTCTGCGGCGAGGGATAGGCGGCGACGGCAATCGTCACCAGGACATCGAGCCGATCTAATTCGCCGAGGAGTTGTTCCCAGGCGGTTGCGCTCGCGACATCGAAATTCGCAGACACCGGCACCAGCGTCGCGCCGTCCTGGCGCAATTGCGCGGCGACCGCATCCGCGATGGGAGTCCCTGGATGGAGGACCAGGGCGACCTTATTTGCAAAACGAGCCATGGCCGCGATTACACCCAAATCACCTGTTGCCCGCCAGCGGCAAATTGCGCCTTCATGGATGCGATGAGCGACCTTCCGCGCATTTTCGAAGATTGGTTCGCGTCCCGGGGCTGGCGGCCGCATGCGCATCAGAAGAAGCTCCTGACCGCGGCGAAGAACGGCGAGTCGGTGCTGCTGATCGCGCCCACCGGCGGCGGCAAGACCTTGTCCGGCTTCCTGCCGACGCTCGTCGATCTGGCCGCCGCGCCGCAGACCGGACTGCACACGCTCTATGTCTCGCCGCTGAAGGCTCTGGCTGTGGACGTCCACCGCAACCTCGAGCAACCGATCGCGGAGATGGGGCTGGGGATCAGCACCGAGACGCGCACCGGGGATACGCCGCCAGCGAAGAAGCAGCGCCAGCGCAAGCGCCCGCCCAACGTGTTGATGACGACCCCGGAGTCTCTTGCGCTGTTGCTCGCCACACCCGATGCGGCGCAGATGTTCGCAACATTGCGCCGCGTGATTATCGACGAGGTCCATGCGCTTGCCGGCACAAAGCGCGGCGATCTGCTGGCGCTCGGCCTGTCGCGGGTGCGTGCGCTCAACCGCGACATCCACTGCGTCGGCCTGTCGGCGACCGTCGCCCATCCGAACGCCTTGCGCGGCTATGTGCATCCGTCTGCGCGCATCATCCAAGTGCCCGGCGGCAAGAAGCCCAAGATCGGCATCGTCTCCGCGCACGGACGTATGCCCTGGTCCGGCCACATGGGCCTCTATGCCGTGCCGGAGGTCTACGCGGAGATCCAGAACCACACCACGACGCTGATCTTCGTGAACACGCGCGCCACGGCGGAGATCGTGTTCCAGGCCTTGTGGCGCATCAATGAATTGAATTTGCCCATCGCCCTCCATCACGGCTCGCTGGATCGGGAACAACGCCGCAAGGTGGAAGCAGCCATGGCGGCGGGGAAGCTGCGCGCCGTGGTCGCGACGTCGTCCCTCGATCTCGGTATAGACTGGGGCGCGGTCGATCTGGTGATCCAGATGGGTGCGCCCAAAGGCACCGCGCGATTGGTGCAGCGCATCGGCCGCTCCAATCACCGCTTCGACACACCGTCCGAGGCGTTGCTGGTGCCCGGCAACCGCTTTGAAGCGCTTGAGTGCACCGTCGCGCGGGCTGGCGTACTGGCCAATGTGCTCGACGGCGATCCGCCGCGGCCTGGCACCTTGGATGTCCTTTGTCAGCACATCATGGGCATGGCCTGTGCCGGTCCGTTCACCGCGGACGACCTCTACGCCGAAGTCATCAGCGCCGCGCCATATGGCGGTCTGGCGCGCCAGGATTTCGACGAGTCACTCGCCTTCGTGGAGAACGGCGGCTATTCGCTGCGCGCTTATGAGCGCTTCTCCAAGTTGGTGCGGGACAGCAGCGGTCGCTATCACGTCCGCAATCCACGCCTTGTGAGGCAATACCGCATGAACGCGGGTGTGATCGTCGAAGCGGATCACATCAAGGTCCGGCTCGGCGGGCGCATTCTTGGCCAGGTCGAGGAATACTTCATCCTCGGCCTCACCGCCGGCGACACCTTCATCTTCGGCGGGCGCCTGTTGGCGTTCGTCGGTATTCGAAACGGGGTCGCCATCGCGACCCCCGCGAAGGGCGGCGATCCGCAGGTGCCCGCTTACATGGGCGGACGCCTGCCGCTGACCACAACGCTGGCCGACGCCGTGCAGCGCTATTTCCACACGCCCGAGCGGTGGCCGGAACTTGGGCCGGAGGTGCGTGAGTGGCTGGCCGCGCAAGCCGAGCACTCCTCCTTCCCGCAGCCGGGGCGGCTGTTGGTGGAGACGTTCCCGCGCGGTGCGCGCCACTTCATGGTGGTCTACGGCTTCGCGGGCCGGAACGCGCACCAAACGCTGGGCCTTCTGCTGACGCGGCGGATGCTGCGCTACAAGTACAAGCCGCTCGGCTTCGTTGCCGGCGACTATGCCGTCGCCGTCTGGTCGGGCGAGGACCCGACGGATGTGGAAGGCCTGTTGGAGCAGGACATCCTCGGCGATGAACTCGAAGAGTGGATCACCGAATCCAATATGATGAAGCGGATGTTCCGCACCGTTGCCGTGATCTCCGGGCTGATCGAGCGCAAGGCGCCTGGAGCGGAGAAAACCGGGCGGCAAGTCACGTTCAGCTCCGACATCATTTACGACGTCTTGCGCCGTCACGAGCCCAACCACATCCTCCTGCGCGCAACGCGGGCGGATGCCGCCAGTGGGTTGATCGACCTCAAGCGCCTTGCCGACATGCTGCAGGCGGCGCACGGCAAGATCGATCATCGCCGGCTTGATCGAGTCAGCCCCTTGGCGGTACCTGTCATGCTCAGCATCGGCAAAGAGTCGGTTGGTCCGGCAATGATCGACGAGCTTCTGGACGATGCCGGGGAAAGCCTCATTGCCGAGGCGATGCGCCGAACGGGCCGAGGCAAGTAGGACTTAACGCGACATGATTGAACTCAATGGCGTCAGATTGACGCCCGATCTGTCCGGCGCGCTGTTCTGGGAAGATGCGTCCACTCTCGTTGTGGCCGATCTCCACTTCGAGAAGGCGTCGAGCTTCGCGGAGCGCGGGCAGCCGCTGCCACCGTACGATACCGCGACCACGCTTGCGGCGCTTTCCGAGGCGATGGATCGCATGGGTCCTCGGCGGGTGATCTGCCTTGGCGACAGTTTTCACGATCCCCGCGCCGGGGGCCGCCTCCAGCACGGGGATGCGCAGACCCTGCGTGCGCTCACCGGTCGCGCCGATTGGATCTGGGTCGCGGGCAATCACGACCCGGATCCGCCGGAGGATCTTGGTGGCGCAGTCGTGCATGACTTTTGCCTCGGCCCGCTCACGTTCCGTCATATCGCGCGACCCGACGCCACGCCGGGCGAAATCTCCGGTCACTTCCATCCGAAGGCTTCGGTGCCGACCCGGTGGCGCAGCGTGGTGCGTCCGTGTTTCGCGATAAATGCCACGCGCGTCATCTTGCCAGCCTTCGGTGCCTTCACCGGTGGCCTGAACGTGCGCGACCCGGCGATTGCGTCACTGTTGGTGCCGGAATTCGAGGTCGTCGTCCTGGGTCAAGGCAAACTGCACCGGTTCCCGCACAGCGCGCTGGACCTCGACATCGCGCCGTATAATTTCAAGTAGGCTTAAGCCTTCACCGACCAGATGACTTTGTCGGCGTCGAGGCTGCCGTCGCAGATGGCGTCCGGCACGGGTGCGAGGCTCGGCAGCCGGCCCTGCGCACCAAGGTCGACGAGAACGGTGTAAAGCGCGATCTGGTCGATTCCCCACAACAGGCGGTCCATCGTCTTGAAGGCGACGACGTATCCCGCGGCGCGTTGAATGATGTCGCGACCGGCGGCGGTTGGCGCGACACCGAGCATGTGGGCGGAAACCTTATTGCGCGCTTCGATGCGGCCCGGCAGCAAGTAGGGCGCGAGGTCGGCCCCGTTCAACAACTCGAAAAGGAGCGCCGCATCGCCGTTGAACACGGTGTCCATATCCATCATCCAGAAGGCGCTCTCCGGATTCGCAGACATGGCTTGCCAAAGACGCAGCAAGCGCACGCTGTGATAGTATTCGCGCGCGGCACGCGACGTTTCCGCGCTACGCAAGCCGGTCCATTCGGTTGAGATGCCGATTCGGTGACCGGCGTGGCCATTCACCATCGCCACCACGGTTGCCGCGTCGTCTTCGGACATATCCATGATGTGCAGCAGGAGGCTGACGTTCGGTGAAGTCCGGGCGCAGAACGACCTGAGGAATTGTTTGCCGTAGATCTGGAAGTATTTGAAATCGGCGGATACGAAAACGACTCGCGGTTCGCCGCGCAAGTCCCGAATCTGGCGCGTGGCGGGCAGCGCCGCGGCACCGGCCTCGGCCGCTTGCGGCAACCCCGCGTGAAAACCCCTGTCGAAAGCCGTGACTGCAGATACGTGATCGAGCGGTGTGTTGCGCAAGTAGGCAAGCACATGCTCGGCCTCTGCGAACTCGCCTTGGGCGATCAAGGCCTCCGCAATCAATGCGCCGGCGACGAGGGCGGTCGGTTCGACTTCGAAAAACGCCCGTGCCGCGCTTTCCATCGCGGCGAGCTCTGCGCGCGCATGGGCGAATTCGACGTCCTTCAAGCTCGCAGCAGTTGTCGTGGAGGCACCGCGCGCCTGCCGGCCGTTGTATTCGACCGCCACGGCGAGAAGCGCCAGCTCGTCCACGCGCGCTCCCAAGTCGATTGGCGGCGCGGCCAGGCGGGTCCGCAGCGTTGCGATGACCTCGGCGCAGAAATTGCGCAGGCCATTATAGCAGTAGGCGTGCAGATGCTTCGGATTGGCCGGGTCGCGCGCCAATGCGTCCCGCAGAACGGCGAAGTGCTCGGGCGAATCCATCATGTCCCGAACGGCTAGCCGCGGCCCCGGTAGGTTGCCACGCCCTGGTCGGGAATCCACAACCCCTCCGGCGCTTTGCCGGTCTGCCAGAATACGTCGATCGGAATGCCGCCGCGCGGATACCAGTAACCGCCGATGCGCAGCCACTTCGGTTCCGTCACTTCGACGATGCGCTTACCGATCATCACGGTGCAGTCTTCATGGAATGCGCCATGATTGCGGAACGAGCCAAGGAAGAGCTTCAGCGACTTCGATTCGACGATCACCGCTTCCGGCACGTAGTCGATCACCAGGTGCGCAAAATCCGGCTGACCGGTGACGGGGCAGATCGAGGTGAACTCCGGGGAGGTGAAGCGGATCAGGTAGTCGGTTTCCTGGTGCGGGTTCGGGACGGTCTCCAGAACGGCCACGTCCGGGGACGCGGGCAAGCCGGCCTTGCCGCCCAACTGCTTCAGGTCCTGAAATTCGGTCATCTGGCGGGTTCCTTCCGTAACGTCTTGTCCTAGCGCAAAACAGGCCTGCGTGCAGTCGTCTTGCGCAAGGGTCCGGGGCCGGTTACCTGTGCCTGATGGAAGCCATTCCGGACGATTACATCGCCTCTCCGTGTGTGAGTGTCTGCACGGTCGACCCGGTCACCAAGCAGTGCGTCGGCTGTCTGCGGACCCTCAAGGAAATCGGTGCCTGGCGGACCATGTCCCCGCAAGAAAAGCGAGCCGTTATCGCGGCTTGCGACGAACGGGCCAACACCCAGGTCCGCCTCGGCAAAGACGGGAAGCCGCTCAAAGTCTGAAGCCCGGGAACATCCCCGCCGAAGTTGCGTTCTTCCTCATTGCTAGCGTCAGCGATTCAGGAGGGCGGATTATGGCGGATATGGCAATCCCCGGTCGGACACCGGGTCCCAACGCGGCCAGCCTGGCGCCGGCCTTTGGGGCTCCGGCCAAGCAGGACGCCCGTCATCGCGACCTCGAAGGCGTCGTGGCGCGGGCGTTGAGTGCGGCGCGCGCCTCGGGGCGGGACTACGTGACGCAGAACGACGCTGCCGCGCGGGCTGTGATGGCGGTGCGTCCCGATCTCACGTTCACCGAGGCGAACCACGCGGTCGATTGGGTTCGCGATCACGCGTAAGGCGCGATCACTTTCTTTTCGCGAGTAGAAAGATGCGGTGCATGTCGAACAGGACATGCCCGTCGGCTTGGCGCGGATACGCGGCCGCGGCGGCCGCGTTGTAGTCGGCAATGAATGCGGCCTGCTCCGATTCGTTCAACGCAGACAGGATCGGCACCAGACCGGTGCTCCTGATCCACGCTGTCACGGGATGCTCGCCGCTGAGCACATGACGATATTCGGTCTGCCAGATATCCACCGGTTCAGCGAGGGGGCTGAGCAGATCGTAATAGAACGCCGCCGGATGGGGGTCCATGTGGAGCGCGACGCCGGCAAGGCGCTCCTTCCATCGCGGCGACGCCTTCACGTCGACGATGCAGCGGGTGTATCCGGAGCGCGCGGTGTCCGGCATCTGGACGGCCAGCACGCCGCCCGGCGCGACCTGGCGCATGAGGTGCGGGATCAGCGTGTCATGGTCTCCGAGCCAATGCAGCGCGGCATTCGTGAAGACCATCGCCGCCGGCGCGTCGGCCTTCCACTGTGCAATGTCGCCGGCGCGCCATTCGATGCCGCTTTCGCCGTAGGTCTTGCGCGCCTCGGCCAGCATGTCGGGCGATGAATCGACGGCGATGATGCGCCGGTCCGGCCATTTCTGCTGAAGCAGGCGCGTGAGATTGCCCGGGCCGCAGCCGAGATCGTAGATCGCGCCAGGCACATCGAGCGCGAGGCGCGACATCAGATCCTCCGCCGGCCGCGCGCGATAGGCGGCGTAGCGCAGATATTGCTGCGGGTCCCAAGTGCCGATGGTGCCGGCAGGTTTTGTGGTCATACCGGTCGACACCATACCTGGATCATTTGGGCGAAAACCTGCGGGTTTTCCTGCTCGAACGCATCCCACAGGTCAAGATCGGCCTGGGCGGACGGGTCCGGATGGCGCGCGCGGAAGGCCGCGCCGCCCAGGGCGGTCGGCGCTTCGACGGCAATCGCCTTCAGACCGCAGGCGTGCAGCAGCCGCTTCATCGCCGCGGGCGTGATGCGGCTTTCGTGCAGGTTGAAGATGAGATCGTGCAGGCCGTCGCGGGTGAAGAAGTCGGGCGTCGCCGTCACCTGATGGGCGGGATGCGTAGGCGGCAACGCCATGATCTCCGCCCGGGCGCTGCGCAACCCTTCCGCCGTATCCGGGAAGGCGCGTACCTGGACGAATGCTTGCGCTGCCGCTTCCGCCGCGCGTCCGCGCTCGCTGTAGAGACTGACGAGCATCGCGCCATCGTCGCGCAGGAGGCCGCGCAAACTGCGCAGGCCCGCCGCGGGGTCGCTCATGTGATGCAGCACGCCGCTACACTCGATGAAGTGAAAGCGCTGTGACCAGCCCGCCAAGGCGAGGATATCGGCGATGGCGAAGGTGATGTTGGCCGCACCGAACTTCGCCGCCATGTGCTGCGCGTAGGCTAAGCTCGTGCGGCTGAGATCGATGGCGGTGATGTTTGCGGTCGGCAAGGTCCGCGCCAGGGCGAGGGCGGGGCGGCCGGTCCCACAGCCGGCGATGAGCACGTCCACCGCACCGTCGAGTCTGGCGAAAGCCGCGCCCGGTGCCGCGCGCTCCAGGAATGCCCGCAACGACATCGGTGCGGCGGCATCGATCCAGCGCCAGCGGGGATAGGGATAGGTTTCGTACTGGGCCTGCATCCCGGCCGACAGTCCCGGCGCGAGCGACGTCAACTGCGGCAAAGCCTGCACGCGGGCGCGCACGTCTGCCTCTTCTTGCCAAAGTGCCAGCAGTTCCGGCGCAAGCCGTTGGGCGGCGGTGGCCTCGATTTCCTGCAGCGGGCGATAGGCCGCGCGCACGAGGAGGGCGTCGTCGTCCTGACGCCCGGCGAGACGCGCAATGCACGCACGTTCTGCCGCAGCCTCGGCCCAGACATAGCGGCCGATGACGCACTGCGCCGCCAGCCCGACGCTAAACGCGCGAAACCGCCCGCGGAGCGCAGATGGCCGATTATCTGCGACGGCACGACACAGATGTGTTCGCAGCCGCGCGAACACCGCTTCCAGTCGCGCGCTGATGTTCACCGCACGCGTGAGCACGGCCCGAAGGAGCTGATTTTCCAGCAGCCAGCCGGCGTCCGGTAAACGCGCCTCAAGGTCGCCGTCCGTCAGGGTTTCCAACGCGGCCAAGCGCGGATCGGCTTCCAGCAGGTTGCGCACGACCAGGGCGAGCGGTTGGAGGTCGAGATCGTTCGCAGCGATCGCTCGCTCGAGCCCCGCGACTACCGGCGCCGGCAAGACGCGATAGCCGCTCATGAGGTTGAGGATGTCGAAGGCCGCGCGGCGATAGGCCGGGTCGTCCGGGACCAGGCCGAACGCCGTCAGGAACCCGGCAGCTGCGCCGCGCATGTCGCCGGCGTTGTAGGCGCCGACACCGGCCCGATAGCGTTGCGCAGCTTCGTCGGCCATCTCAGAACGGCTTGGTCAGGCCAAGGAAGGCGATCAGCGCTACGCCGAACCACAGCAGCAGTGCCGCGCGGCGCGACCGCACGAGAGACTGCTCGATAATGGTGTTGCCGCGATCCGCCGCATCGCCGCCTTCGCGGACCATGCCGAAGCCGACAATCCACTGTTTGATTTCGCCGCGCAGGTAGACGCCCAGCAGCATCGTGCACGCGAACAGAAACACCTTCGCCGCCAGCCAATGTGTCGTGAGCGGCCCTCCGGTGGCGAAGGAATACAGGCCGAGTGCGCCCATCGCCGCCATGACCACGTATCGCAAATAGATGTCCGCCGTCCGCAAGCGCGCGGCGGCCGGATGGCGCTCGTTCTTGAACATCCACCAGTTCACAGCGAGCCACGCCAGACACACGACCCACAACGCCCCGGTAACCTCGGCGCCGATCTCCGCCACACCTAATGTGCGCGCCATCTGAAAGCCGACCGGCAGGAACAGGATCAGCGCCGTGCGCGGTCCCATATCGCAGACCATCAGCAAGTGCATGAAGCGGAAGCGCTCTTCGAGGCTCAGCTTCCGGTCGGCCACGTATCCCGCCGCCACGAACACGCCGAGGTCGCCGCCCAGCCAGTAGGCGAACAACAGCACGTGGATGAAAACCAGGATGAGATATGGATCGATTTGCATGGAGCCCCCCTTGTGCGCAAGCAAAGCGCCGGACCATCTTAGACGATGACTGTGCCGACCGAATCTGAAATCGCCCAACGGCTCGCCGATGCGCAGGCCTTGCGTACGAAGGGCGACGGGGCAAGCGCACGGGCGATCTGTGAGCGCCTGACCGTCGCCGCGCCGGATCATCCTGGCGGTTGGATGGCGCTTGGCATTCTGTCGGTGGAGGCGCGGGACTGGAAGGCCGCCATACCCGCGCTCGGCAATGCTATTGCCCGCGCGCCGAATAATGCGGATTTCTATTTTTATCTCGGGGTGGCGCATTTCAATGACGGCAACTTGGCGGCCGCGGAAATCGCGTTCTCCAAGGCGGTGGTCCTGCGGCCCGGCCACACCGAGGCGCTGCATAATCTCGGCGGCGTACGTGTCGCCGATGGGCGACCCAAGGAGGCGCGCGTGGCGTTTCAGGCGGTCATCGCCCGTGACCCGTCTTTCGCCGCTTCGTGGGTGGGTCTCGCCGATGTCTGCCGTGCCGAGGGCGATACCGCCGGGGTGATCGCTGCCCTGACGGAGGCCCTGAAGCGCGATCCGCACAATCCCCACGCGCGGCATTTGCTGGCGGCAGCGCGCGGCGAATCGCCGGCGCCAGATTGGCGCTACGTGACCGAAGTGTTCGATGGTTATGCCGCCCGCTTCGAGGCGCACCTGACCGGTCCACTTCAATATGTAGGACACCAGGAACTCGTCGCGCTGCTGCAGGAGTCGATTCCTGGTGCGGCCGCGTTCCGCCGCTGGCTCGATCTCGGGTGCGGCACCGGGCTTGTCGCGACCGCGCTGTTGCCAGGCCGCGAGATTGCCGAGCGTGTCGGTGTGGATCTTGCTGTCGGCATGGTCGCGGCCGCCAAGGCGCGCGGGCTCTACACCGAAGTCGTGAATGCGGAAGCCAACGCCTTTCTTGGTGCTGCATCGGACGTGTTCGACCTGATCACGGCAGCGGACACGTTTGGCTACATGGGCGATCTGGCGCCCGTATTGGCAGCCTGTGCGCGGCGCCTCTCCGGCGGTGGCGCGCTCGCCTTCATGATCAAGCCGAAGACGGGCGAAGGCTTTGCGCTCGATATGCAGGGTTACTACGTCCACGCCGAGAGCCATGTGCTGTCTGCCGCGGCGTGCGCGGGGCTTGCGGTATCGGCGCGCCGCGAAGCGCCGTTCCGCCGGCATGATGGGCGCGCGCAGACTGCGCTCTATATGGTCCTGGTTCGCGAGCCCTAAGGCGTCTTATTGCAGGCGTGCGACGGCCACTTCGGAGTGGCCGCGCATCCGGCTGGCTTGCTTCGCATTGAGCATGGCTTGGTTAGCCTGTTGCATCAGCCGATCGGCAGTCTGGCTGTTGACGCTTTTCGGTACGGTCAACGTCGCCACGCCGCCGGCAACGGTCAGCATGTGCTCGCCGTCGCGGGTTTCAACGTTGCAGGTCATCTTGTCGGCGAATGCCTTGGCCGACACGACCGCATCGCCGGGCAAGACAAGCTTGGTCATCAGCACCGCAAACTCGTCGCCGTTGATGCGTGCAAGATGGTCACCGGGTTTGCGCGCGGCTCGCATGTTCTTCGCGGCGGCGCGAAGCACGTCGTCGCCGACACCGGTGCCGAAAGACTCGTTGATGAACTTCATTCCATTCACGTTGAACAGCGTGACGCCGACCACGCCGCCGCGGCTGGCGTTCTCCGACAGCGCGGCCGTCAGCCGCTCATAGAACGCTTTGCGGTTGGGCAGTCCGGTCAGGCCATCGACCAACGCTTCGTGGGTGAGGCGGCTCGCGCGCTGATGCTGAGCCAGCGCATAGCGGATCGCGCGCTCCAAGCCTTCGACGGTGAGATCGCCCTTCACCAAGAAGCCGTATGCGCCGCGCTCGAGTGCGCCGTCATCGACAGTGCGGTCGTCCATCGCGGTCAGCATGATGAACGGCACATCGTGATCGTAGCGCCGCGCTTCCTCCATCAGATCGAAGCCCGTGCTGGGCCGCAGGAAGTAGTCGGCAAGACAAATATGCACGTCTTCGCGCGCGAGCACTTGCAGCGCCGATGGAATGGTGTCGACGTGATGGATGTTGCGCGGGTGCAACCCAACCGTTTGGAGGAACTTCTTCACCAACGCAGCGTCGAGTGCGCTGTCCTCGAACAGGAGGACGCGCAAGGACTGGGGCAGGTAGGATGTCAGGGCATTCATCGACGTCTCAACGCCTCGGAACCGCAGCGGTTTTTCACTCTATCCGCCATGCGTTGAGAGATTGTGAATCACCCCTCAAGAGTTATCCCCAGGCCCGACTCGCCCAAAGGCCGCTCGCATTCCGAGCGGGGTTCAAAAAATGTGGGTGCTCAGCACTCACATTCTGAGAGTCGGCAGGGTCGCTTGCCTGTTCCGCGGTGTTTCGGCCCGCCACTTTTAACACGCGAAAAAACGTCACGAGGGAGCAGTGATCTTTGTCCTTACGTGCGCTGATACACACGCCCCCATCGCCGGAATCGCGCCAATTTCCAGAGCAATTCCGACAAGGCGCGGGCGCGCTACATTGCACTTGTTGTGCGCTGCGCTTGCCTGTTTTCGACATCGCTGGAATAACTTGTGCGCATGCCTTCGTGCGACCTCGTCATACCATATTGCAGTGCACGATTGCCCTTGACACGGAACGGCTCAATCCATTGGGATAGGTATGTCCATTGGACGCCAAATCCAGGGGAATGACAGGGGGGGCCGGGTCCGTTGTTTACACACGGTCTCGGGGTAGCTGCGACTATTGCCACGCAGCGGACGCCCTGTTAGACCCCTCGACCAAGCGCTCCGTTGCGGCTAAAAGTCACGGCCTTTTTCCGCCCACATTTTTGCTGAAGTAGAACAATGGCTCTCGCAAAAAAATCTCCCGCCCGACAGTTGTTTGGCTTCGGTCTCGTCGTGCTGCTTCACGTTGGGCTGATCTGGGCCGTAAAGAGCGGTCTTGCGAATTCACTCGTCGAATTGGTCAGCGGTCCGATGGAGACCAAGCTGATCGAAGAAAAGGTCGCTGAGAAAGAAGCCCCGCCGCCGCCGAAGGTCGACATGAAGCCGCTGCCGCCGCCGGTCGTCATTCCGGTGGACATTGACGTCGCCGCGGCACCCGTTGACCAGTCGACTTCGATCAATACTGCCGCCCGCGCGACGAGCAATGCGCCGCCGCCGGCTGCTGTGAACACCAACGTCGTCCCGCCGCGCTCGAATCCGCGCCGCCCGGTGACACAGCCCGAATATCCGCCCACCTCCAAGCGCCTCGGTGAGGCCGGCACGGTCATCATGCTGCTGACCGTGAACGAGGAAGGCAAAGTCACTGAAGCTAAGATCGACACCAGCAGCGGTTTCGAGCGTTTGGACGAAGCGGCGCTGAAGGAAGCGCTGCGCACCTGGCGTCTACTGCCGGGCACTCAAGGCGGCAAGCCCGTCACGATGCAGTACAAATTCAAGGTCGTGTTCAAGATCGAGAACAACTAGTTCCGACCTTTGACACGGCGGCTCCGCACTGCGTGCGTGCGGAATCTATTGGAAACAAGACGACGGCCGGCGGGCTCGACTGCGCGACGACCGAAATCAGGGGATGCAAAGCGTATTATGAGGATCAACATGAATAGCCTTGAAAAGTCGCATAACGGCCTGACGGCCTGGCTCGCTGCCATGTCCGTTGCCGCCACCCTGGCCGTCGGCGGCGTGTCCGTCGCTCAGGCCCAGCAAGCCGAGCCGGCTGCTGCTCCCGCGGCGGCTCCGGCTGACGCTGCGCCCGCCGCTGCGGTCGCGACCGATGCCGCTGCTCCGGCAGCTGCTGCGCCTGCCGCCGGATTGGCCGCAGACGCCAAGGTCGAAGCAGAGAACATCTACGGCCCAGAGCGTCTTTGGGAAGAAGGCGACATCGTCTCTCACGGCACGACGATCGTTCTCGTGATCATGTCGATGGGCACCTGGTTCATTCTGTTCACCCGCCTCTGGGATCAGACGAAGCTGATGGCGCAGGCCAAGACCGTGAAGCAGAAGTTCTGGACTGCGGGCAGCCTCAAGGAAGGCATGAACAAGCTCGAGAAGAACAGCGCTTACCGCTCGCTGGTGGAAGACGGCCTCAAGGCCTCCGAACACCACGACGGCAAGATGACCGACCGTATCGATCTGAACGAGTGGGTGACCATGTCCCTGCAGCGTTCTTACGACGGCATCAGCTCTGAAATGCAGCAGGGCCTGGCGTTCCTCGCCTCGGTCGGCTCGACAGCTCCGTTCGTCGGTCTGCTCGGCACGGTGTGGGGCATCATCAAGGCGCTGATCACGATCGCCGCCGCCGGTCAGGCTTCGATCGACAAGGTCGCCGGCCCCGTCGGTGAAGCGCTCATCATGACTGCGTTCGGTCTGTTCGTCGCTATCCCGGCCGTGCTCGCCTACAACTGGCTGGTCCGTCGTAACAAGGTTGCGCTCGAAGACGTCCGCAACTTCAGCGCCGACGTTCACGCCGTGCTGGTGAGCGGTACCCGCGTTCCGACGTAATCCGGCAACTCCCGGTGACATTTAGGAGGTTGCCACTATGTCTATGAACGTGGGCTCGTCCGACGGGGAAGACGAAGTCAACTCGACCATCAACACGACGCCGCTCGTCGACATCATGTTGGTGCTGCTGATCATCTTCTTGATCACCATTCCGGTGGTGATCAAGACGGCACCGGTCGAGCTGCCTGTCATCTCCAACCAAGCGACCAAGACCAAGCCCGAGAACATCGTTCTCGCGGTTGATCAGGATGGCAACGTCTACTGGAACAACGTCCAACTCGCCGACCCGTTGGATTTGTTCGAGAAGATCAAGCCCTTCGCGATCATGGTCCCGCAGCCCGAAGTCCATATCCGCGGCGATCGCAATGCCCGGTATGAATTCATCGGCAAGGTCATCGTGACGGTTCAGCGTGCCGGCATTCAGAAGGTCGGTTTCATCACCAATCCCGAATTGCCGGGATTGAAGTGAGACCGGTCGTTCGCGCTAACTCGGAGACTTAAGTTATGTCTATGGCAGTCGGTAGCGCCAGTGAGTCCGGGGACGTTGTCCCGGATATGAACACCACGCCGTTGATCGACGTGATGCTCGTGCTCCTGGTCATGATCATCATGTCGATCCCGATCCAAACGCACGCGGTCAAACTCGATATGCCGCGTCCGAACAACAACCCGCAGAACAACCAGCCGCGGGAAGTTGTGGACCTGGAAATCGACTTCGATGGCACCGTTTTGTGGAATGGCAACGTCGTGACCGGCGAGCGTCAGCTCGCCAGCTACTTCGAAAACGTATCGGCGCAGCCGGATCAGCCGGAGATCCATCTCCGCCCGAACCGTCTGGTTAAATACAATGCCGTCGCGCGCGTTCTCGCGATCGCGCAGCGGCTGGGTGTGAAGCGGCTTGGGTTCGTGGGTAACGAGCAGTTCCTATAAGCAACGGACGCCACGTTTCTGACACGACCATCGTCTAAAATTGGAACGCCACCAGAAGCAACCGCCTCGGGTGGCGTTCCGCGTTAGTTCAAGAGGGAATGCAATGAAGACGACGACTTCTCTGTCTGTTGCTGCCGTGGCGGTGGCTTTGACCATCGGCGGCGTGATTTCCCCGACGCATATGGGCGTGGCTCCGGCGCAGGCCGCCGACGCCAAGAAGCAGATCAGCAATAAATTCGGGAAGCAGTTCCAGGAAGCGAAAGCCCTGATCGACCAGAAGAATTACAAGGCAGCTTTGCCGAAGCTCGACGAACTCAAGGCGCTCCCCGGTAAGTCCGCATACGAAAGCTTCGTGGTCGCAGAACTGCAGACTGCAGCCTACGTTGGCACCGCCGACTACGCCAACGCCGCCAAGGCGATGGAGGCCGCGATTGAGACCGGCGAGGCGCCCGCGGCATCTAAACAGGCCCGGGCGAAGAACATCGCCAACACCTACTTCGCTGCCAAAAACGTGGCCAAGTTCAATGAAGCCAGCGCCAAGTACCAGAAGGATTTCGGCCCGGACGTCGATCTCCAACTTCTCGCCGCGCAGGGCCTCTACCAGGAGCGCAAGTTCAAGGAAGCGGCGGAAGCCGCTCGCACCGTCATCAAGACCGCTGAATCCAAAGGTCAGCCTGCGCGGGAAGACTGGCTGAAGCTGGTCTACAGCGCAGAACACGAGGCGGGGAACGCCGCGGGTGAGAAGGTTGCGGTCGAGACACTGGTCGCGCGCTACCCGAAGCCGGAATACTGGAACGCGCTGCTGATCAATGCTCAGAAGACGATCAGGGGTCCCAAGGTCCAACTCGACATCTACCGCATTATGCTGGCCGCTGGCGTGATGCAGAAGACCGAGGAATACATGGACATGGCTCAGCTTTCGATCCAGGCCGGCGTGCCGGCCGAGGCAGAGAAGGTGATTCAGAAGGGCCAGGCAGCGAAGCTGCTGATGGAAGGGCCGCAGAAGGATCGCCACCTGCGCCTGCAGACGATGGCTGTCTCTCAGACCAAGGAAAAAGACACCGGCCTCGCGCAGCAGGAAGCCGACGCCAAGGCTGCGGCAACCGGCGATGCCGATGTGCAAGTGGGTGAAGTGTTCTGGTCGAAAGGCCAGACCGACAAGGCTGTCGAAGCGATCCAGCGCGGTCTGAAAAAGGGCGTGAAGGATAAGGACGACGGTTACTTGCGTCTCGGCGTCGTGTATCTGACCAGCGGCAAGCGCGGCGAAGCTGCAAACGCATTCAAGGCCATCACGCCGAATTCTGCGCCAGCCCAGATCGCACGCCTGTGGACACTCTTGGGGTCGAACGCCGTTGCTGCAGCGGCTCCGTCCTCTGCTGCACCCGCGAAGGCGTCAGCGAAAAAGTAGCCTCGATTGTTCAGATGCCGCCGTCAGCGTGGCATCACGACGCCGTGAATGCGAACTGAACCGGCCGCTGGGGTTGCCCGGCGGCCGGCACAGACTCGCCGCGGATTTGCCACCGTCGCCTGCCACCTTTAGGTTATCGGCCGATTTCCGCCGCGACCAAGACTGAAGTGACCCCCCGGGAGGACTACATGAAAACCAAGCTCTCTTTCTCCACCGCCACGCTGGCAATCGGTCTCAGCCTGGGGCTCGTCTCCAGCACTGCGCTGCTCGCGCCCAAGCCGGCGATTGCCGCCGACAAGGGCAAAGACGAAAAAGATAAGAAGGCCGTGCTGACGCCGAAATTCGGTAAGCCGCTGCAGGAAGCAGACGCACTGATGAAGGCGAAGGACTTCAACGGCGCGCTCGCGAAGCTCCAAGAAATCGACAAGATGACGGGGAAGAACCCTTACGAGACTTACCTCGTGGACGAATTGCTTGGTCTCACCTACGTGAACCTGCAGAACTATTCGGACGCGGCGAAGCGCTTCGAGGCCACCGTCGGCGCAGGCTTCCTTGATGCGGCGCAGGCCTCCGGCCGCATCAAGGCCATCGCGCAAATCTACTATCAGTCCAAGGACTACCCGAAGTCGATCGAGTGGGTGAACAAGTACACCGCCCAGGATCCGGATCCCGAAGTGCAGGTTCTGGCCGGCAACGCTTATTACATCCAGAAAGACTTCAAGAACGCCGCGATGGAACTGCGCAAGACCATGAAGATGGCGGAGGCGAAGGGCGTCGCGCCGAAGAAGGAATGGCTCGAGTTGGTGATGAGCGCCGACTACGAAGCGAAAGACACCCCGGCGGTCCAGAAGGACCTGGAGATGATCGTCGCGAACTATCCGGAGCCGAAGTACTGGACCGACCTACTCAACCTCGTCGAGAAGACGCTGAAGGATAAGAGCCAGCGCACCAGCCTCGACATCTATCGCCTGATGTTCGCCACCGGCGCGATGAGCGCCGAAGGCGAGTTCACCGAGATGGCCAACATCGCGATGCAGCAAGCGCTGCCGGGCGAAGCCAAGCGTGTGCTGACCCAGGCCGAGAGCAAAGGCCTGTTGTCGGGCGCCAACAAAGCGCTGATGACAAAGGCCAATGCCGCCGCGGCTGAGGACTTGAAGGGCCTGCCGGCGACGGAAGCTCAGGCGCGCGCCCAGAAGACCGGCGACGCCGACGTGAAGTTCGGTGAGGCCTATGCCAGCCATGGTCAATACGACAAGGCGGTCGAAGCCATCCAGCGCGGCATCGGCAAGGGCGTGAAGGACAAGGACGACGCCCAGTTCCGTCTCGGTCTCGCTTATCTCGGCGCGGGCAAGACGGCTGAAGCCAAGGCTGCGTTCGCTGCGATCTCGCCGGGCACGAATGCGGCGACCTTCGCCCACCTGTGGAGTATCCAGTCGGGCAACAAGGCCTAATCTGACGGCATTCACGTTAGACAAAAGCGCCGGGGCAGCAATGTCCCGGCGTTTTCATTTGGGGCGCTGAGTCAGGTCTTGTGATCTGGCGAACGATAGTCCGCCCAATACTGAATCTTTCCGTTGCGTACGAGGAACACGCCGGTCACGGCGAAGTGGTTATCGGGCTTGCCGCTGTCCGGCGGCCGGATGAAGTGATCGATGCGGTCGTTCATGACAATGTCGCCAAGCGCGGCGCTGCGAAAGATTTCCCAGTCGATCTTCTGCATGCCCGACATGAAAGGTCCCATGCGCTCGCGCAACTGCGCCGCGCCGTTGACCACCATGCCGCCTTCGCTGACGTGATATTCCAGAGTCTCGGCCACGAACGGGATCAACTTCTCCACGTCGCGCCCGCTCCACGCCTGACAGAACGCGCTCACGAGTTTGATATTCGCGGCCTCACGGGCCGTGGCGGCATTGTCGGGTGTCGCTGCAGCTGCCGCGAACGGCAGCATGCCGCCCAGCGCCAAGCCGGCACCGATTACCTGACGTCGCCCGGGGACGTTGCCTAACAGCATCCTCACCTCCGTTGATTGATCGGAACATGCTAGGCTTTCGTACCTTTGAAACAAGGACGACTGCGGGCCAATGCCCGGCAGTCGGATGGGAGAAAGGCTAATGCTGATCCGCATCGCCAAAGCGTCCGATCCGGCCAGTTCGGAGATCACGCCACGGTCGGTTTATCTCGATCGCCGCACCTTCATGGCCGGCACCGCCGGCTTTGCGACGTTGACCCTCGGCGGCTGCAAGCCGAAGGCGGCGACGTCCAGCGGACCGGGTACGAACGCGAAATTGGCGGACGTAAAAGAGGGCTATCGCAAGCTTGGCTCGGCTGACACGCTGACGACCTACGATGCGGTTACCAGCTACAATAACTTCTACGAGTTCGGCACCGACAAGGAGGACCCGGCGAAGGAGGCGCACCGCCTGAAGCCGCGGCCCTGGACGGTGAAAGTCGACGGCTTGTGCAACAAGCCCGGCACGATCGACTTCGACGACCTCATCAAACCCCACGCGCTCGAGGAGCGCATCTTCCGCCTGCGCTGTGTCGAGGGCTGGTCGATGGTGATCCCCTGGGTCGGATTCTCTCTTGGCGACTTGCTGAAGGGTTTCGAGCCTCAGGGCAGCGCAAAGTTCGTGCAGTTCGAAACGCTGGTGCGTCCGGCGGAGATGATCGGTCAGAAGGACGCGTTCAGCCTGAAGTGGCCGTACGTCGAAGGGTTGCGGATGGACGAGGCGATGAACCCGCTCGCCACCGTCGCGGTCGGTCTCTACGGCGAGGTCCTGCCCAACCAGAACGGCGCGCCAATCCGCGTCGTGCTGCCGTGGAAGTATGGATTCAAGTCGGCGAAGTCGATCGTGCGCATCTCATTCGTTGAGAAGCAGCCGGAGAACACCTGGAAGGTGATGCAGAGCAGAGAATACGGGTTCTATTCAAACGTGAACCCGAGCGTGGACCATCCACGCTGGAGCCAGAAAACAGAACGTCGCATCGGCGATTTCCGCCGACGCGACACTCTGATGTTCAACGGCTATGAGGAGGAGGTTGCCTCGCTCTATGCCGGTATGGATCTCAAGAAGAATTTCTAGCCGCTAGACTCCGAACACGGACCCATCCGGCTTCTGTTTGCCGGCCGCCTTGCGCTGCTCGATGACCTTCTTTGAGTAGGTCCAGGTGTTCTCGTTCTCGCGCTGCTCTTTCCACTCCTTCGGCGCTTCCAGATATTGCGGATAGTGCTTCTCGGTGTAGGCCAGGATCTTGGCTGGGATCTGCGACTTGCCCTGTTTGAATTTGAACGACTGGGAATGATAGATCATCACGCCCGGCAGATCGCCCATCTCCATGAACGGCAGCCACATGCCGACCCGCGCCCAGGCGGTGTGGTTCTCAGCCGAAGTCACTTTCGGATCGCTAAGTTCTTTCAGGCTGCCGGAGATCGCCCACATCTCACCTGACTGATACAGGTCCTGCTGGGACTGCAGCGGATATTCCGCGCGGGTGAGCGGGTTCTTTTCCGTCGAGCGCAACACGTCCAACTGGAAGACGACACGATCGCCGACCACTTCGTGCGGGAACGGCGGATCGAGCAATCCACCCTTCAACTTGTAGAGACGGTTCACGGGATCGTTGACGATATGGAGGACCTCGACCCGCTTGTTGGTGATCGGGTTCGTCCAGGTATCCAGAATCTCGCCGGTCTTCGGGTCGCAGTAGTACAAGACTTCTTTGTGCAGGAAGCGATAGGTGCCCTCGCCCATGGACTGGATACGGCTCGCGCCGATGCCGTAGGTCTTGAACACCTTAGGATTGCCCTTGCCGGCAACCCACGCCCACGCCTCGCCACCGAATCCGCTGATGACGTCCTTCTCCGCAAGATCGCCCTGCAACTTCAGGAGTGCTTTGAGGTTCGTTTCCGGATCCGTCAGGTCGTACTTGCCTTTCGCCGGCGCCGCAGCGGCGGCGCTCCGCGCGCCCAGGGCCGCGGCAGCGGCAACGCCTGTGCCAAGGGCGGTCCGCCGGCTCAGGCGATCCGTGCTCGGCAGCATAAAGTCCGACATCAGCGGTGGTCTTGTCATGGAAAGGCTCCCCAAGAAATGCGCTCGGAGTCTTCCACAGGCCCCTCCGCGCGGGGAGGGGGGTGGGCGGCGGAACCGCCGGTCGCGTCCGCCTAGCGGCGGGCTGGCCCCGGTACGCTCGCTGAGCCGATGAAGCAGAGCATGGCCAGGGCGACGGAGGCGCCGCCGACCCAGCCCAGGGCATCGATGCCGATGTGGGTGACCACGAGGCCGCCCACAGCGCCGCCGACGGCGGTGCCGATATAGAGGGCCGAGGCGTTCACCGCCAAAACGATCCCCAGCGCTTCCGGGGCCAAGGTGACGAGCCGTGACTGCTGGGGCGCGTTGTAAGCGAAACCCGCTGCACTCCAAAGTGTCAGGGCGGCGACGACGCCGATCAGCGAGCCGGAGGCCGCCGACATGCCGGCGATCGAAAGACCCAGCACGATGAGAACCACGAACAGCGTGCGCACCACCCCAAAGCGATCCGCGCACCAGCCGCCGATCAAGCCGCCCGGGATGCTGGCGGCGCCGTAGGCCCACAGCAGCGCGGAGATTCCGGTCGCACCCAGTTGCAGGGATGTTGCCGCCCACGGGCCGATGTAGGTGTAGGGAATGAACTGTCCGGCGAACTGGAACAGCGTCACCCCCAACGCCAAAGCCACGCGCGCGTCGTGCAACAACGCCGCCCAGGACTTGAGACTTACGCGCTGTCCCTCGAGGGCGCGTGGGATACGGCCGGCGAGGCCGAACGCGACGATGATGGCGAGCACGCCGATGACGGCGAACGTCGCGCGCCAGCCGAGCGAATAGGCAATCAACGTGCCGACGGGGATGCCGATCACCTGCGCCAACGCCAAGCCGAAGAACACAATCCCCAGGGCCTTACCGCGAGCATCCGGCGCGCTGGTCATCACGGCGACGGTGGAGGCACAGGGCGTGAACACGGCCGCGCCGCATGCGGCCAGCACGCGCGCGGCGAACAACAGCCAGACATTCGTCGCCGCTGCCGACAGCAGGGTGCCGACGGCAAAGACGGCGAGTCCGCTCAGCAGCAGTTCGCGACGGCGAATGTGGCTGGTGAGGGAGACCAGCAACGGCGAACCGATGGCATAGCTCACCGCATAGACCGTCATAAGTTGGCCCGCGGTCGCTACGGAGATGTTGAGATCGCTCGCCAGCGGCCCCAACAGGCCCGGCACGACGAATGCGCCTGTACCGATGGTGAAGTTGCCGACAGCCAGCGCCCTTAGCGTCGCCCGCATCTAGGTCGCCCTGGCGGGTTCCCCCAAAGCGGCGGCGCCCGGCGCCCACTTGCGCACCAAGATCGCCGCGAGCATCACGAACCCATTCAGCACCCCCACCATAACGAACGGTGCTTTCGGGCTGAAGGCATCGAACAGGTAGCCGCCCACGCCCGAAACGAAAGCGATCCCGAGGGCGCCGGCGATGTTGAAACCGCCGATGATCGTGCCGCGCTCGTTCACGGGCGCTTCCTGTCCCAACAGCGACATGGAGCCGAAGAACGCGCTGATCTGTCCAATGCCCAACAGCGCAATCAGCGGCTTGTCCGCCGAGGCCAGCGGATCGGTGACGAACCCCATGCCGAGGAACCCGGCGCTGGCGATCGCCAGGCACGCGGCAAGCATCGTGACACGGTTGAACCGGTCGAGCAGGAACATGATAACGAGAGTCCACAGCAACGCCGCGCTGGTTGCCGTCACGAAAATGAGCGTGCCGGCGCGGCTGGCGGTGGGCAGGTCCAGGCCGTTTTCCAGGCCTGCGTTCTTGCCCCAGAGAACAAGGAACGAGCCGAGGATCACCAGATCGCCGCGTGCGACAAAGGCCGCAGCGAATGCAAGGGCGATGCGCGGATTGCGCATGTGACGCAGGGCCGTCTTGCCGATCTTGATGAGGTTGTGTTCTTCCGACGCGCCCGCAGGTGTGCCGCCCTTCAGTCCGAAGAAGATCACCACCGCCGACAGGAAGCAGAGCGATGCGACGAACCAGTGGGTGTAGGTCCCGGCGACCACATCGTCGTAACCCATCGCCTGCAGGCGTCGTGGCAATCCGCCGAGCATGAAATTCAGCAGCGCAACGCCGAGACCGTTGAAGAAGCCACTGATGGCGACCGCCCAGCCGCGGGTTCGTTCCTGTGGATAGTCGGTGACGACGGTCCCGAGCGCGCCGGTGCACACGGCGGTGCCGGTTGCGTAGATTATGCGCGCCAACACCAACATCGATACCGAGGTGACGAGCGGGTGGAGCGCATATCCGATCCCCATGAGGGCGAATCCCGCCGCGAACAGGTTCTTGCGACCATAGCGATCCGCCAGCATGCCGACAGGGCCGAACAGCGCGATGGATACGATCTCGGTCCACAGCACCAACTGACCCGTGACAACACCCTGGTTCTCCGCGGGGATATGCAGCATCGCGGTCATCACGTAGGGCGTGCCGCTGCCGACGTACGTCAACAGGCCGATGGTGAAGAAAGCCGCATAAAGCAAGGTGGCGAAATTCCACGCGCTCACGCCACGCACCAGCCAGATCGGCCCAAAGCGCGCGCAACTCTTATCTATCGCAGCGGTCATAAGGTCCCCCTGGCCCCGGTGATTCGTCACTATAAGATGAGCGAGAGTCCGCCGTCATCCTGTGAAGTCCGATCATGACCGAAGTCGCGCACACGCCGCCAAAGCTCACGTTTCAGCGAGCGCTGAAACCGGTGGTGTTCGTCTTATGCTTGGGCCCGATCCTGTGGCTGGGCTATCGCGGGATTGTCGGACATCTGGGGGCCAATCCGATCGAGACGGTGATCCGCTATCTCGGCGATTGGGCGCTGCGGTTCCTGCTGATCGCGCTTGCGGTAACGCCGGTCCGCATTCTGTCAGGCTACACGCCAATCGGGCGCTTGCGTCGGATGCTCGGCTTATTTGCCTTCACCTACGTCGTGTTGCACATGTTGGCCTACATCGGCCTTGATCGCTTGTTTGACTGGAACGAGCTGTGGAAGGACGTCGTCAAGCGCGTCTACATCACCGTCGGCATGGCGGCTTTCGCGATGCTGCTGCCGCTCGCGATCACGTCAACCGATGCGATGGTGCGGCGCATGGGCGGTCGCGCATGGCGGCGTCTGCACACGCTTGCTTATCCCGCAGGCATTGCCGCGGTAATCCACTACGCTTTGATGATTAAAGCGGGCTTTCTACAGCCTATAATTTACGCGGCTATTCTAGGCCTGCTGCTGGCAGCCCGAGTCTTCAAGAAAGCTTAAAAGCAGCGCCTTGAACCACGTCTCGAACGGCAAGGGACCGCGACCGCGGCACATGCTGACTTTGCTGTGAGCTGTGAAACTCGCCCATACCTGGACGTGTGGATGCGTCACCCATATCCGGTCGCACCGTCCATGCGGCTTAGCCCTGCAGGGACGCGCCGGCATGACCTCGGGCTTTCAGGTGATCAACCACCCGCAGCCACTGGGCGCCCGCGGTCCAGGAGGCCCCTTTGAGATGCTCCCGCGCCGTGCGCTGGGCCATGTCCAGAGCGGACTCGCCGTGCCGTTGGCGCAGTTCCTCAGCGACGTGAAGGGTATCGAACATGGCTGAGTTGCCTCCTGACGGTGGGTCGAAAAATCCAACGCCGGAGTTTCTCTATTGTTCCGGGCCACGCCCTGCGTGCCGCGCCTAGGTTTTTGCAAAGTCACCCGATAAGATAGGCTTCGTAAGAGCCAAATCCTTCTGGATTCTAGCTATTTTGCCCCTTCGCGGGCGTTGAAGGCGCTGTAGACGCCCATGCTTAAGTCGTCATCACGCACGCGGACCGGTTCCAAGCGCCCCAAGGCCTCTGGGGCCAATGCCGCGGGCCGAACGGCCGCGCGCAAGGCCACTGCTAAGGCTGCGATCACACCGGTGACAGACCTCGTCGAAGCCCTGGTCGTGGAATGCCGGGGCGGGCTGATCACCGCGATGAACCCCGCGGGGCGCGCGCTGCTTGGGTACGCGGGGAAAGCGCCGCTCGGCACCCCGTTCGTGTCTCTCATCGCCGACGCCGCCGCAGCCCGCAAACTGTCCGGCTCGCTGCTGGCGCTAACGGTTGGCCGTCAGCCCAAGGCCATGACGCTGCTCGGGCGAAGCGGCAAGGCCGTCGCCGTGACCTTGCGCGCGTCGCGCCTGGACCGGGGCGCCGACGGGCGCCTCCTGGTCGTCGCGTCCCCGGCCGCCGCAAGCCCAGCCGGGACCGAGGGCAAGGAGATCGGCCAAGCCCATGCGGTCATCCAGGCGATTGGGGCGGCGATCCTGGGTGTGGATAGCCGAGGTCTGGTGCGCCTCGCGAACCGGGCCGCCGACCAATTATTCGGCATCCGCGCGGGCGCGATGCTCGGCCACCCGATCCGCGATTTCCTCCCGGCCTGGGCAGGCAGCGGCGTCAACGGCGATAGCGCCCTGAGTGTGCCGCCGGAGATTCTCGGCCTGGCCCGCGACATCACGGCGGTGCGTCCCGACGGCGGCCATTTCCCCGCCGACATTACGGTCACGCGCGCCGATCAAAGCCCCAACGGCGGTGGGCTCTATGCGGTCATCGTGCGTGACGCGAGCGCGCGTAAGGCGTCCGAAGATGCAAACCGCTCCTACGCCGATCGTCTCGCGCAAGAGGTCGAAGCGCGCACGGCGGAACTACGCACGCTCTCCAAGCATCAGCAGCGCATCCTCGAGGCCGCCTCGGACGGCATTGTCGGCGTCGGTCTCGACGGCACGATCCAGTCCGCCAATCGGGCCGCGGCCGATTTGCTCAACCGCGACATCCGCGCTCTGACCGGCATTAGCTTGGACCGCGCCTTCGTATTCGGGACCGGCACCACCGTCGGCACCACGGGCCGGCCATCGCAGATCCGTGCGCAGCTCTGGAACGGGCCGTTCCATGTCGCGCTGCACGCGCGACTGGCGCGCACCGATGGTGAGTCCTTCGACGCCGAATACACCATCGCGCCGATCACCGAAGGCCGCGAGACCAAGGGCTACGTCGTCACTTTTCGCGACATCTCCGAGCGCAAGCGCGCTGAGACCGAGATGCTACTTTCTGCCGCCGTGCTTGAACATTCCACTGAAGGCGTGTTGATCGCCGACAGCCGCGGTCGCATCACCAAGACCAATCCCGCGTTCCGGCGCATCACCGGCTACGAGCCCCAGGAACTGGTCGGCAAGTCGATAATGGACGTGCTGTTCGCCGAGGCCAAAGCCTCGCCTGGCGTGCTCAATCCGTTGCGGACCATGACCCAGACGGAGTGGGAGCAGTGGTGCAAGAATAAGTCCGGCAAGCGCTATGCCGCGCGCATCAACATGTCCGTCGTGCGCGATCCCGAAGGTCAGGTGCAGCAATATGCTGCGATCGTCTCCGACATTACCCAGCGCAAGTTGGACGAGGAGAAGATCCTCTACCAAGCCAACTACGATCAACTTACCGGGCTCGCCAACCGCACCCTATTCATGGATCGCCTCACGCGTCTGGTGGTGGAGAGCAAGCGTACCAAGACCAACGTCGGGCTGATGTTCATCGACCTCGATGGCTTCAAGGCGATCAATGATACCCTCGGCCACGACGCTGGCGATCTCCTGCTGAAGGGGTGTGCACGTCGTCTGGAGAAGTCGGTACGCGAATCCGACACGGTGGCGCGCCTCGGCGGCGACGAGTTCACGGTCATCATGCCCGCCCTCGACAGCCTCGATGCCGCCACGGTGGTCGCCGGCCGTATCATCCGGTCCCTGAGTGAGCCCTTCGACCTGGATGGGCGTGCGGGCCATGTCTCGGCGTCCATCGGCATCTCGGTCCTCCCGCAACAGGCCGCCGATGCCCCCGGGCTGCTTCACAATGCCGATGTGGCCATGTATCACGCCAAGCGCAGCGGCAAGGCCATGTATAAGATTTACACCGCCGACCTCGAAGCGCCGCCCCCCAAAGGCTCTTGAAATCACACACGAAATCCGCCCGGATTCGGTACTTGCAATCGGCACTTTGCTCCGCCACAAGCATCGCACCGGGGGCGGCCGCCGCTCGGTTTTTCTGAGCCCGGACCGATGAAAGACTCCACCCTGACCGCTTCACACGCTGACCTCGCCAATGCCATCCGGTTCCTCTCCGTCGATGCTGTGGAAAAGGCCAATTCGGGCCATCCCGGTATGCCGATGGGCATGGCCGACGTCGCCACCGTGCTGTTCACGCAGGTTCTGAAATACGACGCGTCGCAGCCCCGTTGGCCCGACCGGGATCGCTTCGTCCTGTCCGCCGGTCACGGCTCGATGCTGCTCTACAGTCTCATGTACCTGACCGGGTACGCGGATGTGGATCTGGAGCAGATCAAGAACTTCCGCCAGTTCGGCAGCCGCACGGCGGGACATCCGGAATTCGGGCATGTCTCCGCCGCCGAGACCACCACGGGCCCACTCGGCCAGGGGCTCGGCAACGCGGTCGGCCTTGCGCTGGCGGAGCGTCTGCTCGCCGCGCGCTACGGCAAGGATGCGGTCGATCACCACACCTACGTCATCGCCGGCGACGGCTGCTTGATGGAAGGCATCAGCCACGAAGCGATCTCGCTCGCCGGACATCTTAAGCTCAACAAGCTGATCGTGCTGTGGGACGACAACCGCATCAGCATCGACGGCCCGACCGATCTCACCGTGTCCGACGATCAACGCAAGCGCTTCGAGGCGAGCGGCTGGGCGACGGATGCCGTCGACGGTCATGACCAGACGGCCATCGCCGCCGCCATCGCCAAGGCTCAGAAGAGCGACAAGCCGGTGATGATCGCTTGCCGCACCACCATCGGTTATGGCGCGCCGAAACTTGCCGGCACGTCCAAGACTCATGGCTCTCCTCTGGGTGCGGAAGAAATTGCCGGCGCGCGCGCGAAACTCGGCTGGAACCATGCGCCGTTCGAGGTGCCGGACGATGTGCTGACAACCTGGCGCCAAGCCGGTGCCCGCGGTGGTGCCGAACGCAAGGCCTGGGAAGGTCGTGTCGCGAAGCTGCCGAACAAGGCGGAATTCGATCGCGTGCAATCCGGCAAGTTGCCGGCCGGCTGGCACGATGCGGTGGCTGCGCTGAAAAGGAAGACGTCGGCGGAAATGCCGAAGGTCGCCACGCGCGTGTCCTCGCAAACCGTGCTCGAAACGCTAACGTCGCAGATCCCGGAAATGATCGGCGGCTCCGCCGATCTCACCGGATCCAACAACACCAAGACCGCGGCGCTCAAGCCGATCACCGCCGCCGATTTTTCCGGCCGCTACGTCTACTACGGCGTGCGTGAGCACGGCATGGCGGCGGCGATGAATGGCCTCGCCCTGCACGGCGGTATCATCCCGTACGGCGGCACCTTTTTGGTGTTCACCGACTATTGCCGCCCGTCGATCCGTTTGTCGGCGCTCATGGGCCTGCGCGTGATCTACGTGATGACGCACGATTCCATCGGCCTGGGCGAAGACGGCCCGACACATCAGCCGGTCGAGCATCTCGCCGCGTTGCGCGCGATCCCCAATCTCCTGGTGATGCGCCCTTGCGACACCGTCGAGACCGCGGAATGCTGGGCGCTTGCGCTGGAGAATGACAAGCGTCCGTCGATCCTCGCGCTCACGCGCCAAAATCTGCCGACGCTGCGCACGCAGCACACAGACGAAAACCTCTGTGCCAAGGGCGCCTATGTGCTCGAAGAAGCCGCCGGCAAACGCCAGGCAACGCTGATCGCCAGCGGCAGCGAAGTCATGCTGGCTGTAGAAGCGCGCAAGAAGCTGGCGGAAGCCGGCATCCAGGCGGCGGTGGTGTCGATGCCATCGTGGGAACTGTTCGATGCGCAGCCGGAAGGCTATCGCAATCACGTCTTGGGCGACGGCGTGCGCGTGGCTTGCGAAGCGGCGGGCATGTTCGGTTGGGAACGCTATGTCGGCGACAAGGGTGCGACCGTGGGTATGCCCGGGTTCGGCGCCTCGGCCCCGGCGCCGGCCTTGTACAAACACTTCGGCATCACCGCGGACGCCATTGTCGCCGCAGTGAAGGCCCGCCTGTAGGAGCGCGCAGCGAATGGCCGTCAAGATCGCCCCAAGCATCCTGTCGGCTGACTTCGCCCGCCTTGGCGAGGAAGTGCGCGCGATCGATGCCGCGGGCGCGGATTACATCCACGTCGATGTGATGGATGGCCACTTCGTGCCCAATCTCACCATCGGCCCGATGGTCGTGAAGGCCCTGCGCGCGCACACGAAGAAGGTGCTCGACGTACACCTCATGATCGCGCCGGTGGATCCCTACATCCAAGCCTTCGCCGATGCGGGCTCTGACATCATCACCGTTCATGCCGAAGCGACGCCCCATCTCGACCGGTCCTTGCAGGTGATCAGGGGGCTCGGCAAGAAAGCCGGCGTATCGCTCAATCCGGGGACACCCGAAAACGTCGTCGCTTACGTGCTCGACAAGATCGATCTCGTGCTGGTGATGAGCGTCAATCCCGGCTTCGGCGGGCAATCGTTCATCCCGAGTCAGCTCGACAAGATTGCGCGTTTGAAGGCGATGATCGGCAAGCGGCCGATCGAGCTTGAGGTCGACGGGGGAATCACGCCTGAGACCGCCGCCAAGTGTGTGACCGCCGGGGCCGACGTCCTGGTTGCCGGCACCGCCGTTTTCGGCACGATGGACTACGCCGGCAATATTGCGAAGCTGCGCATAAGCCACTGAATTTGCTTGCAAAAATATCCCGCTTGCAAAGCCGAGCGGGCTGCAACAAAAGCTTCACAGTTCCGTCACAAAAGGTAAGGCGTCTCTGGCTACGAATGGCCCTGTAAACGCGCCCGACAAGGGCTCAAGGGAGACCATCCATGCATCGTTCCACCTTTTTGAAATTCGCCGGCGCCGCCCTGGCGACCACGCTGTTCGCCAGCACCGCTGCCGTCGCCATCGATGTCGATGCCGCGATCCCGAGCTACCAAAAGGCCTCGGGTGTGTCGGGCAGCATCAAGTCGATCGGCTCCGATACCCTGAATAACCTGATGACGCTTTGGGCCGAAGGCTTCAGCAAGGAATATCCGAACGTCAACATCGAGATCGAAGGCAAGGGGTCGGGCACCGCCCCGCCGGCGCTGATCGCGGGCACCTCTCAGTTCGGCCCCATGTCCCGTCCGATGAAGGCCGGCGAGATGGACGACTTCGAGCGCAAGTACGGCTACAAGCCGACCCCGATGCGCACCGCCGTCGACGCCCTGGCCGTGTTCGTCCACAAGGACAGCCCGGTGAAGTGCCTGTCGCTCGCGCAGCTCGACGCCATCTTCTCCAAGACCCGCAAGCGCGGCGCAAAGGCCGATGCGAAGACCTGGGGTGATGTCGGCGTGACCGGCGAAATGGCCGCGATGCCGATCTCCATGTACGGTCGTAACTCCGCCTCCGGCACCTACGGCTACTTCAAGGAAGTCGCCATGGAAGACGGCGACTACAAGGACAGCGTCAAGGAACAGCCCGGTTCGTCCGCGGTCGTGCAGAGCATCGCATCCGACAAGGGCGCGATCGGTTACTCGGGCGTCGGTTACAAGACCGCCGACGTGAAGACCGTGCCGATCTCGGCGAAGGAAGGCGGCACTTGCTACGATGCCACCTCCGACAACGCCTACGCCGGTAACTATCCCATCACTCGCTTCCTCTACGTTTACCTGAACAAGAACCCGAAGCAGGCGCTCGATCCGGTCCGCGCGGAGTTCATCAAGTTCGTGCTGTCGAAGCAGGGCCAGCAGGGCGTGATCAAGGACGGCTTCTTCCCGGTGCCGGCCAAGGTTGCGCTGGACGACCGCAAGGCGTTCGGCCTGAATTAATCGGCTTGGCCGACTGATTGGGGATGGCGTCGGCGTAACTCTGCGTCGGCGCCATTCACGTTACTAACGAGCGTAGTTTTGAGCGGGGCGGGCCGTGGCAGAAACGACCAATGAAACGGGGCAGAGCTTTCTGCCGCAACAGCGTCGCAAAAAGACGACTCCGCGCTCCGTGATCATCGCCGACAAGGTCGCCGACTGGACCATCCGGATTGGCGGCATTGGCGTGATCGTCGCTGTGTTCGGCATCATGGTGTTCCTCGCGCAGACCGTCGTACCTCTGTTCATGGGCGGCGAAGTGCAGGGCAGCCATACTCTGGCCCGCGAAGAATCCCATCCTGCGCTGATGGATGTGATCGACGAGTATAAGACCGTCTCGGTCTCCGTGGCGGAAGACGGCGCGATCAGCGCCTTTCATATCGCGACCGGCACGTCACTTACGGTGCCGCCGCTCGATTTCGGCGGCCGCAAGGTCATGGGCTTCAATCACACGCTGAACGGCCGCGACATGGCGTTCGGCTTCGACGACGGTACCTTGCGCCTCGCCAAGCTGAATATGGGGGCGGTGCTGCTCGAAGGCGATCTTCCCGCGGGTCTCACCAAACTTGAAAATGGCGACATGACCGACGGCAGTGCCGTCTACAGCCAGGCGGCCGCGGGCCAGATCCGCAAGATCACGGTCAGTGCCGTGCTTGAGGCGCCGCAGCAGATCGCAACGCAAGGCACCGCACTCGTCGCGGTCGACTATCGCCTCGGCGGGACGGTCGAACGGCCCGAAAAATCGTTCGTGACCATCGATGCCAATGGCATCGGCCGCCTGTCGCGGTCCGAAGCCAAGAGCAACATGATGACCGGCGAAGTCACCGAAACGCTTACGTCCTCGGAACTCCCCGGTCTGCCCCAGGGCGTCAAGGTTGCGCGGGTGCTGATGAACACCTCCGCGGACGCTGTGATGGTGGCCGACAGCGAAGGCACAATCTATCGCTACGCCACGCGCAATTTCGATGCGCCGCAATTGGCCGAAACCGTGAAGTTGTTGCCCAGCGGTGTGTCTCTCACCACCATGGGCTTCTTGATCGGCGAACAGTCGATCGTTCTCGGCGGTTCCGACGGCTCGCTCGATGTCTACTATCGGCTTCCGCGCCGCGAGGGCGACAAGGAAACCGCCGACGGCCAGATCCTGGTCCGCGGCAAGGTGCTTGAGCGTCACAAGAAGGCCGTCGTGAACATGGATGCCAGTCAGCGCGGCAAGCTGTTCGTGACCGCGGACGAGGGCGGCGAAGTGTGGGTGCGCCATTCGACCAGCGAACAGGTCCTGCTGCGTCTCAAGCCGAAGGATTACGACGGTGCCTACAAGGCCGTGGCGCTGGCGCCGCGCGAGAACGGCGTGTTGGCGATCGCCACCAGCGGACGCGTGTTCGAATGGGACATCTCGGTGCCGCATCCGGAGACCACGCTGAAGACGATCTTCGGTAAGGTTTGGTATGAGGGCTATAGCGAGCCCACGTATACGTGGCAGTCGTCGTCCGGAACGGATGCCTTCGAGCCCAAGCTGTCTCTGGTCCCACTCATCTTCGGGACCTTGAAGGCCACGATTTATTCACTGCTGTTCGCAGTGCCGATTGCGCTGAGCGCGGCAGTATACACCTCCGAGTTCGTGCACCCGAAGGTCCGCGCTGTCGTGAAGCCGGTGATGGAGATGATGGCGTCGCTGCCGTCGGTCGTGTTGGGTTTCATCGTCGCGCTCATCCTTGCGCCTATTGTCGAGACATGGATCGGCGCGGTCATATTGGCGACGTTCCTTGTGCCGATGTCGTGGCTGCTTGGCGCACACCTGTGGCAGTTGCTGCCCAATCCCATCGCGCTGCGTTACGGCGGGTTGCCGAGATTCGGGCTGATGTTCGCGGTCCTCTTCATTGCCGTGAACCTGGCCGTGACCCTCGGCCCCGGTTTCGAGCGCATCTTCTTCGCAGGCGACTTCAAGCAATGGGTGAACGGCTCCATCGGTGACAGCCACCGCTTCACCACGCTGCTGGTGCTGCCGATCGCGGTGGGTCTGATGTATTTCGGAATGGAACGGTTCCTGCCGCCGCGCTTCAAGACGTGGGCGCGCAATCCCAATCGCACGGTCGCCGGCCTTGCTGAAATGGCGCGCTGGGTGTTGACCCTGACTGTCGGCTGGGGCGTATCGGCGGTGGTTGCATCCGTTCTGATCGCGGTAGGCCTCGATCCGCGCGGCGGGTTTCTCGATACCTACGTGCAGCGCAATACTTTGATCGTCGGCTTCGCGATGGGCTTTGCGGTGATCCCGATCATCTACACCATCGCCGAGGACGCGCTGAACTCTGTGCCCGAGCATCTGCGCGGGGCGAGTTTGGGGTGTGGCGCGACCCAGTGGCAGACCGCCGTTCTCGTTATTCTGCCGACCGCCATGAGCGGCGTTTTCGCCGGCATTATGGTGGGAATGGGACGCGCCGTGGGCGAGACCATGATCGTGGTGATGGCCGCCGGCAACACGCCGGTGCTGGATTGGAATCTGTTCAACGGTTTGCGCGCGTTGTCGGCGAATATCGCGGTGGAAATGCCGGAGGCGGTCCAGGGCGGTACGCTGTACCGCATGCTCTTCCTGGCGGCGCTCACGCTGTTTGCCATCACCTTCGTCGTCAATACGCTCGCGGAAATGATCCGCCAGCGGTTCCGTAAGCGCGCAGCCCAGCTGTGAAGGACGAGCAAAACATGGAGATCGCTGCCGCCGTTGCGTCGGGTGCCGTCGCGCAGAATGCGCGCACATATCATCGCGTGACGGATTTGCGCGCGCGTGGCGAGCCGTTCACCTGGGTGCTCGGCGGCGCCCTGTGTCTCGGCATCGTCATGATCGTCGGTTTCCTTTTGCTGGTTTTGTGGAACGGATTTCTGACATTCGTGCCGCGTCCGGTCGCCGTGGTCACGACCACCGCCGGCAAGGTGTCGGCCGGCGAAGTGGCGCGCACCGATACGTTCCGGCCTGCGCCCGACGCGCTCGCGAAGCTTGCGCCGGACGCGCAGGAAAAGATCAAGAAGGCCGAAGGCTTTGCCGGCCGAACCTTGTATCGCATCGGCAACTTCGATCTTTATAGCGAAGACTTCCGCTGGATCGATGACAATGAGATCAAGTCGACCGAGTACCCGAAGAACATCGTCTACGTCGAGCGCCAGGAATGGGGCCCCTTTATCGGTACGGTGAAAGCCATCACCCTGGATGGAAAGCCAGCCGAAGGAACGGACTTCTCGGCGCCCGCGGTCGCCTCCGCCTACAGCGAGGCACTGGCGCGCGGCAAGCGCGTCCGCGAGATCGAGCGCGATGAGATCGGTAACGTCAATCATGAGGTCGAGCGTGCACGCCTCGCGGTCCGTAAGGCGGAATTGAAGAGCGGCCGCGATAGCCAGGCCTACAAGGACGCGGCCGCGCATTTCGAGCAGCTCAGTGTCGACTCGCGCGGGGAGTATGAGCGCCTCACCGCGGAGGTGCAGCGCCTGCGCAGCATCAACGACAAGTTCACGGTGACGTTCGCGGAGATCGGCGGACGCGAAAAGACTGTGCCGATGGTCAACATCGTGCGGGCCTACATGCCCAACGATCTGTCCTTCGCGCAAAAAGTCGGCGTGTACTTCTCGCGCTGGGGCGAGTTCCTGATTTCCGAGCCGCGCGAAGCCAATACCGAAGGCGGCGTGTTTCCCGCAATCTTCGGCACCCTGGCGATGACGCTCCTGATGGTGATCGCGGTCGCTCCGTTTGGCGTGATGACGGCGCTTTACTTGCGTGAATACGCAAAACAAGGCCGGCTGGTGGCGTTCGTGCGCATCTCGGTGAACAATCTCGCCGGCGTGCCGTCCATCGTTTACGGCGTGTTCGGCCTGGGCTTCTTCGCTTACGTCATCGGCGGGTCGATCGACCAGCTATTCTATCCCGAGCGCCTGCCCAATCCCACATTCGGGACCGGCGGACTGCTTTGGGCCTCACTCACCCTGGCCCTGTTGACGGTGCCGGTGGTGATCGTCGCAACCGAGGAAGCCCTGGCCGCGGTCCCGCGGTCCATGCGAGAGGGTTCGCTCGCGTGCGGCGCCTCCAAATGGCAGACGATCCGCAACATCGTCATGCCGCGCGCGCTCCCCGGCGTAATGACCGGCATCATCCTCGCGATGGCGCGCGGCGCCGGCGAGGTGGCCCCGCTCATGCTGGTCGGCGTTGTGAAACTCGCGCCGGAACTGCCGATCGACGGCCACTTCCCGTACGTGCATCTGGAGCGCAGCTTCATGCATCTGGGATTCCACATCTTCGATGTCGGCTTCCAGTCGCGCAATTCCGAGGCCGGCAAACCCATGGTGTTCGTCACCACCGTCCTCCTGATCACTCTGGTCGCGGTCATGAATGCCGCGGCGATCATCATCCGTAATCGTCTCAAGCGCCGCTTCGTCGGCAGCCAGTTCTAGGAATCGCATTATGGCTCTCGCTACGGCAACCGCATCCGCCTCGACCGCCCAGCCTGTCCCCCAGTCGCTTCACTTCGACGATACGGTCGTGCATGTGAAGCGCGGCACCCAGGGCGTGGTGCTCGACATCAAAAATCTGGATCTCTTTTACGGCGCATCCCAGGCCCTCTACGGGGTCAATCTGACCGTGGAGCAGGGAATGGTGACGGCGCTGATCGGCCCGTCCGGCTGCGGCAAGTCGACGCTGCTCCGCTGCATCAACCGCATGAACGACCTGGTCGACAACATTAAGATCACCGGCTCGCTCTCACTCCATGGCGAGAACATCTATGCCCGCGGCGCCGACGTGATCGCGCTGCGCAAGCGCATGGGCATGGTGTTCCAGAAGCCGAACCCGTTTCCGATGTCGATCTTCGAGAACGTGGTCTATCCGCTCCGCATCGACGGCGTGCGTGACAAGAACATCCTGCAGGAAACCTGCGAGCGCGCGCTGAAAGGCTCCGCGCTTTGGAACGAAGTGAAGGATCGCCTCGACCAGAATGCCCTGGGCATGTCCGGCGGTCAGCAACAGCGCTTGTGCATCGCCCGCGCGATCGCCGCGGATCCGGAAGTGCTGCTGATGGACGAGCCTTGCTCGGCGCTCGATCCGATCGCGACCGCCAAGGTGGAAGAGCTGATCCACCAACTGTCGGGCACCTATACCATTGTAATCGTTACCCACAACATGCAGCAGGCCGCGCGCGTGTCCGACAACACGGCCTTCATGTACCTTGGTCGCCTGATCGAGTACGGCGACACCGAGGTGATCTTCCAGAACCCGCTCGCCCAGCGGACGCAGGACTACGTCACTGGGCGCTTTGGCTGAAACATCGGAAGGAACAAGACTGATGAAGCCAGTTGTCCTGGTCGTCGAGGACGAAACCTCGCTGATGACCATGCTCCGCTACAATCTCGAGAAGGAAGGCTATCGCGTCACCGAAGCCGGCGACGGCGAGGAAGCCATCACGGTCGCGGCCGAGACACCGCCCGACGCGGTCATCCTCGATTGGATGCTGCCGCGCATGTCCGGTGTGGAGGTCTGCCGCCAGCTGCGCCGCCGCCCCGAGACCCGCAATGTGCCGATCATCATGCTCACCGCCCGCAGCGAGGAGGCCGACAAAGTGCGCGGCCTCAACGTCGGCGCTGACGACTACATGACCAAGCCGTTCTCGATGGTCGAACTGCTTGCCCGCGTGCGCGCGCTGTTGCGCCGGGCCAAGCCGTCTCAGGCCAAAGGCCAGCTCAGTTTCTCCGATATCGTCATGGATCTGGACGCGCACCGCGTCAGCCGCGGCGGCAAGTATGTCCACCTCGGTCCTACCGAGTTCCGCCTGCTTCAGTATCTGATGGAACGTCCAGGCACGGTCTTCAGTCGTGAAGAGCTGCTGAACGGTGTTTGGGGGCCGGACATCTACGTCGAGCCGCGGACGGTCGACGTGCACATCCGGCGCCTGCGCAAGGCGCTGAATGAGACAGAGAGCATGGACGTGATCCGCACCGTGCGGGCCGCCGGCTACGCTCTCGACGCCACCAACGACCAGGCGGCGTAGCGCCTCAAGCTACTTGCACTCGAACTGCGCGAGCGGCGCAGGGCGAGTCTTGAGCAGTTCGTCGCGCAGTTGCGGCCAAGCGTTGCTGCCCTTCGCCTGCGTGTCGAAGAATGCCAAGGTCATGCGCTGGATCTCGGATAGCGCCGCCGCGTTCGGCGGTTGGCCTTCTTCCGTGCGGTTCGTCCCGAGGATGCCGCCGAGATAGTGCTTCATCCCGGCCATCACCGCCATGCACTGGCCGTTCGGCCCCTTCATGTAGTAGTCCGCGTGCACCTGCCAGGTGTCGGAAAAGCCCGGCGTGATGTCCTGGTCGCCGACGATCATCAGCATCGGCTTGATCTTGTCGGGCCAGGCAACGTTGCGGAAACCTTTGGCGTAGCCCGGCGGCGCGAGGGCGGCGGCGGCCAGAACGCGCTTGTCGGTCAAGTCGGTGTTCTCGTCCGGCATCGTCCCGTTCACCAGGGTTGCCGTGGTGTGCCCGCCGAACGAGTGCCCTGCAGCGATGATCTTCTTGGAATCGAAACGGCCTTTGAGGATCGGCGAGGCGCGCTCGATCTCGTCCAGGCTGTCGATCACCTTGTGCATGTCGAGGAGACGCGAACGCCAGGCAAACTTTTGCCGGTCGTCGCCGCGCGGAATTCCCAACGACGTCGAGTCGTCGAAGGTCGGCGCGATCACCGCGTAGCCGTGGGCGGCCCAGTACTCCGTTAACGGCAGGTAGTCGTCCTTCGAATACTGCGCGCCGTGTGAGAACAGGATGACGGGAACGCGGCCGCCGGCGGCGGGGACGATCACGCGCAGGATGACATCCTTCTTCTGCGCGGCGTCCTTCAGCACGATGGGATTGACCGTGATGATCTGGCCCTCGGTTGCAGCATCGGCCGGCGCGGCCAAGCTAAGCGCCAACGCGCAAATACCGATCCAACCCTTACGCATGCTGCGATCTCCTTAAGTCGAGCCGCCATCCTGCCATGGCGCCGGTGGCGGTTCCCGCGGCGCGGGGCAGGTGTCCGGCCCGTGGGCTTCCCTTGCGCAGACCCAAGTGTCATGGTCGCTCGGGGAAGGGAGCCGGCCGTATGCGCGTGACCAAGTGGATCGTTTGGGCCTTGTTGGCCGGCGTGCTGGTCGGCGTGCTGTGCGAACGCTTGCTCACGCCGGAAGAGGCCAAGCAGGTCGCGGCGGTGCTGGGTGTAGTCACCGAAGTCTTCCTGCGCCTTATCCGGATGATCATCGCGCCCCTGGTGCTCACGACCCTCGTCGTCGGCATCGCCAATACGGGCTCTTCGGGCGCGATTGGCCGCATCGGTCTGCGGGCGATGGCGTGGTTCGTCGCCGCGTCGCTCGTCTCGCTGCTGTTGGGTCTGGTGATTGTGAACATTCTTCAGCCCGGTGTGGGACTGGACCTGCAGTTGCCGGTTGGCGAGTCCTCGACCGTGCGCGCCGCGAGCCTGACGCTGCGCGAGTTCGTTACGCACCTGGTGCCGAAATCCATCTTTGAGGCCATGGCGCAGAACGAGATTCTGCAGATCGTCGTATTCTCATGCTTTGTCGGTGTCGCTGCGGCGTCGCTTGGCGAGCGCGCGCGGCCCGCGATTGCGCTGGCGGATGCCGGCGCTCACATCATGCTGAAGGTCACCGGCTATGTGATGACCACGGCGCCTGCGGCTGTGTTTGCGGCGGTGGCCGCGACGGTGGCGGTGCAGGGGCCTGGTGTCCTCATCACTTACGGACGCTTCATGGGCGGGTTCTACCTTGCGCTGGCGGTGTTGTGGCTGGTGCTGGTGGCGGCGGGCTACATGATCATCGGCCCGCGCGTCGTCGATCTTATGCGCAGAATTCGCGGCCCCGCGGTGTTGGCGTTCTCCACCGCCAGTTCGGAAGCGGCCTATCCGCGCACCCTGGAACAGCTTGAGCGCTTCGGCGCCTCGAACCGGATTGCCAGTTTTGTGCTGCCGCTGGGGTATTCGTTCAATCTCGACGGCTCGATGATGTACTGCACCTTCGCCACGATGTTCATCGCCCAGGCCTACGGCATCGAGTTGAGCGCAGGCCAGCAGATCGTCATGCTGTTGATCCTGATGGTCACCAGCAAGGGCATGGCTGGCGTGCCGCGAGCGTCCTTGGTGGTGATCGCCGCGACCTTGGCGACGTTCCAGATTCCGGAAGCGGGCCTGCTCCTGATTGTCGGCGTCGATCAGTTCCTCGACATGGGACGCAGTGCCACCAATGTGGTCGGCAATTCCGTCGCCACCGCCGTAGTCGCGAAATGGGAAGGCGAGCTTGGCCCGCCGCAATCAGCGGATGCCGCGATTACTCCGACGCGTAGCTGAGCAGCGCCTCAAACGGCATGTCGAGCCTTGCCCGGGCGCCGATGAATGCCAGTTCGATCAGACAGGCCGAACCCACGACATCGGCGCCGGATTCGCGCAACAGTTTCGCCGCGGCGCCGATGGTGCCGCCGGTCGCGAGCAGATCGTCAATGATCACCACGCGCTTCCCCGGCGGCACGGCGTCGTGCTGGATCTCGATCACGTCGGTGCCGTACTCAAGGCCGTAGGAATGCTGCTTGACCTTGCCAGGCAGTTTTCCGCTCTTGCGAATCATCACCACGCCACACGCCAGCGGGATCGCCATAGGCGCCGCGACCAAGAAGCCACGGGCATCGATGGCGGCCAAAAAGTCGGGCTTCCACGGCTCTACCAGGGCCGCCATGCGCTCAATGGTCGTGCGCCAAGCCACCGGATGGCCGATGAGGGTTGAAATATCGAAAAAGTTGATCCCAGTTTTGGGAAAGTCAGGGATCTGCCGAATATGTTCTTTCAGGTCCATCGCCGCCCCGCTCAATAAAGTCACAGCCGCGGTCCCTTGGTCTGGCACGCCCCGGCCTCTAATTACGCGTTACATCAATGGGTTATAGCTTAGCCAGCACCCGCGGGGCTATCCCCCTTTTTTCCAGCGAAAGTCCTACCCATACTGCGCGTAATACGTGTTACGATATTTCGTTAATGGATGAGAACATTCGCCGGTCCACACGTGTTCCGCTTTGGGGCCAGTGCGTCAGTCTCGCGCTGGTTGGTGTTTACCCGAAACAGAATGCAGCTTCGTGAGAAGTGGATTCATCCGGCTGACCTAGTAACTGAATGCGGGACAGTGATCCGCGCATCGGAGGAATCGACGTCTTGTCAGGGTTGACTATGGACGATGTGAACTTGCTTGCGCATAACCCGTCGGCCACCGCGCGTGTGGGGACGGCGACCAAGCTTGCGCAGCAGTTCAACGCGGCGGATTTCGGTCCCGCAGAGGTCAAGCTCGCCCAGGAAATCTTCCGGGTCATGGCGCGCGATGCCGAAGTGCGCGTGCGCGAAGCCCTGTCCATCAATCTCAAATCCAATCCGCACATTCCCCGCGACGTGGCGCAAGTGCTCGCGCGCGATGTGGATGCCGTTTCTGTGCCGATGCTGGCCTTCTCCGACGTTCTGACCGCCGACGACCTGGTGCAGATCGTGAGCGTGCAAGGCTCTCTCGCGAAAATGGAAGCCATCGCCGGCCGCCGCGAAGTGGAAGCTCCGGTGTCCGCCGCCCTGGTCGAACACGGCACCGAACATGTCGTCGCCAAGCTGGTCGGCAACCCCGGCGCCGCGATTTCCGAATCCTCCCTCCATCGCGTGGTGGATCGCTTCGGCGACAGCGCGATCGTACAGGATCCGCTCGTGCATCGTGCGGTTCTGCCGGTGACGGTGACCGAGCGTCTGGTGACCTACGTCGCCGATCACCTGCGTACCTATCTGCTCTCCAAGCATGAGATCTCCGCTGAAGTAGCGATGGACCTTGTGCTGCAGAGCCGCGAACGGGCGACTGTCGGTATCGCCATGGGCGTCGGAGATGCCGGTCTCGCTTCACTGGTGCATCAGCTGCGCAGCAACGGCCGTCTCACGCCATCGCTGGTGTTGCGCGCGATCTGCATGGGCAACGTGCGCTTCTTCGAGCATGCGCTTGCGGCGATGTCCGGCGTGCCGGTCGGCAATGCGCGCACCCTCGTTCATGAGACATCAGGCGCAGGTCTCAAAGCGCTCTGGACGAAAGGCGGATTGCCGGAACGGATGCTCCCGGCCATCCGCGTCGCAGTTGACGTCATCGAACAGACCGAGCTCGACTTCGGCGGCAACAGCGCTGAACGCTATGCCCGCCGTATCCTGGAGCGCGTGCTGACGCAGTACGAAAACTTCGGCATGGAGTTCGAGGGCGACGACCTCGAATACCTGCTGGGCCGGGTCGCGCAATTGCCGCCGACCTACAGCATGGCGGTCCACTAGCCCGCGCTCGCTTTCGCAGTTATTTCTTTGTTGGTGCTGCCGGCGGCGCAGGCGCCACGGCTTTTGGCGCGGGCTTCGGAGGCGGCGCGACGTAGGGCGGGCCCTCGGGTTTCGCCGTCTTCTCCAGCTTGGCGACGTCGCACTGACGGCGCTCGATCACCAGCGCGCTGTAACGCTTGCCTTGCGTATCCGTGAGCGTGATGAATTTCGGGTCCTTCCCCGGAAACAGATCCATGCAGGGTTCGACGATCTCAACCCGGTACCACTGCTCATTGCCGTCTTTCAGGAAGACGAGGCGTGGGCCGCCCGGACGCCAGCTCGCAATCCGCTCGATGTCTGCGATCTGAAAGTCGCCGGGCTTCGGGAGGACTTTCGTCGGGATCGTCGGCGCCGATTGCGCAAGTGCTGGTGCGGATAGCAAAAGCGTGCCGAGCAGGGCGGATGTGCGAATCATTTTGCGTTCCAATCTACCAGACACCGGTATTGGCCATCGAGACCCAGGGTTCCTGCGGTGGTTGTGCGCCGCCTTTCTGAAGCAGCTCGATCGAAATATTATCTGGCGACCGGATGAACGCCATGCGGCCGTCCCGCGGCGGACGGTTGATGGTGACCCCTTTGGCCATCAGGGAATTGCACAGCGCGTAAATGTCGTCCACTTCATAGGCGAGGTGGCCAAAGTTGCGCCCACCGGTGTAAACCTCCGGGTCCCAGTTGTACGTAAGTTCGACCGCGGCCTCTTCGTCGCCGGGTGCCGTCAGAAAAATCAGGGTGAAGCGGCCTTTCTCGCTCTCGGTGCGCCGCAACTCCTTCAAGCCGAGCTTGTTGCAGTAGAAGTCGAGCGACTGATCTAGGTTTGTGACCCGGACCATTGTGTGAAGGTACTTCATGACGACGACTCCAACCCGCAGGGCGGCCCTACATTACGTCGCTTTGCGCTCTGTGCAAGGTAGTCGCCGCTGATGAGGGTTGGTCGATTCCTGAGGGTCGCGATGGTCGGTCTGGCACTAGGGCTGGGCGGTTGTGCCAATACCGCGATCACCGTGCTAAACGCGGTGATCCCCAACGACGGATACACGCTCACGGCAGATATTCCGTACGGGGCCGATCCGCGACAGCATCTCGACGTGTACACTCCGAAGCAGGGCGCGGGGCCGCGGCCGGTGGTCCTGTTCTTCTACGGCGGCAGCTGGAAATCCGGCGCGAAAAAGCAGTATCGCTTCCTGGGCGAGGCGCTGACGAGCAAAGGATACGTCGCGGTCATCGCCGACTACCGGGTTTATCCAGCCGTGAAATTCCCTGCGTTCGAGGAGGACGCGGCACGCGCGCTTAAGTGGACGCAAGGCCATGCCACCGAGCATGGCGGCGACCCAGCCAAACTTTTCGTGATGGGACATTCTGCCGGCGCGAACATCGCCGCACTGGCGGTGCTCGATTCGACGTATGCAAAAGCCGCCGGAGCGACTGGCCGCGTGCGGGGTTTCATCGGCCTCGCCGGTCCTTACGCCTTCCGGCCCGAGCAGACCAAAAGCGTCCGCGACGTGTTCCTGGGCACCGGCGACCTTGAACGCGCGCGCCCAATCACCTTTGTAGCCGCGCAGCATCCGCCGCCGCCCATGTTTCTTGCCCACGGCCGCGACGACACCACGGTCTACCCACTTAACACCGAACAGATGACGGCCGCAGCGCGCGCAGCCGGCGGCACGGTCCGCGACGTTTTCTACGACAAGATCGGCCACGTCGGCCTTATGGCTGCCTTCGCCAAGCCGTTCCGCGGTCGCGCGCCAGTACTGAACGATGTCTCGGCATTCATCGAGACCACCGTCAAGGCACCTGCGCCATGACCCGCGCCGCAACGATTCATCTCGGGCTCGGGCCCGGTTATTTCGACGCGGTCGAAGCCGCGAAATTCCCGAAGCACGTATTGCGCTATCGCAACGATCGCGGGGCGCGCGCCGTCGGCCTGGCAGATCTGAACGATGACGCCTGGATTCAGCACTTCGGTGCATTCACGCCACTGCCCGAAAATCTCCCGCAACCGCTGGCCCTGCGCTATCACGGCCATCAGTTCCGCAGCTACAACCCGGATATTGGCGACGGTCGCGGGTTCCTGTTCGCCCAGTTGCGCGCCGAAGACGGCCGCGTCCTTGATCTCGGAACCAAGGGTAGCGGCCTCACCCCATACTCCAGACGCGGCGACGGACGTTTGACCCTCAAGGGCGGCGTGCGGGAACTGCTCGCCACCACCATGCTCGAGGCTTTTGGCGTCAACACGTCCAAGACCTTCAGCCTGATCGAGACCGGCGAAGACCTGATCCGCAGCGATGAGCCGTCGCCGACACGCTCCAGCGTGCTGGTGCGCCTAAGTCATTCCAATATTCGCATCGGCACCTTCCAGCGCCTCGCCTACGAACAGGACGGCGAAAGAATTCAGAAGCTGGTGGATCACGTGCTCGCGCACTATTTCGGCGGTATCGCCGGCGGTGCGCCGGCGATGCTGCAAGAGACCGTGCGCCGCGTTGCCCGCACCGGCGCGCAGTGGATGGCCGCCGGTTTCGTCCACGGCGTTCTCAACACCGACAATATCAACATCACCGGCGAGAGCTTCGACTACGGGCCCTATCGCTTCCTGCCGACGTACGACCCCAACTTCACCGCCGCCTACTTCGATCAATCCGGCCTGTACGCCTACGGCCGTCAGCCGGGGACGCTGATCTGGAACCTGCAGCGCCTGGCGGAATGCCTCACGCTTGTGGCGGAGAAGGAATCCCTCGTCGAAGCGCTGCAGACTTTCCCGCAAATCTTCGAGACGGAAATGGCAGCGGCGGTGCTGGCGCGACTCAATCTTGCGCCGCGCGATGCAGAGAGTGACCTCGCACTCACCGGCGCCGTGTTCGAGTTCCTGCACGCCACGCAAATGCCGTTCGAGCAATTCGTTTTCGATTGCCAGGGTGGAAAGTCGCGCGCGGGGACAGATGTGTATCAGAGCGAGGCTTTTGCAGTCGTGCGCGACGCCTTCGCCCCCTACACACCCGCGGCCCCACAACGGCTCGCGCACCCGTACTTCGCGCAGGCGACGCCGGAGACGTTGCTGATCGACGAAATCGAATCGCTGTGGGCGGCGATTGCGGAGCGGGACGACTGGGCGCCGCTCTACGCGAAAGTGAAAGCGATCGAACGGGCCGGGCAAGCCTACGGCAACATGCCCTAGCTTTAGACGATGTCCTTGCGCGGGTTGTAGAGATTCTTCGGGCCCCAGGTCTCAACGAACTTCTCGAGCTCTGCATTGCCGCCCGGCGGCAGCATCACTTTGAGCGTCACGTATTCGTCGCCCGTTGTTCCGCCTTTGCCTACGATGCCCTTGCCCTTAAGGCGCAAGGTCGTGCCAGAGGTCGCGCCCTTGGGCACGGTCACGGTGACGGGGCCGTGGATGGTCGGGACTTCCACCTTTGCACCCAGCACCGCTTCCTGCAGCGACACCGGCAACTCGATGCGGATGTTGTGGCCGTCGCGCTTGTAGAGCGCGTGCTCGCTCACCTTGATTTCGATCAGCGCGTCACCCGCCTGGGTCGGGCCCGGTTCGCCCTGGCCCTTGAGGCGGATGCTCTGGCCGCTCTCGATTCCCGCGGGGATTTTGACATCGAGGGATTTTCCGCTCGGCAGGGTCAAACGGCGGGTGCCGCCGCGCACGGCATCGAGGAAGTCCACCTCGAGCTGGAAGCGCATGTCCTCGCCCTGCATCGGCCCATGCCGGAAGCCCGCGCCCCCGGGGCCACCCGGACCAGGCCCCCGGCCGCCGCGAAAAATTCCGCCGAACAGATCGCTGATGTCCTCGAACGCAAAGCCGCCTTGCTGTTGCCCTGCGCCTGGACCGCCGGCACCGGGACCGCCGCCTGGGCCGCGCCGAAAGCCGCCAGCGAAGGGATTCTGGCGCGTTTCTGCGCCCGTCCCATCGATCTCGCCCCGGTCGAAGCGAGCACGCTTCGCCGTGTCGCCTACGATGTCGTAAGCGGCGTTCAGATCCTTGAAACGCTCCTCCGCCTTCTTGTCCCCCGGGTTCAAGTCGGGGTGCAGCTTCTTAGCCTGCTTCCGGAAGGCCTTCTGAATGTCCGCGTCGGAGGCATCGCGGGTGACGCCAAGAACGCTGTAGGGGTCTTTCGCCATACGGTCTCGATCTGAATAGAACTTCAGCCCTTAGGTGCGGTGGATACCGTCATTTGTAAAGGGCCCAGTCCGCGAGTGCGAGCGGACTGATTTACCCGGGACAGCAAAAAGCGGCGACCTTGCGGCCGCCGCCCTTGATCCGTCGCCGGCGCAAGCGGTCAGCTAACAAGTTCGCAGGTGATCATACCGTCTTCGCCGAGGGTTTCGGTAATATTGATCTCAACCCCCAGCTGCTTGGCGAAGCCCTTCAGGCGGGGCTTGAGCCATAGGTCATGCACGTCCTGCTCGGTAATGTCGAATTGGCCGATGCGGGTACCCATTTCCAGCACCAACTTGAACGGGCTTTTCCACACGCGCTTGCCGGGCTCGGAGTGATAGGTGGCGACCATCTGATAGAAGCAGGAGGTGCGCTCGAACATGGCGATCATCGCCAGTTCCTTATTGCCGGTCTGCTCAATGGCCTTGCGCACGCGGCTCAGCATCGGCGACATGCGCTGATCGTCGTCGGCGACCATCTCGTTCAGCAGCCCGTGGTTCTTGCAGAACTGGATCTGGCTGAGATGCGCTTTCACCAGCGCATCGTTGAACTCGTGTACGTAGGGCATGGTGTCGGCGAAAGTCTTGAGCAGCACGCCCACCGCTTCGCCGAATTCCTTCTCGCGGCCTTCGATGCCCGACTTCATGGCGACGGTGGGATTGGGCCGGCCGTTGCCGCCCACGGCCACACCCGGCGGTGGCCCGCCCTGGGCCTTGCCTGGTGCCTCGAATACGGGCTGTTGCGGCTTGGTCATGGCGTCCTCCGTCGCGACAAGACGCCAGCATAAGCGGGAGGTTCAATGGCGCAAAAGGGCCGGGAAATGCCGTCGCCGCCCTGAGGATAGGCCTATTTCACGCCTTCGATATTGAGGCTCATATGCCTGCCTTTTTCCTTGGCCAGGTGCGGGATATAGGCTTGGGAGAAGTCGTCGACGGTAGAGTGTTCGGTCGTACGCCAATCCCAGCGGCGCACTTCGCGGCACCCCAGCGACTTCAGTTCCTTCGTCAAGAACGGCTCGTCGAAGATCATCTTGTGGAAATCATATGCGTCGCGCTGGCCGCCGCTGATCAGGCCCATAAGACCGGAGAGCCCGTCCACCAGGCCTTGTTCATAATAGAGCGCGGCGCAGGCAGCGAAGTCCGGCACCGAGATGCGCAGCACGCCACCGGGTTTGAGAACCCGCAGCCATTCGGTCAGCACGTCGCGGTATTCCTTGCGGCCGAAATGCTCGAGCACGTGGCAGGCGTAGATCAGGTCGACGGACTCGTTCTCTGCAAACGTCAAAGCGCGCACATCGGCGATGTGATCGATGTGCGGTGCGGGCAGGATGTCGACGTGCAGAAAACCGGGGATGAAGCGTTTGCCGCAACCGATATGAAGCCGGACCGGCTCGCCAGAATCGAAAGCCATTTGGTTTACCGCCCACGTGGAGTGGCACCATCCTTAAAGTGCACGCCCGGCGGACTCAACCCCTGTTTGGGCGTGTCTTGTGTGGGTGACAGCTTCGTAAGTCGTTGTACCTGCACGCTATCCTGCTGCTATGTCGGTGCGTGGGCCACGGATTGCGCTGCGGAGCCGGCCGGAAGCGCGTCCGCGTCCATCGGTATGCGGACACGCCAATTTGGATACTCCTGCCACGTGCCCGGCACGTTCACCTGATCGATCTGCCCGGCAAGTTCTTCGATCTGCACCATCAGCAGACGCGAGGGCGCACCGCCTCGTCATAGTTGCCCTCATTGAAAGTGCGTAGATCGAAGTCTTGCGAAGCACGCGCCGCCCACAGGCGCAGATAGAGCACCGTTTCCGTCTCGTATCCTGTCATCGGCAGGTCGTAGGCCAGCGCCGTCACGGTATCGCTGTCGATCCATTCGACCCGTTCGGCGCTGTTTGGCTCTTTCAAGCGGCGCAGGCGGCCGTTGAAACGCACGGGATATTTCAGGCTCGCCTGCATGAACTGCCACGGATCGCCGAAGCGCAGCCAACTCTCGGGATGTTCGACCCGCTGTCCGCGCTCGACCGATTGCGTGAACATGCCGAACTTGCAGCGGACTCCGGGTCCCGGCCGACGGACGCTGATCAGGCTCTGCAGAATGCCGCAGCGGACAGTTTCCGGGTCGTGCAGGTCCGGGGGGCAATCTCAAAGCTACCGCGCAGCGATGCGTCATCCACGGTGCACGGGCGTCCCAGGCAGGCGGGTGAGGAACCCATAACGCCGTTCACACGGAAAACGAGAAATTTTGTTGCCGAATGCACGCCCTAAAGAAAAAGGGCGCTGCCTGGAGGAGCAGCGCCCTTCGTCTCGTCGCGCAAGGGAGGTCTCTAGAATGCGCGCGAGATTTTCACGACCACCCGGCTGTCGCAGACGTTTTTGCAGCCCTTCACGTCCGTGTCGTACCAGCGCACGTCGGTGGTGAACCATTTGAAGGCGTAGGTGATGCCGACGCTGTAGTCGGTGTAGTCGAGCGCCGTGCCCTTGACGTCGGTCCGACCGATCGTTCCGTCAATGGTCAGGCCTTCGACCAGCGAGGCCAGTGGCACCAGAACCTTGCCCATGTAGTACACGCCATTCCCGTTACCGCCGAAATAGTCGGGGGTGTAGTAGACGCCGGCGGAGGTCTGCGCGACGCCGAAGTCGTATCCGACGACGACGTGGCCTTCCCACCAATTGTACTTCAGAGCTTTGGCGGTGCCGGGATAGAGGTAACCGAGTACACCTACGTCATAGGTGAACTTGTCGATCGCGCCCTTGTAACCGCCGTAAACGTCCCATTCCAAGCTGCCTTCACCCGGCGCACCGAACTTCATGTTCGAACCCCAGGTGCCGAGGTAGAAGCCCACGCCTGAGTCCCAATCCAGGCCGCCCTGTACCGCGGCCTTTTCCAACGTTTGGGTATAGCCCCGGAACACATAGTCATTGGTGAGAGCGACGTTGCCGGTAAACGTGCCGGGCAACATGCTTTCTTCCTTCTTGGCTTCCTCCGCGGCGGCCGCGGGAAGCGCCAGCGCCCCCAGCAGTAGCCCCGCCATCAAAGTACTTACGCGCGTCAGCATCATGTTCTCCTAATGTTGGACAAAGCGAGACAACCGACCTACCGGTCATTCGAAGATCGCCGCGGTCGCCCCCGCCAGAGCCGCCGGGAATCTCCGTTCGCCGTCTTAGATGGCCCCCCCGCCATGCTCTCCCGTGCGGATGCGCACGGCATCGAGCACGCTCGAAACGAAGATCTTGCCGTCACCGATCTTGCCGCTCTGCGCGGCCTTGCAGATCGTGTCCACAACAGCTTCCGCGGTGGCGTCTTCCACCACCACTTCGATCTTCACCTTCGGCAGGAAATCCACGGTGTACTCCGCACCGCGGTAGAGTTCGGTATGCCCCTTCTGACGACCGAAGCCCTTCACTTCGTAGACCGTGAGGCCTTGGACGCCGATCCCGTTGAGGGCATCCTTCACGTCGCCAAGCTTGTGCGGACGGATCACGGCTTCAATACGCTTCATAACATCACTCCCCTTGGTTCATTCGACCCAATTTCATTGGTGACGCGGGACGGAAGGTACACTTCAAGCGCTGGCGGCTTTAAATCCCGCGAAAACGAGTATTGACGCTACGGGCAGGGTGGGTGGTGACCCTCAGGTCACCACCTCGCCATGCAGGTTCACATCCAGACCTTCGCGCTCTTCATCGGTGGTCACGCGCAGGCCCACGATGACATCCACGACCTTCAGCAGAATGAAGGTGGCGATGGCGCAGTACACTACCGTGACGCCGATGCCGTAGAGCTGGGTGACAATCTGTTCGCCGTGGCCTTCGAGCAAGCCGCTCTTGGTCGGCGCACCGCCGATGGCAGCCTTGGCGAACACGCCGGTCAGCACCGCACCGATGATGCCGCCGACGCCGTGCACGCCGAACGCGTCCAGGCTGTCGTCGTAACCAAGTGCGTGCTTGAGCGACGTCGCACCGAGATAGCAGCCAATGCCGGCGATGACGCCGATGATCAGCGCGCCGGTGGGATCGACGAAGCCGGAGGCCGGGGTGATGGCGACCAGCCCGGCAACGGCGCCGGAGATGATACCAAGCACGCTCGGCTTGCCCTTGATCATCCATTCGATCAGCATCCAGCCCAGGCCCGCGGCTGCGGTCGCGATCTGGGTGACGGCCATGGCCATGCCGGCGTTGGTGCTGGCGGCAACGGCGGAGCCGGCGTTGAAGCCGAACCAGCCGACCCACAGCAGCGAAGCGCCGATCACGCTGAGCACCAGGTTATGCGGCGGCATCGGATCCTTGCCGTAGCCGATACGCTTACCGAGCACGAGCGCGCAAACTAGGCCGGCGACGCCGGCGTTGATGTGCACCACGGTGCCGCCGGCGTAGTCGAGCACGCCCGCGCCGCCCAGGAAGCCGCCCGGTCCCCACACCCAGTGGGCGATCGGGGAGTACACCAGCAAGCTCCAACCGGTCATGAACAGCATCATCGCCGAGAACTTCATACGGTCGGCGAACGCGCCGCAAATCAGGGCCGGTGTGATGATGGCGAAGGTCATCTGGAAGCACATGAACACCGACTCAGGAATGGTCGGCGCCAGCGCATTTGTGGCATCGAGCGCCATACCGTTCAGCAGCACGCGCGAGAAGCCGCCGATGTAGGCGTTGCCTTCCGTGAAGGCGAGGCTGTAGCCCACCACCATCCACAGCACCGTGACCAGACATGTGATCGCGAAGCTCTGCATGACCGTGGCGAGCACGTTCATCTTGCGCACCATGCCGCCGTAGAACAGGGCAAGGCCGGGAATCGTCATCAGCAGGACAAGCGCGGTGGAGGTGAGCATCCACGCGGTGTCGCCGCTATTGAGGGCTGGCGCGGGTGCAGCCGCGGCATCAGCCGGCGCTGCAGCCTCGGCCGCCGGTGCCGCCGGCGCGGCTTCGGCCGGCGCAGCAGCCGCTGCAGGCGCAGCGGCCGGCTCGGCTTGCTGGGCATGGACGGGCGGCAAACTACCCAGACACAACAGCCCAGCCACTACGGCGAGCTGCAGGAAGCGGAAACGCGGAACGTTCATAGCTCTCCCCCAAAGACACGGTTCAAAGTCTCGCCCCTGTCTTGCAAGGGTCGTGCCGATTTGGGTGCAGTGCAGCGAAGTCCAGCTAACCAATTATGGTAAAATCGAAAAATGCCAATTTTGGAGATAGGGCTGGCCACCACGGGCCAATTCGATGATTGGTTTGTGACCAAAAAATATGCAAACGATCGCCATGCACTAAATATGTGCACGGAATCGCATTAAATCTATGAATTCAATCAGTTAGAGGGAGGCAAGCTGTGAGAATCTGGCCGACGCTTAAGGAGCGCCGCTGGCTCGGCCGGAAAAACTGCTGCGATCTGGTGGGTTGCCGAAGCGTGCCGCACAGGGGTGGCTTGCTTATGTATTGAGCAGGCCCTCCCGGCGGCGTGCCGGGAGGGGTGCCAAACGCGCCCTTACTTCTTGGGCTTTGTGAACTTGTAGATGAACTGATCGGTCTTGCCGCGGATGCCGGTCTCGACCACCCGCACGGTGTGGTCGTCTTCAGCATGCTTCAGCACATCGCTCTCGCCGGCGAAGACAAAGCCCGCCGCGACCGCTTCCGCCTTCACGACGGCAGGGTCGATGCGGTGCAAGGTTTCCGTCACGTTCGCACCGGCGGCAGCGACGTGATCGAGCACGATGTAAGTGCCGCCCGGCTTGAGCGAGGCGAAGATCGCCTTGTTCATGGCGACGGTGTCGACCGGACCGAAACTCGCGTTCTTGAAATCGTGATAGTTCTGCGATGTCCAAACGACGTCAACTGCCTCCGGCGTCTTCACGGCATTCAGCATCTGAATGATCACTTTGACATTGCCGTAACCCTTTTCGGCGGCAATCGCATTCACGCCATCGGCGGCCTTCGGACGCGCGGCGATGACGTTCTCAGGCACCAGCGCGTAGACCGTGCCCTTCGGACCGACGGCCTTAGAGAAGATGCGCGTGAAGTAGCCGCCGCCCGGCGCCAGGTCCAAAACCTTCTGACCGGCTTTGATGCCGGCGAAAGCAACGGATTCGCCGGGCTTACGGTCGGCATCGCGTTTCGTGTCCGCTTCCGGGCGGCCCGCATCGGAGACCGCGGCGGCGATTGCCTTCGGCACTTTGTCCGCGGCCTGCGCCGATACGCCGCCGATACACAGAATCAGTCCGGCGATCAGAAGACTAGTACGCTTCATTTCAAGCTCCCTTTTTGAGGTAATGGTCGAAGAAGGCCACCGTGCGTGCCCAAGCCAATTTTGCAGCTTCGGCGTTGTAGCGCGCATCGCTGGTGTCGTTGTGGAATCCGTGGCCCGTGCCCGGATACATGTTGATGCTGTACGAGATTTGATTGGCGTCGAGGGCCGCGCGGAAATCCGGAATGCCGGCGTTGATGTTTTTATCGTCGCCAGCGTAATTCATCATGATTGGAATCTTGATCTTCGGCACTTCCTCAACCGCGATGCGTCCATAAAAGCCGACCGCGGCGGTTAAGCCCGGCGTCTCCGCCGCACAGCGCAGTGACATGCTACCGCCATAGCAGAATCCCACCGTGCCGACCTTGCCGGTGCTTTCCGGGTGGCTGAGCGCGTAGGGCACTGTTGCCATGACGTCGGCCGCGATCCGTTTGGCATCGGTCTTCGCGAACGCGTCGCGGCCCGCATCTTCCGGCGATTGCGGCGTGCCGCCGATGCTCGACAGACCATCCGGCGCAACGGCGAGATAGCCAGCAAGGGCGGCGCGTCGCGCGACGTCTTCGATATGCGGATTCAAGCCGCGGTTTTCGTGAATCACGACGATGGCGGGCAGCTTGCCCTTACCTTTTGGACGCGCGACGTAGGCGTGCACCTCGTTGCCATCCGCACTTTTAAAGGCCACCCGCTGGGTCTGCAGCCGCTTGTCCTTTTCCTCAACCTGACCGGCCCGCGCGTAGTTGCACTCGATCAGCGGCAGCACCGCCGCTGCGGCGGCTGGGGTGCCGACAATCTTTACCAAGCGCGCCATGAAGTCCCGGCGCGGCAAAGCTGAGTGGATGAATTCGTTGTAGAGATCGATGACGCGCGGATCGACTTGCATCGTGGGCTCCCGACGGGCGAGGCCGGATCGTAGTCTGCCGCCGCAACGTACAATAGGAAAATGCGCGCCGCGCCCGCTGGCTGCGCGCGATTTCGCTGCACTGCACACGCTGCGGACGCTAGTCGAAGCGCGCGCTAAGTCTACGGTGCGTTTGCCACTTTCCTGCCATGAAGCGGTGCAGATAGGTCACAGCTTCGCAATTGCAATGCAGCTACCGGGACTGCGCTGGCAATCCGTCATTGGTCCTACTTCCGGATCACGGAGTCTGGGGCAGGACCCGGTGAAAATGCCGGCGTGTGATCCGTCGCAAACGAAGCCGAACGCCCGCGCGGCACCGCAAGCCGCCGCCGAAGCGCTGGTGTCACAAAAGATCCGCCTGGATCCAAGGAACACTCATGCTTAAGTCATTCATCGGCAATATTCCTGTCGTTCTCGCAGACGGCATCGCAGCGATCACGTTGATGTCCGCTGCAGCGAGTGCGCAAGACACGGCCGGCAAATATCTCAGCCTCGGCGCAGGATTGAACTGGTCGAGAGACCGGCAACTGAACGCGATCTTCCCCGCAGGTCCCACAGGTGCTGCCGCGACCACGCCGGTCGGCACCAGCGGTCGCACCGATTTCAACACTGGCTGCAACGTCGTCGGTGCGTTCGGTCACAAGTGGAACTGCAGCATGCGCGGCGAGCTGGAGTTCGGCTTCCGCCGCAACGTGCTGGCGGGCGTCCGCTTCTCCCTCTAACGGCTGGCGCGCCGCCATCGCCCTCGGTTAATTTGGGGCATGCGCACTCTTTTTTTCGTGGCGACCACGATCCTATTGCTCGCAGGTTGCGCCGCGGTTCCGCCCATTGCGGATCATGCGCAGGCCCGCGCACTTTCGAACGGGGCGCTCGCCCTGATGAACCAGGGCGACGATGCCGGCGCGATCACGCTGCTCAATCGCGTCATCGCCTATAACGGCGGCGAGGTCGAGGACTTCACCCGCCGCGCGACGGCCCATGCCAGTCTGACGCGCCATCTCGACGCCCTGCGCGATCTGGATAAGGCGATCGCGATGGATCCGACGCGCTGGCGATCGTTTCTCCTGCGCGCCGTCACCAACCAGAAGCTCGGCCGCTTCGATGCGGCGATCGCGGACCTGACGGCCGCGCTTCGTCTTCAACCGAACGACGTCGAACTGGTGCGCCGCCGCGCCTATTTGCAATTGGTCACTGAACGCTTCGATGCCGCCGCTGCCGACTACCAGCGGCTGGCGGAGATGCTGCCGCGCGCCTCTACGGGTCCGTTCGGCCGTGCTGTCGCGCTGTACCTATCCGGCGATTGGCCTGCCGCGACCCAAGCCTTCGCGCGTCAGGTGAAGGACGCGCCGGCCGACGGGATCGTCACCCTGTGGATGGTGAAGGCCTCTCTTCGCGGCGAAATGTTCATCGCCTGGGATCAATTGGTTAGTCGCGCAGGACCCGAACCGGACTGGGCGCCAGAATGGGCGATGGTGCGGGCGCTGCTGCTGAACCCAACTGAAGAAGACTTGGGTCATGAGATGGCCGCGTACCGTACAGTCAGGCCCGGCCGCCGCACCGTGGGTGCCTGTGAGCAGGCATTGTTTTTCGGTGCCTGGGCGGAAATCAAAGGGCTCCGCGCGCGTGCGCGCGCGCACTTTGAGTCCGCGCGCGCATCATGTCCGCCCGACAGCGTTGAAGCCGCAGAAGCGCGGACCGAACTCGCGCGCGCGCAACGCGTAGAAAGATAGCGGGGTCTATTGCTCCCGGCGCCGGCTTTACGGCTCAAGAATGCTACATCTCGACGCCCGCAACGCATCCCGCGCTGCGGCACCACGGGGTTGCTTACGTGGGGCCAAACCCGCAGGCCGAAACACTGTGATTTCTTTCACATTTCCGCGAGATGGAAGAGGCACACGGCCATGTGCATTCGCGCAGGGGCAGGGGGGGCCTAAACTCCGCCCATCCAGAGGGTCGCATGCGATTTTGCTCGTGTGCGCCAACTCAACCGCCGGCCTCTGTGCCGGCGGTTTTTTTATCGGCGTTATCGTGCGACCTTATGTGGCATGGGGGGACCTATGAAACTCGCACTGGCGTTGGCCGCCGCGATTTGCGGTGCAGCGATGACTGCGCAAGCGGCCGCACCGCCCGATGTGATCGCCGATGTAATCTATGTCGGCGCGCATATCCTCACGATGGAAGATAAGGGCGCCACCGCTGTCGCGGTGCGTGGGGACCGCATCGTCGCTGTGGGCGATCGCGCAAAGGTGTTGCGCGCCAAAGGCAAGGGCACGCGTGTCGTCGACTTGAAAGAGCAGGCTTTGCTGCCCGGCTTTATCGATGCGCACGGACACATCACGGGACAGGCGGCGCAGGTCCGCATGGTCGCGCTGGCGCCGCCGCCGGTGGGCACGGTCACGTCCGTTGCCGGCGTGCAGGAGGCCGTGCGCGCTTACATCCGCGATAAGCATATCGCGCCGGGCCAGTGGGTCGTGGGTTTCGGCTACGACGATTCCCAACTGACCGAGCAGCGCCATCCCACGCGCGCCGATCTTGATGTTGTCTCCACAGACATTCCGATTTATCTCATCCACGCATCTGCACACATGGGCGTGGTCAACACGGCGGCTTTGAGGGCGCTGAAGATCGATGCCGCCACGGCCGATCCCCCGGGCGGCGCCATACGACGGGTCGCCGGGTCGCGCGAGCCGGACGGCTTGCTCGAGGAATCCGCCAACACGCAGGTGTACGCCGCGCTGCCGACTCTCAACGCGCTCCCTGGCGGTCCCGCCGCGGCTGTGGCCGATGCGGTCGAGCAATTGCGCGTCGCCATGCTCACCAATGCCGCGATGGGAATCACGACAGTCGAGGACGGCGCGAGCCTGCCAGAGAACTTGGCCGTGCTTCGCGCGGCCGCTGCGGCTGACAAACTCCCGCTGGACGTGGTCGCCCATGTGCTTTGGGTTCCGCCGGCGCCGTTCCCCGAGATGGCGGGCGCTGGCGCCTATGCCGGTCGCCTCAAGATCGGTGGCATCAAGATGATCCTCGATGGTTCGCCACAGGGAAAAACCGCGTACCTCAGCGTTCCCTATAAAGTGCCGCCGCCGGGGATGGGTGCAGACTATCGCGGCGCGCCGGCCCTGCCGGACGCCGTTGTCGATGCAGCCGTGCGTGAGGTCATCGGTCGCGGCCTCCAACTGCAAGCTCATGCCAACGGCGATGCGGCGGAGCAGCAGATGATCGACGCTGTCGATCGCACCGGCGCACAACTCGGCCGCGACGCGGTGCGCAAGTCACGCGTCGTTATGATCCACGCGCAGACGATCCGCGAGGATCAACTCGACCGCCTCAAGGCGCTGGGGATGATTCCGTCGTTCTTTCCCGCACACACGTTTTTCTGGGGCGATTGGCATCGTGAGTCCGTTCTCGGTCCTGAGCGCGCCGCGCGGATCAGCCCGACACGGTCTGCGCTCGATCGCGGTCTGCCCTTCACGATCCACAACGATTCGCCGGTCGTGCCGCCGGATATCCTGCGTCTGATCTGGAATGCCACGAACCGCGTGACCCGCTCGGGAGCGGTGCTCGGGCCCGAACAGCGCGTTCCGATCATGGCGGCTTTGCGCGCAGTCACAATCAACGCCGCGGCGCAAAACTTCGAGGAGGCCACCAAGGGCTCCCTGGCGCCGGGCAAGGTGGCGGACCTTGTCATCCTGTCGGCCGATCCGCGTGCAGTGCCCGTCGCTGACCTCCGCGGGATAAAGGTGGTTGAGACCATTTCCCGCGGCGTTACCGTCTACCGGGCCAATTAGCCTGCATCCCCATGCAAAACCGCACGGGTCTGGACGGGGCGCTTGCGCCCCCGTCGCGTCTTAATTAATGCGCAGGCAAAGGTATTGGGAGAAAGAGCCATGGTCACATTGGTATTTGGCGGCACGGGCAAGGTCGGCGCGGCGGCCGCCAAGCGACTGGTCGACAGCGACAAGACCGTGCGGATCTATTCCCGCGCGCCGGACAAAGTCGCCGCGATCTCGCCGAAGATCGAGGCCTACGCCGGCGATCTCGACAATCCGGGCGATTTCGGTGGGGCCTTCCGCGACGTCGATTCCGTCATCCTGATCACCCAGGTCAATGCAAACGAGGAGGCGCGCGCCCTGCCTGTGGTGGCTGCGGCGAACAACGCCGGCGTGAAATACATCACATTCCTGTCGCTCGTGCAGGGGCCATGGAGCGACAGTATTCCATTCTATAAGAGCAAGCTCGCGATCGAAGCCGCCATCCGGGCTTCCGGTATGGCGTGGTCCGTCGTACGCGCCGCCGGGTTCATGCAGACCGATGCCACCCTCAAGTCCGAGATCCTGGAGAAGGGCGTGTTCAGCCCGCCGATCGGCGACGTCGGCGTCGCCCGTGTCGATACCCGCGACGTTGGCTACGCCATGGCCGAGGCGACCCTGACCAAGGCGGAAGGGGAGTTCCGTGTGTTCGGCCCCGATATTTTGACCGGCGAGTCTGTCGCGGCGATCTACACGCGCGTGCTGGGAAAGCCGGTGAAGTATCTTGGCAATGACCTCGAGAAATGGGCCGCGTTCAAGAACGGCGCTTTCCCGCCCTGGTCCCTGAATGCTCTGCACAATATGTATGCCTACAGCCAACGCATCGGCATGGTGCCGGAGAAGGGCGAAGCGCAATGCAAATTGATGCCGCCAAAGCCGCGCACTTTCGAAGCATTCGCGACGGAGCTGAAAGCGGCCTGGGGCGCCTAACGCGCGCTGCCGGTCAGCGCAGCGACATCCATATCGTCATCCCGCCGCGGACCCGCCCCGGCGCAGGACGATATGGATGTAGCCGCCCAGCAGCAGCGGCACCCACATCTCGATGAACATGGCCCCCCAGCTGTGCCAGCTTTCCGTCCAGATCACGGCCCCTGCATAGAGGGCGATCCAGAAGAGGACGTTTAACAAGCGGTATATGCGGCGTTGGGGGTCGGTCATGTTGGCCTTTGTCTCCCTGCAAAAGCAGGGATATTAGTTTCGGCTCCGATACGCTTCACGGAGCTTCCGGTTTAACGGGACGGTCCCTTTATCACCCCTGACGCGGCCTGCCCCCAGCATCTTCGCTCAGCGAGCGGCCGAATCCAGCCTTAACCTTGTGACAGGGGATGCGGGGCCATAGTTTGTAAGTTCGCCACTGGCGAATTGGTCAAGTGGCGGCTATCACCTTGCCGCCTTTGATTTATCATAGCTCGTTCGCAAGGCCTCCACCCCAGAGATGAGTGTTGCCGACAATCAACTAGCGTCGCTCTATTGCCTGGTCGTGGAAGACGATGCCTTCGCACGGGACTTGTTGGTGACCACCCTCAAGTCCCTTGGCGTAAAGGATGTCCTTACGGCGGCCAGTGGTTCTGCTGCGTTCGAGGCGATGAATGTCTCGAAGCGCAAGATCGACGTCGTCCTGGCGGATATCCGGATGCCGAGCGGCAACGGGCTGCAGCTGCTGAAGGCGCTGCGGTCCGGCGTGATCAAGACCATGCGCCTGGACGCGACCTTCCTGCTGGTGACTGCGTTCCCGAGCGCCGGCGCGGTCAAGATTGCCTCATCGCTCGACGCCAACGGCTTCATCGTCAAGCCGTTCGTCCCTGAAAAGCTCGAGACTTCACTCTTGAAGGCTCGGCGTACGGTGTTCCCGGCCATACCCTCCCGGTATGCTGAGGTCACTGTACCGGCCGAGCTTTAACGGGTGCGGATGTGGTGATCTCAAACGGTCCCCAATCGTTCAGCCTTCACGGCCTCAACACCGAGGATTACCTCAAGGCGGAAGCGCTTCTGTCCGTCGAGCAGAAGGCCGCGCTGGCGGCCCGTCTTGCCGCGATCATCAATGCATCGGACGCCAACCCGGATGCATCGGAGCAGTGGGAGTCCATCCTTCGCCTGATCATTTGGAATGCGGAGCCGTCCGTGGTCCTGGCGGCCGCGGAAGCCGTGGCTGCGAACCCGAACAGTCCGCGCAGCCTTGCTTGGGCGCTGGCCAATGACGACGAGGAGGCAGCCAAGGTTGTGCTGGAAGCCTCGCTCGTGCTGGCCGACGAGGATCTCGTTGCCATCGTTCAGTCCTGCGAGAACGCTGCCAAGATGACGGCCATCGCGCGCCGCGCTGCCGTGAGCCAGGACGTCTCAAGAACGCTGGCGCAGCATGGCAACGAAGATACCGTCAGTGCGCTCCTTAAGAATGTCGGCGCCGATATTTCCGACGATGCGATGGACAACATTCTCGACCGCCACGGCGACCTGGAAACGATCCAGGCCGGCGTGATCGACCGCGCGCAAGTCTCGGACGCCATCGCGAAGCGCTTGTCGTCCGTGCTCGGTCCCGAACTTGCAGAAAAGTTGGCCTCTCGTCACCGGTCTGCCGTCGGGCAGTTCCCCGCTAAGATTCCCAAGAACGTCGTCGGATTACCCGACGGCCTCAGTGACGAGGAACGGGATCGACAGATCGCCAGCATGGTGGCGCAGCGTTCGATCACACCGCAGGTCCTGATTGGCAGGATCTTTCAGGGCCACTTCGATTTCGTTTGCCGGGCCTTGGCCGCATTGAGCCAAACGTCCGCCGATGAATTGTCCGCCAAATTGCGTGACGCGCCCGCGCGGGCCTTGGCGGAGGTCTGGAAGCCGGCGGCGTTGCCGGCGGACTGGGCGCCGGCCGCGGGCATCGCATTGGCGTCTTTGGTTCATATCGACCAGCTGTACAGCAAATCCGACACCGAGTTGTTCCGCCGGAACATCGTCGATCGTACGGTCGCGAATATCAGAACCGAAAAAGTCACCCTTGGTCCCGACCAAAGAAAGTTCTTCCGCATCATGTAGCGGTCGAACCGGCGGAACGCATTTGTACGACTGTCTGGGGAGAACTCATGTCCACGTCTCTTTCTAAGCGCGATGTCCTGAAAACCCTGGGCTGGGCGACCGTGGGCGCGTCGATTTCGGCGCGTGCGACTGCGGCCGAGCGCACACGGCCATGGGATATCATTGTCGTCGGCGGCGGTAACGCCGGGCTTCCGCTTGCGATCTTTGCCTCGCGCCGCGGCGCGCGCGTGTTGGTGATCGAAGCGGCCGGTCAGGTCGGCGGTACGCTCTTTCTGTCCACCGGACAAATGTCCGCGGCGGGCACCAAGTTCCAGAAGGAACTCGGAATCGAAGACTCACCCCAGCTATTCTACGACGACGTGATGCGCATCAGCAAAGGCACGGCCGATCCGGACGTCGTTCGGCTGGCCGTGTTTAATTCCGCCGATACCGCCGACTGGTTGTTCGCACATGGATTCAAGCCGCGGGCCGGTCAGCCTGTGCTGGGGTCCGGTCACGATCCCTATTCCCAGCGACGCTATTTTTGGGGGCCGGAAGGTGGGATGTCGATCCTCAAGGTCCTGGAAGAGCAGCTCAAGCCGGAAATCGAAAAGGGAAACGTCACCGTTCTGACGCAGACCAGTGTGACGGAGTTGATTCAGGATGCCCGCACCAAGGCGATCAAGGGCGTGGTCGTGCAGACTTCCGACGGAACCTCGCATCGGTATATGGGCGGCGCGGTTGCGCTAACCACCGGCGGCTACTGCTCCAATAAGGAAATGTTCGAGCAGATCGAAGGCGTCAAGAATTTCGGCGACACGACTTACCCCTACAGCCAGGGCGTTGGCATTCGCCTGGCGCTCTCGGCCGGCGGTTATCTGCGCGGTAAGGAATGCCACCAGCCGCTGTTCAATGCCATTTTGGCGGATGACGATACGCCAAGCCCGCTGTTGACGCGTATTACCTCCGATGCGTCGGTGCGCGTGCCCTGGGAAATCTTCGTCAACGCGGACGGTCAGCGTTTTATTCGCGAGGACAATGCGACCTATGACCAGCGTGAGAAAGCGCTCGCCCGTCAATCGCTTGAGCGCTGCTGGGTCGTGTTCGATTCAGCGATTCTCGACGCGAGCCCACCGCTGATTCGTGCCTGGAGTAAGGAACAGTTCGTCGAGGCCTTCGGGCGTTACCCCTTGTTCTACAAGTCGGAGACGCTGGAAGGCCTGGCGCGTGCAGCCGGGATCGATGCGACAGGTTTTGCTGCCACCGTCGGACAATACAACGCCGGGCAAGCCGCGGGGCGCGATGTGCTTGGCCGCACGCATATGCCCCTGCCGATCGCACGCCCGCCGTACTACGCCGTGCGTATTCAGGGGTACTTCCTCTTGGGCGCGGCCGGCATCGCGGTGAACAAGACTCTCCAGGTCATCGACCAAAGCGGCCGCGCCATTCCCAATCTCTACGCCGCCGGTGAGATGCTCGGCTTCGCCGCGTTCCAGGGGCAATCCTATTGCGGCGGCATGTCGGTCACGCCCGCCCTCACATTCGGACGGCTGCTGGGCGACAGGCTGATCCCGCTCCGTACGTAACGGCAATCGCCGCAACGCGGATTGTCGGTATATTTTAGACCGCTGCGCGTTCTGTTGGCGCGCGCCGGCAAGGTCCTCACACGCAAGTTCCTGATGAACGAGGTGTGGGGCGGCGCGACCGACGTGCAGTACTTGCGCATCCAGGTGCGCGCTCCGCGCCAGAAGCTTGAACCCGACCCGGAACAGCCGCTCTACATCCTCCACCGAGCAGGGCGTCGGCTACCGGCTGCGCGCGGCAGCCGATCGATCGCGTCGCGTCACGGTGCGTAGGCTATGCGGTAGATCAGATTGGCGCCATCGTCGCTGACCAGGAGCGATCCGTCGGCCATGACGGCTGTGGCAACGGGCCGGCCCCAGGCATTGCCGTCATCGACAATGAAGCCAGTCAGGAAATCCTGGTATTCGCCGGTCGGTACGCCGCTATTCATGCGCACGCGCACCAGTTTGTGCCCTGTGCGGAAGCCGCGGTTCCAGGAGCCATGCAGCGCCGCAATGCCGTCGCCAACATACTCTTTCGGAAACGCCGCAGCTCCGGACGTCGCCGAATAGAACGTCAGCGTCAGCGCCGCCGAATGGGCTTGATACGGCACGTCGGGCACGGTGACCTTGCCGCGCAGGTCCGGGCGTTCGCCCTTCAGGCGCGGGTCTTCGTTGTCGCCCATGTAGTACCAAGGCCAACCATAGAACCCGCCTTCCTTCACCCGCGTCGAGTAGTCCGGCACCAGGTCGTCGCCCAACAGATCGCGTTCGTTGGTGGTGCACCACACGTCGTTCGTCACGGGCTGGATTGTCAGGCCCACGCAGTTGCGGATGCCCGCGGCAAAGATCTTACCCGGCGTCTTTGCGCCGACATCGAAGGCCAGCACCACCGCACGATCCGCTTCCTTGTCCCACGCAGCCCCCAGACCGTGTTGCTGCTCCCACGCTTGCGCCTCCGCAACCGTCTTCTTTGGGATGTCTTGCGCCACGTTGGTCGCTGAGCCGACTGCCACAAACATCCGCTTGCCGTCCGGCGAGAACGCCACGTCGCGGGTGAAATGGCCGCCGCCCACCGGCAGGCTGGGAACGACCACCTCGGGTGCGCCCGACGCCTTGCGATCTCCCGGCTTGTAGGCATAGCGAATGATGCGGTTGGTCTCGCCCACATACAGCCATTGCGGTGCCCGCGCGTTGGGATAGAACGCGATGCCGAACGGGCGGCTCAAGCCTTCGGCGAACACGTCGGTGCTGGCAGCGCTCTTGCCATCGACCGCCGGATGAAGCACGACGACGCGTCCGTTGCTGGTCTCCGTCACGATCACGTCGCCGTTGGGCGCCACGGCCATCAACCGCGGGCCGACAAGGCCGCGCGCAAACACGTCGATCTTGAATCCCGGCGGAAGGCTGAGTTGCGCCTCGCTTGGGCGCTCGACTAGCTTCGGGAAGTTGCGCGCGGAGGTCGATGCGAACGGGGCCGTCAACTGCTTGAGATCGATGCGGTGAGAACGCCCCGGTGCGTCCTTCTTCCAATCCGCCTCGCCTTGCGGCGTCGCGGCCTGCACGACGGCGGGCGCTACATCCTTCACCTTCACAAAATAGGCAATCAGGTTGTCGCGATCCTTCTGCTGCGGCACGGCGATGGTCATGGTCGTGCCGCGCACCACAGCCGGTGGCGACTTCAAGAAGCGATCGAGCGTAGCCGCGTCCCATACCAGGCCCGAGTCCTTCAGCGGCCGGCTGTAGCCGAAGTTGGCATCGCCGGCGGCCTTGCGCCCGAACACGCCGGTTAGGACCGGCCCTTGGCCGCCGCCGTTGTCGCCGGGCTCCGCGGTGTGGCACAGCACGCAGCGCTGCTTGAACGTCTTCTGCCCGGCGGCGGGGTCGGCACTCCACGAAGGCGCGGCAATGAACAAAAGGCTTACGGCAATACGGGCGATTCGGCTCATGGGAAACCTTCGATGTGGCGATGAGCGCCTGCGAACATGCGATATGTCCACAATGATATATCGATCTGATCCTTAAGCTTCCGCCATGCCGGCAACACGGTCAATCCTGGTTATCAGCATGGGGGCTATCGCTCGCCGCGAGGCGACTTAAATGCGGATATGAAGTATGGGATGTCTTCGTGAGTGAAACCCGCGATCGCAAGGAACCTGCTTGATGGCCGCTGAAACGCCCTATACGCCCCCGAAAGTCTGGACATGGAACAAGGCAAGCGGTGGTCAGTTCGCCAGCATCAATCGCCCCATCGCCGGCGCGACGAATGAGAAGGATCTGCCGGTCGGCCGGCATCCACTGCAGCTCTATTCCCTGGCAACGCCCAATGGCGTGAAGGTGACGGTGATGCTGGAGGAACTCCTGGCGCTTGGCCACGCCGGCGCGGAGTACGACGCTTGGCCGATCCGCATCAACGACGGCGACCAGTTCGGCAGTGGCTTCGTTGCGGTGAACCCCAACTCCAAGATTCCAGCCTTGCTCGACCGCAGCGGGCCCGCTCCCATCCGGGTGTTCGAGTCCGGCGCGATCTTGGTGTATCTCGCCGAGAAATTCGGTGCGTTCCTGCCCACGGAGGCCAAGGCCCGCGCCGAGTGTCTGTCATGGCTGTTCTGGCAGATGGGCAGCGCGCCCTATCTCGGCGGTGGCTTCGGTCACTTCTACGCCTACGCACCGACCAAGATCGAATACGCGATCGATCGGTTCGCCATGGAGGTCAAACGCCAGCTCGACGTCCTCGACCGGCGACTGGCAGAAACGCCATACCTGGCGGGCGACGACTACACCATTGCCGATATGGCGGTGTGGCCCTGGTACGGCAACGTCGCCAAGGGCGAAGCCTATGGCGCCGGTGAATTCCTCCAGGTGCAGGACTACAAGAACCTGCAGCGCTGGACGACGTTGATCGGCGAACGCGCCGCCGTCAAGCGCGGCCGCATGGTGAATCGTCTATTCGGCGATCCGGCCGGCCAGTTGCACGAACGCCACGATGCGGGTGACTTCGATACCAACACTGCTGACAAGATGCCCCAGAAGACCCCATAAGAAGGCGCCGTAAGCCGCAACCGAACCACGGAGAACCACCTCATGTCTCTTCCGCAACGTCACCTCGGCCGCCAAGGCCCGCTGGTCTCCGCCCTCGGCCTCGGCTGCATGGGCATGAGCCACTCCTATGGCACGCCTGACGACCCGGAATCGATCCGCACGATCCATCGCGCGCTCGATCTGGGTGTCACGTTCTTTGACACCGCGGAAGTCTACGGGCCGTTCACGAACGAAGAGCTGCTGGCGGCCGCCCTGAAGGGGCGCAGCGAGCAGGCCTTCATCGCCACCAAGTTCGGCTTTCGCATCGAGAACGGCAAGCCGACCGGCGGCGTGAACAGCCGGCCGGAACACATTCGCGAGGCAGTCGAAGGCTCGCTCCGCCGTCTCGGCCGCGATCACATCGATCTGCTGTATCAGCATCGTATCGATCCCGCAGTGCCGATCGAGGACGTCGTCGGCACGATGGCTACGCTGGTGAAGGAAGGGAAGGCGCGCTACCTCGGTTTGTCGGAGGTCAGCGCGAAGACCATTCGCCGCGCCCATGCCGTCCACACCATCGCCGCGCTGCAGAGCGAATACTCCCTGTGGCATCGCGATCTCGAGTCCGAGGTCATTCCCACCCTGCGCGATCTCGGTATCGCCCTGATCCCCTTCAGCCCGTTGGGCCGCGGCTTTCTCACTGGTACAGCGAAGCGGGCCGATGAGTATCTGCCGACGGATTACCGCTACACCTATCCGCGTCTCTCGGGCGAGAACTACGATCTCAACATGGCGAAGGTCGAGGTGGTGAAGAAGGTCGCGGCCGCCCATGGCGCGAAAGCTTCACAGGTAGCCCTGGCATGGCTGCTCGGTCGCGGCGACGACATCATTCCCATTCCCGGCACGAAACGCGTGTCCTACCTGGAAGAAAACCTCGGTGCGGTTCACGTCACGCTGACCGCGCAGGACATTCAGCACCTTGAGGCCGCCCTGGGACCCGGCGCGATCTCCGGCGCGCGCTACACGCAAAGTCAGGAAGCCCTGGTCGACAAGTAGGCGCGGTGAGGGCGGAACAAAGCTCCTCGCGTGGCGTTCTCTTAGCATCCATCTCACGCGCATCCCCCCGCGCATGATGGGTCCGCGCCCAGCTCCACCCTCCCCCGGAGCTGGGCGCTGACTTTCCTGGCTTCCTGGCGCCTTTTCTCGCGTTCCGTACCCTATGACCGCTTCGTTCTTACCTTTCACGCCTGCGCTGCAGGCGCCCGGTCCTGACGACGAAGAATTGGCGAAGGAAATCGCCGAGGCGATGCTGTCGACCTCCCGCAAGACATTCGCCGACAGCGGCCACGGCTTGCGCAGCGTCCATGCCAAGAGCCACGGCCTGATAAACGGTGAACTTGAGGTATTCCCATGCTTGCCCGCGCCATACGCGCAGGGCCTTTTCGCGATGCACGGCGCGGCGGCCGGCGACGCGATTCCAATACTGAAGCACCTGAATCAGCTGTGACCGGGCTGACCCACCGGTCGCCGGCGCTGCACGATCCGAAAGCGTGCGGCGACGAAGGCAAGGTCCGCGAGGCAGGCGTTGCCGGCGGGATTCAGCCCGCTCACATGGTAATCGCTGTAAGCCGCCGCGAAGTTGATCCACATGCTGCCGTGCAGATTTATCGATAGATTCGCACCGGCCTCCTCGTAGGCATCTGTCGAGCGGGCGATAAAGTCCTCGTCGATGGAATACAGATAGGTCGCAATCGCGCCGCGTGTTCGCGCCAAGCCGGTTGCCTCCGCTACCGCCGCGTCGCCGTCTTGCGCGGCCACAAGGAACAGCACGGGACCGAAACGCTCCTCGCCATACAGATCGGCGCAGGTCTTGTCGACGATCGCGATCAGCGGTGTCAGCGTGCGAGCTTCCGCAAACTCCGGGTGCGGGTACGGGGACGCGCGCCGGATGATTTGCGCCCCAGGCCGCACCTGGAGCGCATCGGTGAGGTGGTCGATCACATCGATACTCACTTGGCCTTGGATCGCGCCCATCACGCCTGCAGCGGTAGCAGGATCGTTCGCCACCTCATCGACGGCAGCGACAATGGCGTTCGCGACGTCCCCAAACGTCGCATGACCATCGCCGGCGCGGATACCGCCGGCTGGAATGAACACGGTTTGCGGGCTTGTGCACATCTGCGCGGAGAACAGCGCCGCTGAGCGTCCGATGGCGCGGGCGGTCTCGGCAAGGTTGGCCGTGGACTCAATCACCACGCTGTTCACGCCCGCCGTTTCCGTAAACAACAGCTTTCCGGTCACGGTCCGCTCCAGATGCGCGCCATAGCGGGGACTGCCGGTGAAGTCGACGATCTGAACCGCCGGGTGGTCGATGAATCGCTGCGCCACGGGGGCGGCACTGGTGTCGACGGCCAGGGTGACGAGGTTGGGATCGAAGCCGAAGTCCGCCAGCGTTTGCCGGCAGACGTCGACAACAATCGCCAACGGCAGGATTGCGATCGGATGCGGCTTGACGATGGTGGGGTTGCCGGTCGCCAAGTTGGCGAAGATCGCAGGATACGCATTCCATGTCGGGAACGATGCGCAGCAAATCACCAGTCCCACGCCGCGCGGCACCATCACATAGGTCTTGTCGAGCGATACGTTCTCGTTACCGAACGGGCGCTGCCAGGTCGCCGTCGGCGTGACGTCGGCCATGGCTTTGGCGGCGTAGGCCAATGCCTCGATGCCGCGGTCGAGCGCATTCGGGCCGCTGCCGCTGAACGCCTGGATGTAGCTCTGGCCGGCCACATGCATCACGGCGTGCGCCATCTCGAAGTTGCGCGCATAAAGCCGCTCAACCATCTCAAGGCAGAGCGCGATGCGTGTCGCGCTGTCGGTCTTGCGCCAGGCGGGCATCGCTGCTGCGGCCGCGGCGATCAGCGCCGCCGGATCGCTGACCGGATATGTGATCCCCAAAGGCTGGCGCGTGAAGGGCGAGACCTCTTCGCCGCTCCATGCGGTAATGCCGGGTTGGTCGATGAGATAGCGCGTGTTCAGGCGCGCCGCGAATGCGGCCTTGCCTGCCTTCGGCTTCTCCGCGCCGTGGATCTTCGTGGACGGCGATTCCTTGTAAGGGTTCCAACTCGCGCGTGACGTGACCGCCGCGATGGCTGCGGTCAACGTTGGACGATGGCGATCTATCAGGGCGCGAATGTCGGTGGTGGTCATGTCGCTGAGCGTAGCCTGCCCAGCCCGCAGGCTTCCATCGCCCATCGCTCAAAAAAATGACAAGCCGCACAACCCATTGGGAAGTTTAGCTTTATCATTCCGCGCGTTAGATCGTAGCTCCGACCAATTTACCGATGCCTGCGGTCAGAGCCATGGCCGCTGCTCCCCAAAACGCGACGCGCGCCGTGGCCCTGAGAATGCTTGCGCCTCCCGCGCGTGCGCCGATCGCTCCCAGCAATGCCAGGAAGACCAATGAGGCCGCCGATACGATCGGCGCCAGCAGGGATGGGGGTGCGAGGACAACCATCAACAAGGGAAACGCTGCGCCTACCGAGAACGTCATCGCTGAGGTCATCGCGGCTTGGATAGGCCGCGCGGTGGTGATTTCGGATATGCCCAATTCATCCCGTGCATGTGCGCCCAAGGCATCGTGGTTCATCAGCTGTATCGCCAATTCCCGTGCCAAGACCGGGTCTACGCCACGGGCGATATAGATCTGCGCCAGTTCCTCGTGCTCATGATCTGCGTCTGCGAGGAGTTCCTTGGCCTCGCGGTCTAGATCGGCACGTTCGGTGTCGGCTTGTGAACTGACCGAGACATACTCGCCCGCGGCCATGGACATGGCGCCGGCGACGAGTCCGGCCACACCTGCGATCAAGATATTCTTGGGCGATGCCGCGGCGGCCGCTACGCCCACGATCAAGCTTGCGGTCGAAACAATGCCGTCGTTGGCTCCCAATACGGCAGCGCGCAACCAGCCGATGCGTGCGACCATGTGGCGTTCGGGATGGAGGCGTCGTGTTGCCATGCTTCGTGCTTACCGCGGTGGCAGGTCGCGCGGTGCGCTGCGAAATGCTTTGCGGCCAGTGATCATGGCGGACACGAGTGTGCCGCCGTGTCTCAGCTCGGTCGTGACCACGGCCAAGACGTGTAACGCGATCAGGCCCAAGATGACCCAAAACAATGTTTCATGGATTTCAGCCACTGGCCCTCGGAACGCGCGCATCTGCTTGTAGGCCTCGGCATTCACGGTGGCGGGCGCGTAGGGCTTCACCTGATCGAACGTGAGGCCATCGGCCTTTACTTGTTCTGCGAAATACTTTCCCAACGGTGGCAGATAGACATCCGTCCCCGCCAAGATCAGTCCGGTGGCGCTCTGCGCCAGCAACACCAGGAGGATGATTGTGACAGCGATGCGTCCGAGGGGCGTATGGCCGATGTAGTTGACGGGGCGGTCGCCGGCCCAGGCCGTCAGTTCCGCTTTCAGCTCCGCGCCATATCCCGGACCAAACGGCAGGATCGAACGCCACCGCGCGTATGGTCCGCCGACAAAGCCCCACACAAGGCGCCAGATCAGGTTCAGCGCAAAGACATAGCCCACGTAAACGTGGAGCGTTTTGAGCAGTATCTTCCCGGGGTTCTCGATGCCCAGGCGGTTGTCCGTCGTCAGAACATTTGGCGCAGGTCGCAGCGTAAATTAGCGGAGTGCGGGCCTCGTCTGGGGGTTGATGTTAGGCGGCGAGCTTGCGGTGTTGCAAGCGCCGATGCTTGATGGTCTGCCGCTTGATCCTTTCGCGCTGTTTGA
>CANJPQ010000021.1 GCA_947476275.1 Fidelibacterota bacterium
ACGAATCTTGGCAATCGTCTCCACGACCAACATCCCCACATGTCCTCCGAGTTCATCGGAGGGCAGTCTGAACCCCTGCGTCTAAGGGGGGCCCTTTTGAATGCCGATCACCCCTTAAACGGGGTCCTTATTCCATGCCGAAACACACCTCGGCGCCGAACTTCACTTCGTTGCGCATCCATGCCTTGAGCGCGCGATCGGTCATCACGAACATCACGACTTCCGCTGTCTCCACGCCGATCTGCAGGCCGAAGGATCCGCCGCCCATGCCGTAAAAAGCCGGGTCGCTCCAGCCGCCGCCGCGGGTGCGTGACATCAAGATGCTGTTGCCGCCTTCCGCGCCGAAGATGAAGCCACCCTTCACCAGCTGCGGCACCACCATCACGGCGCGCGCGCGGCCGATCAGTTCGCCGGAATTTCCGAACTGGTTGTCGTGGCGCATGTCTTCCAGCACGGCGGTTGCGCGGTCGATCATCGATTGATGGCTCTGCGCCGCTTGGGCACCTGGGATGGCACCGGTCGCACCGCACAGCAGCGCGGTCGTGAGCATAAAGCGGCGGGACATTGTCATAGGGGGGTAGCCTCAGGTTTGAGGGGGTAGCCGACAGCAAGACGCTCAAGCCCCTGGTTTGTTGCGCGCGAAGCGCGAAGTTCGAACGGCCATGTCCGGCCAAACCGTGGACGCGCCCGACTATTTTTGGCGTCCGATGCGGCGCAGCCACAAATCGTCACAAGCTACGTCAAGTCCAAAAAATATTTAGAAACAATGCGTTACACCCATAGCCCTGGTGGCGAGGCAGGTCCCGCGCAAAGCGCCGATATGGTCGCTGTTTCCCATTCCCGCTATTCGCGCGCGGAAATGCTGAATTAACCTTGGGCGGTTGGGGATTTTCATTTTCAGGGGGACTTTGCGCGATGACACGCCGTCCGTTGTTCACGGCCTTGCTTGCCACCACCGCGTTGTTTGGAATCATTCCAGCTGCCAACGCGCAGATTGAAGAAATCGTCGTCACCACGCGTAAGCGGGCGGAAAATCTTCAGGACGTTCCGATCGTCATCCAGGCGCTCACTGCCGAAACCATCGCCCGCAAAGGCATTGCGTCGATCGAGGACATAACCAAGTACACCCCCGGCGTGAGCCTTGAAGAAGGCTTCACCAAGCAGGACACACGAATCACGATTCGCGGCCTGTCGCCAACGCGCGGCCGCCAGAACGTCGCCGTTCTGAAGGACGACATCGATCTGTCCTCCGAAGCGATCGCCACCGCCGGCGGTTCGTTCTTCATCAACCCGCGCCTGTTCGACGTGGAACGCATCGAAGTGGTGAAGGGTCCGCACTCCGCTCTTTATGGGCGCTCCGCCTTCGCCGGCGCGATCAACTACATCACCAAGAAACCTGGCGACACGTTCGATGCGAATATCGGCGCCGAATTCGGCACGCACGGCAAACAGGAAGGTCGTCTCAGCGTCAGCGGCCCGGTCGTCACGGATAAGCTGTCGATCGGCGTCAATGCCGCTGCGTGGAACTACAACGGCGAATACAAGAACACCGTCACCGGCCGCAATGTCGGCGGCTACGATGGTGCCGGCGGGTCCGCCACCGCGGTATTCAAGCCGAACGACGTATTGAAGTTCACCTTGCGCGGCGAATACTCGAAGGATCACTTCGACACCGAAGCGCGCACCTTCATCTCTCCCAGCGCGGTATCTCTGACGCTGCCTGCGTCGGCGACGTTCCTCGCCCCATCGGGCAGCACCACGGCGGTCATTCCGTACACCGGCGTCATTCCCGACGCCGCTGGCCTGGCCCCGGTCCGGATGAGCGCCAATCCGCGGACGCCGGGCGTGGACTATCCCGGTACCGATCGCAAGCTGCGCTCGGTCTACCTGCGCAGTGAGGCGAACTTCGACCAGGTCTCGGTGATCTCGCTCACGTATTTTGCCAATAACGATGTCACGCAATTTACCGATACGTTGGCGCAAGGCGACGCGTCGACCGTGAACGCCATCCAGGAAACGCACTTCGTCACGAACAACAAAACTTGGAACCAGGATCTGCGCCTCCAGTCGAATGATGTGAACAGCCGCTTGAGCTGGTCGTTCGGCGGACTGTTCTGGAACGAGCGGACCCAACAGGAAGGGCAGAGCAACGTCTGCGCCTCGACGGTCGGAGGATGCGTCAATCTCTTGTCGGGTCTCGGCGTCAGCCGGGGATATTTCATTGTCCCCAATACCTACACACGCAACACCCATCACTACTCGATCTACGGCACCTTAAGCTTCAAGGTCACCGATGCGCTGTCGGTCGAAGCTGAGGCCCGCAAGGTGTGGGAGACCGAACACATCAACGCGCCGATCACCAGCACGCTCATCGGCTGCGTGGGAGGTCAGCGGCTCATCGCGCCGCCGGGAACGCCAATCCGATGCATCGTGCCGGCGCCTCAAGGCACCACGCCGACGGTCACGGCCTACGGCAAGACCACCACGAAGGACGGATTCTGGACCCCGCGCGTCTCGGTCAACTACAAACTCAATCCCGACGTCATGGTCTACGTGTCCGCCGCCAACGGAAAGAAGCCGGCGGGCAGCTTGTCGCTCACCGCGCCAACGCTTGTTGCCGGCACGGCCGATTTCACGGGCACCAAGTTCATCCAGGAAAAGCTGTGGGTCTATGAACTCGGCGCCAAGACGGAGCTGTTCGACAAGCGCGTTCGCTTGAACGGCGACGTCTACTACCAGTCCTTCAAGAACAAGCAGGAAACCGGCACGCGTACCGGGGCTGATGGCCTGCCCATCCCAGGCTCCGGCTTCGCCGAAAAGGCCCGCACCTGGGGCTTCGAGGCGGACGGCACATTCCTCCTCAACGAACATTTGGTGCTGACAGCGGGCTATTCCTATATCGATGCCAAATACCAGACGTTCAACTTGCAGCAGACGACCTTGTCCAACATCGCGTTGGCTGGGAACTGCACGCGTCCAAACGCCACGGCGAACTACTGCGTCGTCAACTACAGCGGCAAGTCACTGGTGTTGTCGCCGAAGCACTCGTTCAACATCGGCGGCGAATATCGCGCGCCGGTCGGCAACGATCTGGACGTCGTGATCGACGTCGATACCAAATATATGGGCAAGCGCTTCGCCGACGTTGCCAACGCGACGATCCTGAACTCCTACTGGGTCGCGGATCTGCGCGTAGGTCTCCAGGCACCGAAATGGTCGATCACGGCTTATTGCGACAACGTGACCGACAACGACACGCTGAAGTCAGGCATCGTCAACCTGCCTGACTTCAACACCGGCTTCATCTCGGGCGGCGTTGCGCCCCAGTCGCCGGGCCTTGCGAGCGGTACCTTGGCCAGCCTGCCTGAAAAGCGGCAGTTCGGCGTCCGCGCCAGCTACAAGTTCTAAGCTGAGACGTCAGCAAACGAAGGCAACCCCCGGCCTCACACGAGGTCGGGGGTTTTGCTTTGCGGCTCATTCAGCGGCCCCGTGATCAGCCGCGCGCCGCGCCGGAAGGTGAGGTAGGCGAGCGCCCAGTCGAGCGCCACGACAATGCGGTTGCGGAAACCGATCAGGAAATAAATGTGGGCGAAGCTCCATAGCACCCACGCAATGAACCCCGACATCCGCATCCAGCCCAGGTCGATCAGCGCGGCCTTGCGTCCCACTGTCGCCCAGTTGCCGACGTCGAGATAGCGGAACGGCCTTGCGGCGGTCTCGCCGTTGATGCGCGCCTTCAGCACGCGCGCGACATATTTTCCTTGTTGTTTGGCCACGGCGGCGATGCCCGGCCAGGCATTGGTGGCAACCTTCGCGGTATCGCCGATCACGAAGATCTCGGAGTGCCCGGGCAGGGTGAGATCCGTGCCCACCAGCACGCGCCCGACCTTGTCGCAATCCGCGCCCAGCCATCGCGCAGCAGGGGAGGCCTGCACGCCGGCCGCCCACAGAATTGTCGCCGCCGCGATCCTGTCGCCGCCGACTGTCACGCCGTCGGCGTCGCATGCCGAAACCGCCGCCCCGCAGCGCACCTCAACGCCTAGCTGCGTCAGCGCTTGTGTCGCCTTGGCCGATAGGTTCGCCGGGAACGACGCGAGGATACGTGGACCCGCCTCGATCAGCACGATGCGCGCCCGCAGCGGATTGATGCGCCTGAAGTCCGCCACCAAGGCCCGGCGCGCCAGTTCGGCGATCGCCCCGGCTAGTTCAACGCCGGTGGCGCCGCCGCCAACAATGGCGAAGGTCAACTGCGCCTGTGCGGTGGACTCGTCGCGCGCCATCTCCGCCCGCTCAAAGGCAATCAAAATCCGGCGGCGGATCGCAGTCGCATCCTCAATGGTCTTCAGGCCGGGAGCGAAGGCCTCCCACGCGTCATGGCCGAAGTAGGCATGGGTTGCCCCGGTGGCGATGATCAGAACGTCATAGGGGATACGCGTCGTGCGGAGCACAACCTCTCGCCGCGCCATGTCGACGCCGGTCACCTCGTCCAGGTACACGGTCACGTCGCGCCGGTCGTGAAAGATGTTGCGGATCGGTGCGGCGATATCGGCGGGCGACAGGCCGGCGGTTGCCACCTGATACAGCAGGGGTTGGAACAGGTGATGATTGCGCCGATCGATCAGCGTGATGTCGGCGCCCGCGTTCCGCAGGCCGACAACCGCGTTCAGCCCGCCGAACCCCGCGCCGATCACGACGACGCGCAGCCGTGGCCCGGAAGGTGTTGATTGCGTGTGTTGCTCCACAAGGCGAGAGCATGATCAAATCCCCCGTCTCGTCAACCGCCTGTGATTTAACGTTTCATGCCCGACACAAGCCTCTCTGCTTTCACGCTCAAAGACATCAACGGCCGCAACTTTCCCTTGGCGCAGTTCGCCGGGCGTCCAGTCGTGATCGCCAATACCGCCTCGGCCTGCGGCTTCACCCCGCAATATGCTGGGCTGCAACAGCTCTGGCAGGATCGGCGGCATGACGGGTTGGTGGTCATCGGCGTGCCCAGCAACGATTTCGGCGGTCAGGAGCCCGGCGATCACGCGGCCATATCGACCTTCTGCGAACGCAACTTCGGCATCGATTTTCCGCTGACGGAGAAGGTGCACGTGACCGGCGACGCGGCGCATCCTCTATTCAAATGGCTTGGCGCCGAAGCCGGGTTCCTCGGCCGCCCGCGCTGGAACTTCTACAAATACCTGATCGGCCGCGACGGCCTGATGAAGGATTGGTTCGCCAGTCCGACCGCGCCGGGCACGGGCCGCTTCCGGCGCGCCGTGGACCGGATCATCTCCCAATGAAAAAGGGCCCATCTTTCGATGGGCCCTTCCTCGTTCTGATCATCAACGTCGCTTAGCGGCGATCGCCCATGAGCGACATCAGCAGCTGGAACAGGTTCACGAAGTTGAGGTACAGGCCCACAGCGCCCAGGATGGACGAGTGTTCCTCCACGCTCGAACCGCCCACCGCATAGTAGGTGCGCTTCAGGTTCTGGGTGTCATAGGCGGTCAGGCCGGCGAACACGATCACACCCACCACCGAGATGACGAACTGCATCATGCTCGAGGCGAGGAAGATGTTGATCAGGCTCGCGACCAGCACACCGATCAGGCCCATCACCAGGAAGCTGCGGAAGCCCGTCAGGTCACGCTTGGTGGAATAGCCGTAGAGGCTAAGACCACCGAACGCGATCGCGGTGACGAAGAACGTGCGGGCCACCGACGCGCCGGTATAGGCCAGCAACGGCACCGTTAGGCCCACGCCCATCAGCGTCACGAACGCCCAGTACATCGTCTTCAGCGTGCCGATCTGGCGATTGGCATTCATGAAGAAGATCATGCCGATCGGCGCCAGCATGGCGACAAAGCCAAGCGCGCTGTAGCCGACGCGGCCGTTCTGCGTGGTGAAGAACACCTCGCGCAGTCCGGTGTTCGCCACCAACAAAGCGACGACGCCGGACAGCAGCAGGCCCGAAGCCATGTAGTTGTAAACGCCCAGCAGATACTTCCGCAGGCCAAGATCCATCTCGCCCGAAGCGGCGCCAGCCCAGCTTTGCGGCTGGGCGTAGCCGTCATCCAGGGGTCTGCGCTCGGTTTCAAAAGCCATTTGGTTCCTCTCATGAAAAACCCTCGCGCGCGAGGTCCGCGTGCGTGGAAGCTATATTGGGAGCAACGGCTCGCCACGCAACCGAAATCGGCGTGAATGGCAGTGGTGTAACGTGGCTGCAGCTTAAATTTCGCCTGTTCTCACAAGGACTTGATTGCCCACCATGAGAATAGGTCTATTCATTGCGCAGCAGCGGTGCGGCCTTGGTGCCAAGCGCCCGCCACGTCCCTGAAAAACCCGCTGCCAAGGTGACGAACACGCAAGCCACGATCACCTCGACAGCAAGGGCGACGTCCATCTCCCAGGGAATCTTCATCAAATTGGTGACGATGGCCCAGGCCGACAGCGTCCCGACACAGGCCGCGATGATCCCGGTGGCCAGCCCCAACAAGCAGTATTCGAATACGAACGCCCGCAGGATGTCGCCGCGGGTCGCGCCCAGCACCTTCAGCACCACCGCTTCGTAGATGCGCCGGCTATGTCCTGCGGCAATCGCGCCGGCCAGCACCAGGGCGCCTGCCGCCAAGGCAACGCTCGCCGTGACGCGCACCGCGACCGACAGCGATTCAAGCACATCGCGCACCATCTCCAGGGCCGCGCGCACCTGCACGACGGTGATGTTCGGCATGGCCTCCACCACTGCCTGCTCGATCTTATCCTCCGTCCCGGCGTCGGAATTCACCGTGGCGATATACATGCCCGGCGCGCCGGCCAGCGCGTTGGGAGAGAAGATCAGCGTGAAGTTCATGGCGCCCGATTGCCAGCGCACGTCGCGCAGGTTGGCGATCTTGGCGGTGATCTCCCGGCCGAGAATATCGACCGACAGGGAATCGCCCAGCCCGAGGCGCAAACCCTTGGCGACCGCGTCATCGAGCGAGACGAGATTTTCACCGCTGTGATCCGGCGGCCACCAGTCGCCGGAAACGACCTTCGCATTGTCCGGCAAGGTCGCGCTTTGACTCAAGCCGCGCTCGCCGCGCACCGCCCACCGCGCATCAGAATCGACTTGCGCCTGTTCGACCGCAACGCCGTTCAACTTCGTGATGCGGCCGCGGATCATCGAGGCGGCGGTCACTTTGTGAACCCCCGGGACGGCGCCGACCAGCTTGGTGAACTCTTCTGTTTGGCTCGGCTGGATGTCGATGAAGAACATGCTCGGCGCATCGCTCGGCAAACCAGTACTGATGCGCGCGTTGAGGTTGGTCTGCAGCAGCGCAATCGCCACCAGCACCGAAAGCCCCAGGCCCAGCGACAGAACCACCGCCGTTGTCGGCGCGCCGGGGCGGTACAGGTTTGCCAGGGCCAATCGCAGCGACGGTCGCCCTGCCGTGAACCCGCGGCGATTGGTCACAAGCCGTGTCGCAAGGCGCATCACGCCGCTCGCTGCAGCCCGGAACAGTCCGAGCGACACCGCAGCCCCGGCCACGAAGTATACGGCGAAGCGCGGATTCTCCGCCGTCAGGATGGTATAGCCGGCCAAGGCGCAAGCCAGCAGCACCAGGGCCGCGATATAGCGCAGCGGCGGCCGGCCCCGCTGTACCAGCGCGTTGCGGAACAGGGCGACCGGCGGAATGTCGCGGGCGCGGGCCAGCGGCCACAGCGCGAAGACCGCCGCACTCAACACGCCGAACACCGCGGCGCGGAACAGGGCCGTGGGATACACGCCCAGTTGGGCCTTCACCGGCAGCAGATCGCCGATGAAATACAGCGCGACCGGGGCCACCGTTGCGGCCATGATGAGGCCGATGGCGATCCCGCCGAGGGCGAGGATGCCGATCTGGATCGCATACATCGCAAACACGACACCCGCCGGTGCGCCCAGGCATTTCAACGTCGCGATGGTGGTCATGCGCCCGTTGAGATAGGCCGACACCGCATTCGCCACACCGATGCCGCCGGTCAGCAGCGCGGTCATGCCCACCAGCGTCAGGAACAGGGTCACGTTGTCGAGGAAGGTCTCGATTCCTTGCGCGGCTTGCGATAGCCCGCGCAGACGCCAGCCCGCGTCCGGAAACTGCTTGGTCAGGCGCTCACGCAAGGCGTCTGCCGTTTCCTTGCCGGTGACGCGTATGTTGTAGACGTGGGTCAGGAAGCTGCCGGTCTGTACCAGGTCGGTCGCCGGCAGCGCGTCAGTGGAAATCAACACCCGCGGCCCGGATGTCGTGGGCGTTACCAGGCGATCGGGCTCCGCGGTGATTACGCCGCGCACTTGCAGGGTCGCATCGCCGACTTTTATCCGATCGCCGACCTTCACCTTCAACCGTGTCAGCAGCGACGGTTCGATCACCGTCCCCCACACGCCGTCGCGATTTGCCAGCAGATCGCTCAGGGTGCCTGGCGTCTGGAACGTCACCGCGCCGTAAAGCGGATAGGCCCGATCGACGGCCTTCAACTCAACCAGGCTCCGCGCGGTTACCGCCTCTGCGGCATCCTCCGTACGCGCCATGCTGCGCAATTGCACTTGATAGCTGACGTTGCCGCCCGCGCGCATGGCGGCCAGCTTGGTCTCGTCCACCGGCCCATTCGAAAGCCGCGCCTGCAAATCCCCACCCAGGATCGGCTGCGCATTGGAGTCGATCCCGGCCTTCACGGATTCATTTAAGGACGCAGCCCCGCCGATCGCGGTCACGCCCAGTGCCAAGCACGCGAGGAAAATGCGAAACCCGCGCAAGCCGCCGCGCAGTTCCCGCAAGGCAAGACGAAGCGCCAGCATGTTATTGGGCCGCGTTGGAAAGGCCTTCGCCGGCGATCAAGCCGTCGGCGATCCGCACCACCCGGTCGCAGCGCCGCGCCAGCGACGTGTCGTGGGTGATCAGCACGAGTGTCGTGTTGGCCCGCCGATGCAGGTCGAAAAGCAACTCAATGATCTGATGGCCGGTGGCGCCATCCAGGTTCCCGGTCGGCTCGTCCGCCAGCAGGATCTTCGGCTCGGCCGCAAACGCACGCGCCAGCGCCACGCGCTGCTGCTCGCCACCGGATAGCTGCCCGGGATAGTGCGTCAAGCGATGGCCAAGGCCGACGGCTTTCAGTTGCGCCTCCGCGCGATCGAACGCATCGCGCCGCCCGGCGAACTCCAGCGGCACAGCCACGTTCTCCAGGGCATTCATGGTCGGGATCAGATGGAACTGCTGGAACACGATGCCGATATGGTCGCGGCGGAACAGCGCCAGCGCATCCTCATCCATGTTCTGATAGTCCGTACCGGCGATGCGCACCCCGCCGCTGCTCACGCGCTCAAGGCCTGCGATCACCATCAGCATGGTGGTTTTGCCCGAGCCGGACGGCCCGATGACGCCGACCGCCGCACCTTGCTGGATGGACAAATCGACACCCCGCAGGATGTTGACCGGCCCGGCCGGCCCCTCCAAAGTAAGATGGACGCCGTCGAGTTGGATGGCAGCCGGATCGACTGAAAGTCGCGTCATGACGCTGAAGATGCTCCACTTATTGCTGCGCAGGCGTAACACGCAAAGACAGTCGACGGCAGACCAAGCGTGTAAGCGGCCCGTAACCAAGCACGTAACGATAGCCTTGGCCTTCGTCACGGCGATATTGGTGTTTTCCGGTCCGTCCGCAATTGCTGCGGAGCCAATTAAGATTCTCGCTTACGGCGATAGCCTCACTGCTGGCTATGGTCTCGACGACATCAAGCAGGCATTCCCCGCACAGCTCGAACGGGCTTTGAAAGCCAAAGGTCACGACAACGTGACCGTCATCAATGCCGGCATCTCCGGCGACACCACCAGCGGCGGCGTCAGCCGCTTGGACTGGTCGCTCGCCTCGAAGCCCGACGCTGTCATTCTGGCACTCGGCGCCAACGACGGCCTGCGGGCCGTGGACCCAGCGGTCACGGAAGCGAACCTGCGCAAGATCGTCACACGCCTGCGGCAGGAGAACATTCCCGTGTTGATGGCGGGAATGGTCGCGCCGCCGAACCTCGGCCGCGACTACGGCAAACGCTATGCCGGCGCCTTCGCCACCGTCGCGAAGGAGACCGGCGTGCTGTTCTACCCCTTCTTCCTAGAAGGCGTTGTCGCGGTGCCGGAGCTCAATCAGGCAGACGGTATGCACCCTGCGCCGAGCGGCGTGGCGATCATGGTGAAAGGCATCCTGCCATTGACCGAGAAGCTGATCGCGCAGGCGGAAGCCAAGCACAGATAATGCGGCTGTTCGTCGGCATCGGCGTTCCGGAAACGCTCGCCAACCGCTTGGCGATTTTCCAAAGCGGATTACCCGGCGCGCGCTGGGTCGACCCCGCCAACATGCATGTGACGCTGCGGTTCATCGGCGAAGTCCAGCGCGGCGAAGCCGAAGACATCGACGAAATGCTGGCCCAAGTCACCGCACCGGGCTTCGATCTTCATCTGCAAGGGGTGGGCACCTTCGGCCAAGGCCCCAAGGCCAAAGCCCTGTGGGTCGGCGTCAATCCGTCGGAGCCGCTGAATTTTCTGCAAGCGAAGATCGAGTCCGCCGTCGTGCGCGCCGGTCAGCCGCCGGAAGGGCGCAAGTTCACGCCCCACATCACGCTCGCGCGCTTTGCGCACGCCGACGCCCATCGCCTGCAGAATTTCATCGAGGGCAACAGTCTGTTCCGCGCCGGACCATGGACCATCGAACGGTTCACCCTGTTCGAGAGTCGCATGGGCAAGGGCGGCTCGGTCTACATGCCGCTCGCAGACTACGAGCTGGCGCCGATGGCGCTCTAGGCGACCTTCAGGTCCGCCTTCACATTGAATGTCGGCTCGGTCTTCGCGCGCACTTCATCAACGGTCACGCCGGTCGCAAGCTCGATCAGCGTCAGGCCGGGCCGTCCGACTTCCATCACGCAGAGATCCGTGACGATCAGATTCACCACGCCGGCACCGGTCAGCGGCAGCGTACACTTCTTCAGGATCTTGGCTTCGCCCTTGGCGGTGTGTTCCATCAGCACCACCACGCGCGGCACGCCGGCGACCAGATCCATAGCGCCGCCCATGCCCTTCACCATCTTGCCGGGGATCATCCAGTTTGCCAGATCGCCGTTATCGGCAACCTGCAGCGCGCCGAGGATCGACAGCTGAATGTGCCCGCCGCGGATCATCGCGAACGACAACGCGCTGTCGAAGAAGCTGGTGGACGGCAACGTCGTCACCGTCTGCTTGCCGGCATTGATGAGGTCGGCGTTCTCTTCGCCCTCGAACGGGAACGGCCCCATGCCGAGCATGCCGTTCTCGCTGTGCAGCTGGATCGACATGCCGGGCGGCACGTGATTGGCCACCAGCGTCGGGATGCCGATGCCGAGGTTGACATAAAACCCGTCGCGCAATTCCTGCGCGGCGCGGGCAGCCATCTGATCGCGATCCCAGGCCATAATGCGTTCCTTATTCCGCCGCGGCGCGCTTGCGCACGGTCCGCTGTTCGATGCGCTTCACCACAGTGTCGAGCTTGACGATGCGGTGAACGAAAATACCCGGCGTGATGATGTGGTCGGGATTGATCTCGCCGTTCTCCACCAGCACCTCGACTTCCGCGATGGTGACCTTTGCGGCCGTCGCCATCATCGGATTGAAGTTCCGCGCCGTCATGTTGTAGACGAGGTTGCCTTCCTTATCGCTCTTCCAGGCATGCACCAGGGCGATATCCGCGAACAGCGAGCGCTCCATCACGTACTGATGGCCGTCGAACTCACGCACTTCCTTTCCTTCCGCCACCTTCGTTCCTGCGCCCGTGCGCGTGAAGAAGGCGGGAATGCCCGCGCCGCCGGCGCGGATGCGTTCCGCCAGGGTGCCTTGCGGGTTGAACTCAATCTGCAGCTCGCCGGCCAGGTACTGCTTGGCGAAGGTCGCGTTCTCGCCGACGTAGGAACTGATCATCTTCGCGATCTGCCGGGTCTCCAGCAGCTTGCCCAGGCCGACCCCGTCGATGCCTGCGTTGTTGGAGATCACGGTCAGGTTCTTCGCCCCCGATTCCTTCACCGCGTCGATCAGGGCTTCAGGAATGCCGCACAGCCCGAACCCGCCGGACATGATTGTCATCCCATCGTGTAGCAGCCCGGCCAGGGCCTCCACGGATGAGGCATAGGTTTTGCTGACTGCCATAAGACCCTCGTCGCCAATCCCGAAATCCGGCGCGGCATGGCCGCCCGTTCAAGGGGCACAAGTATCATGCGCTGCACACAGAGGCCAGAGGGCCGGGCTCTCTCGGCATGCGGTTAGTGTCCGAATCGCTTGAGAATCCGCTCTACGTCGCTGACGTAGGAGCCGCCGAACAGGCGCACATGCACCAGGAGCGGATAGAGATTGTAAAGATCGCGCCGCTCCTCGAAGAACCCCGGCGCGATCGGCCGCAGTTCGTTGTACCGGGCGAAGAACGCCTTGCCGAAGGTGTTGAATAGCGTCGTGAACGCCAGCTCGAACTCCGGATCGGCATAGGAAATCGCCGGGTCCACCAGGCCGACCAATCGGCCGGCGCGTACTAATATATTGCCGCCCCATAGGTCGCCGTGGATCAAGCCCGGCTCCGCGTCATCCGCGATCCAGCGGTCGAGGTGATCGGCCAGCTTGGTCAGTCGCGTCATCACGGACTCCGGGAGGCGCTTTGCGCTTAGCGCCTCCTGGGCCATGTGCATCAGCCGCCGGTCGCGGAAGAACGTCCGCCAGGAGCGTGCCCGTGCATTGGGCTGGGCCAAGCCGCCGATCACGGTCTCGAACGAAAGTCCAAAGGTCGGCGCGGTGATGCTGTGCAGGGCGGCGATCTTCTCCGCCGCGTCATATTCCGCCGCATCGTCGATCGCGTCGCCGGCCGCAATGTAGTCCATTAGCAGCAGGTCATCCGCCGCCAGCAGTGCGCGGGGCACGGGCACCCGGCTGTGTTCGGCAAGATAGCCGAGCATGCGCGCTTCCAGCGCCATGCCGGTGCCGCGCTTGGCCACGATCTCGCGGCCGTCGGCAAGCGTCAGGTGGCGCACGTCGGCGATGCACCCGCCGCTCAAACTGCGTGTGGCGGTTACCTTGCTGCCCAGGGCAGCTGCGACGCGGGCGTCCAGATCGCTCACAGGCCGCGCTTGATCTCGGCGAGCAGGGATGCGCTCGCCGCTTCGATCAGGTCGAGCACATGGGCGAATCCCTCTGGCCCGCCGTAATAGGGATCCGGCACGTCGCGCACGCGCTTCTCCGGGTGATAGTCGAGAAACAACCTCACCTCGGCCTTCGCATCGTTGGGCCGCAGCGCCATCAAGTGCGCGTGATGATCGCTGTCCATGGCGAGGATGAGATCGAACACATTGAAATCGTCGCGCCGCACTTTGCGGGCCCGCAGCGCGCTCATGTCGAACCCGCGCGTTTTTGCTGCGGCCACTGAGCGCGCATCCGGCGGATCGCCGACGTGATAGTCATGGGTGCCTGCGGAATCGATGCCGATGCTGGCGCTCACGCCGGCCTGTTCCGCCATGTGACGGAACACCGCTTCCGCCGTTGGCGAACGGCAGATGTTTCCCGTGCAGACGAACAGCACCCGATACAGGCGCGGGCCCAAACCGGGAATCTCCTTTTGGGTCATGGCCGATCCACTTAGACTGACATTTCCACTGCCGATATGAGCCAGTCGCCTCGCCGATGCAAGACGTCCTCTCCCTTGCTCATGTTCCGCCGCGCGACGGCCGCATCGTCATCCTCACCGGTGCGGGCATATCGCAAGAAAGCGGCCTGGAGACCTTTCGCGATCCTGACGGTATCTGGGCGAAAGTGCGCGTGGAGGATGTTGCCACGCCCGAAGCCTTCGCGCGCGACCCAGACGCGGTCCACGCGTTCTACAACATGCGCCGCGCCCGCCACCGCACCGCTGCGGTCGCACCGAATCCCGCGCACCTCGCCCTCGCGCGACTGGAACGCGAGTGGCCTGGCGATATGCTGATCGTCACCCAGAATGTCGACTCCCTGCACGAGCGCGCCGGCTCCACGCGGCTCATCCATATGCACGGCGTTCATTCCAAGGCGCGCTGCAATGGGTGCGGGCATGTGGTCCCGTGGGACGGCGACATGTCGACCGCCGATGAATGTGCAGGCTGCGGCGCACCCGGCGGTTTGCGGCCCCACGTCGTATGGTTCGGCGAGATGCCGCTGGAGCTGGATCGCATCCAGGCCGCCCTCAGCACCTGCGATCTGTTCATCTCTATCGGCACGTCGGGCAACGTCTACCCGGCCGCCGGCTTCGTGAAGCTGGTGCGACGCCTCGGCGCCGCTCACACGGTCGAGATCAATCTCGAACCATCCCGCGGCGCCTCGCAATTTGAAGAATCGCACTACGGCACCGCATCGACGACAGTGCCGGCCTATGTCGCCGCACTGCTCGCTGCGGCTGCCTAAGCGTCACGCGCCGCGTGCATCTTCGTCACGCGCCGCGTGCATCTTCAACGTCGGCTTCCGCTTCGATCGCGTCCATGTCCGCATCCGACAGGCCGAAGTGATGGCCGATCTCGTGTATCAGCACGTGGCGCACCACATGGCGCAGGTCCTCGCCGGTCTCCGCCCAGTAGTCGAGGATCGGCCGGCGATACAGGAACACCATGTCCGGCAGGGTGCCCGACGCTTCCGTGCCCCGTTCCGAGATCGAGATCCCTTGATACAAGCCCAGGATGTCGAACGGGCTGTCGAGTTGCATCTGCTCGCACACCTCGTCGTCGGGGAACTCGGCCACCTGCAGCACAACGCCCGTGGTGAACGACTGGAACACCTCGGGTAAGCTCGCCAGCGCCGCCCGCGCGAGCGTGTCGATCTCCTGCAGCGTCGGCGGTGAAATCGGCTTATCCAAGGAGCCTGCCTCTCATGGTCTCGAAACTCACGCCGGCGCAACGCGCCGAAGCTCTCGCCACGCTTCCGGCCTGGACGGATGTTCCCGGTCGTGACGCCATCCAGCGCAGCTTCAAATTCCGCGACTTCAATGCCGCTTTCGGATTCATGAGCCGCTGCGCCCTCACGGCGGAGAAGATGGACCATCATCCCGAGTGGTTCAACGTCTACAACAAGGTCGACGTCACACTCTCCACCCACGACTGCGGCGGGGTCAGCGCGCAGGACATCGCCCTCGCGCGCTTCATGGACGAGGCCGCGAAAGCCTAGGCCGCGTTGCGTGCCAGGGCCTGCTCGCGCAAGAGAATGTAGAGAGTCGAAGCCACAATGATCGCGGCCCCCGCCCAGGTCCACAGGCTCGGCACTTCGCCGAACATGAAGTACCCCATGACCGCCGTCATGATGATCTGGCTGTAGTCGATCGGGTTCAGCACCGTCGCCTCGCCGTGGATATAGGCGTTGATCATCAGGTACTGCGCCAGCGACGACATGATGCCAACGCCGGCCAACAACGCCCACTGCGCCAGCGTTTGCGGCGTCTCCCATACCGGGATGGCGGGAAAAAGGCACAACACCGCCGCACCGACGGAAAACCACGCCATCACCGTGCCGGGTCCGTCGATTGCGGCTTGCCGCCGCACCACCGACACCGAACAGGCCGCAGCGGCGGCGGCCGCCAAGGCGGCCAGTGCCGGCAGCGATGAACCCAAATCCGTCGGCCCCAGCATGATGATCACGCCGGCAAATCCCACCACCGTCGCCACGCCGCGCCGCCAGCGCACGATCTCGCCGAGCACCAGCATGCCCAGCACGATCATGAACAGCGGTCGCGTGAAACTTAACGCCGACGCGGTTGCGATCGGCAGGTGTATGGCGGCGTAAAAGCCGAGGTTCATCCCCACCGCGACACACGCCACCCGCACCAGATGCATGCCCGGGCTTTTTGTCCGGAAGGCGCCAAGGCCTTGCCGCGCCAGGAACGGCACGACGAACGTCACCGCAAAAAGCGAGCGGATGAACGCGATCTCGGGCGCCGCGAACTCCGTGCCGAGCCGCTTCACCAGCACGATGGTCACAGCGAAGCACAACGAGGCGGCAATCATCCACCGCGCGCCGCGCATGTTGTCGATCGGTGCGACGCCATCCTTGACGGATGCGATCACGGGCGGCGGAACGAGGGGTTCGGACATCTCGCGCTATATTAGGTCATGTGCCGCGCGGAAGCACTTTGGGCACAGCAGCGGCTGTGATACCTGTGCAGCCATGAGCGCGCAAGATTCCGTCATGCCAGAGATTGTATGGCAGCCCTCGCCGCAACGCATAGCGGCGTCGAACATGACCGCGCTGATCGCAAGCCTCAACAAGACCTTCGGCGCGACCATCACCGACTATGAATCGCTCCATCGGTGGAGCCTCGCGCACACCGATCGGTTCTGGCGCCACCTGTGGGACGTCTGCGGCGTGCGCGGCGATCCGGGCGGAACGGTCCTCACCGATGGCGCGGACATGCTCAAGGCGCGCTTCTTCCCAGAGGCGCGGATCAACTACGCGGAAAATCTCCTGCGCCCGCGCGCCGCCGATGCCGAAGCGATTGTCTTCCGTGCCGAGGATGGGCGCACGCGGCGCTTCACCTACCGCAAGCTCTGCGATGCGGTCTCGCGCTTGAAGCAGGCTTTGCAGGCCGCCGGCGTGGAGAAGGGCGACCGGGTCGCGGCTTACATGCCGAACTGCCCGGAAACCATCATCGCGATGCTGGCCACAACCTCGCTCGGCGCGGTGTTCGCCTCCGCCTCGCCGGACTTCGGCGAGAACGGCGCTGTGGATCGCCTGGGCCAGATCACGCCCAAGGTGTTGATCACGGTCGACGGCTACGCCTATGCCGGCAAGACGATCTCGCTGCTCGCGCGCGTGAAGGCCATCGCCGCGCGGCTGACGAACCTGGAGAAGGTAATTGTCGCCCCGTTCCTGAAAGACGGCCCGGCGATCCTGCGCGATATGCCGCACACGGTGTGGTGGGACGACGCGGTGGCGCCGTTCCCACCCGGCCGTCTGTCGTTTGAGCGCGTGCCGTTCAATCACCCGCTTTTCATCCTGTTCTCTTCAGGCACGACGGGTGTGCCGAAGTGCATCGTCCACGGTCACGGCGGCACGTTGCTGCAGCACCTGAAGGAACATCGCTATCACGCCGACATCAAACCCGGCGACCGCGTGTTCTACTTCACCACCTGCGGCTGGATGATGTGGAACTGGCTTGTCACGGCCTTAGCGTCGGAAGCCACCCTGTTGCTGTTCGACGGCTCGCCGTTCCATCCCGACGCCAATGCGCTGTGGGCCTATGTCGCGGCCGAGAAATGCACCTTCTTCGGCACCTCGCCGAAATTCCTCGACGCGGTGAAGAAATCGGGCTTGCGTCCCGGCGATGCGAACGATCTTTCCGCCCTGCGCACCATCGTCTCTACCGGCGCACCCCTGATTCCCGCGTCCTACGACTTCATCTATGACGCGGTGAAGCGCGACGTGCACCTCGCCTCGATCTCTGGCGGCACCGATATCGTCTCAGCCTTTATCCAGGCCGCGCCGATCTTGCCGGTGCGGCGCGGCGAGCTGCAATGCGCCGGCCTTGGCATGGATGTGCGCGTGTTTGACGACGCCGGCAACACCGTCGTCGGCGCGAAAGGCGAGCTTGTGTGCCTCAACCCGCTGCCCTCCATGCCGCTCGGCTTCCTGAACGACAAGGATGGGTCGCGTTTTCGCGCCACGTATTTCGAGCGTTTCCCGGGCGTGTGGACCCACGGCGATTGGGCGGAACGCACGCCCACCGGCGGGTTTCTCGTCACCGGCCGTTCCGACGCCACCCTCAACCCCGGCGGCGTGCGGATCGGCACGGCGGAGATCTATCGCCAGGTGGAAGCGCTGCCGGATGTGCAGGAAGCGCTCGCCATCGCCCAGGAATGGGACAACGATGTGCGCGTCGTCCTGTTCGTCGTGCTGAAATCGGGCGTGGACCTGACCGACGCCCTGGTCAAAACGATCAAGGCCAGCATCAAAGACGGCGCCTCGCCGCGCCACGTGCCGGCGAAGGTGATTGCCGTGCCGGAGCTGCCGCGCACAAAGTCCGGCAAGCTGGTGGAACTGGCCGTGCGCGAGGTCGTGCATGGCCGTCCCGTGCAGAATATCGAAGCGCTCGCCAATCCCGGCGCGCTCGACGCTTTCAAGAACCTCAAGGCCCTGACGAGTTAGATCATGCGTGGATATTTCGGCATTGGTGTGGAGGGCATCAACAAACCCTTCAACGTCGGCAATCTGTTCCGCAGCGCGCACGCCTTCGATGCGAGCTTCGTGTTCACCATCGCCGCCACATATCGCAAGTCCGAGATCGGGCAATCCGACACCTCGTCCGCTCTCTCCAATCTGCCGTTCTACAGTTTCCCATCGGTGGGCGAGATGTTGATGCCCAAGGGCTGCGCCCTCGTCGGCGTGGAGCTGATGGACGATTCGGTTGAACTGCCCAGCTTTACCCATCCGCGCTGCGCGGCTTACGTCATGGGGCCGGAGCGCAGCTCCCTGTCCCCGGCGCTGGTGGCGCGCTGCGATCACATCATCAAGATTCCGACGCGCTTCTGCCTGAACGTCGGCATTGCCGGTGCCCTGGTGATGTACGATCGTATGATCAGCACGCGCCGTTTCGCTGCCCGGCCGGTGATGCCCGGCGGCGCGGAGCTCAACCAACTCACCCGCTATCGCGACGCAGCCCCGCTCGCGGAAGTTGCCCTGGCGGAGCGGGACAACGAAGACCTCGACACCTGAGACGCTTGCATCGCCGTCCGCGCTTCCGCAGAATCACTTTATTCAACGCGCGAAAGGTTAACGCGACCATGCGTCTCGCTCCGTTTTTGTTCGCTCCGTTTTTGATTGTCGGTTTTTTGGCGTTGCCGGCGGCACAGGCCGCAGCACCCGAGGCAAAGCCGCTGGGCACCTTCGGCAAGTGGACGGCTTACACCAGCTCGGAAGCCGGTAAGCCGATCTGTTATGCGGTGTTGAAGCCGGGCAAAACCGAAGGCGACTACAAGGCCCGCGGCGACGTCATGCTCACGGTCACCCATCGCCCGGCGGAAAAGGCGTTCGATGTGGTGTCGGTTGTCGCGGGGTATCAGTACCAGCCGGATTCGGATGTGGCGGTCAACGTCGGCGGCAAGTCCTATGCTCTGTTCACCAGCAGCGACCGCGCCTGGGCGCGCGACGCTGCGACCGATAAGCAGATCGTCCAGGCGATGACCAAAGCCGTCAGCCTCACGGCGAAGGGCGTCTCCAACCGCAAGACCCCCACCACCGATATGTTCACCCTCACCGGCTTCCCGGCGGCCTACCGCGCCATCAACGAAAGCTGCAAAAAGCCGGCGGGTTAGAGGCGTGGGCGCACCGCGCCCTACACCCGCGTCGCCACCAGCTGCGTGATCAACCCCACCGTGCCGTCGCCCACCGGTGCGCCGTTGATCGCGATGATCGGCCGTAGGCCCAGGGCATTCGTGATGAAGGCTTCCGCGGCCCGCTCCATCATCTCGTGTGTAATCGTGCGCTCCTCGGCTTTGGTCAGGGCGATCACGTCCGCCCGCGCGATGCCGGGCAGGGCGCCGTCGGTCACCGGCGGCGTCAGCAACCCGCCATCGATCAGCAGGAACACGTTGCCCACGGTTGCGCAGGCGAGATGGCCCGCCGTGTTGAGCATCAGCGCATCGTCGGCCGCACGGTCCGAGGCTTCCTGTCGAGCGATGATGTTGTCGAGATAGCCCAGGGACTTGATGCGGCTGGTGGGGGAATGTTCGTTGCGCCGCGTGCCGGTGGCGATGATCACCCGCGCCGGCCCGCCCGGCGGCGACAGCGGGCTCACCGTGATCATCACGGTCGGATGCCCCGACGCCGGTGGCACGATGCCCCGCGCGCCCATGCCGCGGGTCACGGTCAGGCGCAGGGCCGCATCGGCCATCCCCGCGTCCATCAACAGGTCCGCCATCCATCCGCCCAGCGTCATGTCGTCGATGGCGAGCGCCAGCCCGATGGTCGCCAGTCCGTTGCGCATGCGCGCCAGATGCGCCGCCAGCTTCGGCGCCTTGCCGCGCCGCACGGCGATGGTCTCGAACACCCCGTCGCCCAGCGTCAGCCCGCGGTCGCGCGGGTCGATCCGCGCCGCGTCCGCTTCAGCAATCACGCCGTTCAGGCTGACTTTCATAAGGCTGCGCCGTTCAAGGCCGCCAGCATCGGCGCCGCCTTCACCAGGCTTTCCGCGTACTCGAGCGCGGGATCGGAATCCGCCACAATGCCTCCACCGGCTTGCGCATATATATGCATGTCATCCCCTACCAAGGACCGGATGACGATAGAGGAGTCCATCGCGCCGTCAAAGCCAACCCAAGCGATGGTGCCGCAATAGGGCCCGCGCGGCCCGGCTTCGAGCTGATGGATGATCTCCATCGCCCGGATCTTCGGCGCGCCGGTGACCGAGCCGCCGGGGAAACACGCCCGCAACAAGTCGACGGCGGAGGCCTCTTTCCGCAACTGCCCGGTCACCACCGACACCAAGTGATGCACCGTGGGGAAGCTCTCCAGGCCCTGCAGCACAGGCACCGTGATCGACCCGGGTTCGCACACCCGGCCGAGATCGTTGCGCAGCAGGTCGACGATCATCAGATTCTCGGCGCGATCCTTGGCGCTTGCGCGTAGCTCCCGGGCAAACGCCATATCGCTCTTGGGTTCTTGTCCGCGCGGGCGTGTGCCCTTGATCGGGCGGGCTTCGACAGCACCGTTGCGCGACACCCTCAGAAAACGCTCCGGCGACACCGCCAGCAGCCGCACGCCTTCAAAATTGAGGAACGCGCTGAATGGCCCCGGCGCGCGCGTTCTCAAACGACGATAAACCCCGAACCAGTCGAGCCTTCCCGGCGTGGCGGCGATGAACCGCTGCGTGATATTGGCCTGGAAGATATCGCCGGCCCGGATGAAGTCGATCGCCGCGCGCACATTGGCTTCGTGCTGGGTCTGCGAGGTTTCCGCGCGCCACGTCGCCTGCACCGGTCCCGGCGCGGGCGGCAGGGGCGCGGTGCCCAACCGGCGTACCAATGCGGTGGCGCGCTCCATCGCATCGGGTCCGCGGGCAATCACCCAGGCGCGGCGCGAGGCGTGATCGAACGCGGCGACCAGGTCGTAGAGGCCCACCACCATGTCGTCGGCAAACATCTGTGCTTTGGGTGGCGGCAACGTCTCAAGGACGCCGCCGAGCTCATAGGAAAACAGCCCGATTGCGCCGCCGGTGAACGGCACGGGCAGATCGACGGACTCTCGTTTTGCGCCCAGGGCGTCGGCAACGGCCGCGAACGGATCGTGTTGCCAGGGATGCGCCCCGGCGCGGATGACATGGCGCGGATCGATGGCGATGTAACTCGCGCGGGCCTGCGCGGTCGCAAGCGCGCTGTCGAGCAACACCGCCATGGGTGTTTTCGCCAGCGGCGCAAAGGCCACCAGCGGATCGCGATAGGGGATCGGCAGAATAACCGGGCCCATGGGCCGGTCAGGTATGGGTGGGCAGAACCCGGTCCGGCAGCGCGTGGCTATCGGCGAAGGCGCGGATATTGATGATCACCTTCTCGCCCATGGCGATGCGCCCCTCGATGGTGGCGGAGCCCATGTGCGGCAGCAGGGTGACGTTGTTCATGGCGAGCAGCTTGGGATTCACCGCCGGTTCGTGTTCGAACACGTCCAGCCCCGCACCGGCGATTTTGCCGTCCTGCAGCAGCTTGATCAGCGCCTTCTCGTCGACGATTTCGCCGCGGGCGGTGTTGATCACATAGGACGACGGCTTCAACAGCTTCAGGCGCCGCTCCGACAGCAGGTGGAAAGTCGCCGGGGTATGCGGGCAATGGATGGTGACGATGTCCATCCGCGCCAGCATCTGATCGAGGCTCTCCCAATAGGTCGCCTCGACCTCCGCTTCCAGCTCCGGCTGCAAGCGCCGCCGGTTGTGATAATGCACGGTCATGCCGAAGCCGCGGGCGCGCCGCGCCACGGCGGTGCCGATGCGGCCCATGCCGATGATGCCCAGCCGCTTGCCCGCGAGGCGATGGCCGAGCATGTGGGTCGGGGTCCACCCGGTGAAGCGATCCTCGCGGATCATCCGCGCGCCTTCCACCAGGCGCCGCGGCACGCCGACGATCAGCGCCATGGTCATGTCGGCGGTGTCGTCGGTCAGCACGTCGGGGGTGTTGGAGACCATGATGCCGCGGGCTTGCGCGGCCGTGACGTCGATGTGATCGACGCCGTTGCCGAAGTTGGCGATCATCTTCAGCCGCGGATTGAACTTGGCGATCACCTCGGCGCTGAGCACGTCGGTCAGGGTCGGCACCAGAACGTCGCACATGGCGCTGGTGGCGATCAGTTCGTCCGTGGTGAAGGGATGGTCGTCCACGTTCAAGCGAACGTCGAACAGCTCCATCATCCGCGTCTCGACGGTGTCGGGGAGCTTGCGGGTGACCACGACAGTCGGCTTGGTCCGCGACATGGGCGAGGCTTGTCCTGACGAAACGGCCGTTCCGCGTACGCCTACCAGCCGCCTCCAACCTTGTCCAGCGGCCCGCCCCCGGCACTGGTGTGGCGCGTTGCCAAAGCGGGCAAACCAAGGCAAAAAAGAACACATATGTACTGCGGCTGCGGGGATCGTTTGCGGGGCGCTCGATTGAGGTTGCGGTTGATCATGGCGGTGCTCGCGTGTGTGGGCGCGCCCGGGGGAATTGCGAGCGCGCAAGACGCCGTCAAAAAACCCCCGGCGGCGAAGGCCGAAAACAAGGCACCCCCGGCAAAAGGCGCACGACCCAAAGCCGACCCGGCCGCGAAAGCGGTTCCCGCCAAGCCCACTCCCACTCCCACTCCCGCGCCAGCGCCGGCACCGCCCGCTGCACCCACCACCGCCGATGTCGATGAAGAGGTCAAAGAAGCCGGCGCCAAGGCCGAGCCCGCCGGCCTGCCGCTGCCGCGCTTTGTCTCGCTGCTCACCAATCCGATCAACATGCGCACCGGCCCGGGCGTGCGCTACCCGGTGGATTGGGTCTACCAGCGCCGGCACCTGCCGGTGGAAGTGGTGGCGGAGTTCGACACCTGGCGCCGTATCCGCGATCCCGGCGGTAGCGAAGGCTGGGTCCATCAAAGCATGCTCACCGGCCGCCGCACCGGCATGGTGAAGGGCGGCACGCAGGCGCTGCGCCGCACCAATGCCGATACCGCCGAACAGGTCGCGAGCCTGGAGCAAGGCGTGATCGTCAACGTTCAGCGTTGCCCGGCCGGGCCATTCTGCCGTGTCGAGGTCAATGGCCTCCAGGGCTGGCTCAAGCGCGACCAGCTCTGGGGCGTCTATCCGGACGAGACGGTCGAGTAGCTAGTTAAAGTCGCCCGCCAGGCTGCTGCGCATTTCTTCCGGCAGCACCGCCATATGGGCGTACTTGGCGTGGCCGACGCCGGCGATCACTTCTGCGCCCGCCGCCTTGAACGCCGCCTTCTGCGCCGGCGTGAACGCGAACCGCAGGAAATGCACCGAGGACGTCTTGCCCCCTTCGGTCGTGCGGTCGATGTCGTCCTCGGGCACGGCGATCACTTTGTCCGCGCCGAGCTTCAGGAACACCGTGTCCTCGATATAACCCAGCTGTGCCAGCACGCGCCGCCGCACGGCTTCGTCCTCGATCTCGATCATCATGGTGCAAACCAACTCATCGCCGCGCGGGATCAGCGGGTTGTACGCGGCCAACTCGCCCTCCACCTGCGCTTCGCCGCCGCGCTCGATGAACAGCATCTCGTGCACCTGCGCCCACATCGTGTCGTAGCTCTCGAAGTACAGCGTGACGTACGGGCCGATGTTGATGCGCCGGTTGCGCTTCATCTCCACCAGCTTCTTGCGGTGCTCGCGGCGGATTTTCCCATACGCTTCCATGGGCATCAGATCGGCGGCGGTGATCACGCGGGCCATTGGCTTACAGTCCATATGACTTCGCAAGGATCTGGATCGGGTGGAGCGAACCGCTCGCCTGCGGGCTCGTCGGATCCACCGTCTCCATCCCTTGCGCGAGATGCTTACCCGCCAGCGGACATTCCGAGGCGAGATAGGTCTTCTTGCCGTCCGCCACGCGCTTGACGGTCTGCTTGGCGAACTTTGTGGCGACGTCGAAGTTGCCCTTCTTCACCCCCCAGCTACCGCCGTGGCCCGAGCAGCGCTCCACGACGCTTACGTCCGTATCCGGAATCAGGCGCAGCATCTCCGCACCCTTGGCGCCCATGTTCTGGGCGCGCGCATGACACGCCAGGTGCAGCGACACGCCGCCCGGCACCGCGTTCAGGCCCGGCGCGAGGCCTTCTTTTTTCGCGATATCGACGATGTATTCCGCCACATCGTAGGTCGCCCGCGACACTGCCTTCACATTGGGATCGTCCGGCAGGATCAGCGGCCACTCGAACTTCAGCATCAGCGCGCAAGACGGCACCAGGGCGACGATGTCGCGGCCCGCGTCGATCTCTTTCTTCAGTTCGGCGGAAACTTCCTTGGCGCGGCGCGCCACGTCGGCGATCTCGCCCTGCTCCAGTTTCGGCATGCCGCAGCAGCCGGGATACACCGCCTTCGCATCCACGCCGTTGTGCGCAAGCACGGCCAATGTCGCCGTGCCGATCTCCGGATTGTTGTAGTTGGAGAAACACGTCGCGTAGATCGCAACTTTGCGCCCGTGCGCGGGTGCAGCCGCATTGATCTGCGGCGGGGCATCCTTCGCCCGCGCGACAAACGTCTTGCCGGTGTACTTCGGCAGCTCAACTTTCGCATCGACCCCGGCGATCGCTTCCATCGCCGGCCGTGTCAGCGCATTGCCGCGCCTCGTCGCCCAGTTCGCCAGGCCCGGCATCGCGCCGAACAGCTTGCCGTTGCGGTCGGTGTCTGTCAGTTGCTCGTCGAAGAAGTTGACGCCGTGTTTAGCGTTCTCCGCCATGCGATAGCGCAGGAACAGGTGCGGGATGTCGAGATTGAATGCGTGCGGCGGCACATACGGGCACTTCGTCAGGAAGCACATGTCGCACAGGGTGCACAGGTCGATGACGCCCTTGAAGTCTTCGCTCTTCACCGAATGGATTTCGTCTTCGCCGGTGGCATCCACCAGATCGAACAGGCGCGGGAACGCGTCGCACAGATTGAAGCAGCGGCGGCAGCCATGGCACACGTCGAACTGCCGGCGCACTTCGGCGTCGAGTTTCACCGGGTCGATGAAATCCGGGTTCTGCCAGTCGATGACATGCCGGGTGGGTGCTTCGAGACTGCCTTCACGCATATCGCGTCCTCGCAAAATAAAACCGGCCGACCTGCGAATTTATACGCGCGGCCGGCCGGCTTCAGATCAGCTTTAGATTAGAGGCTGTCGAGCGCCTTCTGGAACCGTCCGGCATGAGACTTCTCGGCCTTCGCCAAAGTCTCGAACCAGTCGGCGATCTCGTCGAAGCCCTCTTCGCGCGCGGCTTTCGCCATGCCCGGGTACATGTCGGTGTACTCGTGGGTTTCGCCCGCGACCGCGGCCTTCAGGTTCAGCTTGCTGTCGCCGATCGGAAGACCGGTCGCCGGATCGCCGACCTCGGCCAGATAGTCGAGGTGGCCGTGGGCGTGCCCGGTTTCACCTTCGGCGGTGGAGCGGAACAGTGCGGAGACTTCGTTCTGGCCTTCCACGTCCGCCTTCTGGGCGAAGTAGAGGTAGCGGCGGTTCGCCTGGCTTTCGCCCGCGAACGCGGCCTTCAGGTTGGCTTCGGTCTTGGATCCCTTAAGCTGGCTCATATGTCTCTCCTGCGGAATTGGAGCGCGTTCGTCTGTGGCGACGCGCTGGCCGCGCCGTTTCGAACTGCTGGTTTTGTAAACGGGCGTACGGCCACCCGTCAAGGCAACTAGAATGATTCTAAAGGTTGCGAGCCGTTCGCAAGACGCGAACGAAACTTATCCATCCACGCGGATGATGACATCCACGCGTGTGACGGTCGCACCATGCGGGGCGTCGGGCAGATTGGAGATCTGCACCGCGTCCCCCGGAATGTCTTCCAACCGGCCGGTGCGCTCGAAATAGAAATGATGGTGATCGCCGATGTTGGTGTCGAAGTAGGAGCGCTCCGTGTCGAGCGAGATCTCCCGCAACAGCCCCTTGGCGGTGAAATCATGCAGCGCGTTGTAAACGGTCGCCAGCGACACATGCACGCGCGCCGCCTTTGCCTCCGAAAACAGCGCTTCCGCCGTCACATGGCGGTCGCCCGGGGAGAACAGCAGGTGCGCCAGCGCCATGCGTTGACGCGTGGGCCGCAGGCCGACGTCCCGCAGGCGGTCCATGACGGATTGCTCCGAGACCTGATTTTTCTGCCGCGAGACCTTCATACGTAACGCGCACGACCCTTTCGGTCTTATTGCAGTCTTATGATGCCCTGGTATGAGGCAGGGTGCAATCAACCGCAAGATAAAGCGTGAGAAACCGGCCCGGCGCGCGGGAGAAGGCGAGTGGTGGACCGCCACACCGTTGGGGGAGGGGGGGCCGGTCGGGACGGTCCACCGAGGTCGCCAAGTCTTGCAAGGGACACGGGGCAGTGCCCTTGCAGTGAGTGGAATATAGGCCGGAAAATGTGTCGCAAATCGGGCATGCGCCTGACAAAACTGTCACCTCAAGCGTGAATTCGCCCGCCGCAGGGGGGTCCCCGCGCCTTAACTTTCGGCTCCGCATGTTGTCTTTGCCGTTACTCGCTACGCCGGTGCGAATTTGACCGCACTCACGCCCACGGCGCAGGCCCGGTTGGTTCCCGTCCTCATTGCGCTCAGCCTGCTCGGCAACATCTCGCTGCAGATTGTGCTGCCGGCCTTGCCGACGATTCAGGAAGACTTCCGCGCCAGCCCCAGCGCGGTGCAGTTGATGGTCAGCCTGGGCTTCATCGTCTATGGGCTCGCGCAATTGATTTTCGGGCCGCTGGCCGACAACTACGGCCGCCGCCGCGTGTTCCTGGCCGGCATGCTGGTGTTCGCCTTCGGCAGCGTGATTTGCCTGTTCGCACCCACCTTGCCGGTCTTGATCTTCGGCCGCGTCGTCACCGCGTTCGGCACGTCGGTCAACATGGTGTTGCCGCGGGCGATCGTGCGTGATGCTTTTGCCGGTCACGATACGGCGAAAATCCTCGCTCGCATCGCCATGGCCGCCGCCATCACGCCGATGATCGCCCCGCCCTTGGGCGGCGTCATCAACGATGCGGTCGGCTGGCGTGCGCTGTTTGCGCTCCTGGTCGTGATCGGCCTGGGCTCGAGCGTGACGATCTACTTCTACCTGCCCGAAACCCTGCGCGAGCACGGCCGCCGGCGCGATCTGTCGGTGATCTTCGCGGCGTTCTCGGGGCTGGTGCGCGATCGGCGCTATATGAGCTATGCGTTGAACGGCGCGTTCATCTCCAGCATCTTCATGGTGTTCATGACCTCCGCGCCGTACATCTACATCGGCCTGTTGAACATCTCCGCCAGCACCTACGCGCTCTATTACATGACGACCATCGTCGGCTTCCTGGCCGGCTCCGTCATCGCCGCCCGCGCCGCGGCGCATGTGCCCACCAACCGCATGATCGTGCTTTCAAGCGTCGCCGCGGTTGCGACGACCCTTGCGGGCCTCATCGTCTGCATCGCCCTGCCGTGGAGCGCCTGGAGTTTCACCGTGCCGGTCATCGCCCTTGCGCTGGCCAACGGCACCGGCGCGCCCAACGTGCAGGCCGCCATTGTCGGCGGCGATGCACGCATCGTCGCGGCCGCGTCCGGCTTCGGCGGCTTCCTGCAGATGATCATCAGCGCGGTGCTGATCCAGGCGGTCAGTTTCCTGCCGCACACCACGCCCTACCCGATCTACGCAACCATGGTGGCTTGCGCCTGTGCCGGCGTCATCGCGATCCTGTGGGGTTTGCGTGCAACGCCGGCGGCGGACGGCATTTAATTGCCGTAGTTGTCCCGCGGGCGTGGCGAGGCCACGCCGGTGACTTCGACGCGCACCGCCATGGGCCCGCGCTTGCCGGGGCGCACGTACATGCGCACCTGTTGCCCGGATTCCAGACGATCGAGATTGGACCGCTGCAAGGCGCCGATGCCGATGAACACATCGGCGCCGCCGCCCGTGGGCAACCCGAAGCCGTAGCCCTTCTCGACCGCGAAAAACTTGATCTCGCCGTCGAGCACGCTTTCTTCTTCGCCGTTGGCCTCGGGCACGTCGTCGGACACCGTGGAGTCATCCACGCGCTCGATATTCGCGACCTGTGGGCCGCGCGGGCCTTCATTCAGTTCGCAGATGATGGTGGCGCCTTGGCGCAAGGTGCGATGCCCCGCGCGCTGCACGACCGAGACGTGAAGGAAAGCATCCGACGAGCCGTCGCTCGGCGCGACGAAACCGAATCCCTTCGCCGGATTGAACCACTTAACTTTTGCGGTTACGCCCGTTTTGCCCGCCCCGCCCGGCGAAGACGTCTGCATCTCGACCTATTGCTACGTCGCAAAAAATTCGACCCCAGAGTGAGAAACAGTACACCAACTCCGAAGCGAACCCAACGTTCGTCCAGTCGCAGAGATGGCAACAAAGGCCCTATTACCGCAGGTTTATTGACGGGTCGTTATCCGCGCCACCAGGGCGAAACCTGATGTGCAGTGCACACGCCGTGCGCCCGCATCCTAGGTCGTGCGGACGCGCGCCACTGCCGCCTGCCATCCTGCGAGCAGTTCTTTCCGCCGCGCCATCGGACGTGTTGGAACCGCTCTGAAATCCAGTCGCCATGCGGTCGCAATGTCATGCAGGGATTGGAAAAGCCCCGCCCCCAGCCCCGCCAGGAACGCCGCTCCCAGCACCGTGGTCTCGCCATAGGCGGGGCGCTCCACCGGCAGCCCGGTCATGTCCGATAAGAATTGCAGCAACCACCTGTTGGCGACCATACCGCCGTCCACCCGCAGCGCCGCAGGCGTCGCCATGCCGTCGGCGGCCAAGGCGGTCAGCAGATCGTGGGTCTGGTAGCACACCGATTCCAACCCGGCCCGCACCACATGCGCCCGTGTCGAGTCGCGGGTCAGGCCGATGATGGCGCCGCGCGCATCCGGATCCCAATGGGGCGCGCCCAGCCCCGTGAATGCCGGCACGAAATACACCCGCCCTGTGCCGCCCTTGCCGTCGAGACTTTGCGCCAGCGCCTCGCTCTCGGCCGCGTTGCTCACCAGGCCCACCGCATCGCGCAGCCACTGCACGACGGTGCCTGCATTGAAGATGCTGCCTTCCATCGCATAGGTGGTCTCGCCGCCGATGCGATAGGCGATGGTGGTCAACAGCCGGTTGCGCGAGGTCAGCGCCGCCTTGCCGGTGTTCACCAGCACGAAACATCCGGTGCCGTAGGTGCTCTTGATCATGCCCGGTTCGAAACACGCTTGCCCGACCAGGGCGCCGTGTTGATCGCCCACCAGCGCGCGGATCGGGATCGCCCGGCCGAATAACGAAGTAACTGTCTCGCCGAAATCGCCTGCGGTATCGCGCACATCGGGCAACACCGACGCCGGCACGCGGAACAGCTTCAACAACTCGTCGTCCCAGCATCCGCGGCGAATGTCGTACAGCATGGTGCGCGAGGCGTTGGTTGCGTCGGTCGCATGCACACGCCCGCCGGTCAGGCACCACAACAGGAAGCTGTCGATCGTGCCGAAAGCCAGCGTGCCTTTCTCCGCCGCCGCGCGCGCGCCGGCCACGTTGTCCAGCATCCACGCCAGCTTGGTGGCGGAGAAATAGGAATCCGCCAGTAAGCCGGTGCGGCTCTGGATCAGCGGTTCGTGCCCGTCGTCGCGCAATCGGCGGCACATCTCCGCGCCGCGGCGATCCTGCCAGACGATGGCGTTCATCACCGGCTTGCCGCTGGCGCGGTCCCACAGCACCGAGGTCTCGCGCTGGTTGGTGATGCCGATGGCGGCGATGCCCTCGGGCCCGCCGGTTGCCGCGATCACATCGCCGCACACGCGCAGGGTCGCATCCCAGATCGCTTCCGGGTCGTGCTCGACCCATCCATCGCGCGGGAAAATCTGCGGCAGCGGAATCTGCGCGGTGGCAAGCGGGCGCGCCTCCTTGTCGAACATCACCGCGCGGGTCGACGTCGTGCCCTGGTCGATGGCCAGCAACCTGGTCATGCGAACCCCCGTGGGCTTTGCGCCGCAGCGCGCGGCGCCAAGTCATTCGCCGCCGCCAAGTCCTCCGGCGTGTTGATGTTCAAGAACGGATCGTACGGGTCCATCGGCCACGACACGACGCGTGTCGGGTGCTTTTTCTGCCAGTCGCGAATCCGCACATCGCCCTTGGCGACGGCGCGCAGCACGTCGTCGGCCACCGCCAACGGCCACGCCGTGATGGCGTAATGGCGCTGCCCGCCGGATTCCGCCACGGCCACGCCGTCTTCACGCATCAATCGCGCCACCAGGTCGGCCGGCAGGAACGGCACATCCACCGGCGTACTGATCAGCGCCGACGTCTCCGGCGCATACGCCCGACACCACACCAGTGCGCCCGCGATCCCGCCCAACGGCCCCGCGCCGGCAATCGGGTCGGTCACGATCGGCAAACCTGTCGCGTCCGCCCATGGTGTGTCGAACTGATGCGATCCCAGCGACAGGATGATCGTCCCCACCTGCGGCGCGAGCGCCGCACGCACCCGCTCCAACAGCGTGAGCCCATCGACCGTCACGGTCGCCTTCGTGACCCCGCCAAGCCGGCGTCCCTCGCCCCCGGCAAGGATGACGGCGACTGCGGATTTAGGAGATGAAATGCCCATGCCCACAGCTTTGGCGGGCCACGTGCGCCACGTCAATGTGGTGCTCAGTTTCCCTCCCCCTTGAGGGGAGGGACCAAGGGTGGGGGTGGTTGCAGCAAATCCAGGCGTTGGATGAATGACGTTGGCGTGGGCGTATTTTGCGCGACCCCCACCCCAACCCTCCCCTCAAGGGGGAGGGGGCGTATGGCGCGAAGTCGAACGCCGCGCTTACGCCACCGCGCTGAACCCACCGGGGCGTTCGTTGCTGTCGGTGGACAGGGCCGGGTCGCCGGACAGGAAGCTCTGCCAGTCGAACGAGTCGCTGTTGTCGGTGATGTTGAAGCTCTGCGCCCACACCGGATCGGCGGCGCGCTTGGCGTTGGCGCCATCGATCTGTTTCTCGGCGCGGGTCAGGTTGCGCTCGGTGATGATCGCCATCTTGCTGGCGCCGTGGTCGCGATAGACCATCAGCGCAAAACGGAACGCCTCGGAGGACTGGCGCATGTATTCCCATTCGCCGGTGTGCTTGGCGAGCAGGAACAGGGCGGAGCCCAGCGTGTTCTGGATCGACGCCCACTGCAGCGGCGCGGTGTCGGGCGTGCGCACCTGCAATGAGGACGCGCAACACTTCACGGCGTACTCGAGCACCGGCACGCTACGGATGTTGTCGCCATAGACCTGCAGGATCTGCGCCAGGGTGTTGGAGATTTCCGACCAGCGGATCGGATGGGTATAGCGGTTGAACACCTGGCGCGCGGCCTGGCTGGCATGCACCGCTTCGCGCAGCGCATTGTCGTCGCCGATCGCCATGTCGACCTTGTACAGCACACAGGCCAACCGGTACTTCATCAAGCCCCAGTCGAGCCCCTGCTTGCGGCGCGAGATATGCATCAGCGCGCGGCGGTAGGCATCGGCCGCGTCCTGCAGACGGTCGGTGTCGTTGGTACGTTCGGCGATGATCTGCAGCGCCAGGCCCAACTGCTGATACAGCTGGCCGAGCAGCGGGGCGTTGTTGGTGTTCTCCATCAGGTCGATGGCGGCGCGCCAGGCCTCGACAGCGACGTGATACCAGGCGCGGTCGCCTTCCAGCTGCGCGCAGATCGCCGCCACATTGCCGTAGCAGAACAGGATCGCCGCACGTTCCACCGGTTCCATGGCGGGGGACGGCTCAAGGCCCATCGGCTTCGCGCCCATCGCCAGGGACGGCAGGCACGACCGCAGAATGCGCCCTTGCGTGAAGCTGCGCGGATCGATCGCCGCCAGCACGATCGAGCGCGCCAGCGGTTGCCAGTCGTTATAGAAGTCCACCGGCATCACCAGCGTATTGAGCGCGGTGAAGCGGCCCGGGCGTTCGCCGGGCGAAGACGCGGTCGCCACGAAATGCAGTTCGATATTGCGGCCGGTGGAGTCGATGTTGCCCCACACCAGCAGGTCGGCATTCTTGTCGGCCATCCAGCTGCGGCCTTCACGCAAGGCGCGCTTGACGGTGTCGTCGTTGGTCAGGCCGTTGGCATCGGTCAGGCCGGGTACGAAGCGCTGCAGTTCGCGGTCGATGGCTTCGACGCGCACGCCGGGGATGCCGTCGAGCGCTTCGATCACCAGCTTGCGCTGCATGTCCTCGAAGTCGTCGCGCAGGCGACCCACCAGGATCAGCACGTCCGACGGCGGCGGCGCCTTGGCCTTGCGGCCCGGGCGGCGGGTGGGATCGCCCACAACCGTGTCGATGATCTTCTCGAAGAAGGTTGGCTTACGCTCACCGATCAGATTGGTGGGCAGCGGGCGGCCCACGCGCACGGGCGCGGGCAGGAATGTGTCGGATGGCGTCACCGGCACCGGCAGATTGGCGGCGGCGTCGCGGTAGGCGGCTTCGCGGATCGGGTCCGTTCCGGTGATGCCGCCGTCGCCCTTCAGGCGCTTGGCAAGCTTGGTCATCACCTTGAGGGCGATGGCCGGGTTGGCTTCAACTTCCCGCAGGAACTCGTCCCGCGGAATCGCCTTCACGGTGACATTGCCACGGGCCCGTGCGGTGGCGGAACGGGGTGAATTGTCGAGGACGCCGGTCTCGCCGAACAGGTCGCCGGCCTTGGCGCGCGCGACCAGGGTCGCACCCTCGTCGCCGTCCTTGGTGAGTTCGACAACGCCTTCCAGGACCTCGAAAGCCCAGCGGCTTTCCTCACCCTGACGGTAGATGGTCTCCCCGTCGCGAAAAGCCTTGGTAACCGTGCGCACGCCCGAAACACCCGCGAGAAAGAAACGTGGTGATCACGTCTGGCGGACACAGTGGGCGAGAGGCGTTTAATAAAGCTTAAGGACGCGAGATCGGGAGGCCCCCGCTCTCATCATGCATATGCACTATTTTAGCGCCTTGGCGGCCGTTTCCAGCCCCTGTAGCAGCCCGCCGGCGGTGCCGCTGCCGACCTTGCGGGTCACCTCGCCCTGCACCGCCTGCCAGGCCGGCATGCACTCCGCCAGCAGCTTGGCGCCGGCATCCGTTAGCGCGATCTGGCCGGCGCGGCGGCCCGACCCGCCGTCGGTCTGCAGGTAGCCCGCGGTCCGCAGGGGCTTCAGGGTGCGGCTCAAGGTGCTTGCATCCATCCGCATCGCCTCGCCCAAGCGCGACACGCTGACCGGTCCCAGGGTGGCGATGGCGGTGAGCAAGGTGAACTGCCCGGACTTCACCCCGAACGGCGCCAAGGCGGCATCGTAGAGGCGGCTCACGGCCCGCGCGGCCCGGCGCAGGCTGTGGCACAGGCACACATCCAATACCGCATCCGGCGGAACCGGGAAGATCGAGGCGGAAGCCATACCCATGTATATACACGTCTAGGGGCGGCAGGTCAAAACTGCACACACCGTGACTCGCGACGTCCGCCGATCTCGGCGCTAACGTGAACCCCACCTCCACGGACGCCAATGCCCGCCTGCCTTACCTCGGTGCCGAAATCTTTCGCGCGTAATTCGCGCGTAAATGCGCGCGAGCCAAACCCCCGGCGAATCGCGCCAGGGTCAGGCTTTGGGCTCGCTGTCGGGGGCGTGTTTGATGGCGCCCTGGTAGATCCGGGCGGTCTTGTCGCCGTGGGTGGCCGTGACGAACGGGTTGCCGTTGGCGTCCTTGCCGAAGTCCATGGCGATCTCGGCCTTCTCCAGGGCCGGGATCACGGCTGCCTCGGTCAGCCCGAAAGCCTTGGCCAGAGAGGAGATCAGGGCGGCGATCTCGCCGTACATCTCGCGGGATTCGGCCTTTGGGGTCGGGGGAACGTTTGTCATGGCGGCGGTCCTGACGGCGCAAGAAGCGATGGTATAAAGCACCCTCGCCACCAGGGGAGCCCGCGATGCTCAGAACGTTAGGATTTTTTCTCGCCGCGTTGCTGCTGGCAGCCCCGGTGCAGGCCCGCACCGTGCTGGAGACCGCGGAAGACGCCGGCGCCTTCTCCATCCTGATCCGGGCGGCCAAGGCGACCGGCATGATGGACAAACTGGCGGAGCCCGGCCCCTACACCCTGTTCGCGCCGACCGACGATGCCTTCGGCAAACTGCCCAAGGCCACCCTCGAAGCGCTGTTCAAGCCCGAGGGCAAGGCCAAGCTGACGGAAATTCTCACGTATCACGTCGTCGCCGGCACGATCCTGTCGCGCGATGTCATCGGCAAACGGCTGGAGGCGCAAACCTTCCAGGGCGACGCGGTCTTGATCGACGCCACCCGCGGCATCATGGTCGAGAACGCACACGTCACCCGCGCCGACATGAAATCCGAAAACGGCGTGGTCCACGTCATCGACACCGTCCTCGTCCCGAGTAAAAAATGACCGCATATCTCGTCGCCAACAATCATCTCACCGGCTTCGAAGGCAACGTCGCCGCCTATCGCGCCGGCGTCACCGCCGTGTCCACCGGCGCCGGCGGGCGCTATCTCGCGCGCGGCGAGCCGATCAAGGTCCTCGAAGGCCAGTGGCTGCCGCGCCAGCGCAACGTCATTTCGGCTTGGCCCGACGCGGCGACCCTCGAGCGCTTCTGGACGTCCGATGCCTACGCCAAGAACCTCAAGCCGAACCGCGCTGGCAATGCGCTGAACGACATCGCCATCTTCCAGGGCGAAGGCGATCCGCCGCCCCCAGGCGGTACGCATGTTTACCTGATGGTGCTCGCGCAACTCACGCACCCCATCACGGACTATGGCAAAGCCGCTGGCGCCTTGGTCGCGCAGCACGGCGGTCGTTATCTTCTGCGCGGCGCGCCGCTCAAAGTGCTCGAAGGCGAGTGGCTCGAACGCGTGAAGGTGGTTGTGTCGGTTTGGCCAAGCCTTCAGGCAGCGACGGACTTTTGGAACTCGGACGCCTATCAGAAAGACGTCAAGCCCTTGCGCGACGGCACCGGCGTCTACGATGTGGCGCTGTTCAGCGCGGCGTCATAGGGCGCCCAGCAGCGGATACAGCGACAGCACCAGCAGGATCGCCATGGTGATGTTGAAGATGCGCCGGTGTCTGGGATCGTGCAGGAAGCGCCGCACTGCCACGCCGCCAACCGCCCACAGCGTGACCGACAGGACGGTCACCCCAGTGAGGATAAGAATAAGCGTCATCAGTTCCATCACCGTATTGGTGACCCTGTAGGTGGTCATCGCGGTCGCGGCGGTGATCACAGCTTTCGGGTTGATCCACTGGAACGCGACAGCTTGAAGAAAGGAGATCGGCTTGGCTGTGCCGCGGTCCGCCACTTCACCGGCGGTCGCGATCTTCCAGGCGAGATAGAGCATGTACCCCGCCCCGCCCCAGCGGATGATTTCGTAGGCGATCGGCACCGTGTTCAACACGCCTTGCAAGCCCAGGCCGACGCTCAAGACCATCAACGCAAAGCCGATGGTCACGCCCAGCATGTGCGGCACGGTGCGGCGCAAGCCGAAGTTCACACCCGAGGCGAGCAGCATGGCGTTGTTAGGCCCCGGCGTGACCGACGCAACCAGGGCGAATACGGCGAAGGCAATGAAGCGGTCGAGTGTCATGCGTCGGGCAGAGTGCCATAGTTTTCTGGCTGCCGCTGCGTCGGTAGGGTAGACCGACGCCAAAGTATGGGCTGCAACAAGAGAGGTTTGAGATGAATGCAAAGAAGCGCGACGCGCTCGGCACCCGGGCCAAAATCGGCATCGTCGTGCCGGCCACCAATACCATTGTTGAGCCGGAGATGGCGACCATGCAGCCGCCCGGCGTCACCAATCACGTCGCGCGCGCTAGCCGTTCAAAAAGACCGCCGCAGGACCTGGAGACCTACAAGAAGTATCTTGGCAAGTCGCTCGACCTCGAACACGCCATGGACCTGCTCACGTCGCTGGAGCCGGATGTGATCGTACACGGGCACTCGGCTGATTCATTCGTCGGTGGGCTTAGCGGCGCCCACGCCATGAAGTCGCATATGGAAGCGATGTCGGGCGGTATTCCGGTCATCATCCCCGCACTCGCGATGCTGCGCGCGCTCGAAGTCCTGAAGAAGCCGCAGAAGCTCGCGATCCTCACGCCGTGGATGCCACCGGCAGACGAAGCCTGCAAAGCCTTCTTCGAAGGGGCTGGCTATCAAGTGCTCGCGATCAAAGGGCTGAAGCATCCCGACAATCTCGACATCGCCACCGCGGATGCAAACCTCCTCAACGCAGCGGTCGACGAGATCAACGTTGACGGCGTGGAGTGCATCATCAAAGTCGGCACCAATTCCGCCATGGCGCGGTTGGTGAAGGATATGGAGCTGCGTTTGTCCAAGCCCGTAGTCACCGTCAACACGGTATCCTATTGGGCCGGCTTGCGCTTCCTGGGCATCCACGACAAGCTGGTCGGGTTCGGCCGGTTGGTCGAAAATCATTAGAGGACCTTCCGCCGATGGCCGCCTACCAAGTCGCGATCGTGAAGATCACCAACCCGACGCCGGGCTTCAAAGAGTATGTGAAGAAAGCGGCCGAGCTCACCGCCAAAGCGGGCGCGACCTACGTCGTGCGCGGCCCGGCCGATGAAGTGCCCGAAGGCGATGTGCTCAAGGGCGTTTCCGTGATCGTCACCAAGTGGCCGTCTCTGGAAGCGGCGAAGGCATTCTATCATTCTGCGGAATACCAGGCGATCGTGCCCTTGCGCGACGGCTCCGGCGTGTACGACCTCGGCATCTATCCGGAAGCGCCGGTGTAGTCTGAAGGCAGGACAGACGCGACGATGGACGGAAGGAGCTCCATGCCCGAAGACATGAAGTTCGTCTCTTACGAATACAATCACGGCCCGTCGTTCGGTGCCGTGGTGGGCGCGGACATCGTCGATCTGTCCGATGCGGGCTCGTCCTTGCGCGCGGTGCTGGCCAGCGGGCCGCTGTCGAATCTGCGCGCGGTGGTGGAAAAGCGCAAACCCACCGTCGCGCTCGATCACGTCGTGCTCCATCAGGTCGTACCCGATGCCGCGCGCATCATCTGTGTCGGCCGTAACTACCGCGACCACGCGGAAGAAATGGGCGGCGGCGTCCCGGCCGATCCGAATCTGTTCATCCGCACCACCAAATCCCTCGTCGGCCACGAACAGTCCGTGGTCTGCCCGAAGGCCTCGGCGCAATACGACTTCGAGGGCGAACTCGCGGTGGTGATGGGTCGCGGCGGTCGCCACATCCCGGTCGACCGCGCGCTGAGCTATGTCGCGGGCTACACATGCTTCCTCGACGGCAGCGTGCGCGATTTCCAGAAGCACTCTTTCACCGCCGGCAAGAACTTCGATTCCTCCGGTGCCTGCGGTCCGTGGCTTGTGCCCGCCTCGCAAGTGGCCGACCCGCAAGCACTCACGCTCACCACACGCCTCAACGGCGAGATCGTGCAGAAGGCCTCCACGTCGGAGATGATCCTCTCCGTCGCGAAAATCATCTCTTACATCTCCATCTTCACGCATCTCGAGCCCGGCGATGTGATCGCCACGGGCACGCCGGCCGGCGTCGGCGCGGGCCGCAAGCCGCCGCTGTGGATGAAGTCCGGCGACCGCATCGAGGTGGAGATCTCAAGCGTCGGCACGCTCGCCAATACGGTTATCCCGGAGCGCTGATCCCGTGCGTCTGCCGCGACGCAGCTTCATCGCGCTCGCGGCCGCTGCGACGCCCTTGCGATCTGCGCGCGCCGCCCGCGACCTGCGCGTGGTGACGCCGGGATTGCCCATCGTGCTCGACCCCCACCTGGCGCTGACGCCATTGGATCGCGCCGTGGCGGCGGAAACGTTCCTCGGCCTGGTCGCGCGCGACGGCGCGCCCGCGCTGGCCGAAAGCTGGACGGTCTCGCCCGACGGCATCACCTACACCTTCGCGCTCCGTGCCGATGCGCGTTGGTCCGACGGATCGAAGATCACCTCACAGGACGTCGTCTTCTCGTTCCAGCGCGCGCTCAACCCTGCAACCGCGGCCCCATTCGCCGGACTGCTGGGCCGCATTGTCGGTGCGACGCCGGGGAAGAGCGGCACCAAGACAGCGCTCGGCGTGCAGGCGGTGGACCGCGAGACCGTGCGCATCGCGCTCACGATGCGCGGGGCGCGATTCATCGAGGCCCTTGCCCATCCGGTTGCCGCTGTTGTGCCACGGGCCATTCTCTCCCGCGCCGGCACGCCGTGGCTAACGGCACCGCGGCCGGTGTGTTCAGGGCCGTTCATTCCGGTGGAGCAGGGCGCCCGGCTGGAGCGCAATCCGAACGCTGTGCTGCCCGCGGTCGCGGACAGCGTGCGGTTCGAGTCTGTCGACAGCTTTGAAGCCGCGGTGGAACGCATCCGCGCCGGTGCCGCCGACCTTGCGCTTGGCTTCGCGCCCGAGCCGGTGTCGGATCGGACCCTACAGCGCAGCTTGCGCATCGATCGCGGTCAAGCGGTCGCCTTCGTGGCGGTGAACCTGTCGCGCCCCAAACTCGGCACGCGTGAGATCCGCCACGCGCTTGGCATGCTGATCGACCGCGACCGGTTGATACGCACCTTGCGAATTTCGAATGCGATAGCGTCCTACGCGCCCGTCCCGCCGGACGTGAAAACAGCGCCCGAAGCACATCCGGCGCCCTATCACCAGATCGGCGCGGACGACCGGCGCGTCATCGCCCAGGTGCTGCTGCAGGAGGAGAACATCACCCCGCAGCAGCCGGCGACCCTCCGATTCCTGCAAGCACCCGGTCGCGTGAATGCCGCGATCTCCGGTTTCTTGAACGAGGGTTGGGCAAAGGCCGGTGTGCAGCTGGATGTGCAGGCGCGGGCCGGCGGCGACTACCTGAACGCTTTGATGGCCGGCGACTACGATCTGGCCCTCGTGACATCCCACGAGATCGGCACGACCGCGTGGCCCTATCTTGCGCCGTTCACCAAGGCTGCCGGTCCCGACAACCTCCCGCACTACACCGAGGACGACTTCGAGACCCATATGGAGACTGCCGCGATCTCGCTCGATGCCAACGGCGTGTCGGTCGCCATCGGCAACGCCGAGGGCGTGCTCGCCGAAGACCAGATCGTGATGCCCTTGTTTGCCTTCCGGCCGGGCCACCCTGTCGGCGGTGGGGTCGGCGGGTGGGAGTCCAACGCCACGGGCATTCACCCGTTGCGTCTGATCGTGCCACGCTCTTAAGGTCGCGCCATGGGACCTTATGTGTTGCGCCGGCTGTTGATCGCGATCCCGACCCTGTGGGCGATCATCACCGTCTGCTTCTTCCTTATGCGGCTCGCCCCCGGCGGTCCGTTCGATGCCGAGGCGCCGGTGGCGCCCGAAGTGCTCGCGAACCTGCGCGCGCGCTACAACCTCGATGAGCCGCTCTTCACGCAGTACTGGCATTACCTCGGCGGCCTCCTGCAAGGGGATTTCGGCCCGTCGTTCAAGTACAAGGACTTCTCAGTCACCGAGCTGATCGCGCAAGGCCTTCCGGTCAGCGCGCAGAACGGCCTCTGCGCCGCGATCCTTGCGGTGCTGTTCGGCATCCCGCTCGGCATCGCCGCGGCGCTGAAGCAGAACTCCGGCCGCGATCACGCGGTGATGGGCGTCGCCATGGTGGGGATCGTGATTCCCACCTTCGTCACGGCGCATCTTCTTCTGCTGATCTTCGGCGTGTGGTTGAAGGACACGGCCTTCCACTTGCCAGCCGGCACATGGAACGGCGGCGCGCTGCCCAACCGGATTCTGCCGGTGATCTGCTTGGCGTTGCCGTTCGTGGCCGTGATCGCCCGCATCATGCGCGGCAGCATGATCGAAGCGATGCGCACAAACTATGTCCGCACCGCGCGGGCGAAGGGATTGCCGTTCCGCAAGGTCGTGATGCATCACGCCTTGAAGACCGCGCTGACGCCGGTGGTGACCTATCTCGGCCCCGCGATCGCGTTCCTGCTCACGGGCTCGATGGTCATCGAGACCGTGTTCCAACTCCCCGGCATCGGCCGCTATTTCGTGCAAGGTGCGCTCAATCGCGACTACACGCTTGTCATGGGCGTCACCATCATCTCCGCCGCGCTCATCATTTTCGCCAACCTGATCGTCGACGTGATCTACGGCGTTCTAGATCCCCGAGTCCGGTATGAGTAGTGCGCTATGAGTGAGGCCACGCGTCCCGGATTGAACCTGCGCTCGCCCCACGGCGAGGCGCTCACCGCCGTGGAAGGACGCAGCCTGTGGCAGGATGCGCGCCGACGCCTGTTCGCCAATCGCGCCGCGGTGCTCAGCCTCATTGTCATCGCGGTCATTGCGTTCGTCTCCATCGTTGGGCCCGAGCTCGCGCCCTGGACCTACGATCAGATCGATTGGGACCATGTCGAGGCGACGCCGCCGAGCCTGGAGACCAAGCACTACTTCGGCACCGACACCGTCGGCCGCGACCTGCTGGCGCGCACGCTATTCGGCGGCCGCGTGTCGCTCACCGTCGGCCTGCTCGCAACCCTGGTCGCATTGGTCATCGGCGTGACCGTGGGTGCCGTGGCGGGCTATCTCGGCGGCAAGGTCGATCAGCTGCTGATGCGCTTCGTCGATCTGATGTACGCGGTGCCGCTCACTTTCTTTGTGATCATCTTGATGGTCCTGTTCGGGCGGAACTTCATCTTGATGTTCCTGGCGATCGGCTGCGTCGAATGGCTGACCATGGCGCGCATTGTTCGCGGCCAGACGCTGGCCCTGAAGCAGAAGGAATTCATGGAAGCGGCCCGTGCCGCCGGCGGGTCGAGCTGGTCGATCATCCTGCGCCACGTCATGCCCAATGTGCTGGGTGTCGTGGTCGTCTACGTCACGCTCACCATCCCGCAAGTAATCCTGTTGGAAAGCTTCCTGTCGTTCCTCGGCCTCGGTGTGCAGGAACCGATGACCAGCTGGGGCATGCTGATCAGCGAAGGCGCGCAGGAGATGGAAGCCAATCCGCGCACGCTCATCATCCCGGCGGCCTTCCTGACCATCGCGCTATTCTGCTTCAACTTCCTGGGCGACGGATTGCGCGATGCGCTCGATCCGAAGGATCGTTGATGCTTTCCATTGAAAACCTGACCGTGCGTTTCGCGACACAGGACGGCGAAGTGGCCGCGGTCAGTGACGTCAGCTTGAAAGTGGCCAAGGGCGAATGCCTCGGCATCGTCGGCGAAAGCGGCTCGGGCAAAAGCCAGACCTTCATGGCGGCGCTGGGCTTGCTGGCCACCAACGGCCAGGCATCGGGCCGTGTCGACTTCAGCGGCACGGACCTGATCGGCGCGTCGGAGGATGTGCTCAACACCATCCGCGGCAACAAGATCAGCATGATCTTCCAGGACCCGATGACGTCGCTCACGCCGCACATGAAGGTCGGCCGCCAGCTGGCCGAGGTGCTGCGCCAGCATCGCGGCCTGTCCGGCGAGGACGCGCGCACGCAAGCCATCGCCATGCTCAAGCGCGTGCACATCCCGGAGCCGGAGCGCCGCCTGGAGATGTATCCGCATGAACTGTCCGGCGGCTTGCGCCAGCGCGTGATGATCGCCATGGCGCTGATGTGCGGGCCGGAACTGATCATCGCCGACGAGCCGACCACGGCGCTCGATGTCACGGTCCAGGCGCAGATCCTCGATCTGTTGCGGGACGTGAAAGAGTCCATGCGCACGGGCATCGTGCTGATCACGCACGACCTCGGCGTGATCGCCGGGCTCGCGGATCGGGTGGCGGTGATGTACGCGGGCCGCCTGGTCGAGACCGGCACCGTGCGCGAGATCTTCGCCGACCCGCAGCATCCCTACACGCGTGGCCTGCTCGCCTGTACGCCGCGGTTGGACGATCCGACCTATGGCGCGCTGCCGACCATCCCCGGCCAACCGCCCAACCTGCAGCGCCTTGCGGCCGGGTGTTCCTTTGCGCCGCGCTGCCCGTTTGTGCTCGATGCGTGCCTTCTGGAACGGCCACCGTTGCGCCCATTCGCGCCGGGCCGCGCCAAAGCTTGTATCCGCGACGATCTGGAGCGCGCGTCGTGACGCTCCTGTCCGTGCGCGATCTCAAGGTGCATTTCCCGGTAAAGGTCGGCGGCGTGTTCGGCCACAGCGTGCCGCTCAAAGCGGTGGACGGCGTCAGCTTCGATCTCGCGGCCGGCGAGACACTCGGCATCGTCGGCGAGTCGGGCTGCGGCAAGTCCACCCTCGGCCGCGCCATCCTGCACCTGCTGCCGCCCACGGCGGGAACGGTGGCGTGGCTCGGTAAGGATATCCCGCCCAGCGCCGTGCATGAGATGCGCCGCGAGATGCAGGTGGTGTTCCAGGACCCGCTCGCCAGCCTCGATCCGCGCATGACCGCCGGCGATATCATCGCCGAGCCGTTACGCAACTATCACAGCGATCTCGGTCGCGCGGAGATCACCGCCCGCGTGCAGGACATGATGGCCAAGGTCGGCCTGCTGCCGGGCATGATCAACCGCTATCCGCATGAGTTCTCCGGCGGCCAGTGCCAGCGCATCGGCATCGCCCGCGCCATGATTCTGCGCCCCAAGCTCGTGGTGTGCGACGAGCCCGTGAGCGCGCTCGACGTCTCGATCCGCGCCCAGGTCGTGAATCTGCTGATGTCCCTGCAGCAGGAATTCGGCCTATCGCTGATCTTCATCAGTCACGACCTGTCCGTCGTGCGCCACATCTCCCATCGGGTGATGGTGCTCTACCTCGGGCGCATCATGGAACTCGCGGATCGTGATTCGCTCTACGCCGCACCGCGGCATCCCTATACCCAGGCGCTGATCGCCGCGGTGCCGATTCCGGATCCCGACAAAGAACGCGCCAAGCGCCGCATTATCCTGACGGGCGACCCGCCGTCGCCGCTCAATCCGCCGTCCGGCTGCGTGTTCCGCACCCGCTGCCCGCACGCCACGGCAATTTGTTCGCAGGCCGTGCCGCCGCTGGATTCCGCTGGCCCCGGTCACGCGGTGGCGTGCCACAATTGGCCTGAGATCGCCGCTTCGCTATAACCATCGAGCCTTTTTGTCGTTCGAGGACTTCATGACCGATCCCGCGCCGTACTACAGCTGTCACGTGTTCGCCTGCACCAACATCCGGCCGAAGGATCACCCGCGCGGGTCGTGCGCGCGCAAGGGCTCCGAGCAGCTGCGCGACTTCATGAAGACCACGGCGAAAGAGATGGGCCTGAAGGGCGTGCGCGTGAATTCCGCCGGCTGTCTCGACCGCTGCGAGCTCGGGCCGACCATGGTGATCTATCCCGAAGGCGTGTGGTACCGCTACGACACGGAAGCGGATCTGAAAGAGATTCTGGAAACCCACGTCCGCGACGGCGGGCGCGTTACGCGCCTGATGTTGAGGCCGGGCGACGATCCGCCGAAGGCGAAGTAATTCCGCTCAGGTGATCGCTTCGCTCTCGCGCCACATGGCGACGAGGGAGGAGTTCATGAGGAATGCTTTGTGCCGGACCGGGTCTTCCGCGGTCTTGCGCAATTCGTCGAAGCGCTTATTCGCGGCCTCGGGATCTTTGGCCTGCAGCGTTTCCTTGTTCTGGATCGACTGGGCCTGCACGTATTTCTGCGCCAGCGGCCGGCGTTGTCGGTCGTAGCGGTCGAACACGCTGACGTCGGCCTCGCCGCGGGTGACTTGGATGATCTTGCGGGCAAGATTCACGCCGTCCTGAATCCCGGAGTTCATGCCCATCCCGCCGAGCGGATTGTTGATATGCGCGCTGTCGCCGGCCAGGAACACGCGCCCGTGGCTGAAGCTGGACGCCACACGCTGATGCACGTTGTACAGGTTCTTGTGCACGATCGGCGTGTCCTTGGCGTAGGGCAGGATCTCCGCGAAACGCTCGTGGATCCACTTATCTGTGGTGCATTCCTCGTCGCTCTCGCCCGCCATGATCGGCAGCAACGTGCGCCACATGCCTTTGCCATCGGGGCCGGGGATCTTGAACACCGACGACCAACGCTCTGAATCCGCAATGTAGTTGCGGTACTTGAAGCGGTCCGCCGCCTCGAAATCGAACAAGGTCGCGACGATCATGAAGCGTTCTTCGTAGGTGAAGCCCGGGAAGTCGATGCCGCAGACCTTGCGGGCGAAGCTGCGCCCGCCGTCGCAGGCGACGAGATACGCGCCCTTCCAATCATGTTTGGCGCCGTCCGGCGTCTCGGTGACGAGACGCACGCCGTTGCCGTCCTGGGTCAGTTCGACGGCATTGTGCAGGCGGTGCAGTTTGAAATGCGGGAACGCCTTCGCCGCTTCCAGCGCGATCGCCACGGTCTTGTGCTGTTCCAACTGCACCGCATAGGGGTGATTGGTCTCGCCGGCGAGCCGGTCGAAATCGAATTCAGCGAAGATCTCGTTGGTGCGGCGATAGCGATATTGGAAATATCGCGCCACGATGGATTGCCGAACGATCTCGTCGCTCAAGCCGATCGTATCAAGCACATCGAGCGTCGAGGCGTGCGTCGTGGCAGCGCGATGGGCGGTCGGCGTCTCGGCGAGTGCCTCCAAGACGGTCACGGGAATGCCCGCCTGCGCCAGCGCAAGGCCCGTGATGCTGCCGACTGGGCCGGCCCCAATGATCAACACGCCGTTCGACATCTTGCGACTTTCTTTCTTTGGAGCGTGATCTCTTCCGAAAACCGGTTCCCACTTTTCGGGATCACGCTCAGTTCTCTTCCAACAAGTTCTGGGGAAACTCCGCAAATTTGCGGATGGCTTTCGCCGCCGGCGCCGCACCCAGTTGCAGCACGCCGGGGTTCATCAGACCGCGCGGGTCGAGCGCTCGTTTCACCGTCTCCGCCATGGCCCGCGCCGCCGACGACAGGCCGCTCGTATAAGGGTAGAGGCGCCCCATTTGCAAATGTGTTGCGCCGAACGCGTCCCACAATCCGATGAGATCGCGTCGCAGCCGCAATGCATCTTCCCGCCCGGACGGATCCGACCAGGAAATGACCGGCGCCAGCAGGAACGCGTTGCCCACAGTGCCCGTGAGGCAGCAATGGCGGATGCCGCGTTTGGCAATCACCTCATGATGGCGCAGGAAGTATTCGTCCGTGACCGCGACGATGGTGCTGGCCTTGGAGAACGGGAACAGGCCATGCAGTGAAACGTGGTGCTCGCCCGCCGCGGCGAACAAAAGCCCGGCGGCGCGGAACGGATTGGCTCGCACCAACTGCGGGATGGCGTTGGGCAATTCCTTCAGCGCGATCGGTAACATCAAGCGCCGCACGCGGCCGAGCTTGGTTTCCGCCTCTCGCTCCGTCGTCGCTTCCACGGCCACGTGCAACGAAAACCCGCCGCGCAAGGTTTGGCGATGTCCCACCGTCAGTCGTTCATTCGCGCGCGCGACCCACTCCGGCGACGGATCGTGCGCGAAGGTCACGCCTTCGAGGAATTTATGCCCGCGCGCGGCCAGCGCGTCGTTGCTCTCCGGGTCGAGGCCCCACTGCTCGGCGACGATATGTTCGCGCGCCAACGCCACATGGGCCTCGGCGATGTCCTCGAACCGCTCGAACGCAAACGACGCATAGGCTTCCGCCGCGGGCAGCGGGATTAGCGGCATCGTCACGCGTGCCTTCACACCGAAGGCGCCGCTGTCCCCCAGGAACAGGCCGGTGAAGTCCGGGCCGAAGTGACGGAAGAACGGCGCGCGGCCCTCGCCGGCCGCCGCACCTGTCTGCACCAGGCTGCCGTCCGCCAACACCACGTCGAGGCTCAGCACATGGTCGGCGGCGGTGCCGTAGGCGCCGGACCCGAAGAACCAGCTGTTGCCACTGGCGGACGCACCAATTGACGCCGCGCCGTCAGCGAGCGGCCCATAGAACGGCGTGCGCAGCCCCAGCGGCGTCAGCGCGCTGCGCAGTTCGCCCCAACTGCATCCGGCCTCCACGGTGACGGTGCGGTCGGGCTCGTTGATCTCGATCACGCGGTTGAGATCGGACAGATCGAGGATCGCCACCGCACCGGCGATATCCCCGGTCTCCGCCGCGCCGTCGCGTCCGCTGCGGGGCACGATGGCGACGCCGAGGTCGGTCAAAAGCTTCACCGCGCGGCAAAGGTCGTCCACCGTCGCCGGGCGTACGGTCAGGGCTGCGCCCGCGATCACGCGGTCGGATCCGAAAAGATTGGTCAGGATGGCTGCGGCTGCGTCGGACATAAGTCAGGCATAGACCGTTTGCCCTGCGCCGATCAACGCCACGGTTGGGCGCCGGCTCAGCGGGCGCGCAAGACAGTCTTCAGGACTTTCCCGTTGGCGTTGCGCGGCAAGGCATCAATCGCCGCAACGTCCTTCGGGATCTTATACGCCGCCAGTTTCCCCTCGCAGAATGCCGCGATGTCATCCGCTGACAGTGCCGCGCCCGGTCTCAGCACCACCACGGCCTTGAGGCGTTCGCCCCATTTCTCGTCCGGCACGCCGATCACGGCCACATCGGCGACGGCGGGATGCTGGAACAGGACCTCCTCCACCTCGCGCGGGTAGATGTTCACGCCGCCGGAGATCACCATGTCCTTCTTGCGGTCGACGATATAGATGAAGCCTTCGTCGTCGCGCATCGCCAGATCGCCGACCGAGAGCCACCCATCGCGGAAGGTGGCCACCGTCTCCGCCGGCTTGTTCCAATAGCCGTTGTAGAAATACGGCGAGTTGGAGAACAGCTCGCCGACCTCGCCGGGGCCGACCTCGTTGCCCGCATCGTCGAGCAACTTCACCTGCGTATTGGGGAACGGCAAACCGACGCAGCGTTGTTTGCGGAGCTGATCCTGCGGGCGCAGGTTGGTGACGATGCCGGCCTCCGTCGAACCGTAGGTCTCGTGCAGGATGCCGGGCCCGAAGTAAGCCACGATCTGCTCCTTCGTCGTTTGCGGCAAAGGCGCTGCATTACAGATGATGGTTTTGATCGGTGGAGTCCGGCATTCGTCGAGCACGGCATTCGGCAACGCGAACATGCTGTGGAAGTGGGTCGGCACCATGAAGATGCCGGTGAACGGCCCTTCGCTGCTGCCGAACTTCAATTTCCGCAGGACCTGTTCGGCGTTATAGCCATCGAGGATCTCCAGCATCCCGCCGAAGAACAGCACCGCCAGACTGTAGGCGATGCCTGCGCCGTGATTCATCGGCGTGATCGACAGGAACCGGTCGTCGGGGCCGTAGCAGCCGTATTCCACCGCCTTGCCGTAGAAGGTGAGGATGCGCGACCGGTGGGAGATCATCACGCCTTTCGGCTTCCCAGTCGTGCCCGAGGTGTAGGGGATGGTCCAGCAATCCCACTCGTTCACGGGCGGGCGCGGCTGCGGCGTGTTTGCGGCCACCAGCAGCGATTCGTAGTCCGCGCCGATCTCGACGATGCGCGTGACGGTGGCGAAGGCCTGCGCCCGCAACGTCGGCGCAAGGGTGCTGTCGACGAACAGCACCTTGGCACGCGCGTCGTCGCAGATCGCTGCGATCTCGGCCGGCGTCAGGCGCGGATTGACCGTCGCCACCGGCACCCCCGCCGCCGGCAGGCCGCAGCAGATCTCGATGTAGGGCGTGCAGTTGCGCGCGGCGATGGCGGCGGTATCTCCTGGCGCGAGATGAAGCTCCGCGATGGCCGCGTCGGTCACGCGGTCCATCCGCGCGATCAGCTCGGCATAGGTGCGCTTCTCCGCACCGTGGATGACGGCGATCTTTTGCGGATGCCGCTGCATCGCGGCGCGCAGGCCCCCCGCCATGGTCATGGCGCGGAAGGACTCGGGTGGGAGCGGTCGTTCGGTCATCGGCGGCACTACTGCTCAAAAGAAGGCGACGTCAGCCGCCAGTTCATCATCTTTGGGGGCCTCCTGCACACCCTGTCACCGGGGTTTCCATCTTGCTGCCAGCTGCCAGTCAGGGTGTGCCCCGGTCGCGGGCTATGTTATGCCAGCCTGGCCCACGATTAGGTATTCGCCATGCGCCGCTTTGCCCCCGTCCTGCTTGCGTTTGTGTTCGCCCTGCCGGCGTTGGGTCAGGACTTCGCTTCGCCGGAAGCGGCCACCGGCCGCTCGGGCGAGAAGGGCGGCACCGCTAAGCACTACATGGTCGTTGCCGCCAACCCCATCGCCGCAAAGGCCGGCGCGGACATCCTCGCCGCCGGCGGCACCGCCGTGGATGCGGCCATCACCACCCAGCTCGTGCTCAACATGGTGGAGCCCCAGTCCTCGGGCCTCGGCGGCGGTGCCTTCATGGTGCTGTGGGATGCCAAGACAAAAGCGCTCACCTCCTTTGACGGCCGCGAGACCGCGCCGGCGGCGGCGAAGCCCGATCGCTTTATGACGGCCGACGGCAAGCCCATGGACCGCATGACCGCCGTTGTCGGCGGTCGCTCGGTGGGCGTGCCCGGTGTGCTGCGCATGCTGGAGATGGCGCACAAGCGCGGCGGCAAGCTGCCATGGGCAAAGCTGTTCGATCCGGCCATCCATATCGCGGAAGACGGCTTCCCCATGTCGCCGCGATTGCACGAGCTGCTCGCCGGGGATCGGCCGTTGCGCACCATCGAGCCCGCCAAGTCGTTCTTCTACGAAGCCAACGGCGAACCCAAGGCGATCGGCACGCGGATCGTCAACCTGGCGTTTGCGAAAGTGCTGCGCACCATCGCCGCCAAGGGCGCCGATGCGTTCTATACCGGCGAGATCGCCGACGACATTGTGCGCACCGTCACCACCGCGGCGAAGAATCCCGGCGACATCACCACCGCCGATCTTGCCGGCTATCGCGCCGTCGAGCGCGCGCCGCTGTGCGCGCCCTATCGCACGCACAAGGTGTGCAGCATGGGGCCGCCCACCTCCGGCGGCATCGGCGTCATCCAGGTGCTGGGCATGGTGGAGCGCTTCGACCTCGCCAAGTGGGGCCCGGACTCCGCCCAATCGTTCCATGTGCTGCTGGAGGCGAACCGCCTCGCCATCGCGGACCGCGCGGTCTACATCGCCGATCCTGACGTCGTGCCGGGACCGACCGATGCGCTGATCGCGCCGGCCTACCTCGCGCAGCGCAGCGCGTTGATTCAGCTCGATGCGCGCATGCCGCAAGCGCCGCCGGGCAAGGTGCCGGTGAAGGGCGCGATGAATCTGGTGCCGGCGGCCAGCCCGGAACTGCCCTCCACCAGCCATTTCTCGATCGTCGATCGCGCCGGCAATGCGGTGGCGATGACAACGTCGGTGGAGAACTCCTTCGGTTCGCGGCTGATGGTGGATGGCTTCCTTCTGAACAACACGCTGACCGATTTCTCCTACGACGAATCCGCCAAGGGCGAGACCGTGGCGAACGCAGTCGGTCCCAACAAGCGCCCGCGCAGTTCCATGGCGCCGACCATGGTGTTCGATGCCAAAGGCAAGCTCGAGATCGTCGTCGGTTCTCCGGGCGGTCCGGCCATTGTGGCGTTTGTCGCCAAGACGCTGGTGTCGATGATCGACTGGAAGATGACGCCGGCCCAGGCGACCGCTGCGCCTTACGCGATGGGTTTCGGCCGCATGGTCACGCTCGAGCCGGACCTCGCCAAGATCGAGGGCCCGCTGAAGGCCTTGGGTCACGAAATCCGCATCGGCGACTACCCGAGCGGCGTCCACGCCATTCGCATTACGCCGAAAGAAATCCAGGGCGGCGCCGATCCGCGCCGCGAAGGCACGCCGGCCGGCGGTTAAGAAGCATTATCCGCGAAGTGGTCTTCCGGTTCGCCGGAGAGACTACGACTGAGAAATCAACTAGCGCCCGCGCTGGATAACCTGGATCAGGTGACCGTCCGGATCGAAGGCGTACATCTGCTGCCCGTTGATCGCGCTGCCGTCCACGTCGATGCCGCTGAAACGTCCCGGGCTGCGGTGAAAGCGCGTGCCGATCTGGGCCAGGCGCTTATAGATCTCCTGGATGTCGGTCACTTCGATGACGATCACGATATCGCCGGTGCCAAGGGCTGCGAGATTGCCGCGCGCGCTGGCCAGCTTGGGCTTGTCGTAGGCAACCAAACTAATCATCCCACCCGCGCCACGCAGCGACACGGTACGCCCGACGGTCGGATCCGACGTCAGCGGAAGGTCGCCCGTACCGACCACGCCGCCTTGGTCGCTGGCGGTGGTGGTCCGGTCATAGGCCTTGGTGAGCCCGAGGCGCAGGTAGAAATCCAACGCCCGGTCGAGGTCTTCTACCAGCAATGTTGTCGCGCGCACCGTCGAGGGCGCATCCGCCGGCGCCGTAGGTGCGGCATTGCGCTGCTGCTGTGGCGCAGGCGCTTGCGGCGGGGCGGCAGCGGCGGTCAAGACTACGGCAAGGGCCAGCGCACTCGCGGCCTTCAGGAAACGCATCGGTTTGTCCTTATGGTGATCAAACGGAGGGCGGCCGTATTGTCTCAGGTCCCAGGAGGTTGATCCACAGGGTTGATCCACCGCTGCAGCGCCCGCGAGATGGCGGGACCGCGAAGCTTTCGCGGATCAGCTTGTCATGATCCGTTTCGGGACAAAATCGTGTGTTGTCGGCCACGTGTTGTGGATTTGCCGCGCATTCCTGGCGGAGGACCCGCGCTTGCGGGCTTGAGCCCGGCGGGACGAGCCGTTAAACCATCCGTGTCTTTGGGGCATGGGGTTTTCGGTTTTGTCTTCGGCGCGCGACAAGTTCGTAGCTTTCGCCTTCTGTTGGGCGGACGCCCTGATCGAAGTGGATCAGTCGCGCCGCATCCTCTTTGCCGTCGGCGCCACAAAGGCGCTCACCGGCGCGCGGCCCGAGGAACTGATCGGCAAGGACCTCAATGCGCTGATCGACCCGAAGGATCGCGTGCTCACCGACCAACTGCTCGAGATGACGGCCAAGCGCGGGCGCATCCACAACGTCGTCATTCATTTCACGACGCCCGACGGCGCCCGGCATCCCGTGTCCTTCGCCGGGTACGTGATGCCCGACCTGAAGGACCACCACTTCCTTGCGTTCCGCTCGACCGTCAGCCTGACCGAGGCCGGCGATGAAGAGGGCGTTGAGCGCGACAAGGAAACCGGCCTCCTCAGCGGCACTTCGTTCTCTGAGAAAGCCGTCCAGCAGCTGAAGGACAGCGCTGCGTCGGGCCAGCCGGCGGAAATGACCTTGGTCAATCTGCCGGGGTTCGAGAAATTCTACGAAACGCTCTCTGCGGACGAGCGGCAGGTATTCAAGAACACCGTCGGCACGACCCTGCGGGCGAATTCGATCGACGGCAACAGCGCCGGTGAAATCGGCGGCGGCAAGTTCGGCGTGGTCCACGCCGCCGGCCTCGACGTCGCCGCCCTGGAAAATACGATTGCCCAAGCCACGAAAGCGTTCGATCCCACCGGCAAGGGAATCGACGTGCAGGCCGGCACGGTGCAGATCGACACCAGCGATATCTCGGAAGAGGATCTGGCGAAGGGTTTGGCCTACACCATCAACCACTTCAAGGAGCAGGTCGGTGAGAAGTTCAACGTTAAGGACATCACCCAGAACATGAACGGGCTCGTGCAGGAGGCTGTGCAGTCCCTGAACAAGTTCCGCGGCATGGTGACCGGCAACGATTTCCAGATCGCCTTCCACCCGATCCTGCAAGTGCGCACCGGCGCGGTGCATCACTACGAAGCGCTGGTGCGATTCAATGGGCGCTACGAAGAATCGCCCTACAAGTACATCACCTTCGCCGAAGAGACCGGCCTGATCACCGAGTTCGACATCGCCATGATGCGCAAGTGCATCGAATGGCTGCGCAAGAACAAGGCCGACCGGGTCTCGATCGCCGTGAACATCTCGGGCCGTTCCGTCGACAGCGACGCCTACGGCCAGCAGCTCCATGCGCTGCTCGATACCGATACGTGGTTGAAGGACTTCTTGCTGTTCGAGATCACGGAATCCGCCCGCGTGGCCGATCTGCAGCGCGCCAACAACTTCGTGCAGTCCGTGCGCAACAAGGGCTTCCACGTCTGTCTCGACGATTTCGGCGCCGGCGCGGCCAGCTTCCAATACCTGAGCGTGTTGGAGGTCGACGTGGTGAAGCTCGATGGCAGCGCGGTACAGAATGCGCAAAAGGCGCCTAAGGGCCGCGCATTCATGAAGGCGCTCACCACGCTGTGCAAGACCATGAAGGTCGAGACCATCGCCGAAATGGTCGACAGCAAGGAAGCGCTCGAATTCGTGCGCGATTGCGGCGTGGACCATGTACAGGGCTGGCTGTTCGGCAAACCCGATCCGGACCCGTGGAGCTTCATCAAGAAGCTCGACCGCAGGCTGTTCAGCTAGCGCCGCGATTCGTCACGCTCTTCTGTCATCCCGGCGAAGGCCGGGATTCACTCGTCCACGCGCACGAGCGTTTTGAATGGCTTTTGCTCTCTGCGAAGTGGGCCCCGGCCTGCGCCGGGGTGGCGATCGGTGATGTGGCGCCGTCCGCGCCTACGACATCGGGTTCGCTGGCGGGGCCGGTTCCGGCAAGGGGATGAACTCCTTGTTGTCCGCATCCGGCAGCTTCATGCGGCCAGCGCGCCAGTCGGCCTTGGCCTGCTCCAGACGTTCCTTCGACGACGACACGAAATTCCACTCAATGAAGCGTTCGCCGACGGGATCGCCGCCGAGGATCATGACGGTCGCAGTCGTGACGGCGCTGATCGTCGCATCGCCCGCGCCGAACACCAGCATGTTGCCCTGCTCATACCGCTGCCCGTCGACCTCGATCGTGCCGCGCACGATATAGGCCGCGCGCTCCGCATACCCCGCAGGCGCGGCCACCGTCGCGCCGGGCTGCAGCTCGAAGTGCACATAGAACAGCGGCGAGTGCGTGACGATGTTGGAGCGCTTGCCGTAGGCCTCGCCGGCGATCAGGAGACCCGCGACGCCGGGCTCGCTGAAGCTCGGCATGTCGGACACCGCATAGTGATCGAAGCGCGGATCGGTTTCCTCGGCTTCGTTGGGCAGCGCGACCCAGGCTTGCAGGCCGTGAAGGCGGCCGCCGTTCTGCCGCAACCCGTCGAACCGCTCCGAATGCGTGATCCCGCGACCCGCCGTCATCCAATTCACCTCGCCGGGGCGGATGCCCATCGTCACGCCCACGCTGTCGCGATGCGTCATTTCACCGGCGAACAGGTAGGTGACGGTCGATAGCCCGATATGCGGGTGGGGCCGCACATCCATGGTGCGCGGGATATTCGGCGCGAGATCGAGGGGCCCCATGTGGTCGAGGAAGATAAACGGCCCGACCATGCGCCGCTTCGCGAACGGCAGGATGCGGCCGACATGGAAGCCGCCGAGGTCCTTCTGTCGCTCGGCAATCACCAGATCGATCATCGGTCAGCCTCCCGCCATGGCGCGCGCGGATTCCTTGATACGGCCGACCATGGCGACAAATCCATTGCGCCGGTTGGGACTCAAATGTTGGTCGAGACCAAGCGCGCGGAATTCCTCTTCCGCATCCGTTGCCGCCACCTCTGCTGCCGGCTTGTGGGAGAACAAGCTTGCGAGCACCGCGATCAGTCCTTTGACGATGCTGGAATCGCTGTCGGCGGTGAAGCGAAAGCTTTCCGCGGTGCCGCCGGGCACCAGCCACACCTGGCTCATGCAGCCGCGCACTTTGGTCGTCTCGGTCTTCCACGCGTCGGGAAGATCGGGCAGCTTGCGGCCGAGATCGATCAGATAGGCGTAGCGGTCGTCCCATTCGTCCAACAGAGCGAAGTTCTCTTTGAGTTCGTCAAAACTCAAAGACGGTTCGATCATTTCGGGGGCGGGCGCGTTCATTCTGACCTAACCTAGGCAGCACGCGACGCCGTGCAAGGATTTTCGATGCCGTTCGTGCCGATCACCAGCACCCTCCAGATCGACGAGGACGAGATCCAGCTTAGCTTCATCCGGGCAAGCGGCCCGGGCGGCCAGAATGTCAACAAAGTGTCGACGGCAGTGCAGTTGCGCTTCGATGCGCGGCGCTCGCCGTCCTTGCCCAATGCCGTGGCTGCGCGCCTGATCCGCCTTGCCGGGAAGAGGGCTACCACCGAGGGCGAGATCGTCATCACCGCGCAAAGCTTCCGCACGCAGGAGGCTAACCGCAAGGACGCGATCGATCGCTTGATCGCGTTGATCCGTGACGCCACCCATGTTCCGAAAAAGCGCGTTGCGACAAAGCCGTCACGGGCGTCCAAGGAACGGCGCATCGACGGCAAAAAGAAGCGCAGCACCACCAAGCGCGGCCGGCAGGGCGGCTGGGACTAGCTTACTGCGCGGCCAGGCCGGAGCCGGCATCCGATCCGAACTGCAACGCGGCCAGGCGGGCATACAGCGCGTTGGTCGTCAGCAGCTGGTCGTGGCGCCCGGTAGCGATCAGGCGTCCGTCCTCGATCACGGCGATGCGATCCGCGCTGACGACGGTGGCGAGCCGGTGCGCGATCACCATGGTCGTGCGGCCCACCATCAGGCGCTCCAGGGCACGTTGCACCAGGCGTTCATTTTCCGCATCGAGCGCGCTGGTGGCTTCGTCCAGCAGAAGCAGCGCCGGGTCGCGCAGGATGGCGCGGGCAATGGCGATGCGCTGCTTCTGGCCCCCCGACAAACGCACGCCGCGCTCGCCCAGGAAGCTCTTCATGCCTTCCGGTAGCTTGGCGATGAACTCCATCGCGGCGGCGGCTTCGGCGGCGGCGACAACTTCCTCGTCGGTCGCATCGGGGCGGCCGTAGCGGATGTTTTCCATGGCATTGGCGGCGAAGATCACCGGATCCTGCGACACCAGGCCGATGCGCCGGCGCACATCGCGCGGATCGGCGTCTTTCAGGTTGATACCGTCGACCGCGACGACACCGGACTGCGGATCGTAGAAGCGCAGCAGCAACTGGAAAACGGTGGTCTTGCCCGCGCCGGACGGCCCGACCAGCGCTACATGCTCGCCCGGCGCCACATCAAATGTGAGGCCATGGACGGCTGCGGTATTGGGCCGCGACGGATAGTGGAAGGTGACGTCCTTGAACGACACTGCGCCGCGCGCCGGCGCCGGCATCGGCAGCGGGTTTGCAGGCGGCTGGATCTCCGGAACGGTCTCGAGCAGTTCGATCAGGCGCTCGGTGGCGCCCGCGGCACGCTGCAGATCGCCCAGGACTTCGCTGACCGCGCCGACCGCACCGGCTACCACCACCGCATAGAAAATGAACGCCGACAGATCGCCCGGCGTGATGTCGCCATGGATGACGCCGCGGCCGCCGGCCCACAGCACCAGGGCGATCGCGCCGAACACCAGCAGGATCACCACACTGCCGAGCATGCCGCGCGCGAGGATACGGCGCATGGCGGTGGAGAACGCGCGTTCCACCTCGCCGCTGAACAGCGCGCGGTCGCGGTCCTCGTGCACGAAGGCCTGCACGGTGCGGATGGCGTTGAGGGCTTCTTCCGCGTAGGAGCCGACGTCGGCGACGCGGTCCTGGCTCTCGCGGGAGAGTTTGCGCACCCTGCGGCCGTAAACAATGATCGGCAGCACCACCGCCGGCACCACCAGCGCCACGAGCCCTGCCAGCATCGGGTTGGTGATGACCAGCATGGTCACGCCGCCGATCAGGCTGAAGACGTTGCGCACGGCGATGGAGAGGGAAGACCCGATCACGGTTTGCAGCAGCGACGTGTCGGTGGTGAGGCGCGAGAGGATTTCGCCGGTTTTGGCGGTCTCGAAGAAACCCGGGCTGAGGCGCAGCAGGTGCGCGAATACCGCCGCGCGGATATCCGCCACCACGCGCTCGCCGACCCAGGAGACGTAGTAGAAGCGGAAGTACGTGCCGACGGAGATCACGAGGATGATCCCGATCATCACGCCCAGGGCCACGTTCAGGGTTGTGACATCGCCGGCGCTCAAGCCCCGATCGATCAGGAACTTCAAGCCGCTGCCGATGCTGAGGGTGGCGACGGAGGTGATGGTGAGCGCAACGCCCGCCAGCGCCAGCTTGCCCTTATAGGGCCGCATGAACCGCCAGGTCCGCCGCAGGTAGGAGAGGTTCTTGCTCTTGGGTCGGTCCGGCATATTCCACCGGGTCGGTCCGCGGGACTGGTCGCTCACGCTGCTCGCCTTTTCAGAAAGGGCAGGGGGTGAAGTGGACCTTTGCGGGCCGGAAGTCAACGTGCCCAAGGGTCAATCATCCGGGCCAATCACGGGGGTGTATTGACCCCAGCAACTTGGCGCATAAATACGCGCATGAGCGCCGACTCACCCTACCGCGCGGAAAGCCCCGACGCCGTCACGGCCTTGTGCCGCGATTGTTTGGACGAATTCGCCACGACCGTCCGCGTCTGCCCGCGTTGCGGCTCGGAACGCGTGGTGAACCATCCGGACCTCGGGCGCCTCACCATGGCGCATATCGATTGCGATGCGTTCTATGCCGCCGTTGAAAAGCGCGATCATCCCGAACTCGCCGACAAGCCGCTCCTGATCGGCGGGGGCACCCGCGGCGTAGTGGCAACCGCTTGCTATATCGCCAGACGCTACGGCCCGCGCTCCGCCATGCCGATGTACAAGGCGTTGGAGTTGTGCCCCCACGCGGTGGTGCTGAGCCCCGACATGCCGAAGTATCAGCGCGCGGCCAAACAGGTGCGCGCGATCTTCGATGCGGCAACGCCGCTGGTGGAACCGCTCTCGCTCGACGAAGCGTTCCTCGATCTTTCCGGCACCACCACCTTGTTCCGCCGCTCGCCCGCGGCGACGCTTGCGCATATCGCGCGCCAAGTGGAACGCGAGGTGGGCATCACCGTGTCGGTGGGCCTCAGCGATACCAAGTTCCTCGCCAAGATGGCGTCGGATGCGGACAAGCCTCGCGGCTTCTTCGTGATCGGCCGTACGGATGCGATCTCCTATCTCCACGATCAGCCCATTACGCGCCTGCCGGGTGTGGGCCCGGCGCTGGCGTCGCGCCTGAAGGTCGACGGCTTCTTCACCATCGGCGACATCCAGAAAAAGCCCGCTGCCGAATTGGGCGCGCGGTATGGCGAGACCGGCGCGCTGCTGGCGCGGCTTGCGCGCGGGCTGGATGAGCGCAGCGTGCGCATCGACCGGGAAGCCAAGAGTGTGTCGGCGGAGACCACCTTCGAAACCGATGTCGCCGATCCGGCTGAACTCGCGCGTCGGCTGTGGCCCATGTGCGAGCGGGTGTCGGAGCGCCTCAAGGCCAAAGGGCTGTCGGGCCGCGTGGTGACCCTCAAACTCAAGACCTCCCGGTTCCGTCTCGTCACCCGCAACCACAAGCTCAGCTCGCCGACGCAGTTGGCCGAGGTGATTTTCCGCGCGGCCAAATCCATGCTGGCCAAGGAAACCCGAGATGGCATGCGCTATCGCCTGATCGGCACCGGGGTGGACGACATCGGCGACGCGGCCGAGGCGGATCCGGCGGACCTGTTCGCCACGTCCTCCGCCGATGCCACGGCGCACCTGGCCAAGGTCGAGCACGTGATGGATGCGGTGCGGGCCAAGTTCGGCCGCGATGCCATCCTGAAGGGCCGCGGGATCAACCGGGGCCGGAGTGGACGGCCCAAACCGCCTGGTCCAAAATCACCCGAACGCCGCCGCTAATCGGCGAAATTCTTTGGCCGCGGTTGCTTTTTTGCCGCCAGCCGGGCAAACCCTTGCTCCGCCTGCTCTGGCGCCCGACTGGCCTTTCTGGAGACTCCGCCGATGGAAATGACCGGCGATTACGTGATTGCCGCGCCGCGCGCCACCGTGTGGGCCGCGCTCAACGATATCGAGGTGCTCAAGGCTGCCATCCCCGGCTGCGAGGCGATCGCGCGCACCTCCGCGGACCAGATCGAGGCCACGGTCACTGCGAAGGTCGGTCCGGTGAAGGCGTCCTTCCAGGGCGTCGTGACGCTCAGCGATCTCGATCCGCCCAACGGCTACACCATTCGCGGCGAAGGCAAGGGCGGTGCCGCCGGCTTTGCCCGGGGCGGCGCGAAAGTCAGCCTGACGGACGCACCCGGCGGTACGCGGCTGGCGTATGTGGTCGACGCTGCGGTGGGCGGCAAGCTTGCGCAGATCGGCTCGCGCCTGATCGACGCCACGGCCAAGAAACTCGCCGATGAATTCTTCGCAGCGTTCAGCGCAAAGGTGACCGGCACGCCGGCTGTGGTGCCCGCACCTGTGGTGGAAGCGCCGCCAGCCGAACTGCCCCCGGCGCCGACGCCCGTGCAGGCGGTCGCCAAGCCGCAACAAGACGCGCTCGCCGCATTCAAGCCGATCGGTTTTCTCAGCTGGATCGCCATGCTCGTGATCCTCGCTGGCGCGGTCGCCGTCGTCACACTGGCTTTCTAGATTGTGGTTTTCTAAATGATCAAAGTCGCCCTTACCGTTAACGGCACGGAACAGTCGGCCGAGGTCGAGCCCCGTACCCTGCTGGTGGAGATGCTGCGCGACAAGCTCGGCCTCACGGGCACCCATGTCGGCTGCGACACCAGCCAGTGCGGCGCTTGCACGGTTCATCTCGACGGCCGCTCGATAAAAGCCTGCACGATCCTCGCGGTCCAGGCCGCGGGCCGCAATGTCACAACCATCGAAGGCATCGCCAACGCCGACGGCACCTTGCATCCGATGCAAGCGGCCTTCCGCGAGCATCATGGTCTGCAATGCGGGTTCTGCACCCCCGGTATGGTCATGAGCGCGCTGGCCTTGGTTGAACGCAACGTCGGCAAGGCGATCGACGAAACCACCATCCGTCACGAACTTGAAGGCAATCTCTGCCGCTGCACCGGCTACCACGGCATCGTTCAGGCGATCGCCGCCGGTGCAAAAGCGATGGGACGCTAGATGTACGCTTTCGATTATCAACGGCCGAACGCATTAGCCGAAGCCGCCAAGCTTTTTGGCGACGGCGAGGACGCCAGCTACATCGCCGGCGGCCAGACCATCATCCCCACGCTGAAACAGCGGCTGCGCCGCCCGTCGGTCGTGATCGACCTCGGTGCGATTCCTGAGATGCAGGGCATTACCGTTTCCGCCGCCACTGTCACGATCGGTGCGATGACCTGCCACGCCGATGTTGCGGCCTCTGCCGACGTGCGCCGCGCGATTCCTGCGCTGGCGGCGCTGGCGGCATTGATCGGCGATCCGCAAGTGCGCAACCGCGGCACCCTGGGCGGCTCCATCGCCAACAACGATCCAGCGGCGGATTATCCGGCGGCCCTCGTCGGCCTCGGCGCCACCGTGCACACATCGCAGCGCCAGATCGGCGCCGAAGAATTCTTCACCGGCATGTTCGAGACCGCGCTCCAGCCGGGCGAGTTGGTGGTTAAGGTTGTGTTCCCGGTGCCGAAGCGTGCGGCCTACAAAAAGCTGTGCAATCCTGCCTCGCGCTATGCCGTGGTCGGCGTGATGGTCGCGGAAACCGCAAGCGGCATCCGCGTCGCCGTCACCGGGGCCGGGCCAAGTGTCTTCCGCGTTCCGGCGATGGAAGCCGCGTTGACGACGTCCTTCGCCGCAGACGCGATCAAGCGCATCGCCGTGCCCGCCGCCGATCTCAACGGCGACATGCACGCCACGCCGGAGTATCGCGCCCATCTCATCGGCGTGATGGCCGCCCGGGCCGTCGCCGAAATCGCGTGAGCGGGGGGCGGATGAGCCCGGTCCGCTTCTACTTCGACTTCACCTCGTCGTTCTCCTATATCGCAATCCAGAAGATCGATGATCTCGTGGCGCGTTACGGGCGCACCGCCGATTGGCGCGCGGTTTCCCTCGGCCATGTGTTCCAGGCGCAAGGTGTGGCGCCGCCGCCGATGGTGCCGAAAAAGTTCGCCTATCTCGAAATCGACTTTCCGCGCTCCTGCGCCTTCGCCGGGCTGCTGTGCAAGATGCCCACGCCGTTTCCGCCGGAAGTGAAACTTGCGCGCGTCGTCTTCTGGTACTTGAAGGCGCGCGACGAACAGCGTGCGCACGCCTTCGCCCGCGACGTCAGCCTGGCGGTGTTCGGTTACGGCAAATCCGTGGCAACGCCTGCCGACATTGGCGCGTTCCTTCCTGAGATGTCGGTGACGGAGATCGCGGCCGCCGGCGCGGACGCGGCGGCGAAAGCGGCCGTCCTCGCGGCGCTGCCGGAGGCGCAAGCCGACGGCATGATCGGCGCGCCGTTTATGGTCGTCGATGGTGAGCCGTTCTGGGGCGCCGACCGGCTGGACCAGCTCGCTGCAAGGCTCGCGCAACCTCGGTAGGAGCATTTTCCGGCGAAGTGGGAACCGGTTCGCCGCAGAGAATGCGACCAACCAAGGCTCTATACTTCCGTCTAGTCGGCCGCGAAATTCCGCCCAATAATTGCGGTTACAGTAGAGTACTTGAACGGAAACGAATTTTGTGGGGAAATTACCCACGAACCCGGCGCTGAAGGCGTCCGGGCGGAAACCTCGAAGGGGGGTTAGATGCGCTGGACGTCTGCGCTTGTTGCGACCGTTCTGATTGCCGCCGCGGCACCAACGGCAGCGCTGGCGCAATCCACCTCTCCCGATCTCAGCGCGTATGACTGCGCGCGCGTCGGCGACGGCACCAGCGCCCTCATCGCCCGTCATGTACTGCAATACGTCGAAGGCCAGTTCGTCGAGTGGGATGAATACCTCACCCGCGAAAACACGCCGCATCTGGTGTGCGTCCAGCAGCTTCGCCCGACTCCCGGCGCGTTATCTGCGGCGGCCGCGAAGGAGCTGCTGACCGCGAGTGTGCGCGTCGGCGCGCCGACCGCCGCGGCTGGGGTCGAGCGCATGCAGGCGGGGACCGCGGCTTCAGACGGGAAGTTCCGCGACGCGCCGGCGATGCCGCTGCCTAAGGCGACGGAGCCCGCCGCCGGTGTCGAGCGCAGCCAAAGCTTCGATCCGGACGCCATGTCGCCCGCCTCGAAGCGCTACGACGGCGCACCGCAGGCCTCTTCATCCAGCTCTTTCTCTGGCGCCGTTGAAACCCAAGCTCTGCAGGAAGCCGGGATCGAGCGGAACGCGGCAGGCGTGGAGCGCCAGCTGACCTTCGGCGTCGACGATCGCACACGCGTCAGCACCTCGACATCGCCGACCTATCCCTACAACACCATCGGCTACCTCAGCGTGACCTATCCCAGCGGTGGACGCTTTCGCTGCTCGGGCGTCTTGGTCAGCCCCTATGTGGTGTTGACCGCCGGTCATTGCGTGCACAACAACGACCGCGGCGGATTCATTGCCTCGGCAACCTTCTACCCCGCGCAGAACGAGGCCAGCGCCACGTCGCCGACGCTGCGTCCGAACGGCGGCAAGAGCGATCTCAGGTGGGTGCGCACCACCAGCCGTTGGACTCAGATCTCTGGACCGGACACCCACCTCACCAGCGATTATCAGTACGACCTCGCGGCGATCGAGTTCGCGACCCCGTTCACCTACACATCGACGTTCATGCCGATCGCTTTCAGTGCGACCAGCACCACCGGATACAACGTGGGCTATCCCGCTTATACCGGACCCGGCTCCGCCGATGACACCGGCACCTTCACCGAGGGCCAGTGGTTCTCGTCCGGCGCCGATGTTTCCACCAACGGCCAGCGATCCATCGGCATCAAGGAATATCGCATCGACGCCACGGGCGGGCAGAGCGGTAGCCCGTTCTACGGAGTCGATAACCGCCTGATCGGCATCCTGTCCTATGGCCAAGATCTCGACGACCGTGCCGGCGGTCCCTGGTACAGCAGCAATAACCAAACGATCGTCAGCGGCTGGGCCGCATGGACACCCGCAAGCGACAGCACGGACAGCGGCACCACCGCCAGCGGCAACTCGGTCTCAGGCTTGCGCGTGTCGGGCATCTACGACACCAGCAATACGGCCAACCTCTCGTTCTTGCGCTTCTACAACACCGGCGTCAGCGCCAACACGGTCGACGTCACTTTGGCGAATCCGGACGACGGCTCATTGATGGCGACGTGGACCAGCCCCTCCATTCCCGCCGGCGCGTCGCTGCAGGTGGATGTCGGTACCATCGAGCGCAATGTCACGGGCGGCAAGCTGACGAAGGGCGGGTACTACGTCGCGTCGATCAGGCCGCGCTTCAACGGCTACTTCCAGCACGTGATGTGGCGCCCGGCAGAGGGCACGCTCAGCAATCTCACCATGTGCGACACCAAGCTCACCAACGATCCGACGCGGCTGATGAACGTGCATTCCTCGCGGTTTTCGGCCACCTATCCGGCCAGGATCGTGATCCACAACACCGGCACGACCACCGCGGCGGCGATCCTCGGCGTCTACGACGCGGTGACGGGCTCGAAGCTCGGCAGCTATTCGACCGGATCCATGCCGCCGAATGCCGAGGTCGTGCGGTCGGCCGATCAGATCGAAGCGGGAATGGGCTTTGCGCCCAACGCCAGCCAGGGCCACTACAACATCCGGCTCGACGCGTCCTTCACCGGTACGCTCGCCTACCGGATGACGAATGCGACCGTCAACGACACGCTCGACATGACGGCGGTGTGCACGCTCGCGGCACAGTAGGTCGTGCGGCTGGCCTGAGCCGGGTCGACTACCCCATGTGATGATCGACCGGCTGCGGCGCGCGCTTCAGGGCGACTCTCTTGCCTTGGGCGCGCAGCACCTCGGCAACATGGCTCTGCGCGAACGCCGGGGTGTCGTCGCCGATGTAGTCCTTGTTGAAGTGGGCGACCACCGACGGGCGTTTGACTGCCTTGTCCCACCACGCCTTCAAGTGCGGCCGTCCTTCGCGCCAGTCATAATTCTTGGGGACAGGCGCGGGCAGGCCCTTGCCGACTTGGCGGTCGAGATAGCTCAAGGCATGCAGCGTCCCTGCATGGCCGATGTCGAAGCCTTTGGTGACGGCGGCATCCGCTTCCATCTGGTCCAGGGCGCGCTCGATCTTCGGCCAGTACCAGGCGAACACGCTCTTACGGTACGGCTGCTCAGTTTTCTCCAGCGCCAGCGTCACCGTGCTCTCGAACGTGGTGTCCGCCAGCGCGAGCCGGCGCAGCGCGTCCCAGCGCGCCGGGCCGCTGCGCGGGTAAAGCTTCTTTTTCTTCGAAAGGCTGTCCAGGTATTCGACCACAACCTGGCTGCCGTACAGCACCGTGCCGTCGGCCAACGCCAAGCTCGGCACCTTGTGTAGCGGGTTGATCGCGGCGATGGAGTAGCCATCGCGCATGGGATAGATCGGCACGAAGTCGATCTTGTCGATCACCCCGACTTCATGGGCCACCACCAGGGCCTTGTGGATGAAGCCATGGATCGGCGTATAGAACAGCTTCATGCGGTTCTTGCCGGATTTCTTCGCGCCTTTTTTGCGGGGGGCGACGCGGCCGACGCCGCGCCCGGCGCTGGCGCGCGCCGAAGCAGGCTTGCGCGCTTGCGCTCGTGAAGGGGCCGTCCGTGCAACTCTCGCCGGCATGAAATCCTCCTGATGTTCGCTGAAGCTGTCGAGAAGCCGCCATATTAGCTATCGCCCGCACAACGTCCACGGCCTTGCGTCCCCCGCCTTGCATCCATGTCCAAATGGGTCTAGGCAGCGGTCCCCGGGGATGGGGACGAGATAGGAACACGCACTTGAAGATCGGACTCATCGGTAACGGCGCCATCGCCAAGCTTGTGACCACTTTCTGCGCTGAACGCAGCGACAGGTTCACGGTGGTGGGCGCCATCGGCCTTCCCAGCGACACAGTCTCCGTCGGCAAGCATCCAATTGTGCAGGACTGGACCGCTTTGAAGACCCTCGGCCCGGAGCTGGTGGTGGAATGTGCCGGCCATGGCGCCGTGAAGTCCTACGCCGCCGCCATCCTCAATGACGGCTTCGATCTCATTCTTGTCTCTACTGGCAGCCTGGCGGACGCCGCCCTTTGGGACGAAGTCAGCGCCGCGGCCAAGCGCTCCACCGGACAGCTGAAGCTGCCGGCCGGCGCATTGCCGGGCGTGGATTCGCTTTCCGCCGGCAAGCTTGCCGGATTGGATAAGGTGACGTTGAAGTCGTCGAAGCCGCCCAAGGCGTGGAGTGGAACGCCGGCGGAGAAGTCCCACGATCTCGCCGCGATCACGTCGCCCACAGTGATCTTCAGCGGCAACGCCCGTGAAGCCGCCCTCGCGTTTCCCAAGAACGCCAACGTCGCTGCCACGGCGGCGCTTGCGGGCCTGGGCTTCGAGCGCACCACGATCACGCTGGTTGCCGACCCGAACGTGACGCAGAACGTGCATCACCTCGAAGCCGAAGGGGCGTTCGGCAAGTTGATCCTGGAGATCAACGCCAATCCCTCGCCGGACAATCCGAAGACCTCGCACATGGCCGCGCTCTCGATCATGCGCGTGCTTGAGAACGAAGTCGCCTCCATCGTTATTTAACGCACGCCGCTGAGACTTGAGTCGCGCGCGTCGTGATCGCGCCGATGCGCGATTCGACATATGGTCCGGGCTTGGAGGCCGACCATTTGCGTGGGCTCGGCAAAACCGCTGCGAGCAGCGCGGATTCGTTCGGCGTCAGCGCCTGCGCACTTTTGTGAAAGTGATGTTGCGCAGCTGCCTCGGCGCCGTACACACCCGGCGCCCACTCCACGATGTTGAGATAGATCTCCATGATCCGGCGCTTGCCCCAGATCAATTCGATCACGGGCGTCAGCGCGGTCTCGATGGCCTTGCGCACCGCGCTGCGCCCCGGCCACAGGAATGCGTTCTTCGCGGCCTGCTGTGTGATGGTGGACCCGCCGCGCGTCGGCTCGCCAGCCTGATACTTTTCCCATGCGCGCGTGAAAGCCTCGCGGTCGAAGCCCGCGTGGGTGCAGAACGTGGTGTCCTCAGCGGCGATCACGGCGCGCGGCAGAGTGGGCGAGATTCGCTCTAACGGTACCCAATGGTACTGCCAGCTTTTTGGCGATGGCAGTTTCGGCGTCGCCTCGTAGCCCATCGTGCGCAAGGCCATCAATGGCGTCAAAGGCGGCGGGAATAATCGATACAGCACCACTAATACGAGTGGAATCGCCATCGCCACGACGAGAAGAAGGCCGACAGTACGTAGGGTCATGGGAATGGCCCGCCGGCCTGTGGCATAGGAATTTTCAATCGCGACTGAACCAAAAGCCGCTTCGCTCCGTACCTAGCAATGACTAACAAATTTCACCCGCGCCTTCCCCCCGGCGCCTAGACCATAGGAACTATGCCATGAACCGCACGCTCATCACTCTCATGATTGCCGCTCTCCCCTTCGCCGCCATGACCCCCGCCATGGCCGACAACGCGCCGTCGGCCGCGCAGCCGGCCGCACAGTCGAATGAAGTGAAGAAGGAACTCCAGAAGCTCATGAACGCTTTCGGCGCCGGCGAATTGTCCTCGAAGGAGTACAAGGCGCGTAAAGAAGCTCTGCTGAAGTCCGCCAGCAACACCCAACTCGGCCAGCAGTAAGACTTTCGCCTCTGCCGCCGAAAGACGGCGGCAGAGGCCGATCGTTTAGAGTGCCGGCGCCGCATCGCCGCGGCGCGTTTTCACAGGCGCCTTGCCGGCCTTCGGCGGAACAGCATCCCGCTTCAGATTGGCCGCCCGCTGTTGCGCATCCCGCTTCGCCCGGGTTTGCGAAACAGAAACCTCCCTCACCTTATTCTTGAAGTGCCGGCGTTGGTCGCGCCTCCGGCTTGGCTTCCACCTTCACCGGTGTGAGCCCGTCTGCGTGTTCGAGATCGATGGCGGCCGCGGCGCTGCCAAGCGGCAACACTTTTGATGCAGCCGTCAGCTCGTTCTGATTCATCCGCTCGCCGCTGGCGGTCTTCTTGCCCTGGAATCGATTGGCGTAGAACGACGCCTTGCCGTGTTGCACCACGCCCGGCCCGTCAGGCGCTGCCTTGGGGCGCTGATGAGCAGCGCTCGCCGTGGCGGTAACCGCGGCGACCATCGCAAATGCGGCGATTCGTCCCAGTCTGCTCATTCTCGTGTCACTTTCATTGCGAATCTGGAACGTAAACTCGTGTACCGGGTTCCTTCGTAACCAAGCCTTGCGGCTTCCCTCGCCCGCCGCGCCGACTAAGATAGGCCAACGCCCGGGGGCCCAGATGACCGACGACACCACGCCTGACTCGATACCGTCCGTTGATCGCCGCACTTTCATGGCTGCGGCTGGCATCGCGACCGCGGCGGTCGCGCCGGCCATGGTCCAAACTGCTGCAGCGGCGGAGGGAAAGTCATCCGTCTCCACACGGCAGGTTGGAGGCGATTACATGGTGGATGTGATCCGCAGCCTCGACGTGAAATACGTCGCGGCAAACCCGGGGTCTAGCTTCCGGGGGTTGCATGAATCCCTGCTCAACTACGGCGGTAATACCAAACCGGAATTCCTAACGTGCATGCACGAGGAAAGCTCCGTCGCCATGGCACACGGCTACGCGAAAGCCACCGGCAAGCCGATGCTGTTCCTCGCCCATTCGACCGTGGGCCTGCAGCACGCGGCCATGGCGCTCTACAACGACTGGTGCGACCGCGTGCCGGTGATCGGCATCCTCGGCAACATCATGGATGCGGCCAAGCGCCGCCCCAACATCGAGTGGCTGCACACCGCGCAAGATCCCGCGGCCATGGTGCGCGACTTCGTGAAGTGGGACGACCAGCCAGCCTCCTTGCAGCACTTCGGGGAATCGCTCGTACGCGGCCATAAGATCGCAACAACTCCGCCCATGGGCCCGGTGATCCTTGTTGCTGACGGGGACCTGCAAGAGATGTCGCTGCACGGCACCGCGGAGCTGAAAATCCCCAAGGCATCGCCGACACGGCCGCCGCAGGGCGACGACGCGGCCTTGGCAGAAGCGGCGAAGCTGCTCGTAGGTGCCGTCAATCCCGTGCTGATCGTCGATCGCGTGGTGCGCACCGCCGAGGGCATGGCGCAGCTTGTCACACTTGCGGAAACTTTAGGCGCACCCGTGGTCGACCAGGGCGGCCGGATGAATTTTCCGACCACGCATCCGCTCAATCACACCGATCGCGCCGGCGGATTGATCCGCGGTGCGGATGTGATCCTGACGATGGAAGTCACCGATGTGTGGGGCCTGATCAACGAATACATCGACAATGAAGAGCGCGCCGTCTCCTCCAAGATCAAGACCGGGACGAAAGTCATCAGCCTCGGCACCGGCGATCTCTATCTGAAGTCGAACTACCAGGACTTTCAGCGCTATGCGCCGGTGGATCTGTCCATCGCCGGCGATGCGGAGACGTCACTGCCGGCGCTGATCGCCGCGGTGCGCAGCGCGATCCCGCAGTCGCAACAAGGCGCCATCGCCCAGCGCCGCGACAAGCTCGCCCAGGCCTACACGAAAGCGCGCGTCGCCGCCCGGGAAGCCGCGGCAATCGCCTGGGACGCGCGCCCGATTGCGACGGCGCGTTTGGCGGCTGAGCTGTGGGCGCAGATCAAGAACGAAGACTGGGTGTTGGTGTCTGGTGAAGGCAACCTCTCCCGGTGGCCGCGGCGCCTGTGGACGTTCGACAAGCACTATCGCCACATCGGCCACGCGGGTGGCGCAGGCGTCGGCTATGGCATCGCCGCCGCGGTCGGCGCGGCGATTGCGTGCCGCGACGCCGGGCGTTTTGCCGTGAACATCCAAACTGACGGCGATCTGATGTACGCGCCGGGTGCTTTGTGGACGGCGGTCCACCACAAGATCCCGCTCTTGTCGGTGATGCACAACAATCGCGCCTACCATCAGGAAGTGATGCATATCCAGCGCATGGCCAACTGGCACAATCGCGGCGTCGATCGCGCCCACATCGGCACCACCATCACCGATCCATTCATCGACTACGCCGGGCTCGCGAAATCCATGGGCATGTGGGCGGAAGGGCCGATCACCGATCCGGCCGCCCTCGGTCCGGCGCTCAAGCGCGCGATCGCCGTGGTGAAACAGGGCATGCCCGCCCTGCTCGATGTCGTTTGTCAGCCGCGGTGAAGCACCCCATGCGCACGCTTCTTCTCCTCGCAGCCTTGTGGACCGCGCCGGCGATGGCGGTCGATTCCGCCGCAGAAGGCAAACAGGTGTTCATCCGCGTCGGCTGCTATCAGTGCCACGGCTACGCCGGCCAGGGTGGCAGTGCCGGCTTGAAGCTCGCGCCCGAGCCGCTGCCCTACGATGCACTGTCGACCTTCGTGCGCGGCACCACCGGCGCCATGCCGGCCTACAGCACCACCCTCCTGCCGGACGCGGACCTGCAGAAGATCTACGCCTACTTGAAGTCCATCAAGAAAGGCCCGTCGGCAGACGACATCCCGCTCTTGAAGAATTTGCAGTAAGACCCGGAGCGAGCTTCTATGGCGTTGACGTTCTATTTCCACCCGCTGTCGTCCTACTGCCACAAGGCGCTGATCGCCCTGTATGAGAACGAGACGCCGTTCATCCCCAAGGTCGTGAACCTGGGGGACCCGGCGGAGTCCGAGGCCTTCAAGAAGCTTTGGCCGGTGCGTAAATTTCCGGTGCTGCATGACACGGATGGCGACCGCACGATCCCGGAATCGAGCATCATCATCGAGTATCTCGATCACCATTACCCCGGCCGCACGCGCTTCATCCCGCGCGATGCGGATCACGCCCGCGAGATGCGCTTTCGCGATCGGTTTTTCGATCTCTACATCCACGCGCCGATGCAGCAGGTGATCGGCGACCGCCTACGGCCGGCCGATGCGAAGGACGCCTTCGGCGTCGCCGAAGCCAAAGCCCGCATCGCCGGTTCGTACGATATCGCGGAGAAGATGCTGGCAGGCAAGACCTGGGCCCTGGGTAACGACTTCACCCTGGCGGATTGCGCCGCCGCCCCGGCGCTATTCTACGGCGGCATGGTTGTCCCGTTCGCCGCCACGCACCCGACGCTCGCCGCGTATTTCGAACGCCTGAAGCAGCGGCCGTCCTACGCCCGCGTCCTCAAGGAAGCCGAACCGTTCCTGCAGTTCGTGCCGAAAGAATAGCTCACGCCCATTTGTGGAGGGCGAAGAACACCGCCGCCACCAAGCAGCCGAACGATGCAATGTGGTTCCACTTGATCGCCTTGCCGAGAATCTGCGCAACGTTTGCACGAATGGCGACCCCGACGGGATTCGAACCCATGGCCCCCAGATTAGGAATCTGGTGCTCTATCCAGCTGAGCTACGGGGTCGCACGGGGCGGTTATATCAGAGCAGAGCCCTAAGCTGAATGTTCGTTCCTCTAGCCGACCGAGCGGAAGGTTTGATACATACCTCCCTGGAGGACGTCATATGCTTCATCTGGGTTTCGGCCGGCGCTTTGCCGGGATTGCGCTCATGGCTTTGGCCCTGGGCGCCTGCGCGCCATTTGGACCGCAAAGCTTGCGCGCTGGGCGTCCGGCCTACAACGAGGCCGTCCAGCAGACCGAGGCGCAGCAACTTCTCCTGAATATCGTGAGGCAGCGCTACAACGACCCCGTGATGTTCCTGGACGTCACCAGCATCTCCAGCGGCGCCTCCCGCCAACTCACCACCAGCTTTCTCGGCAAGTTCATCCCCGATGGCCGGAATGAGTACAGCCCCAGTGTCGGCGCGAGCATGACCGAGACGCCGGTCATCTTCTACGCCCCCAACACGGGCGATAAGTTCGTCAAGCAGATGCTGACTCCGGTGGACCTGCGGTCCGTCGCCTTGGTGCTGCAAGCCGGGTGGAGCATCGAACGCGTGTTGTTGCTCGCCGGTGAGTCGGTCAATCGCCTCAGCAACAACGCCGCCTCGCCCGAAGGCTTGGCGCGCTTTCGCCAGCTCGCCGATGCCTTGCGCGAGCTGCAGCGCGGCGGACATCTCACCTTCGGCATGGAAGCGGTCAAGGACGGCCCGCAGAGCGTGATCCTGGTGTTCGCGCAAAGCGCGACGGCGCTCCAGGCCTATCGCACCGCTTGCGCGCTGATGGAAGTGCCCTGTGACGGACGCGCGCTCAGTCTGCGCCAGGCGTTTGGCGGCGGCGGTGCGGAAAGCGCCCGCGCCGCCCTGGCGACCCGCTCGCTCATCTCCGCCATGTTCTTCCTCGCGCAAGGTGTCGACGCGCCGGCGGACCACATCAGGCGGGGCCTCGTCGCGCGCACGGCCGATAGCGCGGTTGACCGCGAACATCTGTTCCGTGTCCGCAGCGCGGCGTCCGAGCCCGACGCGGTGGTGAAAGTTCTCTACCGCGGATCCTGGTTCTATCGCGCCGAAGACGATCGGGATTCCAAAACCACGTTCGCGCTGATGAGTCTGCTGGTCACCTTGCAGGCCGGCGATGTCGCCAAAGTGACGCCGCTGATCTCGCTGCCCGCCGGCTGAGGTCGCGCGGTGGACCGGAGTCTCTTTAAATTTATTTTGCGTTACGGCGCCAAGGACCAAGTGATCTTGGTGCTGCTATCGGCGATTGGCTTGCCGTTCCTCTACTTCACGTTCGACCTGCCCAAGACCATCGTCAACAAAGCGCTCGGTGGGAAAGAAGCCTTTCCCATATCTCTGTTCGGCCTGCAGCTCGATCAGCTGCCGTATCTGTGGACCCTGTGCGGAATCTTCCTTGCCCTGGTGCTGGTCAACGGCGCCATGAAGTACGTGACGTCCACCTACAGGTATCGCGTCGGTGACCGCTTGTTGCGGCGGCTGCGGTTCGAGCTGATCGAACGGCTCATGCGCTTTCCGCAGGCCGAATTCCGCAATAGCTCCTCGGGCCAGATCGTCTCCATGATCACCGCGGAGACGTCGCCGCTCGGCTTCTTCATCGCCGAGGCGTTCGCGGTCCCGGCCGTGGCGGCGGGCACGCTCGGCACCATCGTGCTGTTCATGTTTCTCCAGGACTGGATGATGGGTATCGCCGCCATCGCCCTGTTCCCGGCGCAGATCTATTTCATCCCCAGAATTCAGAAGCAGGTGAACGGACTCGCGCGGCAGGAAGTCCAGGTCATCCGCAAGATCGCCGATCGCATCGGCGAAGTCGTGGCCGCCGCGCCCGAGATTCACGGCCACGACACCAGCCAGTACGAACTCGCGGATTTCTCCGAACGCCTCGGCGCGATCTTCAAGCTCCGGGTCGAGATCGCGTCAAAGCGCTACATCGCCAACGTGTTGAACGCGTTCTTCTCCCAGCTCACGCCGTTCTTCTTCCTTGCCATCGGCGGCTATCTCGTGATCCAGGGCGACCTGACGTTGGGATCCCTCGTTGCCGTGCTTGCGGCCTACAAGGACATGTACGCGCCGTGGAAGGATTTGATCGACTACTACCAGAAAGCGGAAGACGCGCGGGTGAAGTATGCCCAGCTAGCTGAATACTTCTCGCCCAGTGGCTTGCTCGCGCGGGAACTGTTGCACGCCGAGCCTCAACCCTTCGATGGAACGCAGATCGTCGCCACCAATGTCGTGGTGCAGGCCGAGGACGGCGCGAAGCAGGTCGATGGCGCGTCGCTCAATCTGCCCTTGCCGATCCACGCCTCGGTTGTTGGGCCCGCCGCCAGCGGCCGCGACGATTTCGCGCGCCTGCTGGCCCGTCAGGTCTTTCCCAACGCCGGGCGCGTTCAATTCGGTGAGCATGATCTCAGCACCTTGCCTGACAGCGTCATCGGACGCCGCATCGCGTACGTCTCGGCCGACACCAATCTCGGCTCCGGCACCGTCCGCGACATCCTGGTCTATCCGCTGCTGCACCGGCCGCACGCGATCGCCGAAGTGAACCCGGCCCGCCAAATCGAGTTGGCGGAGGCCGCGCGCGCGGGCAATTCCGCCCATGACATTGCTGCTAACTGGGTCGATTACGCCGCCGCCGGCTGTACCGATCAAACAGACCTGTTGGATCGCATCGTGAAGGTGTTGCGGGATGTTGACCTCGAGCGCGACATTTTCGACATCGGGCTGAAGCGCACCATCGACCCTGTGCAGAGCCCGGATCTTGCCAAGCGGCTGATCGAAGCCCGCGGTTTGTTCCGCCGCCAATTGGAGTCCGCCGGCTCGACCGGCCTGGTCGAGACCTTCGATCCGCAGCGCTACAACACGAACGCGTCGGTCGCGGAAAATATCCTCTTCGGCACCCCGGTCGGTCCGGCGTTCGCGGTCGAGCAGTTGGGCGAAACCGCCTACATGCAGCAGGTGATCGCCAAAGCCGGGCTCACGCGGGAGTTCCTCGAAAAGGGCCGACGTCTGGCCACGATCATGTCCGATATCTTCCGCGACCTCAGCGCGGGCCACGAATTCATCGAGCGCTTTAGCTTCATCCGCGCGGAAGAACTACCGCTGTTCGAGGCCATTTTACGTCGCGCGGAAAGCGTGGACCTCGAAGCCCTCGACGCGGCGGATCGCCAGAAGCTCATGGCGCTGCCGTTCAAGCTGGTCGTCACCACGCACCACACCGGCCTGATCGACGCGGATTTCCAGAAGAAGATCCTCGAAGCGCGACGCGTCTTTGCCGCCAGCCTGCCGGCCGAGTTATACGGCGCCGTGCAGTTCTTCAATCCCGTCACTTATAACGCCGCCTCGAACATCCTCGAGAACGTGGTCATGGGCAAGCTGGTGGCCGCGAAGGCCGGCGGCGCGGGTCGCGTCGGAGGCCTGGTCGCGGACGTGATCGAGGCGTTGGGCCTGCGGAAGATGGTGATCGAACTCGGCCTATCCTACGACACCGGCATCGGTGCCGCGCGACTCAATCCGGCGCAGCGCCAAAAACTGGCGCTCGCGCGTTGTCTCCTGAAGCGGCCCGATGTCCTCTTGATAAGCGACGCGCTGTCCGCTCTTGACGGCGCGGCGCGCGCTGTCGTGATGGCGAACGTCAAGGCTGAGATGGACGGCCGCAGCTTGCTGGTGTTCGAGGAGGCGGGCGCTCCCCCGAATGCCGAGCGTGTGCTGCACATGGAGAACGGAAAGATCGTCGATCGCGCCGCCAAGTCGGCGCGCGACGCAAGTGCTGCGGAACCGACGGAATCCCTCAAGGCCGACAACGCAAACCTGAACGACCTTAGCGCCGTGCTGGTCAAGATCCCCATGTTCGCGGCCATGGACCGCTCCACCCTCAAGCTTTTGGCGTTCACCAGCGCTTTGGTGACGTACGACGAAGGTCAGGAGGTGTTCCACCAGGGCGAGCCCGGCGACAAAGCCTATGTCGTCATCGACGGCGAAGTGGAAGTGCTGCTGGAATCAGACGCCGGGTCAAAAGTCGTTGCGCGGCTCGGGCGCAATCAGATGTTTGGCGAGATGGCGCTGCTGTCCAACATTCCGCGCACCACAAGCATCCGCGCCGCGCGGGCATCCACATTGCTGGTGATCGGTCACGACGTGTTCCTGCGCCTGGTGGAGGATCACAGCGAAATCTCCGGTGGCGTCATGCGCCTGCTGACGCAGCGCTTGGCGTCGACGTTGAAGGACTATAGCGCCGTCACGATCTCGATCGATCCGGTGACGTCTCTGCCGACATCCCAATTGTTTGCCGATAGCTGCAAGCGTGCGCTGGCGCAGGAGAAGCGCTTCGGGCGGCGGCCCTGGCTGCTGGGGCTCGATCTTGCGCAGTTCATCGCCGAAGGGATGCGCCTCGCGCCGGGCGAGCCCAATATGCGCTCCGTCATCCTGCGGGAAATCGCCGATCGCCTGCGCGAATGCGTTCGCGACGACGAGGAACTGGGACATCTGAAAGGCAACGAACTCGCGGTGCTGTTTATTGCGCCGGACGAAGCGACAGCCAGGTTGGCGGCGCGGAAACTCACCAACCGCATGGCGAAGACCCTATCCGCGCCGTTTACAATTGGCGCAGTCACCGTGCCCATCGGTGCTTCGGCGCGCTTTGCGGTAAGCCGACTGACGGCCGACGATCCTGTCGCGGCACTCGAAGAAGTCCGCAAAGCTTCGGCTTGATCGCGCGCGGTTTGGAAAGCAAACGGCGCGGTCCCATCCAGGGCCGCGCCGCTTTTTTATTTATGAGGCTTCGCCGGTTAGTTCACATGCACCGGCTGCAGCTCGTTTTGGATGATCGCACCCCACGCCTGTGCCAGCGTCGGCGCGGCGCCGAGCGGGTGGCCCGAGGCGCTGTAGATGCTCCAGATCGCCACATCGTCGACCACGGCCTGGCGGACATAGGCGACCTCGTTCAAGCCCAGCCGCGCGAAATCGATCGAGGTCGACGCGAGCTTGATCTCTTCGACCGGCTCGTCGCCTTGCTCTTCCGCCAGCGCCTGGAGCTCCGCGTCGGTGGGTTCGCGGTCCGGCGTCTTCGGCAAGCCGATGTCGGGGAATGTCTTGGTCTTGGTCGTCTTGGTCTTCATGGCGATCCTCCTTCGAGCGATCTTGTTTGCGACCGAGCCTCACATGAGCACCCGGCGGCGGTCCGTTCAAGTATCACGTTGAGCTTCAAGTAGGGCGCTCAAGGCTCCACGTCTATAGTCTTGGTCTGCGGTTTTTTTTTGGCGCCGGTGTTCTTGATCTCGATCTGGGTAATCTTCGGTTGTGGGACCGGCCGTTCCAGATCGATGTGCAGCAGGCCGTTGAGCATCTCTGCCCCGCGCACCTCGATGCCCTCGGCAATCACGAAACTGCGCACGAACTGCCGCGCGGCAATCCCGCGATGAAGGAACACACGGTTCGCACCGGTATCTTCTTGCTTGCCGCGAACGACCAGCTGGTTGTCCTCGACGTTCACGGACAGATCGCCCTCGGCGAAGCCGGCGACAGCGAGCGTGATGCGCAGGCGATGCTCGCCCACCTGCTCGATATTGTACGGGGGATAGCCTTCCGCGGCGGTCTTGTTGACCCGATCGAGCACGCGCTCGATATGGTCGAAGCCCAGCAACAGCGGACTGGAGAAAACCGAAACCCGGGTCATATGCGCCGTCTCTCCTCCCATGAGCGAGAACGAACTCTTTCTGGCCGCCCCCGAGAGGCACGGCTGCTCCCATTATTTGGGGAGACAGGGGCCCCCCGTCAAGGGCCAGAATTTACGCTAAGTCCCTAGAAACGCGTCAAAAATTGGCCGCCACGCAGGAATCTGGTCGGGCAGGGTGGCGGTCGTGACCCCAGGGGCGATCACCGCCGCCAGGGGCGTCTTCGCGGCCGTGGGCTCCCAGGCACTCGCGCCGATCAGGGTCGGCACCGGTAGTTTGGGCAGCCGCTCCCGCATGGGATAGGTCCACAGGGCCGCGTAGGCCTTCTGATACTGGTCGCCGATCTTCAGAAGTTCGACCACGCGCAGATGCGTGCGCGCGATGTCCACCGGCGGATGGTTCTTGATGATGCCCCGGCGCGTGGCGTCGAACCACGGCCAGTACAGGCTCTGATCGTACATAAAGCGCCACGCCGTCATCAGATGGCTGCCGTCCCACCGGGGCGCGATGCTCGGCGTGTAGTTCGCCAACAGCCACTTCTGTTCGTCGCTCTCGAAGATCATGAACGGCGATTGGATGACGTGCTTGACGACCGACGGCGCCTGAAACGCCATCTCCATCCCCACCTGTCCGCCGGAATAGCGGCCGAATACGTCCACGGCATCCAGCCCCAGGGCCGCCACGGTTGCGTTCACAACCACCGCATATGCCGACGTGGTGATGGCCGTGGCATCGATGATGTTGTCGGACTCGCCGTTGCCGGGCAGGTCGATGGCGATCACCGGCCGTGTACCGATAAAGGATGCGAGAAACGGCTCGATCAACGCCGACGAGCCCGCGGGATCGTGAATGCCGATCAGCGGGCGCCCTTTGCCGGTCAGGTTCACACGCAACCGGATATCGCCGGCGCGGCCTGCGTTCGTCACCGCCACATGCATGTTCTGATAGCCGTCGGCGGTGCCGGTCTGGTGCGGCGGTGGCGGCGGCGGGGACACGTTCGGGCGTCGTGCGACTGCGGCGTCGCGCAAACGCGCCGTGCGCGTCGCCGCATCGCACGGCACCACGGTGAAATTCGCCGGCAGGCCTTTGCCGATCAGCGCATCCACATGCTTGATCACGCCGGAGCTGCGGTTATGCGCCAGCAACGTCGGTACAGTGACGCGCGTGGTGATATCCCAGCGCTCCACCTCCACCGCCGGTCGATAGGCCTTGGCGTAGTTCGGGCCCGCGCGCAGATAGTCGACCACGTACTTATTGATCGCCTCCGGCGGTGCCACATCGTTGTCGAGCCGGTCGGCGCCGCGCGTGCTCTGCCACGGGAACGCCACGCTCAAATGCCGGCACATGTCCCACACGCGCATCAGATGGCTGCCGTCGCGCATCGGCGCAATGTCCTGGAAGTAGCCATCCAGCACATGGTCCATCTCGTCGCTGAAATCGCCGATGCTGTCGAGGATCAACAGCGGCACGCGCTGCGGATTCATCAGCGCGAATTTCACCGCGATCTGCGCACCGGTCGCCGCCCCATAAATGGCGCAGGCGCCGATCCCCAAGGCCGTCAGGATTTTCTCCAGCGCCACGGCATAGCCATACAGCTGCGTCGTGTCGTCCGTCACCACGTCGTCCGAGATGCCGTAGCCCGGCGTGTCGATGGCGATGCAGGTGAAGTCATTCGCCATCGCCTCGATCATCGGCACCACCATCGCCGAGGAATTCGGCGAGGGATGCATCAGGATCAGCGGTGGTCCGCTGCCGGCGCGGCGATAGTGGATTTGGCCGCCGCCGGGCAGCGGCAGAAAATGGCGGGTGATGCGGCTCATGACGCGAAAAGTTCACCGAACAGCGCGGGCCACGCGCGCGCGTCTTCCGGCAGGTCCGCGGTGCGGATCTGCGGGGCCGCGGCCTTCGCGAACGCCAGCCGCGCATGTGCTCCGGTGCCGGCGAATTCCACCGCCAATGTCGGCACGTCGCACGCCTTCAGCCGCTCCGCCATCGGGTAGGTGAACGACGCGGCATAGGCGTTGCGATACGTGTCGCCGATCTTCAACAGGTCCTGAACGCGGGCGTCGAGGGCGGCGGCATCGATGGCCGCGTCGCGCCGCATCACGCCGCTGCGGGTGCGGTTGTACCAGGGCCAGAACAGCGACATATCGCGCAAGGCTGCCCAAGCCGTGACGAGATGGCCGCCGTCCCAACGCGGCGCAATCGATGGCGTGTAGTTGGCCAGCAGCTCCGTGCGCTCCGCATCGTTGAACAGCATGATCCCGGCATGCACGATGTGCTTCACCGCGCCCGGCCTCAGGCGTGCCAGTTCCATCGCGACCTGTCCGCCGGAATAGCGCCCGATCGCGTCCACAGCGGGAATCTGCAGGGCGTCCAGGGCCGCCGCGACGTGCTGCGCATAGGCTTCAATCGTGATCTCCGCCGGGACGAGCAGCTTGTCGGACTCCCCGGAATTCGGCAGGTCCAGCGCAATCACCGGCCGCTTGCCGACATAGCCGTTCAGGAACGCCGTCAGCCGCCGCGACGATCCGGCGGGATCGTGCAGTCCCAGAATCGGCGTGCCGTGGCCTGCTAAGCACACATGGGCGAGAAGCTGTCCGCCCGGAACGTCTTTGTCTGACACGTCGATGAACATTTTCTGCAAGCGCGGTGCCGCGCGGTCGATCTGCTCCGGCGCGGGCGGTGCGGCTTTAGCGCCGGGCAGATAGCGTTCGATCAGATACTGTTCGCTCGCCGCGAGGCGCGCGTCCATCGTCGGTCCGGCATGGAGGATGGTTATGTTCTCCGGCAAGCCTTTGGCGATCAGCGCGTCGACTTCCGGCAGATTCGGTTTGCCCTCCCAGCGTGTCAGCGTTGCCGGCACGGTAAGCCGGCGGATCAGCCGATTCTTGGCGGTGTAGAACGCCGGCCGGTAGGCGCGCGGATAGTCAGGACCGGCACGCAGGTAATCGAGCATCTTTTCGTGGATCGCCGCCGGCGACGGCATGTCGATGTCGAGCCGATGTGCGCCGTCGCTCTTCTGCCAGGGCGCAAACAGCGAAAGCGAACGCACCATGTCCCAATGGGTCAGCAGATGGCCACCGTCGCGGCGCGGTGTGACGTCCGGGAAATAGCCGTCGATCAGTTCGTCGTTCTCTGCGTCCGAGCGGTCACCCGCGCTGTCGATCATGCACACGGCGGTCCGTTCCGGATGCGCGTACGCAAAAATATGCGCAAGCTCCGCACCGGTCGCATTGCCGTAGATCGCTGCTGTTTCCAGTCCAAGCGCGTCCATGAAGCGGCGCAAGGGTTCGACATAGGGATCGAGCCCGTGATCGGGATGGGTGGGGTACACGGTCTCCGGCGGCAGCGGATCGGATAGTCCGTAGCCGGGCGTATCCATGCAGATCGCCGTGAAGTGTTTGGCCAGACGCAGCGCCATCGGCACGGAGAACGCGCCCGACTGCGGCGACGGGTGCAGCAGAATCACCGGCGGCCCGCTGCCGACCCGGCGATAGTGGACCTGGCGTCCACCGATATCGACGAAGTG
>CANJPQ010000022.1 GCA_947476275.1 Fidelibacterota bacterium
CAACTTGCCGGCCCTGTGCCATCAGCACATCGACCTGCCGTAACTTCGAGACGATCTCTTCAGCTGTATGCCGCTTCCTGGCCATTGATCCTATCCTCCTGGTCAAAATCATACCTAACGGAGGACCACTTCAAAGGGGGCAGATCAGGTCATCCTTAAGTTTTCTTCTGGTCGCATTTTGGGCTCTGATCGTGATCGCTGGATTCGGCGCTGCCTATTTGGTTGAGCGTTGGTTGCCGTTTCACTAGGCACCGATCTCCCGGTCCGCTGAGCGGGCGACAAATAGTCCTACGTCTGATTCACAACCTTTAAGGACCCGCGAATCCCAAGTATTGTCGGGGCTCTCCATCCCGGCGAATGCAGGCGGTTACATCGGATGCGTGGCAGCAAAAAGAGCGAGGGGGCCCCCTCGCAAGAACACGACCCGGTGATTGCTTCCCATACCGGCCTGATCTCCCCGTGAGTGACATCGATTCCCATGCGCGCTGGTATATTCCGGCGCTGGTCGTGTTTGCATTTTTGCTGCGCGCGCTGTTTTTCGGCAGCCCCGCCGTGCATATCGACGAGCAATTCTATCTGACAGTTGCCGAGAAGTGGGTTCATCATGGGATGATCCCGTTTGTCGACATCTGGGATCGAAAGCCGCTCGGCACATTTATTATCTACGCTCTGCCGGCGCTCACGCCTTTTCCGATACTCGGTTATCAGATCCTGGCGACTCTCTTTGTTGTTGGTACCGGAATTGCGACGATTGAAATCGGCGCGTTGATTGCCTCCCGGCATGTCGGGTTCATGGCCGCGTTCGTCTATGCGGTGGCAGTCGGGCTGATGGAAGGGCCTGGAGGCCAGACGCCGGTCTTCTACAACTTGCCAGTCGCTATCGCGATGTATCTCTATCTGGATACGGCATCCGCCATACAGCGCCCGACTTTCAAGCGGATCGTGGCCGTCGGCCTCGGATCGTGCCTTCTGCTCGGACTTGCCATCCAAATCAAATACGTCGCTGCGATCGAGGGCGCTGCCCTATCGCTGTTCTATCTAGCGGCGCTTCATGTGCGGGATCGTGTCCCGCTCGGCCACCTGGTCATGCTCGCCCTTGGCATGATTGTTCTGGGACTTCTGCCGACCGCCTTAGTCGCCAGCGTCTACACCGCGATCGGGCACTGGCCGGAATTCTTCGAGAGCAATTTTGCGTCCATATTCGCGAAGCATCTGTGGAATCTTCCGTTTACCGAGTTCCTGCGGCGTTTCCAAGAATCCAGCCTTTTCTGTGTCTTCTTCCTCCCATTCGCCGCTTACGCGCTGCTGACATACCGGCGCGCGCACTTGAGTGAACGCGCGGTATGGGCCTTTGCCGGTATTGCCTTGTGGGTCGTAACGGCCCTGCCGGGCGCGCTCATGTTGGGCAATCCAACGCGACATTACTTCCTGCCCACTTTGGCTCCCATGGCACTTCTCACGGCTTTTGGCTTGTCGCGTGTTGCCGCCTCGTCGGGCGCGCTGGGGCGATTTTTCGCATCCCTTGAGAAGCGAGCGGGTGGCTACGGCGCGCTGCTGGCCATTCTGCTCGCGCCTCTGATCGGAACCGTCATCATAGCGATTGAGAATCCGCGGGAGCGCGGCGAAAAGGCCGATGTATATGCAGTCGTGGATGAGATCCGGCGGTACCTGCAGCCGGGTGAATGCATGCTCGTCTTCAACCGCCTCCCGATTCTCTACATGCTCACGGACTCCTGCGCGCCTTCGCAATACATGTTTCCGAACCATAATTCAGAGATCGCTGAAGTGCGCACGCCGGATGGGGAGCGGCTTAAAGAGCTACAGCGCGTCCTCGCATCGAAGCCGCCGGTGATCTATGTGCGACGTCCGTTCACACCCGATATCGCACCGGAAGCGATTGCTATGTTCGAGAAGGCCGTGGAGACGGATTACGACCTGCGCTATGTGCGCCGTGCCTACCGTCAATTTCACGCGGTCTATACGGTGAAACAGAAGCCCTGAACGCTCAGCTCCGACGCACAGCTGCGGCGCTGCGCGACATATGCGTCCACAACGTGCTGATCGCGATTCCTGCCGCCCCGGCAAGCCACCAGGTCTGCGTCTCGCTATAGAGCATGCCGGCCAGACTTAGATTGCCGATAAGGCCGATACTGGCGCTTGCGCAGAACGAAAGAACGTCGGCCCAGGCGGCGATCCCCTCGGGACGGCGCCGGCGGAACGATGCCGTGATCACGTAGCTGGCGGCAACGCCAAAGACTGAGGCCGCAGCTTGCGCCAAGCCGAACTCAAACCAACGCAGTGCTCCCGACAGCAAACCGAGGTGCACGACAACGCTTCCCACGAGAACGCATGATAGGACCAGTGCGCGCACGGGGATGTATCGGCCCACTGTTTTGGCGAGCAGAAGCGCGCCGTGTTCGATAACAACGCGGGCGTCGAGCTTGCTTTGCCCATGAATGCGAGGGCGGAAACAGTAGGGCAACTCTGCCACACGCAGAGGCTCAGGCGATGACGCCAACAGATCGAGCAGGATCTTATAGCCGTTCCCCGCAAGCTCATGTGAGGCGCCTAAGAAACGGTCGCGCCGCACCATGAAGAAACCGCTCATCGGGTCGGTCACTTTCGAGCGCACGATGAATTCGCTGAGGGAGGTTGCAATGCGGCTCACCACCTGGCGCGCACGCGACCATTCGCCAACGCTACCGCCCTTCATGTACCGAGAGCCGATCACGATATCGGTTTCCCGGGCCTCCAACATCCGCAGCATTGGAACCAGCAGCGCTTCGTCGTGTTGTAGATCTGCGTCCATCACCGCCACGTACGGCGCGTTCACACTCAGCACGCCTTCGATCACCGCGGACGATAGTCCGCGCCGCGCAATGCGTTGGATGCAGCGGACATGAGGCTTGAGTCGACCAATACGATTCACGGCGTCCGCGGTGCCGTCAGGTGAATCATCGTCAACGAAGATTACTTCCCAGGCGTGACCCATTAAGGCCGCTTCGAGTTTCTCGACCAGCACCGGCACGTTGGCCGCTTCGTTGAAGGTGGGGACGATGATTGCGACGTCCGCCGGGAGACGGGCGGGCACAATTCCGGCAGCGGGTAGCAGAGTTGGATCGATTGAATGCATGGAAACCGCACGTCCGTAAAACACCGCGCAGGGCGCTACTCAACGCTCCGCTCACCGGACGTTGCCGTCCGGCCTCGTTCCTCTGAATTCACGCAGGAAGCCAGCGTCTAACCCCCGCCGGACCCCGATAAACCCCTGAGAAACCCCACCTAACTTACTGACAGACTAAGCGAAAGTTCGCACCTGCACAATCCGCCCATCGGGCCGGGCAACGACTGGTTGCGGCCTCCAGGGTATCCTTTATTTGCGGTTGATCTTTCGGACGAGATTTTCGCGCTCCATCGCCGTAACGAGTGCAAAATCAGCGAATTAATCGTCATTACCAAGCGCGGAACTGGGCATGCCCGGATCGCAGAATGCCTCGCGCGGCCAGCCACGGGAAAGACCAAGGAGCGGGCATTGCCCTCCGGGTTAGCGCTTTCACCCGGCGGATCGGTGCCCGACAAGGCGTGTCAATTCTTGGGTGGCTCCCCACCACGAACCCTCAATCCCTCGCGCGCGAGCTGGGCGAGCACAGAGGGAGCGTGTCGTCCGCGAAACGCGGAGTCCTCGGTGCGCTCGGTGAGTCGTTGGCGGTTCACATAGTCCGGAAAGCCCAATTCAACCTGCTTTCGCCCCCGTCGGTCAGCGGCTATCGTTTTCACACGCCGCGCCGCCTATGGTCGCCACATGCTCGATATCCGTCAAATTCCCATTCTGAACGACAACTACGTCTATCTGGTTCGAGAACCCGGTGGATGCGTCGCCGTTGTCGATCCCGCAGGCGTTACGCCGATCCTACGGGAGGCCGAACGGCTCGGCTGGACCATCACCCATATCCTCAATACCCATCATCATCCCGACCATGTCGGCGGAAATGTGGAACTGAAGTGGCTAACCAAGTGCGAGATCGTCGGGCCTGCGGCCGACCCGCAGCGCATCCCGGGGATGGATATCAAGGTCGCTGACGGCGACCTGTTCAAGTTCGGTACCGAACAGGCGGAAGTGTTCTTTGTGCCTGGCCATACGCGCGGGCACATTGCGTACTGGTTCAAGGACTCAGCAGCGCTGTTCTGTGGCGACACGCTGTTTTCGATCGGCTGCGGCCGCCTCTTCGAGGGCACGCCCGAAGAGATGTGGACTAGCCTGTTGCGGCTCCGCCAACTCCCCCCTGAAACGCGTGTCTACTGCGCCCACGAATACACGGAGAGCAACATTCGCTTTGCGCTCACTGTCGAGCCCGACAATCGAGCGCTGCGCCGACGCGCCGCGGAGGTGAGGGAGCTGCGTTCGAAGGGCCTGCCGACGGTTCCGTCGCGCCTCGGAGAGGAGATCGAGGCTAATCCGTTCCTGCGCGCCGATGTGCCCGCGCTCCAGGCTGCTATGGCAATGTCGGGAAGAAATCCGGTCGATGTTTTTGCCGCCGTCCGGCGTCAGAAAGATGCCTTCTAGGCAACTTAGGTTTAGCGCGTCGGGTCAAGCGCATCTGCCACACGATTCTTCTGCCGGCGCGGCAGAAGCTTCATTGTCAGAATGAACGCCGATAGGCCCATGCAGATCGTATTCGTTACGATCAGCGGCCATTTCCCCAGCATGATTCCGTAAGCGGCCCACAAGGCAAAGCCGGCTACCGTCAATACATACATGCCGGTTGAGATGTCATCGGTCTTGCGCGATCGGATGACTTTCCAGGCCTGCGGTGCAAAGCTGAGTGTCGATGCGGCTGCGGCGCAGCCGCCGATCAGATTCTGGATGTCCATAAAGGCTCCGCTACGATTGCCTTGCGGCAGAACGCTTCTCAGCACTTTGCGTCGCGGCACACGCGTAGTGCGATTGTTTGCCAACGGAATTACCCGTCGTGCAAGCAGACGAAGTCAATTTGTCCGATAGCTGCCATTTGTGCGCAACCCTCTGACGTCATGTGATTTAACTTGGATCACCCGCAACAAGTGTCGGGTGACGTTACGGCTGTTACGCCTGAAAGAACGCTTCCCTGTCTCGAAAGCGCCGCGCGCCGTTGCGCGCCGCCCCGTTCGGATGGTGGCATACGAATTGCTACACGTTCCCCGCGCGTTGCGATCGACCGTTCCGGCCTGATCACGCCCTTCGTGGGCGGGGTCACCGATTTCGACCCCTATATGGCTGGGAACCCGCTGCACGACTTGCGCTTCGAGTAAGAGTGGTTCAGTCAGGAGAAACTGGTTGCAAGCTCAACCTCAGCCGTTTTGACGTTCGATCTCGGCTCCGTCGTCACCATCAACCGGCTGGCTCTCTGGAATGAAGAGTTCGCGGGCATCGCCACCTTCAACCTCCTCGTGTCCACCGACGACCTTGTCTACACCACGGTGCTGAGCGGCGTTTCTCCGACCGACAATCCCATCGACCTAAACTATCTCGCCGACGTCTTTGCCCTTGGGACCCAAAGCGCGCGTTTCGTGCGTCTTGACGCTTACAACTGTCCCCAGCCCAATCCGGACGGCTATGATTCTGGCGGTCTCGGAGAAGTCGCGTTCGCGATGGTTACTGATGGTGGTGGTCCGGCTATCGCAACACCCGCACCGGGTGCAGCGTTGCTCCTGGGAGCAAGGTGCTTGGGCCTATTCGGAATCCGAAGCTGGCGCAAATCTTTCCGATAGCGGTACCCGATGCAGCCGATACCGTTGGTCATGCGTATGTGCGACAGGTGACATCGCTGCAGAAAGCCGCCCATGCATATCGTCATTGCTGATGACCACGATCTCGTGCGTGACGGCCTGAGGGCTCACGTCCAGGTCCTCGCGCCCCACGCGCACGTTCTGGAGGCCTCCACCTGCGGCGACGTCGTGGCGTTCGCGCGCATTGGCCCCCGTCCCGACCTTATTCTTCTCGATCTCAACATGCCGGGCATGGATGTGTCTGACGGCGGGCGCCTGGATGGAATGGGAGGCTTGCGCGCAATCACGGGGGCATTCCCGGGCGTGCCTGTGGTCATTGTCTCAGGCTACTCAGACACCGCCACTGTCACCGCAGCTCTGCGAAGCGGTGCACGCGGTTTCGTGCCGAAGACGTATCCTGGCAAAATCCTGCTTGCCGCACTTCGAAAGGTAATCGCCGACGATGTGTTTGTACCGGATGTCGCACCATTGCCCGGCCCCGGAATCTGGCCTCCGCCGACGGATCTGGCGAATGGGCGGGGTTCCTCGCACCCGCTACAGCGGGTCAGTTCGCGCGAGGCCACGGTCCTCCAGCTTCTCATTCGGGGTCTTACCAACAAGGAAATAGCGCTGCAGTTGGGCCTTAAAGAGATCACCGTGAAGGTCCATCTGCAGCACGCATATCGCAAGATCGGTGCCTCAAACCGTGCCGATGCGGTCAGGATCATCTTGCAATCCGGGAGCCTGGATCAGCCCGCAGCCTTAGACGCCGTCGGCTAGCCCGCCCAGGGGCTGGACCTATTCGCTTGAATATCGAATACCGACAGGGTGAGGGGTGCCCCCAGAGGTCCTGTGCTCGTCATCGACGACTACGCCACGATGGCGGACGTCGTCCGTAACTTATTGTTTCCTATGGGTTTTGATGCGGTTGATGTGGCCGCTAGCGGTAGGCAGGCCTAGGCCATGGCCGCATCTGGCCGATATGGCCTGGTCATTTCCGACTGGGACATGCGCCCCATGACGGGTCTCGAGCTGCTCCAGCAGATGCGCGAAAACCCCGTCTTAACCACTACCCCCGTTATAATCATCTCTACGGACGCTCTCCTGAGCGTTCCGTTGTAGCGGTTCAGGCGGGGACCGCTGCATTTCTGAGTAAGCCCTTTACGGCCGACCACTTGCGCACCGCGGTCGCAACAGCCTTGGCGCGCTGACGCATGGACCACGCGATCCTCCGATTTGAACTGCCACAAGCTTCTGCGGCCTGCCCACGGATGTGGGCATGACACCGCTGGGGGCCCAAGCAACTGCGCCGGGTGGGATCGACGATCGCGACACGCTGCACACCTTGCGGCTGGCGGATATGCCGGTTGAACACCCGACGCTGAAGCGTTCGCGGATGATCAAGAACTCAAAGCTCGAAAGCGTCATTGAGCTGTTTCGCGATCGTGACACCGGTTCCGGTCAGATCGAGATCGACAAGGTGCCGCAGAAGTACAACATCCCCATGTCCCACCCGGACATGCGTATCCTTTATATCCTCGCCGAAATGCCGAGCTATGACGTCTATAGCTTGCGCGTTGCGCTTCGGACGGCCGGGATCGAGGTCAACAACCAAGAAGCACTAAAGCTTTCCCCCGCCAAAGTGACTGAACTTTCAGTGTTCATGAAAAAGTTTACGCGGCCGCTTCTAATGCAAGTCTACGGAGACGAAGCGCAGAGATTGGAAAGCTTCGCGGATGTCATTCAGCTCTTCCGCGATCCCGACGTTCAGAAGGCGCGCCACAAACTTACGATGCTCGCGGGCAAACTCGGCATTGAGATCACGGCGATCCCGCGCTTCCTCGAAGACTACGCCGACATCTTCATGTCGATTTCGTACTACCGGCAATGTCTGGAACGCGTGACTCCGCACGTGGAAGATTTCTTCCTAGCGCTGAACGATCTGCGGAAGAATTTTCAGATGAAGAACAATCCGCAGTTTCTGACTGCGGCGAAGGAAATGGAGGCGACATTCGGATCTCTCTTGATATCCGTGACCACCAAGCTCGACAGCTTTGACAACCGCACAAAAGACATGTGGAGTGACCTGTCGGCTGAGCGCTTCCGCAAGATCGAAGCCGTGATCAAAACCTTCCACCAGATGATGGGCGGTATTCTGTGCTCGCTCACCGTCAAGATGGATGCGTGGGTTGACCTATTCCCGGCGCGAAACGTCGGCGGTCCAGGTCGGCGCGTCGAGTTCATTCTCGGCGATATGCGTACCGGCTTGCAGCGCATCCGCGATATTGAAGCCAGCGCGCCGAACCCGGCAGCCGATACTTAGTTCCGCAACCCCCGTACAAATTCCCAGGCGTTCGTATGAAACGCCCGGTATTTCACGCTGTGGTGATGGCCGCGGCGCGCGTCTTTGTGGCGAGCAATCGTGCGCTGAGATAAGAGGACACGCGTACTGCCGCATGTGGGGAGAAAATGCAGCGGTTTTGGGGACGGTTATTGTTGGCTGGCGCGCTGTCGCTGCCCGGTGCAGCCGAGGCTGAAAGCTCAGTTGAATTCGACGGCCGCTACATTGCAGACGTCTTGCACGTCGCGCGCGGCGGCTTGCGCGGCGGCACCAAGTACATCGACGAACTTCAGCTGACAGGTTCCATCGACTCCTCCGCCGTCGGATGGGGCGGGGGTGAGTTTTTTGTCTACGGGATGGCGAATACGGCGGGAAACTTCGGCAGTCTGTACTTTGGTGAATTCCAAAAGGTCAGCAATGTCGATACGCGTCCCGCAGTTCATCTCTACGAGGCTTGGTACGAACATCGGTTCGCGGGTGACCGCCTCTCCCTGCGTGGTGGTCTGTACGACTTCAATAGCGAGTTCGATTCCAATCCCCCGGCAAAGTTGTTTCTGCAATCGTCACACGGCATCGGGATCGACATTGCACAGACCGGGCAGAACGGTCCCTCGATCTTTCCGGTCACGTCGTTGGCCGCACGGCTGGCGTGGCAGGACGACGGTTTCCGCATCCGTGCAGCGGTGCTCGACGGTGTACCGGGCGATCCCAGGGATCCTCGCCGAACGGCGATCAAACTCGGCCGCGGCGATGGCGCCCTTCTGGCGATCGAGGGCGGATACCAGTCGGATCGCGGCGGGTTTGCGATCGGGGCCTGGGGCTATACCGCGAAGTTCGACGATCTTGTGCGCACGGACCTAGCCGGCACCCCCTTCCAACGCGCCGACAACCGCGGAATCTACGGCTATGCGAACGCAGTGGTGGCCGGCGAGACGTCGGGTCGACACCTGGATGCGTTTCTGCGAGTCGGCGCGGCGCAAGCTGCCATCAATCCGGTATCGACTTTCATCGGTGCAGGCCTCGTGCTCGGAACGCCATTTGAGCGCCGCCCCAACGATAGCGCCGGTATCGCCATTGCTATCGCGAGAGCAGGCGACCCGTTCCGACGCGTCGCGCTTCTGGCAGGAAGTCCTGCGTCGTACGCTGAAACCACACTCGAGGTGACCTACCGCGCTCAGGTCACACCGTGGTTCGCCATCCAGCCGGATGTGCATTTGGTGATCCACCCGGGTTTTGACCCAGCGCGCCGCAATGCCGTTGTGGTCGGCGTGCGGTTCGATATCAGCCTCTGTGCCCTGCGGCATTGATTCTTGTGAAATGGGCTGGAAATTTCCGGTTTGGACCCCAAATGCCCTCTATGGCGAATCCGGTTTATGTCGTTTGTGCCCATTGTGATGCGGTCAACCGCGTCCCTTCCGATCGCCTCGCCGCAGGCGGTACGTGCGGCGTGTGTCATAAGCCGCTTTTCGACGGCCATCCCGCCGCGTTGAGCGAAGCCCGCTTTGCCAAATACATTCAACGCAATGATCTGCCGGTGGTGGTGGATTTCTGGGCGCCTTGGTGCGGCCCCTGCAGGGCGATGGCGCCGACATTCGAGCGGGCCGCAGCTACGCTTGAGCCTCGCGGCCGCTTCGCCAAACTCAATACCGAGGAGGCGCCCGCCATCGCCGGGCAATTCCAAATCTCAAGCATCCCCACTCTGATGGTTTTCCACCGCGGCCAAGTGGTTGCGCGCACAGCTGGCGCCTTGCCGTTCCAGCAACTTGTCGACTGGGTTGGCAGCGCGATCGCCAAGACCTAGGGCATTCGAAGACGCGTTCGAAACAACAACGGCCTGCCTCTTCCGAGGCAGGCCGTCTAATTGTCTAATGCGGCACCGGCTATCAGCGGTGGCACGCCGCGGGGCCTAGGCGGACTTGAGGTTGGCCGCAGCGTTCTTCCCGCGCTCATTCACCAAGTCGTAGGACACGCGCTGTCCTTCCACGAGTGTATCCATTCCGGCGCGCTCGACCGCGGTGATGTGGACGAAGACGTCCTTGCCGCCATCGCTCGGCTGCACAAATCCATAGCCCTTCACTTTGTTGAACCACTTGACGGTACCGACAGCCATCTTGGCCTCCTTGGATGCTGGAGGCTGGCAATGCGCACGGTGCCCCCGCGAGATCGCCGCGCACACGTCACGCGGCCGCCGACAACCTGGGCTTTTGGGAGACGTGAGAGGCAGGTCGTGTCGCCAGCTAAGTCGGACCCAAACGTCGATTGTAGTCCAATTAAGTCACAAAATCGGCCAAAAAGTCAACTTTGCCAGCGTCCTGGTTGAGGTGCGGTGACGTGGCTAGCGTCGGACCGGAGGGTCTGGCCGCGCGGGCATCGGGCGTTCCGGCATGGCGGTATCCGGACGCGGCGGAATTTGCATGCGCTCGAGCGGGCGATCCGGCGGCATGCCGGGACGCTGTTCACCCGGTCGGCCCGAGCGCGCGCCATCGCGAGGTGTGAGCGCGTTCGGGAATTGGATCGCCGGCGGCGCCTTGCCGATAGGCGCGTCCATTGCGCGCGCGGGGCCGTCAGCTGTCATCGGCATCACCGGACGCGTGACGCTCTGTGCCGTGAAGGCGCGCCCATCCAGGCGTCCGTCTGCTTGCACCGCTTCGCCTGAGCGTGAAGCGATTCGCACCATGTCCTCGCTCAGACGTACCGCCGTCCCGCTCACACGGCTGAGTTCGGCTTCCACCCGTGCCGCGTCCGCTTGAACGGACAGCGCGCGCACCGATGTCGAGAATGGCGAAGCCAAGTCGACGCGAGTCTCGCGCGACACCAGTGTCTCCGCCGCCAAATCCCCCCGCACGACAACGTGCTGCCCTGCCGTAAGGTCGGCTGCGTCGATGGTCAGTGCACCGATGCGCAGCTTGCCATTGTCGGCCGACTGCAATTCGCCGCTCACCAGCACGCGCTGACCGCGGTTCAGTCGCGTGATAGCGCTGCCAAGGATCGAGCCGTCTGCACGCCGTAAGCCGGAGACGGCAACCCAATCTCCGGATCGGACGCGCGGCATATTCGCGTTCGGCCCAAAACCCGCGGCGCTTACGGTTTGTCCGGCGACCACCAAAATGCGGCGATCCTCCGTAATACTTTCCACCGGACCAGCCACGGCGACCCTTACAGAGATGCGCGCGGCGACCAGGGCGTCTTTTGCACTATAGGCTTCGATCTCGACCAATTGCCCCAGTTGTATGTCGGCGCGCTTTGCCGGTACGCCTTCGACGGTCACTGCGGTCTTGCGGTCGACCTCCACTTCGTAGCCGTTGACGCAGACGGAGCCGAAGCCCGTCACCACACCGATGATTCCCGTGCCGCCAAGTCCGCGTTCATCGCCGCGGGCAATCACACCCGTACCGCCCAAACCGCGTTGGTCGGTTAGTTCTGCGCGCGAGACCAAGCGCTGCAGCGCATCCGACGGGCTGCCGCCATCGCGTGGCGTAAAACTGCAGGCGGCCGGGTCTGCGGCCTGGGCGGCGGCGGCGAGGAGGGTGAGCACAAGGAGGCCGAAAGCGGCGTGTCGGGTAGCCATGTCAGCGCGAATCCTGCGTCGCACCTTCGTCGGGGCCTTCGTAATAGTACAGGCCCAGAGCCATACGCTGATGCGCATCCGGCTTGCCGGAATCCAGATCTGCGCGCTTAAGCGCGTCCTTGTTGAGCGCGAGCAGTGCCGTCATGCCCAACTCGCGCGCACGTTTGCGCAGCACGGCCAGGCTCTCCGGTGTAAGGCGATCATAGTACACCGCGCGTTCGAACAGTGGCGCGCCGTCACCCAGCAGGTTGTGAACGCTTGTGGCAATATGGTCGGCGACATTTCGTCCGAGGTAGTAGGCCTTCTCATCGAAGCCTTCCTGCGGGACGAACGCGTCGGAATTGAGGCGGATCAGGCCGTCCTGATCCACCGCGACGATCCCCAGCCGCTGCCACTCGTCGAGGATCACCCTTGGTCGGACGTCGCTTGAGACCGTACGCACAAGATCGTCGAATGACGGCTTCTTCGGATCGTCCGATGCGCGTGGCAGCGGCGCCGGTCCACCCTTGCGGGCGCGAAAGCGCGCATCGCCCGTCCAGATCCCGATCAGCCGTGCGCCGAGCGAGACCGATGGCGGTGGCGCTTGATCCGGTGGCGGTTCGCCTTGGATCCGCTTGATATCCTTGCGCTGCAGGCCAGTGATCACGCTCAGCCGACTCACGGTCGCGGCATCGCGATCCTGGCCGAAAGATTCATCGGCGACGGAGACATAGACCGTCTTCAACAGATTGGTCAGGTATGGGAGGGTGACGCCGCGCGCGATCAGCAGGCGTACCAATGGCCGCGTGAGCCGCGTGATGGCGCGGATCAGCGTTGGTGAAGGTTCCCCCGGCGCGGTTCGGCCCGAACGAGGCCCGCCTGATCGCGACGTTGTCGACATATAGCGAGAGCTCCCAGTTGCAAATATTATATCTCGTCCGTGGGCAAAAAGCCCACAAGTTTCCAGTTGACGCGACGTCCGAGCGTGGGTAAAAAACCCACGTACCTTCTCCCAGGATCCTGGAGAATCCTTGCATGCAAGACTTGAAGGCCGCCGCCGTCGATGCCGCGGCCATGACGCCCGTCCTGCCCAACCTGTCCATCGTGGTGCCCACCTACAACGAAGCTGCCAACGTTCCTCTGCTGATCGCAAAGCTAGAAGACGCTCTGGCCGGTCATGCGTGGGAAATCGTATTTGTCGACGACGATTCCGCGGACGACACATCCGGTGCCGTTGCCCGCGCCGGTGCCGACAAGCCGTATATCCGCTGCATTCGCCGTATCGGGCGGCGTGGCTTGTCATCGGCAGTGATTGAAGGTGCGTTGAGTTGCGACTCCCCCTACATCGCGGTCATGGATGCGGATTTGCAGCATGACGAACGCATCTTGCCGGACATGCTGCGAATGTTGAATCGCGGCGATGTCGATCTTGCCATCGGGTCGCGCTATGTCGGCGGCGGTGGCGTAGGAGATTGGAGCCGCATGCGCCAGGGCCTCAGCCGGCTCGCCACAGCGCTCAGCCGATTGGTGGTGAGCGCCGCACTCCGCGATCCCATGAGCGGATTTTTTATGATGCGGCGCGGCGCGTTTCATGGGGCTTTGAGCCATCTCTCCGGCCGCGGCTACAAGATCATGCTCGACCTGCTCGCGTCGTCGCCGCAGCCCTTGCGCTTCGTCGAGGTACCCTATGAATTCCAGCCGCGTCTTCACGGTGAAAGCAAATTGAGTATGCGCGTTCTCTATGAGTACGCGGTGATGATTTTCCGGAAGAGGCTTGAGCGCGCTTTCGCCTCTAGGGCTCGCGTGCCGGCGGCGTAACGGCGATTTTACGCCCAGTGGCTAGGGCTGACCGCAACGATTCGACGGTCTTACGCAAATCCCGTAACTGCGGGTTGTCCGGTGGATTCCATGCGTCGAACGCCGCGACAGCGCGCGCATATTCCGTCGCATTGATCGCCGTCATCACCAGAAGCTGCGAGATCGCCTCCCGCGCTGTGGCGTCAAGATGCGGGGTAATCGCCAGTGCGCGGCTGAAGCAGTCGACCGCACCTTTGAAATCCTCTTTGCCTGCGGCGACCTGCCCGCGAAATCCTTCAAGCATTGCCAATTCCACAAGATTGAGCCCGCCCGCGCGGCCCAGCGTGGTGATCATTTTGGCCGCCGCATCCCAGTGGCGGGCCCAAATCTGCTCTCCGATCGCGGCCAACGGCCCGGTGAACGCGTCTCGCACCGCCGTGCTTTCGGTGAGGGCGAAGCTGAGCAGAATGCGATTGTTTCCCTGCGGCACTGTGGCGCCGCTTTCCAGACGCGGCGTATAAATCCATTTTGCGACGGCGTTTTGCGCACTTTTTTCGAACAGACCGCGTGGGAACGAACTGATCACGTGGATGTCTGACGTCGTACCTTCAGGCGTAATCGCGAACTGCAGTTCCACCCAACCTTCGTCGCCGCGCTCGACGGCCTTGGCTGGGTACCGCGGCGAAATGCGTTTAGCGAGTGCCGCCGGCGTGACTTTTTCAGCGACAGGCACTTGCGCATGGCTTCCAGTCGCGACAGCCACGCACATCAAGAACCCAATCAAGGTGGCGACGCGATACACGGCACTCCACGTCACTGATGTCTTACAGACCCAGGCTCCCCGGATTCATCAGACCACGGGGGTCCAGGACACCCTTCAGGCTTCGCAGCATTTCCCCATTTCGGGGATCGCGCCCCGCCATGTACGGATAGCTCTTTCCGACCTGTAAGTGTACGGCCCCACAATCGGCAAAAGCGCTGCGGATCGCAACGCGCATTTCCTCGACTACCGCGCGCGCCTCCGGATTCTCCGGATAAGTTGGCAGTTGATCGAGGTATTCCTGCGGCAGATATCGGCTGTGATACAGGTGCCGGGCGTCCTGCCAGTAGAAGACCGGCTCATAGAGGAACCCGGTCGTTCCGATGGTCGTGAACATGGCGGCCACATGAATCTTCAGCGCGTTCATCCGGGCCGCGTACGCCTCCTGGATGATGCCCAACCTGGCGTGGAACGCATCCACTTTGCTGAACGGCAGAATGCCGTGCAGGGGCACCCAGCGTTCGCCCGTCGGACCCATGATGGGATAGAGCGGCATGAACGGGGTTGCACGCACCACATCCGGAATTGTGTTCGGGACCTCCATTCCGTGCGGTTCCACAACACGCCGCACGACGGCGAGCAGGCTGCGCGCATGGGCCGCGTCCACCCCCTCGACGATGAAGTGGGCGGAGTATTCCGATTTGTTCAGGAAGCTCTTGCCGGCCAGGGCCATGCGGATGAGCTTGATCGTGCCCTCGACCGGGTTGCGGCTGTTCTTAAAGACCGCTAGCGCCGCGCTGGTGCTTTGCTTCATGTTCGAGCGGCCCAGCCACGCCTTCTGCAGTCGGGGGTTAAGGCCGAAATTATCGGCGACGATACCTTCCCGCGCCGCCGCGGCCATGCCGCGCGCCATCCCCTCGAAGGTCGTGAAACCGAAAGAAACCGACATCACGACCGGCAACGCGCGGATCAAGCGCAGGGTGATGCGCGCCTTCACCGCCATGGCGCCGGTATCGCCAGTGAATAGCGCGGAAAGGTCCGGTCCGTAGTGGCGAAAGAACGGCGTGCCGTTGGCGGCTGCGGCTGCGCCGGTTTTCAAGATCGTCCCGTCCGCCAGGACGACCTCCAACGCCAACACGGAATCCGCTGACGGTCCGTGCAATCCTGATCCTAGGCTGACCGAACCTTGCGATATCGATCCGCCGATTGTCGCACGCAAGCCTGAGAACGGCCCCCAGAACGGCGTGCGCAACCCGTATTTGCCCAGCGTTTCATATAGTTCCGCCCAGGTGACGCCGGCTTCCACGGTGACGTACATGTCGTCGGCGTGAAGATCGATCCGGTTTAGGCGAGTGGTGTCGATCAGTATGGATTGAGCTGTCGCGGCGAGATATCCGTCCGAGTAAGACGCGCCGCCGCCGCGTGGAACCACCGCGACGCCTTGAGATGTAGCTGTCCCGACAACGTTGGCGAGTTCCTCCACAGTTCCGGGGCGCACCACGGCAAGGGGAACGGCCATCTGCCGATAAACGTCGTGCGCGTAGAACGACCGGTCGGCCTCGTCGGTCAGTACGTGCTCTCCACCGACAGCCTGGACCAACCGTTCGATCAGCGGATGGGAAGCAGCATCTTTCGGCGCCATGGCGAGCCTCTTGGGAATATGGGTCGAGAAGTCCTACTCAGCCGCCGCATCAATTCCAAGGTACGCGCCGGGCTGCGCCCGCGTCACGGTCGGCGGTAGCTATCGCCCGCGGATGAAGTGGCGGATTTCGTCGGCCAGGCGCTCCCGCGAGGGCCCATGGGTGTAAATCATGTGCCCGGCCTCGAAGAGTTCATGTCGGGTGCGCTCCGGCTTGATCCCGTTGTGCGCCAAGGTGATCTCCGTGCCGTGGAACGGAGTCGCGAGATCGTAGATGCTGCTGGCGACGAACAGGCGGAAATCGCGGTTCTCGCGCATCGCCTGACCGAGTGCCGGTGCCACATTCAGGAAGCGACCCGGGCCCGGGCGCTCAAACCATTTCCACTTGTTGCCCGGCGCGTTCTCCAAGATGCGGTACGGCCGATCGATCCCGACATTCAGGACACGGCCGAGATAGTCGTTGATCGTCGCCACGAAGGCGCCGTCGACCGCGTAGAGTGAGGCGTCGCTGTCCGGTTGATCGCCGGCAACCTCACTGTCCTCGCCCAGTGATCGCCCGTCATACCGGCCGAGGCTCACCCGCCGGTCGCGCAGCAATTCCTTCATGAAACGCCCGGGGCTCACCCGTAGGTTCGCTTGCTCGACGTAGGCTTCGGACAGACCTGTGTAGTGGGCGAGGCGCTTGATGATCGCGTCGCGCACCGCAAGGGGGAGTGTCGATCCCTTCAACAAGGCCGTGGCATACGCGCCGCTTGCGAATGCCCTGACTTCGGCGAGGAACGCGCTCAGATCGGCAGGCTTCGGGTCGAGCTTGCCATGGTATCGCGCCGTCGCCGCATAGCTTGGCAGGAAGGCGATATAGGGAAGATCGTTGCCGTCGTTCTCGAACACCGTGTGGAAATCGAGGATGGAGGACACCAGGATCAAACCGCGAAATGTCACCGCGTCGTAGCCGAACTGCATTTCCTGCACCACCTGAGCGGCGCGCGTCGTGCCGTAGCTTTCGCCGGCGAGATATTTGGGCGCGTTCCAACGCCCGTTTTGCGTGATCCATACGCGGATGAACGACGCGATCGATTTCGCGTCGGACGAAACCCCCCAAAAGTCCTCATCCTTGCTCTCGCCAAGCGCATGAGAATATCCCGTGCCGACGGGATCGATAAATACCAAGTCGGTCGCATCCAGAATGCTGCTTGCGTTGTCGACCAGTTGATAGGGCGCGGCACCGGCGTTGCCGCCGTCCTCAGGTACAACCACACGCTTCGGGCCCATCAAGCCCAGGTGAAGCCACAAGGATGACGAGCCCGGCCCGCCGTTGAATACAAACGTCACCGGCCGCTGGGCCCCGTCGCCCGCACCTTTCTTGATGTATGCCGTCGAGAAGATGCTCGCCGTCGGCTCGCCTTTCTCGTTCTTCAGGAATGTCTCGCCGGCGACGACGCTGTAAGAGATCCGCTCGCCGCGGAAGGTGCCGGAAAACTCCCGGGTCACGCTTTTGGGCGTGGCGGCTTTTGTGTCGGACTTGGCGTCCGGCTTCTTCGGTTCGGATTTGGAGTCCGGCTTCTTTTCGTCATCGGCATGTGCGCGATTGCCGAGCAGCGCGAAAGCCGCGACTCCTTGCAGCAACGCGCGACGGGCGTAGGACAGGCGGATCATTGGGTCGAACTCCTCGGGAAGATGCATACGAGAAGATGCGCATGGACCTTACGCGGGGCATTCTTTTATGTCCATGTCGCGGCCGTACGTCGGTTGTTTGCCCGCGCGGACACGGCTAAAACGATGCGGTCGAACGTGCGGGAGAAGGGCGTAGCCATGCGGGCGAAGGTCTTGGGCGTAATCTGTCTGGCGGTGCTCTCCGCGCCGCTCGCCTGGGCAGCTGCGAAGAGCTCCGCCAAGCCGCCCGCAGCGCCGGCAGCGATGCCTTACGCCAACTATAAAGTTGACGTGATCGTGAAGCCGTCGGCGATGCACGGGCTCCATGGCATGGCGTTTGGGCCGGACGGCGGCCTCTATGTCGCCAGCATCATGGGCTACAGCATCTATCGCGTGGACGTGAAGACCGGTGCGGTGATGACGCACCTCGGTCCGCCGCGCGCCACCGCGGACGATCTCGCGTTCGGACCGAATGGCATCCTGGCGTGGACCGGCGCCGGCCAGGCGGCGATCCTTGTACGCGGCAAGGACGGTAAGATCCGTACGGTTGCCGACAACGTGCCGGGCGTGAACGCGATCAACTTCACCAAAAATGGGCGGCTGTTCTTCACGCGCATCTTTGGCGGTGACGGTCTCTACGAGGCCGATCCCAATGGCGAAAAGCCTGTGCGTGCCGTCGTGGAGAAAATCGGAGGATTGAACGCCTTCCAAATCGCGGATGACAACACGCTTTATGGCCCGCTGTTCTTCCGCGGCAAGATCGTGAAGATCAACATCGAGACCGGCGAAATGTCCGATGTAACGACCGGGCTGGCGACACCCTCCGCCGTCAAGATCGAGGCCGATGGGCATCTCCTTGTGCTGGATTTCAACAAGGGCGACGTGATCCGCGTCGATCCGAAGACCGGCGACAAGACCACGCTCGCCAATGTACCCGGCCCCGCCGACAACCTCGCCATCGCCAAGGACGGGACGATCTACGTGTCATCGACGGCGTTCAATGGGATCACCGCGATTGATCCGAAGACCGGCGCCACGCGCCGCCTTGTCTGGGGCGGCCTGTCCGCGCCGGGCCTGATGACGATGGTGCCGGACGGCGACGGCGAACGCCTGATGGTCGCGGACTACTTCGCTCCGCGCACCGTTGATACGAACACCGGGGACGTCACGCTCATGAAGCGGGGGCCGGGTGTGCAGGGGGCTATGGGCATTGCGTCCGTCCGCGACACGTATGTCCTATCGACCACGCTGTCGGCCGGTGGTGTCGTCCAAGTGCTCGACAAGAAGGACGGCGCGGTCCTTGCCAACCTGACGAATTTCGGGGCGCCCTACGACATCAAGGCGCTGCCCGACGGTTTCGTCGTGGCCGACTACGCGGTGGGTCGCCTCACGAAGGTCGCGGATGACCAGGCGCGCACCCGCACGACCTTTGCCTATAACTTCGATGGCCCCGTCGGTCTTGCCGATGCCGGCAATGGAATCTTCTATGTCTCGGAATACAACGGCGGCAAGATCTCGCGCGTCGATTCGCACAACAATGATCGCTCCGTGCTGATCGATGGTCTAGATCGTCCGGAAGGGATCGCGCTCGCGCCCGATGGACGACTGATTGTTGCGGAAGTCGGGGAGAAGCGGATCATCGCGGTTGATACATCCACCGGACGTGGTGAAATCCTTGCGGACAAACTTGCGATCGGACTCGATGTCGGTCCGCAAGTCGCAGCCCCCTTTCTGCCGACCGGAGTCGCGATCGACCGCACCGGCGCGATCTATGTTTCCGGGGATATCGACAATGCGCTCTATCGCCTGACGCCGCCGGCGAAGTGATGGCGCAAGCCGCGTTCAGCACCAAAATCCGAATTGTCGAAATTGGCGTCGTCGGGACGCGGGTCGCGCCGTCCGATCTCGGCAGGCCGGACGGGCCGCCGATCCAATATGCCGTCCTGGATGATCTGCCCGCGCTTGAATTGCCCGCACCGCTCTATCTGAACCGTCCTGCCGCGGCGGAGAAATTTCCTGCCGGCCCCGTAAATCGCCATAGCCGCACCATGTGCAGCGTGCGCAACGGGTTCATGTTCAGTCCTTTCGGGCTGATCGTGCTGCCGGACGGCACCTTGGTGCGCGAATCTGCGCTCAACATCGACGCCGGCGCGCTGTCGTTCACCTACGGCCAGTTCAAGGGCCAATTCCCCGGCACGCATATCATGTGGGCCACCGCGCCTGGCGCAGTGCTGTCCCTCAACAGCTACTCCACAAATAATTACTTCCACTTCCTCATCGATTCTCTGGCACAGATGCACTGGCGCCAGCGTGTGCCGGCGGCCGCGGCTGCGCGCATGATCATCACCGGTTACGACGATGAGTCTGCAAAGGCCCTGCCGTTCATGGCGCAGAGCCTTGCGCGCGCCGCGATCGGCAACCAGATGCTCATGCCCTTCGACGGCACGCTGATGTTTTGTCCGCACGTGCTGTTCCCGGCGCGCGACACCGGCGCTAATCCGGCGAAGGTTGCCGAGTTGCGGCGCCTCCTCGGCGTCTCCGGCCGCACGCGCGGTTCGGCAAAACTTTACATCACGCGGCCCGGCGCGCAGCGCCGGCGGCTGGTCAACGATGCGGAGATTGCCCAACGTCTGGCGCGCCTTGGCTTCACGCCGGTCGATCCTGGCGCGCTCAGTTTCGATCAACAAGTTGAACTGTTCGCCGACGCTGCCGTGATTGTCGGTCCGCACGGTGCTGCGCTCACCAACGCCGCATTCATGTCGCCGGGCGGCGCGGTGGTGGAACTCACCCACGAGGCCCGCGTGGTCTGGACCTTTCACGAGGTCGCCGGCGCTGCGGGCCTGTCCTATGCCTGCGTCATCGGCGACCGCACCGATCCGGCCGCGAATGCCTTGTTCGCGGATTTCGTCGTCAACGCGGACGAAGTCGAGGCGGCGACCCGCGCTGCGCTCCAGGCGGTTGGCCTATGAACGAGCAACCGATCCCCGGCAAGACCTTGCGGATGGTCGATCTCGAAGCCGTCGGCGTCGAAGTGGAGCCGAGCGCCCTGGGACAACCGGGCGGGCCGTCGATCAGCTATGCCCGCATCGGCGGGTTCCCGCCGATGATCCTGCGCGCGCCGATCTTTCTGAACCAGCCCGGGTTTGCCGCCCTGTTTCCCGACGGCCCCGTGCGCCGTTACATCCCAACCATGTATGTCATGCAGGCGTGCTTCCTGGCCGGCCCATTCGGAATGGTCTGCACGCCGGACGGGACGCTCGTGCGCCAATCGATTCTCCGCCCGGAATCCTCGATCCTCCTCTACGCCCTCGAACACATGAAGGAAGCCTTTCCCGGCCGCGAAGGCGTGTGGACTTGGGCGCAACACCCCGTAGTGTCGCTCAACGGCTTTGGCACGGACAACTACTTCCATTTCCTGACCGACACTATTAGCCAGACATTTCTGGATGAGCACGTCCCGGCCGCAGCGGCCGCCAAGTTCGTGCTCAGCGGCTTCGCTCCGGAGCAGCAGGCGCGCTTTGCCTTCATGGGACAGGCCATCGCACGGGCCGGAATTCCCGCGTCACGCTTCCAGCCTTACGACGGAACGATGATGTTCTGTCAGCAGTTGCTCTTCCCGAAGCGCGAGAGCGGCATGACGCCGTGGCGCTACGCCCATTTGCGCAAGATGCTCGGCGTAGCGCCTCACCCCAATCCCACGCGGCGGCTCTATATCGCGCGTCCGGGCGGCTGGCGGCGGCGCATCCCGGAAGAGCCGCAGATTTGCGCGATGCTCGAAAGCTACGGCTTTGAGGCGATCAATCCCGGCGATCTGAGTTTCGAGGCCCAGATCGAGGCGTTCCGCAGCGCGCGCATCGTTGCCGGTCCGCACGGTGCGGCCATGACCAATGCCATGTTCATGAATCCCGGCGGTGCGATGGTTGAACTGACCCACGAGAAGCGGGTCATGATCACCTTCCACGAGGTCGCTGGCGCGTCCAGATTACATTACGCCTGCGTCGTCGGCGATATGCTGGAGACGCCGGATCAGCCGCCGCTGTTTTCGGATTTCAGCGTGAATGTGGATGTGGTCGAGGCGGCTGTGAAAGCCGCCATAGCCGCAACCAGCTAGATTACTCCGCCGCGGCCTTCTCGGCGGATGCCGCACCGACGAGCGGCACCGTCTCCACCGCCCAGCCCTTACTGTTGCGGCGCGCGGGCGAGGGGATCGCGAAGGCCTTCTTATCCTTCTGCGCATTCATGGCGTCCACGTCGATGCGCCAGCCGCGACGTTCCCATTCCTTCAGGTATTCCCGGTAGCGGCTGATCACTGCATCGGCCTTCACCAGCACTTCCTCGGTGGACGTTTCCGGCGAGAACGCCGGCACGATGCGTTCGACGACCGCTTTATCCTGCAGCATCACGTCGGTGTTGCGGGCGTTGAACGATTCATCGACATCGTCCCCGGTGCGGAAGTTGCGCGCCTGCAAGAAGAAGCGGTTGATGTGCTTCTCATCGATCGGGCAGCTGAAACCGTACTGATGTGCCCAGGCGACCGGGCTGAAATGCAGCTTGGTCCAGGTCTGGCTCGGGCCGTGATTGCCCGCACCGGCTTCCATCTGGCCCGCGCCTTTGATCCCCTTCATCTTGGAATCCGGAAGATCGGGCGATGTGAAGACCGTCATCGTGCCCGTGCCCCAGGCCTCATCTACGACACGCAGGTCGGGCACGTTGTAGTCCTCACGGTCGCCGCCATAGCCCATCGAGGGATGCACGAACTCCGTATGCGCGGGATCGAGGGTGTTCTCGACCGCGCGCTGGAAGTTGGCTTCCCACTGGTAGTTCTGCAGTTGGGATTTCCAGCCGTCTTGTCCGTACTCCGGCGCGTCCTGGATCGGCGGGCGCTCGTTCTCCGGCAGGTCGCCGAGGAATGCAAATACGATCCCGTACTTTTCCTGCACCGGATACGCGTCAACCTTGGCGCGGGACGGCAGCTTCGCGTCCCTACCCAGGGACGGGATCTTGGTGCAGACGCCATCGCTGCCGCGGAATTGCCAACCGTGATATGGGCACTCGATAGCGTCGCCTTTAATCTTGCCGTTGGACAGCGATGCCCCGCGGTGTACGCAGATATTGCTCATCACCTGCGCCGCGCCCGTGCTGTCGCGGAAGGCGACGAAATCGCACCCCAGCATCTTCACGTACAGGGGCTTGTCGGTCAGTTCCGCGGCCAGGACGACCGGGTACCAGAAATTGATGTACATGCAGGCCTACTCTGCGGCGGCTGCCACCGGGGCTGACGGGGTGGAGACAACGGTCGGGGCCGGATCGAGCACCCAGGCTTTGGTCTGGCGGCGGGCGGGAGACGGGATGGCATAGACCACATCGCCCCTCGCTTTGGCCGCATTGATGGCCTCGTGATCGATGCGCCAGCCGCGTGCCGTCCAGTCGTCCAGCTTATCGCGATACTTCAGCAGCACCTGGTCGTGCGGCATCATCAGTTCTTTGGTGCGTGTCGGCGGCGTGATGGTCGGCGCCAGCTTGTTCAGCACCACAATGTCCTGCTCTGCGATGACCATGTTGCGCGCCTTGATCTTGTCGTCGAGGAAGCGGTTCAACCAGTCATATCGCGTGATGCCGATGTTGCGCAGGTTCACCAGGAAGATACGCGTGCGGTTCTCCTCCTGCGGCGCTTCGAACATGTATTGATGCATGAACGATTTTTCGGAGAAGTGGATGAACGTCCACATATGGTTAGGGCCATAGGTGCCCGATCCTGCCTGCATCTTCCCGCCTTGCGGCCGGAAGCGCTTCATCAACCAGTTCTTCAGCGGCGGCGCGTTGAACGTATGCAGGAAGCCGTGGCCCCAAGGGTTGTCGAGGTGCGGCTCCAACTCGTTGACTTTGTACTCATCTTCGCGCTCGCCCTGAAATCCGTGCGTCGGATGAACGTACTCGTTGTGCGCCGGATCAAGCCCGTTCTCGATGGAGCGTTCGTAGTTGTAATTCACGTCATAGATTTGAATCGTCGCGCGCCACCCCGGCGTACCGTACTCAGGGATTGGCATGATCGGGGGGCGCTGGTCTTCCGGCAGATCGCCGAGGAAGGCAAAGATCACGCCATACTTTTCCTGCGTGGGGTAGGCATCGACCCGCGCCCGGGCGGGAATCTTGGCTTTGATGCCGAGGGAAGGAATGCGTGTGCAGTCGCCTTCCGCCGTGAAGCGCCAGCCGTGATAGGGGCACTGTACTGTGCCGTCCTCTTTGCACTTACCGCCGGCAAGGGAGCCGCCACGGTGGACGCACGTATCCGACAGCACTGCCGGTTTCCCGTCCTTGCCGCGGAAGACAACAAAGTCGTGTTTCAGCACGCGCACGCGCTGCGGTGTCGCCGTCAGTTCAGCGACGGTGCACACGGGGTACCAGAAGTTCATATACATGGCGGATCTCCGTCGGACGGCTTTGTGTATTAAATTACACGAATTACTCGTCCTATACGTCGCACAAATTGTCCTGGATCAATGGAAGGGTCCGACAGGTGGCCGAACTGCTCCTGAAAGACCAAGGGCGCCGTGCGAAATTCGCACGGCGCCCAAATGCACTTCGCCGAAAGGCGCGACTCAGGCCTGCTTGCGGGCCCCGAATGTGAACCAGCCGCCGCTGCCGTGATCCGGTGTGGGAACCTCCCCACGCGCCATCTTGGCGAATTGCTCGGCCGAGAAGCTAGAGAAGTTGGGGACGGACTGTTCCCAGCAATCCTCTGCGGCGAAACCGGCGCGCACGCAGGTCTCGGTCGGGTCGGTCGCGCGGAACATGGTGTAGGACGGTTCGTTGTTGAATTCCGTATCCCAGTTCCAGAAGAAGTTCTGCCAAGCATCCACCGCCTTTTCCGGCGGCAGTTCCATGTGGACCATGACCCCGCCCGGCTTCAGCAGGCGATAGCATTCCTTGATGATGCGGCGCGTCACCGGCACCGGCACTTCGTGGAAGAAGAAGCTGGAGGTGATCAGGTCGAAGTGACCGTCGGGGAAGTTGGTGGCTTCCGCGTTCTGCTGGCTGAAGTGCGCCGGGTAGCCGTAGTACTCGGCCTGGGCATGGCCATAGCGCAAGCACGGCGCGGCGACGTCGATGCCGAAGGACTCGAGGCCCGGAAAGATGTCGATATAGGGCAGCATGTTCTTGCCGCTACAGGTGCCCATATCGAGCATGCGCTTCGGCTTGAAATCTGGAAACTTGTAGGTGAGCCAGTTGCCGATCGACAACGCCACGCCGCCGGGACTGTCGGTGCGGTGTGGGATCGCCCCGGCGAACACCTTGCCGCCCCACGCCGTCACCGCGCCCTGTGCTACGTCGTCCGCAGTCCATTCGGAATGGAAACAACCGGGGATCAGGTGCACATCCTGGTTGCTCACGTACTTCGGCACATCGAAGCCCGGCGTCGTCGCCAGAGATCCGCCCGCGGGATTTTTCGCCGCTGCTTCTTTGCCGACGGCAATCATCTCCGGCAGCACGCGCTCCACCGTGTCCTGCACGGAATTGAAGCTCATCTCCTGCGCGTTGTAGCGGACGCTGGAATAGAAGCGGTACGACGCTTCCGCCTCCATCGCCTTCTCGATCTCGCGCCAGGTCTGCGGCGCCTTGCCGGTCTTCTTCGCGACCTTCGGCGCCACGCGGCCTTCATAGTCGTCGCGCATGTCTTTGCGCATGTCGATCATCACATGCTTGCGCAGCATGCTGACCAGACGCATGCGGTTGTATTCGTCCTGGGTCGGGGTGAACACCGCATCGATGCTCGGCACACCGTGGCCGGCTTCGTCTTTGGACAACGGGGCTTCAGGCATGGGATGGCTCCTCGCAAGGGCCCGCACGGCCAAACCGTGTCGGGCGCCGCAGCTGTCATATGGGAGATCGGATGATACATTGAAACCCCCGGCGCGCGCACGCGTCTCCATTGAGGGCCGGGACCGTCGGGCGGGATATGTCTTTACATTCCAAATGAGTAGCTCTTCTCCCGTATCAGGCGTTACGGCCCGGCGTTTCTATGGCGCGTGCCGCTTCGGTCAAATCCACGTGCAGGCCGCTGAACCGGCGGCAGGACCGGGCGACAAGACGGCCGTGGCGTGCTTCCACACCAGTCCCCTGTCCGGGGTTGAATTCCGGCTGTTTCAGTCCCAGCTGGCGGCCGACCGTGTCGTGCTGTGTCCGGACACGCCCGGCTTCGGCGGATCCGACGTGCCGCCACGGGTGCCGACCATCCCCGACTACGCCGCCGCCATGGCGGACATGCTGGAAGACGCCGGCTACGGGCCGAAGGGCAGGGGACCGGTCGACCTCCTCGGCACCCACACCGGCAGCTTGATCGCCGTGGAACTCGCCGGTGCGCGGCCGGACCTGGTGCGCAAAGTCATTCTCTCGAGCCTTGCGCTCTTCTCCGCTGCGCAGCGCGCGGAAATGCTTCAGCGGTATGGCGGTCCGCAGCCGCTCCTCACCGACCCCAACTTCGTACCGAAGGCGTTCCAGGAGTCTGTCATCGCCGGCCACGCCGACCAAAGCGCAGAGCGGCGCCTGGAATTCTTCGCCGAACGTCTGCGGGCCGGCACGACATCCTGGTACGGACCGGAAGCGTCCCTGTCCTACGATCCGATCCCGCGCCTCGAGACGATGTCACAGCCGGTGCTATTGTTGGTCGTGAAAGACATCCTCGCCCAGAACACCCGCGATGCTGCGGCTCTCGTTCCCACGGGTACGTTGACCGATCTTGAGGCCGTCACCACCAATGCCCCGTGGGACGCGCAGGCAGACCTTCTTGCCTCCGCCGCGCGCGGCTTTCTGGACGGAGTATGAGGGTGCAGGCTTGGTTCGCTTTTCTGCGCGCAGAAGGTCGCTTCCTCAGTTTCGGCGTGACCACGAACATGTGGCTGGCGGTCGGCCAGACCTACGTGTTCTCTCTGTTCAATCTCGATATCCAGCGCGATCTCGGCCTCAGCAACGGGGAGATGGCCACGCTGTTCGGCGTCACCACCGTCATCGGCGGCCTGGGCTTGGCGCCGGCGGGGCGCCTGCTGGATGCAATCGACCTCCGCACGTTTATGGTCGTTGTCCTCGGCTTCACCGCGCTTGCCTGCATCGGCATGGCGGAAGCCACGACCGTGCCGTTTCTCTTTCTTGCGATGGCCGGCGTGCGCTTCTTCGCCGGCACCGTGCTCGGCATCACCGCGCAAGCCTCCATGGCGCGCTACTTCGGGCCCACCCGCGGACGTGCCGCAGCCGTCGCCAATCTCGGATACACGATGAGCTACGCGATCTTTCCGGTCGCGGTGACCTACATCATGCATGCCGTCGGATGGCGTTCGACCTGGGCGATCTTCGCCGGCGCATTGCTGGTCGTCGCCATTCCGCTGACGCTTGTCCAACTTCGCGGTCACGGCGAACGGCACCGTCTGTACCTCGCGCGCCTGGCCGAAAGTGCTGCCGCCACTGTCACGACCGACCGTCGCCACTACACGTTGGGCGAAGTTCTGCGCGACAGCCGTTTCTACATGATCATCCCGGGGATGTTGGCAGTGCCCTGCCTCTTGTTCACGTTCCAATACCAGCAGCTTGCCATCGTGGCGGAGAAAGGCTGGGACGTGAAAGCCTTCGCCGCGGCCTATCTCCTGTTCTCCGCCTTTTCGTTGGTGGCGAATATGGTGGCGGGCGTGATCGTCGATCGCTACGGCTCGCGCTGGCTGATGACGATCTACCTTTGGCCCATGATCCCGGCGCTTGGTTTGATTGCCTTCGCCACGGGCGCCTGGGCAATTCCGTTTTACATGATCTTCAGCGCGCTCACGTTCGGCTTCAATCTGGTCACCGCGATCACCTTGTGGTCCGACCTCTACGGAACGCGCCACATCGGGGCGATCCGCGGATTCAATGCCACGCTCAACACGATTGTCGCATCGCTTGGCATTGCCGCCACCGGCTTTCTGATTGATCACGGCGTCACCCTCGCCACGCAGGCCGCCTGGGGCATGGTGGCGATCGTCCTTGCCTCGATCCTGCTCTTCTTCGTCGGTCGCCGGTTGCCGCGGCGTCGCGCAGCATGAAGGTTGTCCACGTCCTCCTCGCGGTTCTGGTCGCGGCGATTTGGGGCTTCAACTTCGTTGTCATACGCGTCGGACTCGATGCCATGCCGCCGATCTTGTTTGCGGGATTACGCTTCGCGCTCGCGGCGGTGCCGGCCTTCTGGATCGCGCGTCCCGCGGTGCCGTGGCCGCGATTGATCGCGATCGCCGGATTTCTGTTCGTGATCCAATTCGCCGGGCTGTTCAGCGCCATGGCGGTCGGTATGCCGCCCGGCGTTGGCTCCGTGACACTGCAGGCGCAGGCGCTGTTCACGACTCTGTTCGCGGGCCTTCTGCTGCGCGAATGGCCGCGGCCCGTCCAAGCGGTCGGGCTGTTGATCGCCTTGTGCGGCTTGGTCCTGATCGGCGCCACCGCCGGGTCCGGCGGCATCACGTGGCCGGGCTTAATGCTGACGCTGGTTGCCGCCGCCGGGTGGGGGATGGGGAATGTGCTTCTGCGCGGCACCAAGGCCGATCTGCTGCCGCTGATGGTCTGGCTCAGCCTGCTGTCGGCGCCGCCGCTGCTGCTCGGGTCCTGGGCGATCGAAGGGACGGACGTTGCCATTCACGCCCTGCGTGCGATGTCGTGGCTGGCCTTCGGCGCGCTGGGCTACATCGCGATCATCAGCACGCTGCTCGGATACGTCATCTGGGGTCATTTGCTGCGGCAATATCCCGCGACCACGGTCGCGCCGTTTGCCCTGCTGGTGCCGTTCTTCGGCGCTGGCGCGTCTGCGATCCTTTTGGGGGAGACATTCACGCCGCTGCGGATCGCCGGGTTCGTCCTGATTCTTGCGGGCGTCGCCATCGTGGCGCGACCACCAAGCGCAAAGGACGTTAGATGAACTCCGCGGCGCGCTTTAAGCGTCGACGGCTACGCATCGGCGCGGCCATAGGCAGCGGGGAAGCGTAAGACGTTTCCATGTCCTCGGGCTCGGGCTCCGGCGGAATGTACAGTACGAATTTTGCGGCGAACGCCGCCCACCAGTTTTGGATGCCCATGGCAAGCGGCTCGCCGAGGGAATGGCGGAAGGCTTTGTCCTTCATCAGGTCCTTGGTCGCCTCATTGCGATGGATATCGAGCTGACGAAGAATCGTCTTCGTGACGATGTCGTAGGGCATCTTTTGCAGGGTCGCGCCGACGGCAATGTCGATGCGGCCGATGATGTCGAACAGCAAATCCGACAGCACCCGGTCGCCGCGATTGGCGGCGCGGTCGAGCTGATCGCCGATCTCGCCGAACAGCGCGTCGGCCTCGTCCGGCGTGTACACCTGACGGATGCGCACGGCTTCGAGCGCGACCACGCCGGCGAAATAGAAATCTTCGACGGGATAGATTCCAAGGAAGCTGCGGCGGGCGTCATAGTCCATCGCGCAGTCTTCCAGTCCGAGGTCGAGTTTCTGCCGCCACAGGGCTGACGTGCGCGCCGCCGTGGAGGCCATCGTTCCAAGGAATGACGCCACCGCTTCCTGCGGGGTCACGGCGTTGTCGGGAACGTGCTCGCGGAATGGAAAGATGACGCGCATCAACGTGTGCCGCAGTCCGTACGTGGCCTTCCCACGCTTGGGAGCAGCCGACGACGTTTCAGTCGCAGAACTTTTCGTCGCTTCGCCCAACTGAATCCCCCGGGCGACATCGCACTCTAAAGGTGCGTAAGGCGCCTAAGGAGATTCTGCCATGAACCGCGAGTCGTGGCCAGCGCAGCCGTTCTGTTGATTCGAGTCGAGAAGCTTTTCGCCCGAAACGAGCTACGCCGGTTTGCGACCCGTCGACAGCACGCGTTCGAAGAAGCTCGGGCCTTCATCGAACTCCGGCGACTTGTCGAATAGCGGCGTGTGCGCGCGGGCGCGCGCCAGGTAATCGGCGTCGAGCTTCTCGACATCGGTGAGTTTCACGCCGTCGAAATGCCAGATGACGTGGCCGGGCGTGTCCCCCATCTCCATCCATCTTTCCCACGGGCGAATATTCCAGCCCGAAACCGTCGATGACGGCGTCATCACTTTCGGATCGAAAACTTCAGACGCCCGCGCGAACTGGGTCACGACCTCGCGGGTCGGCTGGGCGAGAATGGGCGGAAAGTTGGAGCTGTGCCGCAAGCGGATCACGTCGCCGTCCAAGCTCCAGTTCGGGGCGTGGAATTCGTCGCGGTATACCTCGGGGAAGGCCTTCTTCATGCTGCCGAAGTAGTCGCCTTTGGTCGTGCGGTACTCGCCTTCCTTGTGACGGATGAAGCTGACGCCGACCTTGTTTACTTTCCCAGTGATCGGATTGGTGAATTCATCGATGAACTTGCCGGTCTCGAGATCCTCGAAGAATGAGAGCGTGGATGAGTACCGCACCCAGGTGTTGGCGTCCTTTTTCTTCCACCACGCACTTTCGCTGCCGCGCAATCCGACGATCGGCTGCACGCCGGTGGGTTGCACGGCATAGACGGTGATCTTCGTCTTGAACGTCACGCGTCCTGGCCCGCTGGTCCCAAAGATGCGCACCAGCGCGTCGTTGATCGCTATCGGATCCGTCGGCAGGGAGTTCGGCGTCGCCGCCGTCGCCGGTGCGCTGATCAGGCCCGCGACGAGGGGCGGTGCCAGAGTAAACGTGCGGCGACTCAATGTGTCCGTCATGGTGCTTCCCTTCAGCGTGGATCGCCGGTGAGTTCGACGAGATCATAGGTTTGGTTCAAGTGATCCCAGCGCAGCCGTACCGGGATGCAGTCCTCATCCGTCGCCCAAATTTCGATCGGCGACAGATCGCGGACCAGGAACTGGAAATGATGGGCATCGAACGTGCCGGCGGGAACCGTCACTTTTTCGCGGCCCACGTAACGGCGCTCGGTGCGGCCGCCGGCAGGCATCAGCAGGGGGCCGGACCCGCCGTTCGGGAGGAATGAGCTGGTGAAGATCGTGCCGTCTGCCGCCTCGACAGTTCCCGGCACACGCTGCTTGAATTGCGCCAACCCCCAGGCGTCGCTGTGGACCGGATGGGTCCCGAACACCTTGGCCGGTTCGGTCAGTTCGAACGTCTGCGAGATACGCCCCTCTCGCTTCGTCAGGGCCTGGCACTCCGCCTCGGATCGGCTGAACCGAAACCAGGAACTGCCGAAGAAGTCTTCATTGATGGTCAGCCTGACGAAGGCATCCGTGGGCTGCCACTGTGGATCGAGCGTGATCACCACATCGCGCAACAGGCGGTCGTCGTCCATCTCGCACACGGCGCGCATGGTGCGCGTCCCGTCCGGCTGGATGGTCACGTGGAAGAATTCCCGTCCCATCTCGCCGACATTGTCGGTGAGATAGACAACCTTGCCCCGATACGACCGGTGACGCATGCGACCCTCCCGTCGGCACCGGTAATCCTTTCATCCAGCCATTGGCGGGACAAGAGGCCTTTCCTAAGATGAGCCGCGGACCCTCGCGGAGGACGTCCTTGTGCGCACAGTGATCGCCACCATTGCCCTCGTTCTTCTCGCCGCGGTCCCCGCGCGGGCGGACATTGCCGTCACCAACGTCACCGTGCTGGACGGCACCGGCGCCGCGCCCCTGCCAAATGCCACTGTCGTCGTACGGGGTAATCGGATCGCCTCCGTGATGTCTCGCGGGCGCGCCCCCACGGGCATGCGCCGGATCGACGGCACGGGCAAGTTTCTGATCCCCGGGTTGATGGACGTCCATGTCCATATCGTCGGAACCGGCCAGTGGCGCGGTCTTGAGAATCCGGCAGGCGTCACGATGGACTTCAAGGTCGCCGAAGCCGCCCTGCGCGGTTACCTGTACTTCGGCGTCACGTCGGTCTTTGACGCCGGAAATGTGCCGGGCTTTATCTACGATCTGCGCAAACGCGAGCGCGCCGGCGCGCTGCTCAGTCCGCGCATCTTCGCCACCGGTCCCGCGATCAGCTATCCCGGCAGTTGGATGGCGGGCGATTGGCACGGCCTTGGCGCGCCCGAGTGGCCCGAGACGACGCAATTCCTCGATCGCCTGCTTGCGGACACGCCCGATATGCAGAAGCTGGTGATGGATCGCTCCGGTCCGACGGGGCCCTACCTCCGGCCTGAACTCGCCGCGAAGATCATCGGCTACATGAAAGGCCATGGCGTGCGCACCACAGTGCATGCCGTGATCGAGGAGCTTGCCCAAGGCGCAATCGACGCCGGCATCGACAGCCTCGCCCATCCCATCGCCACGGCGCGCGCGACGCCGACGTTCACCCAAATACTCGCGCAGCGGAAAATCCCCGTGGCGACGACGCTGTCGGTCTATGACGAGATCGTGCGCTTGGGCGAAGACCCGAGCTATCTCGACGGACCCATGTTCCGCGCCGTCTTCAGCGCGGAGGAGATCGCCGCCCGCAAAGCCGATGGCCCGAAACGGTATGCCAGCCTCGGCTGGACCTCCCTGTTCAAGGCGCGCATGCCGATGCTGTACGACAATGTCCGAAACCTGCATGAAGCGGGTGGCGTCGTCGCTCTGGCGACGGACCGCAGCGAAGGGCCGTTGGTCCATCGTGAGCTGGAATTGTTGGTCGCGGCCGGCATCCCGGTCAAAGACCTCCTCCGCATCGCGACGTACAACGGCGTGATCTTCCTCGGCAAAGAGAAGGACTTGGGCTCGATCGCCCCAGGCAAGCTGGCCGATCTGCTGTTGCTGGAGGCTGACCCGACCGCGGACGTGGCGAACTACAGGCGCATCGCTGCACTCATCAAGGATGGCGTAGAGGTCGACCGATCCAAGCTGGACCTGCCGGTCAACCGTCGCTGAGAGTCACAGGCCTGTTGCAAAGTCGCCCTGAAACAGCCGTCTTTGCGCAGGAAACTGTGACCGTCCAACCAAGGAGGACCAAGCGATGCGCAAAGGATTTCTGGCCATGGTGACGCTCTCTGCGGCCATGTGGATGCACGGTGCGATGGCCCAAGAGACGAGCCAGAACCCCCTCGGGCCCAAGATCATCGAAGCCTGCGGCGGCGACATCAAACAGTATTGCGCCGATGTCGAACGCGGCGGCGGCCGCATTCTGCGGTGTCTGCGCGACAACCAAAGCAAGCTCTCCGCGTCCTGCAAGGCCACGTTCGCCGAGCTTCGGTCTCAGCGCGAGCGGAAGAACTAACCCGCAATTCTGGTGAAGGTGGCGGCGCGGCCGAAGAACGTTGTTGCGAAGTGTCCGGCGCTTGCCGGATCGCCGCTGGTGAGGAATTGAATGTCGCCGCGCCCTGGCGTGTCGATCTGCGGGTGCCGCGCGAGGTATTCCGTCATGCTGCGCGCAACAATGTCGGGCTGCGACACGATCTCGATTCCTGGCGGCAGCGCTTCGGCAAACAAATCCGCTACGAGCGGATAGTGCGTACAGCCCAGCATGACCGCATCCGGCGCGCGTCCGCCGAGTTCCGCCATCAGTTCGCGCACGTGGCCTTGGACGGCCTCACGCAATTCATCGCGTGTCGCGCCTTGTTCGATCAGCGTCGCCAGACCCACGCAAGCGTGCTGGACAAGCCGGATGCCCGGCGCGCGCTTCTTGATTTCATCCGGGTAGGCACAACTCGCAACCGTACGTCGGGTTGCAAACAGCGCGATGGTGTGCGCGCGCGTCGTGGTCGCATCCGCGAGCCACGGCACGCCGGTCACTGCCTCCACAGTCGGCACCAGAACGCCCAGGATGCGGCGGTCCGGCGCGTAGGCGGGTAACCAATCCTGTTGAAGTGTGCGCAGCGCAACCGCGGCGGCGGTATTGCAGGCGAGCACCACGAGCTTGCACCCGCGGTCGAACAGCAACGTGACGGCATCCCGCGTGAGCGCCACGATCTCCGGTGATGTACGCTCGCCGTAGGGTGCGTGGGCGTGATCGCCGAAGTAGAGGAAATCCCGGTCGGGCAGCCGCGCGGTCAGTGCGCGCAGAATGGTGAGGCCCCCGTGGCCGGAATCGAAAGCGCCGATCATGCGTCCGTTCGTACCTTTTGAGGGCCGCTCTGTCCACGCGATGGTCCGCAGGCCGCGCGCGGGTATCGATCCGCTAGCCCGCGACCTCGCGGTTGACCTGGGGGCTTTGGATCGTCGCGACGATGCGTTCGGGCGGCAGGGTGAGCGTCACCACGGTGCCCTCGTTGACCACGCTGGCGAGCGTCAATGTCCCGCCGTGAAGGCTCATGATCTGATCGGCGAGCGGCAGGCCTAGGCCGGTACCCGGCGTCTGCCGGCGCTGCGCCTCGCGACTTTGCACGAACGGCTTCAACACTTCCTGCAGTTCGTCCGCGGGAATGCCGATGCCCTGATCGATGACCTGAATCACCACCGGCCGCCCGCCGGTGTCGCGCGGCGCGCCGAGGGACGCGGTCAGTCGCACGGTCTTGCCCTTGCTTGAGAACTTCACCGCGTTGGACAGAAGATTGATGATCACCTGACTCAAGCGGCGGCTGTCGACATAAACTTGCGGTAGGTCCGCTTCGAGCGCGACATCGAGCTGCAATCCGGCATTTGCGCACACCGGCTCCATGACGAGCGTCGCGCGCTCCACCACGGCGGCCACGGACGTGACGGCCTCGTCCATTTCCCGGTTGCCGGCCTGGATCTTCGAGAGGTCCAGGATGTCGTTGATGATGTCCACGAGGTGCCGGCCGCTCTGATCGATTGCGCGCGCGAATTCGGCATAGTGTTTCTCCACCGGGCCTTTGACCTGCTGGTGAATCATCTCGGCGAACCCGATGATTGCGTTCAGCGGCGTGCGCAGCTCGTGGCTCATGTTGGCGAGGAAACGGCTCTTGGCCCGGCTCGCGGTCTCCGCTTCATCGGCGAGGTTGGCGATGCCTAGGCGCATGCGGATGTGCTCGATGAAATTCAAGTAGTCGCGGCGGCTGGAGAGGGCCAGCAATACCGCTGCCATAATCAGGCAGCCACCTAACACGCCTCCCATCGGCAGGCCGCTGGTGCAGGCGACAAGCGTGGGCGGCACGACGCTCAGCAGCAGGAAGGCGAGTGAGGCCGCAGGCAGCGAGACGAGCATATTCAACCCGCCGGCCGCCATGCCGACGATGGCGACCGCGATGGGCGCGCGCGCGTCCGGCGGCGCAAGGATCATCACTGTGCTGCTGTAGAAGCCCCACAAGCTCCCCCACCACACGGACCAGACGAACAGCTTGTTCATCGTGCCTTCGGTCGCACGGCGGGGACGCACCTTGTTGCGGTGCCGCCACCAGGTTGCGAGCTGCGCGATTGCAGAAATCTGAATCAGCGTGATGGCGACCAGCACGATGCGTTTAGGCATGTCGCCGAACAGCGTGAGGGCGACGACGAATGAAACCGTCAGATGCGCCAGCGCCGATAGCAGCTGATGCCCGCCGATCGCGATCAAGCGCTCGATGTTGATTTCCCGCTCGACGTCCGCCGGCTGGGCCGGGGTCATCCACAGGCCGTGCCACCGCGCCATGGAAAGGTCCGCTTACGCTCTGGTTGCGACTGCGGACACGCCCCACCCATCGCTTGGCCTCAGTGTAGCGAACAACCGCGCCACCGGAAGGGTGAAGCGGTGGGTCCGTCTCACCCCGTGGCGCAACCGGCGCGGTATCCTGTGGCCTAAAACCCTAAGCGAGCGAAATGCTAAACCGCGGTGCCGCCGACGGTGAGCCTTTCGATCTTGAGCGTCGGTTGCCCGACGCCGCAAGGCACGCCCTGGCCGTCCTTGCCGCATGTGCCGACGCCGGGGTCGAGTTGCAGGTCGTTGCCGATCATCGAGACCCGTTTCATGACCTCAGGCCCGCTGCCGATAAGAGTAGCCCCCTTCACCGCGGGGCCGATCTTGCCGTTCTCGATCAGGTAGGCCTCGGTGGCGGAGAAAGTGAACTTGCCGGAGGTGATGTCCACCTGGCCGCCGCCGAAGTTCACGGCGTACAGGCCCTTCTTCACGGTGGAGATGATCTCCTCCTTCGTCTTGTCGCCGGCCAGCATGAAGGTGTTGGTCATGCGCGGCATCGGTGAATGCGCATGGGATTCGCGCCGGCCGTTGCCGGTCGGCTTCATCTTCATCAAACGCGCATTCAGGCGATCCTGGAGATAGCCCACCAGGATGCCGTCCTCGATCAGCACCGTGCGCTCCGTCGGCGTGCCTTCGTCGTCGATGGTGAGAGAGCCGCGGCGATCGGCGAACGTGCCGTCGTCGATGACGGTCACGCCCTTGGCGGCGACGCGCTTGCCGATCAGATCGGAGAACGCCGAGGTCTTCTTGCGATTGAAATCGCCTTCGAGGCCGTGGCCCACCGCTTCATGCAACAGCACGCCGGGCCAGCCGGGTCCGAGCACCACCGGCATCTCGCCGCCGGGCGCGTCGATGGACGACAAATTCACCAGCGCCTGGCGGATGGCTTCGTCCACCGCGCGCTTCCAGGTTTCTTCCGTCATGAACTCGCCGTAGGTGGCGCGGCCGCCGGTGCCGTAGGAGCCGGTCTCCATGCGCACGCCGTCACTGACGACCACCGAAACATTGATGCGCACCAGCGGGCGGATGTCCGCCGCGGCATACCCGTCGGCGCGGCGGATCTGTATCGCCTGCCAGGAGCCGGCGAGGGATGCTGTGACCTGCTTGACCTTCGGCTCCTTCTTGCGCGCATAGGCGTCGATGGCGGCAAGCGTCTCGACCTTCACATCGAACGGCACCAGCGGCAGCGGATTGGCATCGGTATAGAGCTGCTGATTGGTGCCGCGCGGCGGATCGGCAAGGGTACCGCCCCGGCCTGTGCGCACGGCTTTCACGGTCGTGCCGGCGCGCGCGATGGCGTCCTGGCTCAAGGTCGAGCTGTGGGCGAAGCCGGTGGTCTCGCCGGATACGGCGCGCAGGCCGAAGCCTTGCGAGGTGTCGAAAGAGGCGTTCTTGATGCGGCCGTCGTCGAACAGGAAACTTTCAGACTGGGCGTACTCCAGGAACAGTTCTCCGTCGTCGCAGCCTTTGAGCGCATCGGCGACGATGCGGTCGACCGCCTTCTTGTCCATGCCTGTCTTATCGAAGAACAGGTTCTCGGTAACCTTCATGTCGGCCATGGACTACTCCGCAGGATTCAAAGCGGGACGAAACGCGACTTCACGCGGCGCATGTACCGCATGCGCCAGACAGACTGCGAGCGTGAACAAGACGAGGGCGCCACATTGGTGGGCAAGCGCGATCGGGACCGGTACCACCAGCAACAATGTCGTGATGCCGAGGGCGGCTTGCAAGAACGACATGTGCATCACCGCCATCACGAGCTTGCGCGCCGGGCGCTCGAGCGCGATACGCCGGCTGCGCACGAACAGGGCGACGATGCAGGCGACCAGGGTCATGGCCAAGAGTCGATGCTGGAACTGCACGGTCATCACGTTCTCGAAGTGGTTCGCGTACCAGGGCGTCATGTCGTAGAGGCCGGTCGGAACGATCTGCCCATCCATCAGCGGGAACGTGTTGTAGATCTTTCCCGCATCCAGGCCCGCCACGAGGGCGCCGGAGCCGACGACAAGCAGCACAGCGGCGGCAAGGGCGAGCGACAATTGCGATAGGCGGCGGTCGGGCGACGCCGGTGTGGAACCGCCGGACGCCGCGAACAGATCGCGCGTCACCCAGATCATGAGGCCGTAGACGACGAAGGCCGTCAGCAGGTGCGCGGCCAACCGGTATTGGCTGACATCCGGGCGATCGACCAGACCGCTCGCCACCATGAACCATCCGAGCGCGCCTTGCAGACCGCCGAGTACGAACAGGCCGCTCAGTTTCCAGAACAACGCCCGATCCAGCGTGCGTTTCACCGTGAAGTAGACCAGCGGCAGGAAGAACACGAAGCCGATCAACCGGCCCCAGAGGCGATGGATGTATTCGAGCGCGTAGATGCCTTTGAAGTCATCCACACTCATCCAGGAATTATGTTTGATGAACTCCGGGGTCTGTTGGTAGTTCGCGAACTCCTCGGCCCATTCCGCCGCATTCATCGGCGGCAGGATGTGCAGCGGCTTCCATTGCACCATCGACAGGCCTGACTCGGTCAGGCGTGTGGCGCCGCCGATCAGCACCATCAGGAACACCATGGCGGTGCAAACCACCAGCCACCAGGCGACCGGGCGAAGCGCGGGATTTGGGGACGACATCATGTCGGTGGATGTAGGCCAGAGATCATTGCCAAACAATAGCCTAGCCCGGCGCCCCCGTGTATCAACGCAGCCGGCCGTCGCCGTCGTAAGGATCCGCCATGCAGTGGCTCGTTGACTGGTTCACTACCCTCGACCTGATGAAGGCGGTCGGCCTTGCCGGTCAGGTCATTTTCGGGTCGCGCTTCTTCGTCCAGTGGTTCGCCAGCGAACGTGCCAAACGCAGCGTGATGCCGATTTCCTTCTGGTACATCAGTATCATCGGTGCGGTCCTGACGCTCATTTACGCGGTCCATATCCAGGATCCGGTATTCATCATCCCGCAGGTGGGCGGTCTGGCGATCTACCTGCGCAATCTCGTCCTGGTCCGGCGCGCCGAGGTCACCGTTTAAGCTTCCGACGACAGAGGCCGGTTGGGGCCGTTCCCGCGTAAATACGCGAGAATTACGCGGAAGAGATTTCAGGCCTGTGGGGCGCATTGTCGACGTCGCCGGATCAAAAAGAACAAAATGGGAACATAGCGTATAGCTGCCGTTCGGTCGACATTCACGGTCTGTGCAGAACGCCACACACCGCGTGCAAACCGACGGATTTTTCATGGACCTGTCCTTGACTCGCCTCTAGCCCCGTCATACCTAGCTGGCACTCATGGAAGGTGAGTGCTAACAGGGGGCTTGCCCTTCGCCCTGCCTTTCGTGAAATTACAAAAGAAATCAATCCGTTAGGAGGGTTCTATGAAGTTTCGTCCATTGCATGATCGGGTGCTCGTGAAGCGCCTTGAGTCCGACGAGAAGACCAAGGGCGGGATCATCATCCCGGACACCGCCAAGGAAAAGCCGAGCGAAGGCAAGGTGATTTCGGTCGGTTCTGGCGTCCGCGGCGAAGACGGCAAGCTCGTCCCGCTCGACGTCAAGAAGGGCGACAAGATCATCTTCGGCAAGTGGTCGGGCACCGAGGTCAAGATCGACGGCGACGAGCTGTTGATCATGAAGGAGTCCGACATCATGGGCATCGTGGAATAACCACGGCCCGCGCCGTCACACCTCAAGACCCACTTAAAAGGGAAATCAAACATGGCTTCTAAAGACGTCAAATTCTCGACGGACGCGCGCGATCGCATGCTGCGCGGCGTCGACATCCTCGCCAACGCGGTAAAGGTCACTCTCGGCCCGAAGGGCCGCAACGTCGTGATCGAGAAGAGCTTCGGCGCTCCGCGCATCACCAAGGACGGCGTGACCGTCGCGAAGGAAATCGAACTGAAGGACAAGTTCGAGAACATGGGCGCGCAGATGGTCAAGGAAGTTGCTTCCAAGACCAACGACCTCGCCGGTGACGGCACCACCACCGCCACCGTTCTCGCCCAGGCGATCGTGCGCGAAGGCGTCAAGTCGGTTGCGGCCGGCATGAACCCGATGGATCTGAAGCGCGGCATCGACAAGGCGGTCGAAGTCGTCGTCGCCGAACTCGTCAAGATGTCGAAGAAGATCAAGACCTCGGAAGAGATCAACCAGGTCGGCACCATCTCCGCCAACGGCGACGCCACGATCGGCGAGATCATTGCCAAGGCGATGGACAAAGTCGGCAAGGAAGGCGTCATCACCGTTGAAGAGGCCAAGGGCCTCGACACCGAACTCGACGTCGTCGAAGGCATGCAGTTCGACCGCGGCTACCTGTCGCCGTACTTCATCACCAACGCCGACAAGATGACGGTTGAACTCCAGAACCCGTACATCCTGATCCACGAAAAGAAGCTCTCCAGCCTGCAGCCGCTCCTGCCGGTGCTGGAAGCGGTGGTGCAGACCTCGCGTCCGCTCCTCATCGTGGCGGAAGACATCGAGGGCGAAGCGCTCGCGACCCTCGTCGTCAACAAGCTGCGTGGCGGCTTGAAGGTCGCGGCCGTGAAGGCCCCGGGCTTCGGCGATCGCCGCAAGGCCATGCTGGAAGACATCGCCGTCCTCACCTCCGGTGAAGTGATCAGCGAAGAAACCGGCATCAAGCTCGAGAACGTCACGCTCGCGATGCTCGGCCAGGCCAAGCAAGTCACCATCGACAAGGACAACACCACCATCGTCGACGGCGCCGGCAAGAAGGCCGAGATCAACTCGCGTTGCGAACAGATCCGTCGTCAGGTCGAAGACACGACCTCCGACTACGACCGTGAGAAGCTGCAAGAACGTCTGGCCAAGCTGGCCGGCGGCGTTGCGGTGATCAAGGTCGGCGGTGCGACCGAAGTCGAAGTGAAGGAAAAGAAGGACCGCGTCGACGACGCACTGCACGCGACCCGTGCGGCCGTTGAAGAAGGCATCGTCCCGGGCGGCGGCGTGGCTCTGCTGCGCGCTTCCAAGGCGCTCAACAAGCTCGACGTTGGGCACGACGATCAGAAAGTCGGCGTGGAGATCGTGCGCCGTGCGCTTCTGGTGCCGTTGCGCCAGATCGCCGAGAACGCCGGTGAAGATGGTGCGGTTGTTGCTGGCAAGGTCAGCGAGAACAGCACCGTGACCTTCGGCTTCGACGCCCAGAGCGGCAAGTACGTCGACATGGTGAAGGCCGGCATCGTCGACCCGACCAAGGTCGTGCGTATCGCCCTCCAGGACGCGGCGTCCATCGCCGGCCTGCTCATCACCACCGAAGCGATGGTGGCCGAGCTGCCGAAGAAGGACGAGGCCCCGATGGGTCCGCCGGGCGGCGGCATGGGCGGCATGGGCGGCATGGACTTCTAAAGTCCGGCTTCCCGAGCTACAGCCAGTACAAGAACCCGCGGGGGGACGCTCCCGCGGGCTTTTTGTTCGTCTCAGGCAGCCTTGGCGGCGATACCCCTATTCGGTATGAATGCTGCCATTGAGTGCCATGTCCGTGGTGACGCGTGAAATACTGCACGAACTGCCTTTATCCCAATACGAAGCCCGATCTGGTTTTTGACGCCGAGGGGGTGTGCAGCGCCTGCCGAAGCTTCAAGGAGCGCAGCGACGTCGATTGGGAGCAGCGCGCCAAGGAGTTCAAGGAAGTCACGTCCCGCTATCGCAGCAAGGACGGCAAGAACTACGACTGCGTGATCGGTGTCAGCGGCGGCAAGGACAGCACCTATCAGGTCATCCGGTGCCTGGAGGCGGGTCTCAATCCCCTGTGCGTGACCGCGACCACGTGCGCGCTGTCGGACATCGGGGTGCGCAATCTCGATAATCTGGAACGGCTCGGCGTGGACCACATCGAGGTGACGACCAACCGCGTCGTCCGCAAGAAGCTGAACAAGTTCTGTTTGAATGAAGTGGGCGACATCTCCTGGCCGGAACATGTCAGCATCTTCACCGTGCCGGTGCGTATTGCCGTGCAGATGAACATCCCGCTGATCATCTGGGGCGAGAATCCGCAGAACGAGTACGGTGGGCCCGCTGCAACCGGCAAGAGCAAGCATCTCGACCGGCGCTGGCTTGAGGAGTTCGGCGGCCTGATCGGGTTGCGCATCACCGACCTCATCGGTGTCGAGGGGCTCACGGCCCGTGACCTGATCCAGTTCACATACCCCGACGATTCCGAACTCGAGCGGGTCGGCGTGACCGGCGTGTTCCTCGGCTACTTCTACCGGTGGGACGGGTTCACCAACGCGCTCTACTCGCAAGCGTTCGGGTTCGAGACCTTCGCCACCAACGTCGAAGGCTCGCTGACAAACTACGAGAACCTCGACAACTACCAGGCCGGCATCCACGACTATTTCAAATATCTGAAGTTCGGCTTCGGCCGCGCCACGGATCTTGCCAACAACCACCTGCGCCGCGGACGTCTCAATCGCGCCGACGCGGTGATTCTGGCGCGGCGCTACGACGGCAAGTTCCCGTGGACCTATCTCGGACGGAAGCTCGAAGACATTCTCGCGGACATCGACATGACAGTCCCTGAATTCGTGGCCGTGTGCGATCGCTTCACCAACAAGAAGCTGTTCCGTACCAATAATGCCGGTGAGTTGATCAAGGACCGCGACGGGAACCTGTCCCTGATCACACCGCTGACCTGATCCATGCTAGCCTGATCCATGCCGCGCGTTGCCCTTGTCGACTACGAACTGTGCAACCTGGATTCGATCAGGCGCGCGCTGGAAATCTGCGGCGCGATACCCTACGTTTGCAAAAATGGCGACGCGCTCCGCGACGCGGATATGATCGTGCTGCCCGGCGTGGGCGCTTTCGGCACGGCCATGAAGAACCTCACGGCAAGCGGGCTGGCGTCCTCCCTCAAGGAACAGGCGGCGCGGGGCGTGCCGCTGTTGGGGATTTGTCTTGGCATGCAGCTTCTCGCCGCGACCAGCGAAGAAGGCGGGCAGAATGACGGGCTCGCACTGATCGGCGGCGACGTGGTGGTGCTGGACGGCGCACTGACCGGAGAGCGCGTGCCGCACATGGGCTGGAACAGCATCGATGTGCAGGCCGACGATGAACCGTTGTTCCGCAGCCTTCCGCCGTCGCCGAACTTCTATTTCGTCCACAGCTATCATTTCCGGGTGGCCGATCCGCGCGATGTGATAGGAACGACGACGTATTGCGGCGCGTTCGCGTCCGTGGTCCGGCACGGCAATATTTGCGGCACGCAGTTCCATCCGGAGAAGAGCCAACGCGTCGGCTTCCAGCTGCTCGAAAACTTCCTGAAGCAGTAAGACATGCTCAAGCTTCGCGTCATGCCGACGCTGCTCTACAAGGAAAACACGCTGGTCAAAGGCGTGAGGTTCGCATCCGACCGCCGCTGCGGGTCGGCGCTGCAGGCGCTCAAGGTTTACAATCGGCGCGAGGTCGACGAACTCGTCTTCCTCGATATCGCCGCGACCGGCGCCGGCCGGCCGCCGGATTTCACCTTGATCGATGAATTGGCCGACGAGTGCTTCATGCCCATGACCGTGGGCGGGGGCGTTTCCAAGCCGGCCCATATCGGGCAACTGCTTGCTGTCGGCGCCGACAAGGTGGCCGTGAACTCGGCCGCGCTGAGCGATCCGGACCTGATCGTGGAAGGTGCGCGGCTGTACGGCAAGCAATGCATCGTCGCCAGTATCGATGTGCGCCACGAGGACGGCGACTGGCGGGTCTACAGCCATTCCGGTAGCCGGGCGACAGCTTACGACGCGGTAAGCTGGGCGCGGGAGGCCGAGCGTCTCGGCGCGGGCGAGATCCTGCTGACCTCCATCGACCGCGACGGCACGCGCACGGGCTACGACGTGGAGATCACGCGCCGGGTCACCGCCGCCGTTTCGATCCCGGTGATCGCGTCGGGCGGGGCGGGGGAGTTTTCCCATATGGCGGAGGTTTTGCGTGACGGCGGCGCCTCGGCTGTATCCGCCGCAAGCATCTATCACTTTACGCAGAAGACACCGTTGGAGGCGAAGACGTATCTTCAGGCCGAAGGGTTCAACGTGCGCCTTTGATCAACGTGCGTCTTTGAGGAGCGGCCGTGGGATGAGGGTTCGGCTGGGTGTGTTCGCGGCGGTGGTTATAGCCGCGGTGCTCGCGGGTGGCGCGGGTGCCGGCGCCGCGGCGCCGCGTGCCGACGACGAAAACGCCTTCGATCCGACCGACTGCCAGCCGCGCGTAACGGTGCGGGCCGACAACGACATCGAGCCCAATTTCGATCGTGTGGAATCCCCAAGCGCGGAACTCGTTCCGGCAGCGGTGCGCGCCAAGCTCGTCGAGATGGCGACGGACTTTCTGATCCGCGCCGGCGATATGCGCACACGCGGCATGACCTGCGACCGGTTGATCCCGAAGACCTTCCGGGTCGTGGTGACACCGCGCCGCGACCTGTATGTCGGCATTCTGCGCGACGTTTACGGGTATCGCTTTACCTTGATCATGTACGACAAGGACTCCGGCCGGGCCGCGGCGCGACCCCCGCAGTTTTCGGCGCGCAGCCTGCGGACGGCGCCGCTGGAAAAGCCGTACGTGTCGTTCATGGATCTGCGCCAGGACGGCGGCCGCCAGATCGTGTTCCAGGAACCGACGCACTTTTTCGAAGTCTTTCGCGGTGTGATCTATCACTACTACGACATCGGTCCGGATCTGGAGCTGGTCCATGTGATGGCGCGCGAGACGCGCTTCAGCGATCGCAAGTACGACTTCGCGCGCTTCAATCGCGACCTGACCCTGCTGGAGCCGGGCCGCATCCGGCTGCAGTTGAGCCTGACGCCCGAGGGACAGCCGGCCCGGCCGCTCGGATATGTCGAACTCGAAAGCAAGAAAGCCGGTGCGCCGTTCAAGGTTGTGCTGCGGCGCGCGATGACGCCGGAATTCTATAGCGATCTCGTGACCATCGACGGGCGCAACCCCGACGCAGCGATCAGCGAGGCGGCGGAGGAAAGGTTCCTGCGCGCGGAGTAGTGCAACCGGCTTCCTTGCAATCGAATAAGTTGCAGAGCGGGCGGGTTTGACCTACGGATGGGCCATGGCCTTCACCAAACCCTCGCCCTCGTTCCTCAAAGCCGTCGCGTTGATCGCGGTGCTGTCGCTCACGCCGGTGTCGCTGTACCTGCTGTATTACCGCACCGGCGGGCCGGCCTCGCAAAAGGAACTCGCGCTGCAGAAAAGCCTTCGCTACGCCTTCATGGCGGGGGTGGATTTGATCGACGTGGTGCCGCTGACACCCTGGCCCTGGGTCAAGATGTGCGCGATCACCAGCGGGACCACCAAGGACGAGATGACGGCGCTCATCGGCTTTCCGTACAAGGACTACAGCCAGCTCCATTGGCTGCCGCGCCCGGAGTACTGGACGCTGCTGTTCATCGACGTTGAGCGCGAGGCGAATTGGGGCAAGGCGATCCCGGTGACGCCGATCCGAATCCCGCGCAAGGAATTGGCGGACCTCATCCTGCCGAGCAATACCAAGGGCGTGTGCGTTAGCCGGCTCGGCGGTAAGCTCAATCTCACCCGCCGGATGAATGCGGACCCGGGCACCAGCCCGGTCACCGTGCGGCTGGTGGATTACGGCGAAGCGGCGCCGATCGTGGCGCCCCCGGCTTCCGCAGGGAATTAAGGACCCAAGATCGTGGTGTTCCTGGCGACGTTCCTCGGTCTGTTCGCCCTTGCCGCCGCCATCATCTGGTTCAGGTGGCGCAGGCCGATCCTAAGCATTGCCGCAATGGTGGAGCGCATCGCCGTCGTCGGGTTCTTCGTGTTCGCGGCCATCGGCTGCTTCACCGCCGACAACATCCAGGGCGGATTGATCTCGGCCGCCCTCGCCCTCGTCCTGAACGGCTTCTATATGATCGCGCTGCATCGCGCGCAGAAGAAAGCTACTTCAGAAACACCTTGATCTGCTCCACCGCATCGGCGAGCCCGAGGCGCTGGTAGGGCACATCCGGCGGGAACGCGCCCTTCAGGCGCGACGGCATCATCGGATCCAACAGCACGAACACACCGCGGTCGGTGGCGCGGCGGATCAGGCGGCCGAAGGCCTGCTTGAGGCGCAGCCGGGTGATGGCGTCATCGTATTTGCGGCTGCCGAACTGATTGCGCCGGGCTTTGTGCAGGATGTCCGGCCGCGGCCAGGGCACGCGGTCGAACACAACCATGCGCAGGGAGCGGCCGGGGACATCGACGCCTTCGCGCACGGCGTCGGTGCCGAGCAGGCTTGAGTCCTCTTCGGCGCGGAAAATGTCCACCAGCGTGGAGATGTCCATTGCATCGACGTGCTGCGCGTAGAGCGGCAAACCTGCCTGTTCCAGATGTGGCGCGATGCGGCCATGCACCTCGCGCAGGCGCGAGATCGCCGTGAATACGCCGAGCGCGCCGCCGTGGGAGGCGATGAACAGTTCGCGATAGGCCGCCGCCACTTGGGCCAGGTCGTCCTTGCGCACGTCAGTCACCACGATCACGCGGGTGCGGTGCGGATAGTCGAATGGCGAGGCGACGGAGGTGCGCTCCACCGGTCCGCCCAGATGATTGGCGCCGGTGCGTGCGTCGGCTTCGGCCCAATCCGCCGCAGCGTCCTCGTCGCCGTTGCGCAAGGTGGCGGAGGTCACGACGATGCCATGGGCATGATCGGCAAGCGACCGCGCGAACGGCAGCGTGGGATCGACCCAGTGGCGGTGCAGGCCGACATCGATCTCGTGGCCGTCGCTGCGCGCGATCGAGAACCAGTCGACGAATTCTTCCGGCGTGGCGGTGGACAGGCCGCTCAGCATCGCGCGCCAGGCGCCGAGTTGCATGAGCCCGCGACGCTCCAGGGTTCGCATCATGCCCTCGATGCGCACGCGCATGGCGGTTTCGAGCTCGGCAGCGTCGGCATCGAGTTTGCGTGCAAAGCCCGTGTGCAAGCGCCGCATCGGGCGATCGAGATCGGCCAGCGCGGTATTGAGGGCCGAGGCCGCCGTGACGAGGCCGTCGATCAATGAGTCCCGGTCTGCTTCCAGCGAATAGGGCGAGCTGGTGTCCGTGCGGGCGAGCACATGCTTGCGGGCGAGCAGCAGGAAATCTTCGGTCGGGCCGTTCGGCTGGCCGTCCTTGATCCGGTTGCGCCAGCCGGCGCTGGGCAGGACGCGTGCTGCATGGAGCGTTTCCTCCAGCGCCTGCGACAGGCTCACGTCCTCGCCCTTGCCGGCGACGATCAGGTCCTCGGCGCGGCGCTTCAAGCCGCGGGCGCGCGTGCGTCCGGACGTGGCCTCCGCGCCCAATAGCCAGCGCCGCAAGTCCGCGGTTTCAAGTCCGCTCAGTTCGGAGGAGAACGCGGAATCCGCGGCGTCGAAAATGTGATGGCCTTCGTCGAACACGTAACGGGTCGGCCGCGCGCCGTCGTCGAGCCCGCCCATCGCGGCTTGCACCATCACCAGCGCGTGGTTGGCGACGACGATATCCGCGTGCCGCGCGCGGCGGATGGTGCGCTCGATGAAGCACTTCTGATAGTGCGGGCAGGCGGCATAGATGCATTCGCCGCGCCGGTCGGCCAACGCAACGGTGCGTTCCTTGCTGACGATCTCCGGCAGCCACCCCGGCAGATCGCCGCCGACCATGTCGCCGTTGCGCGTGGCGCCGATCCAGCGCGCCACCAGCCCGAGCCCGATGGCTTCATGGGGCTGCACTTGCAGGCGATTGAGCGCTTCTTCGTAGTTCAGGATGCAGACATAGTTCTCGCGGCCTTTGCGGATGACGACCTTGCGCGCCTTGTCGTGCGGGTCGGGATGCAGGCGGCTCAGCTCCTGATCCAACTGCCGCTGCAGGTTGCGGGTGAAGGTGGAGAGCCACACGGTGCCGGAGTTCTTCTCCGCCCACACGCTCGCCGGGGCGACGTATCCCAGCGTCTTGCCGACGCCGGTTCCGGCCTCCGCCAGCACGAGCAGCGGCTGATCCTCCGCCGGACGCGGCTGGAACGCCGTCGTGACGCTATGGGCATATGTCCGCTGGGCCTCGCGCTTCTCGGCGTTGTCGCCGAGCAGACGTTCAAGACGCGTGTCCGATTCTTCCAGGGAGATGCGTTCGCTGCCGGGTGGCGGCGGCGGCGCGCGTTCCTCCCACTCCGGCAGGCGCAGCCACACGCGCAGGCCGTTCGCCGCGCCGTAGCCCTTCGCAGGTGTCGCCGCCGTGCCGAGCGCGGCCAGGGCAGACGCGCCCCAGGCCCATCCGCCGCGCGCCATCGCCGCGGCGATCTCGCTCAGCGGTTTCGCCTCGACCTCGGTGACGTTCACCAATTCCTGCAGCAGCGCTTGCGCGCAGCTCACCAGCGTCAGCGCACGATCTTCAAGCGCGCGTGGCACCGGCAGGCTCAGCGCTTCGGCAATGCCCGCCACGGTCGGCAGGCAGAACTGCGCCGGGCGTACGAAGGCGAAGAGCTCCAGGATATCGTGCGCGGGAAAGAGCGTGGTGCGCAGACGCGCCGCAGTCGCCGGCGCATGGCACACGATCGGCCGCGCCGCCGCAGCCCGCGCCGCGAAGCTCGCCGCAGGCCCGGTGTGAAGCTCGCCCTCGGTATCGAGCAGCGCCGCCATCGTCCAATCCGCCGTGACGGCGGGGACTGAGGGCAGCGCGACGCGACGTGCCGGTGTGGGGGCGGAAACGACTGGAACTGACAAAGGTATTTATCCGCCAGTACTGCGGACTGCTGAAATATCCACAGGCGGAATATTTGCGCGCAAGAGTTGTGAGTGTGGCTTCAGTACAATTGACTCCGGTTTCGACCGTGTATCATTCTCGGCGCGGGTGGGATGAACTTCGCGCAGGCAGCCTGGAGCGTTGGCAGTCATGGTGGGTGAGTCTCGGTTGGTTTCCGCACGGGCCGAATATCGGCTCAAGTGGGTGGCGTGTGTTGAGCTTGTTCCCCTCGGTTCGTTTTACACCGTGAGCGAGGATGCCCTGAAGGCAATTCCGCCGAGCGGGACGGGGGTCTACGTGTTCTGCCGCCGCCACGGCGGGCGTTACTCGCCCCAGTATGTCGGCCGCAGCAAACGCGTGCGCCAGCGCATCCGCGAGCACCTTGAGCGCGTGACCCTCATGCGGGCGATCGCCAATGGGGAGCCCGGACGGCGTGTGGTCCTGGTCGCGATGGTGCAAACCTCCCGCGGTCAACGCGCCAGCCGCGTGGCGCAGGATGTGGAAGACCTCCTGCTGCGGCATTTCCGCGAATCCCAGTTCGATCTGGTGAACGAAAAGGGCATGCGCCGGCCGCGGCGGACCGTCCGCTGGACCGGTTCCAAGGCCTATCGCGCGCTGATTCCGCCCCAGATGACCTATTAGCGCGCAAAAATCTAGGCGGGGCGGGCCACACTTGCTATTGGGGGCGTCACATTCGCCGTCCCCGGGTCTCATTCCTCCATGTCCACTCCCGACCATTTCCGCACCAGCAATGCCTGGCCGTTCGCCGAGGCGCGCGCCCTGTGGGACGAGCGGCTGAAACAGCAGGTGCCGGCGAAGGGCTATGTGCTGTTCGAAACCGGCTACGGGCCGTCGGGGTTGCCGCATATCGGCACCTTCGGCGAGGTAGTGCGCACGACCATGGTGCGCCGGGCGTTCGAGGCGATGAACCCGGGCGTGAAGACGCGCCTGTTCGCGTTCTCCGATGACATGGACGGCCTGCGCAAGGTGCCGGACAACGTGCCGAACAAGGACATGGTGGCGCAGCATCTCGGCAAGCCGCTCACCAGCATTCCGGACCCCTTCGGCACCCACGACAGCTTCGGCGCCCACAATAACGCGCGCCTGCGGGCGTTCCTGGATTCCTTCGGCTTCGAGTACGAGTTCAAGAGCGCGACCGAGGCCTACAAGTCCGGCACCTTCGATGCCGCGTTGCTGCGCGTGCTTGAGCGCTATGACGACGTGATCAACGTCATCCTGCCGACACTCGGGCCCGAGCGCCGCGCGACCTATTCGCCGTTCCTGCCGGTCGATGCCAAGACCGGCATCGTGCTGCAGGTGCCGATCGTCCATCGCGACGTGACGGCCGGCACGGTGGTGTACGAAGACGACGGCAAGAAGATCGAAGTGCCGGTCACGGGCGGTCACTGCAAGCTGCAATGGAAGTGCGATTGGGCGATGCGCTGGTATGCGCTGGGCGTGGACTACGAAATGTCCGGTAAGGACCTGATCGATTCCGTGCGCCTATCGAGCCAGATCTGCCGCATCCTCGGGGCGACACCGCCGCAGAACCTCACCTACGAGCTATTCCTGGACGAGCAGGGTCAGAAGATTTCCAAGTCCAAGGGCAACGGGCTATCGGTGGAGGACTGGCTGAAGTACGCGCCGTGGGAAAGCCTGGCGCTGTTCATGTATCAAAAGCCGAAGACTGCGAAACGCTTGTTCTTCGACGTGATCCCGAAGACGGCCGACGAATATCTCGACTACCTCGGCAAGTTCCCGAACGAAGCCCCGGAGGCGCAAGCGAACAATCCGGCGTGGCACATCCACAACAGCAAGCCGCCGGTGGAGAACACACACCTGAGCTTCGGCTTGCTGCTGAATCTCGTCGGTGTCGCCCATGCGGACAGCCCGGCGGTACTTTGGCAGTACATCTCCCGCTATGCGCCGACTGCGACGCCCGCAACCGCGCCGATCCTCGATCGCATGGCGCAGAATGCGCTCGCGTACTATCAGGACTTCGTCAAGCCGACCAAGCAGTTCAAGACGCCCTCGCCGGAAGATGCGGCCGCGCTGAAAGATCTGCGCGATGCGCTCGCTGCCCATACCGGCGAGAGAAGTCCGGAGGCGCTGCAGAACCTGGTGTTCGAGATCGGCAAGAAGCATGCCGCTGCGTTTCCGAACCTGCGTGACTGGTTCAAGACGCTCTATCAGATCCTGCTCGGCCAGGAGCAAGGCCCGCGCTTCGGATCTTTCGTTGCGCTTTATGGCGTGCCGGAGACCATCACGTTGATCGACCGCGCGCTGGCGGGCGAAAGCCTGGTCTAGGGACCGATTGTCGTCGGCGTCTCGCCGGCGCGAGAACGTCGCGACATTTCCACGTAAATGTCTTCGAGTTGGCGTGTGAAGCGCGCGGCATCGAACAGAACGCTCGATTTTCGGCCTGCGGCCACGCGGTCGTGCAAGCGTCTGAGCGCCGCGCGATTTTGCGCCAAGGCGAGCGCCTTATCGTAATATTCCTCCAGGGAGGTGCAGATCATTTCGGGCAGGCCGACGGACGTCACAAGACTCGCGCACATGCGTCCGACATAGGTTTCGCCGGCGAAGGTCAAGATCGGCAGGCCCGCCCACAAGACATCCGCTGCCGTGGAGCAGCAGGTGTAGGGGAGCGTGTCGAGAAATAGATCGGCGCAATGGTAGCGCGCGATGTAAGCGTCACGCGGCAAGCGCGGCGCGAAGATAAGGCGATCCGGCGATACGCCGTGCTTCGCCGCTTCGGTGCGCAGGTTCACAATCGCGACCGGCTCGAATTCGCGAAGCCACAGCACGGCCTCGGGCACATTGCGCAAGAGGCGCATCCAGATGTCGAAGATGGCCGGCGTGATCTTGTAGGGCGTGCTGAATGCGCAAAAGACAAAGGCGTTTTCCGCCAGGCCGTATTCCGACCGCGCGCGCACCCCGGCAGGTGCTTCGCCTATTTCCGCCAGGTTCACGAAGGTATCGGGAAAGTAGGCAAACGATTCCGTGAACCCCGCAAACCGGCCCGGCGGTGCCGTAACAGTGTCCGTGAGGACGTAATCCATGCAGTTGCTGCCGGACGTTCCGCCTTGATGATAGAGGACCTGCACCGCCGCAGGCCTTCGCGCCGGAATGCCAAACCGCGTCACGCCGGTGAATCCGCTCAGATCGACCAAGATCTCGATTTGATCGTCACGAATGCGCTGTGCCGCATCGCCGTCCGAGTGCGCCGATAGATCGATCCACCGGTCGACACGTTCTCGAATATGCTGTGTGAACTCATCCTGAATACCGCCCAGAGAATACGCATAGGTCTCGAAGCGTGCGCGGTCGTGGTGCTCGAAGATACCTGCCATCAGTCGCGCGATCGGATGGGTGCAATAATCGCCGGACAGGTAGCCGAGCTTGATCTTCGCGGCAGGTTGGGGCACCGCTGTCGGTATGCTGGCGTCTAATGACGAAAGATGCTTCTTCACAAACGCCCGCGTCGCGCGGCATTGGTCGTCCATAGTGAGGCCCGTAACCATGTACGTCAGCGACGGTTGGATATCGCCCGCGTCCATGCCGATGCCCTCCTTCAGCAGGCGCGCGAGCATGTCGTGGTCTGTCCAGTCACACAGACTCATGCCGAGCGAATACTGAAGGCCGGCGACGTCCGGGTGCTCGGGCGGCAACCGTCTGATCGTTGCCAGGGCTGCGGGCAGGTCGCCTCGCCCCTGGTGGATGGCGGCAATGGCAAGGTGCGCTTGCCGACTACGCGGCTCCAAACGCAACGCCTCCTCCAAGGCGGCAATCGCCTCGGCAGAGCGGCCTTGGCTATGCAGCATCATGGCCAAGTCGCAGCGAAGGCTGACCTGCCGCGGCAGGCGGTCGACCGCCATCTGGAGAGCTACGGTGGCCTCTTCATCTTCTTTGGTTGTCGCCAAGGCTTCGGCCAAGGCGCGGTAGCCCTCGGTCAAATCCGGATTGAACGCAAGCGCCCTGCGGAATGACTCTGCCGCGGCGCGGGCGCGTCCTTGGCCCAGGTGTATGCGCCCAAGGGTATAGTGGATCGCCGGATCTTGCGGTGCCAAGCGGACGGCGGTTTCGATGGCTGCCGTCGCGTCTTCGTAGCGCCTCAAGTAGGTCAGTGCGATTGCGCGATGAAGATGGGCGGGTACGAGGCCTGGCGAAAGCCGAATAGCCTCGGCAAGCGGATCAAGCGCTGACTCCCAGTTTTCCAAGTGCAGGTGCGCGAGGCCAAGATTGCATTGCGCCAACGCGTAGCCCGGATCGATCTCGACCGCAGCCTGATAAGCGGCGCGCGCCGCGTCAAAGTCGCCGGTGGTGAGCAGCGCGTTGCCAAGGCTATTGAGGGTGCGCGGCTGCCGCGGCGCGATCGCAAGGGCCCGCCGGAAACGATCTATCGCGTCGGCGCTTCGACCCATGGCCACGAGAAGCTCGGCGAGTGCGAGATGGTAGGTGTCCGTATCAGGCGCAAGGTCGGCCGCCTGCGCGAGACGCGCTGCTGCGACTTTGCCCCGGCCAGCCGCCATGGCGATCTGCGCGGCAAGATGCCACGCCTCCGGGTCGCCCGCCCGTTCGGTCAGGAGCAGGGCGCACGCCTGCTCGGCGTCCTGCAGGCGTCCTTCCTCGAGAGCGGTTGCGGCAGTCGACATTCTGGCACTCTGTGGGGGGATCATTCGTCTGTCGAGAGGTATCGATATTTCCAAACCCCAGCGTCAAAAAGCCGCATATGATGGCCGCAAACATGTAAGAGACGCAGATATCTATGACCGATTCCCTCGTTGCCGACCTTGAGCAATTGCTCGGTTCCGAACGCGTCGCGACGGCACCGGCCGAACTCGATTACCTCACGCGCGACGTGTTCTTCTGGGACAACGTCGTTGCCCCCCGTGCTGCGGTGCAGCCCCGCAGCACGGCCGATATTGCAGCGATCCTGAAGCGCTTGCACGGCGGCACAACCGCCGTGTTCGTGCGCGGCGGCGGCATGTCCTACACGAACGGATACGGCCCCAACCGCACGGACAGCGTGCTGCTCGACCTGCGCGAACTGAATCAGGTGCGCACGGTCGATATCACCAATCGCTTCATCGTCGTCGAGGCGGGCTGCACCTGGTCGCAGGTCGTCAAGGCGCTGATGCCCCACAATATGCAGGTGGACTTTCCGGCGCCGCTCTCCGGCAGCCATTCCACCGTCGGTGGGGCGCTGGCCCAGAACGTGCCCGGCGGCATGCAGGGCGTGTTGGGCCTTGAGGTCGTGCTCGCGGACGGGCGTGTGTTGCGCACCGGCGGCTGGAGTTCCAAGGACGTCGAGGCGCCGTTCTACCGCAACTACGGTCCGGATATCACCGGGCTGTTCCTCGGCGACAACGGCATCTTCGGCGTGAAGACCGCCATCGCCTTGCATATCAAACGCCGGTCCGGCGGGGCTGCGTTCGGCTCGTTTGCGTTCGAGAGCTACGAGGACATGGCGGCGACCATGATCGAGTTGTCGCCGCTCGACTTCATCACCCGCCGCACAGGTCTCGATCCTTACGAGACGGCGAATATCGCCAAGGTCGGCATGGGCGATGCGATCAAAGCCGTGATGGCCGTGGCGCAGAACGAGGGCACGACGTTTGCCGGCCTCAAAGAGGCCGCCAAGATGGCCGCGCAAGGGCGCTCATTCCTGGACGGCGTGAAGTGGTCGCTGCATTTGAAGGTGGAGTCCATCTCCAACAACGCCGCGGAGGAGGGGATGGAGCAGGCGCGTGCGATCTGCGTGAAGCGCGCCCGCGAGTTGCCGCCGATCCTGCCGCGCGCCCGCGAGGCCGTGGGCTTTTCGATCCGCAAGTTCCTCGGCAAGGACGGCGAGCGATGGGTCGCCACCAGTTCGCTCTGGCCGATCGGGCGCGCGGTGGAGGTCGCCACTGCGATCCAGGCATTCTTCGCCGAACGTCGCGCGGACATGGACCGGTTGAAGATCGCCCACAGCTACATCACCAACTACAGCCCGTACTATTTCCTGTGCGAGCCGTGCTTCTATTGGTCGGACGAGCTGTCGGAGCTGCATTTCCGCGCCCTGCCGCCGGATGAAGCGGAGCGGTTCCGCAAGTTGCCGCCCAATCCCGAGGCCCGGGCGTACGTCCGCAAGCTGCGCGACGACATGCGCGACCTGTTCCAAGGCATGGGCTCTTTGCATGTGCAGATTGGCGAATTCTACCGTTACGTGGAAGAGTTGCGCCCCGAGACCCACGCGTTGCTGAAGGATCTCAAGCTTGCGCTCGACCCGGAAAATCGGCTGAATCCGGGCAAGCTCGATGGGATCTCCGCGACCAAAAGCTGATCGTTAGAAGGCTGATCGTTCCATGGCTCGCAATCCACGCCACTCCATGCTGCCCACGCCCAGCCACGACGAGGCGGCGCGCCAGCAGTTCGTGCTCGGCTTGAAAGACCACATCCGCGATCACGTGCGTGCCCACATGGGCGCGGTTTACGAGCAGCGCGGTAAACCGCGCTTCGAGAAGCAGCACGGCCATGCGCCGAAGACCGCGCAGGACGTGGGCACGGTGATGTGGGACGACCCGCTGTTCCAGACCTTCAGCCGCCTGCATCGCAGCGGCCAGGAGATGATGTGGGACGCCGTGGCGGATACGCTCTACCGCACGCAGCACGATCTCTCCGACAAATTCCGCGGCTTCGCCAGCAAGGCGAAGGGCTCCCTCACCCTCGACGCGGACGTCACCGGCGCGCGCCCGATGCGCGAGGTCGACATCCATCTCCAGCCCGGCGGCTACATGACCGACTACGGCACGGACGATGTGATGGCGGGTGCGTTCTACGAATACGGAGGCAATCTCTACGCCATGGGCCGCGGCGTCGGCATGGCGGAGAGCAAGGGCGAAGTCGTCATTCGCTTCATCAAGGAACGCTATCCGGACCTCAAGCCCACGCGCATCCTCGATATCGGCTGCAGCGCTGGGTCCGCCACGGTGCCATACGTGCGCGCTTTCCCGGATGCTGAGGTGCATGGCATCGACGTGGCGCCGGCGATCCTGCGCTACGCCCACGCCCGCGCCGAAGCAATGGGCGCGGCCGTCCACTACTCGCAGCGCGATGCTGCCAACACCAAGTTCCCGGATGAGTCGTTCGATCTGGTGCTGTCGCACAACGCCATGCACGAGTTCAGCGCCAAGATCACTGAAGGCATGATGAAGGAGAGCTATCGTCTCCTGAAGCCGGGCGGGGTGACCGTGCATCTGGACGTCAACATCCGCTTCGACGAGTACGACGCCTGGTACAAGTTCTATCGCGGCTGGGACCAGATCCATAACAACGAGCCGTATTGGTCGGTCTACGCCACGAACGATTGCGGACGTATGTTGAAGGACGCAGGCTTCCCGGATGCGGCGGTCTGGGTCGGCAAATTCCGTCAACTCGACAACAGCCTGTCCTGGCACATCGCCGCGGCGCGAAAGCCGGCGTAGCGTGCGGCGGAGCGACATCTTCGCCGCCGCCGTTCTTCTTGCGTGCGTTCTTCTTGCGTGTCTGTCGGCGGCGCCTGTGCGCGCGCAAGCGCCGGCCGCATTCCGCGATTGCCCGAAGTGTCCGGAGATGGTGACGCTGCCGTTGCGCAGCTTCACGATGGGATCGCCCGCCGCTGAACCGCGCCGCGAAGCGCAGGAAAGTCCGCAGGTTCAGGTGAAAATCGCGCAGCCGATCGCGGTCGGCAAGTACGAGGTCACGTTCGCGGAATGGGATGCGTGCGTGGCGGATGGCGGCTGCCGCGGCTATCGCCCGCGCGACGACGGGTGGGGGCGCGGCAATCTGCCGGTGATCAATGTCGATTGGGCGGATGCGCAGGCTTACGCCGCGTGGCTGACCAGCAAGACCGGCAAGACCTATCGTCTGCCCTCGGAGGCGGAGTGGGAGTACGCGGCGCGCGGCGGCGCGTCCACCGCCTATTGGTGGGGTGCTAAAGCCAGCCGCGCTTACGCCAACTACGGCCGCGACAAATGCTGTGGCGAGGAAGCCGCCGGCGCGGACAAGTGGCGCAACACGTCGCCGGTCGGCAGTTTCCCGGCCAACGCCTTCGGCCTGCACGACATGAACGGCAACGTGTGGGAGTGGGTCCAGGATTGCTGGAACGACTCCCACACCGGCGCCGACACCGCTGGCGCCGCACGCGTCAGTGGAGAATGCGAACTGCGCGTGCAGCGCGGCGGGGCGTGGAGCAGCATGCCGGAGCGCATCCGGGCTGCTTTTCGTCACGCTTTCCCGACCCACGACCGGGCTAATTTCATCGGCTTCCGGGTCGCCCGCGCTCCGTAAGGGCAGTTATCCACAGGATTCGCGGCGCCGCACCGCCACGTGCGAACGAGCCGGGACGTAATCGCTTGACACTTTAGAATTGTTCTCGTTACAGTTTGGAACTTTTCTAATGTAAGCCACCACGCATCAGGGAGATCGTCATGTCGAACCAATCCGGGTGCCCGTTCGGGCATGGAACCACCTCCACCAGCCGACGCGGCATGTTGGCCGCGACCACCGCGATGGCCGCCACGGCCGCCGTCGCGGCGGGAGGCACCGGTGCCGCGGCCGCGGCGGAGACGCCGCCGTCGGGGACCATGGGCGGCGGCGATGCGCCACGCGGCGGCAATCACGAATGGTGGCCGAACTCCCTCAAGCTCAACGTCCTGCATCAGCACACGGCCGTGTCGAGCCCGATGGATCGGGACTTCCACTACGCGCAGGCCTTCAAGAAGCTCGACTACGCCGGGCTCAAAGCCGACCTGAAGAAGATGATGACGGACTCCCAGGATTGGTGGCCGGCGGATTGGGGCAACTACGGCGGGCTGATGATCCGCATGGCCTGGCACAGCGCCGGCACCTATCGCACCGGCGACGGCCGTGGCGGTTCGGGCTCCGGCGAGCAGCGTTTCGCGCCGCTGAACAGCTGGCCTGACAACGGCAACCTGGATAAGGCGCGCCGCCTGCTGTGGCCGATCAAGCAGAAGTACGGCAACGCGATCTCCTGGGCCGACCTGATGATCCTGGCCGGCACCGTGGCGATGGAGAATATGGGCCTGAAGACGTTCGGCTTCGGCGGCGGCCGCGCCGACGTCTACGCGCCGAGCGAAGACATCTATTGGGGCACTGAAGCCGAGTGGCTCGCCAACAAGCGCTACACCGGCGACCGTCAGCTCGAAGAGCCGCTGGCGGCCGTGCAGATGGGCCTGATCTACGTCAACCCGGAAGGTCCGGACGGAAAGCCTGATCCGGTCGCCTCGGGCCGCGACGTGCGCGAGACTTTCGCGCGCATGGGCATGGACGATGAAGAGACCGTCGCCCTGGTGGCCGGCGGGCACACCTTCGGCAAGGCGCACGGTGCGGGCAATCCGAAGCTGGTCGGACCGGAACCGGAAGCGGGTGCGGTCGAAGCGATGGGCCTCGGCTGGCTCAACAAGTTCGAGTCCGGCAAGGGCGTGCACACCACCACCAGCGGCATCGAAGGCGCATGGAAGCCGAATCCGACCAAGTGGGATAACGGCTATTTCCGCGTGCTGTTCCAGTACGACTGGGAACTCACCAAGAGCCCGGCCGGCGCCCAGCAGTGGACGCCGAAGAACGTGAAGGCGGAGGACATGATCCCCGACGCGCACGATCCGAAGAAGAAGGCGCCGCCGATGATGACCACGGCGGACATGTCGCTGAAGTTCGACAAGGGCTTCGAGCCGATCGCGCGCAAGTTCGCCAAGGATCACGCGGCATTCGAGAACGCGTTCGCCCGCGCCTGGTTCAAGCTGACGCACCGCGACATGGGACCGAAGGTGCGCTACCTCGGCCCTGAGGTCCCCAAGGAAGACCTGATCTGGCAGGATCCGCTGCCGGCCGCCACGGGTGCGAAGATCGAGGCAAGCGACATCGCCGACCTCAAGGCGAAGATCGCCGCGAGCGGCCTGTCGGTGAGCGAACTTGTCTCCACTGCCTGGGCCTCGGCGTCCACCTTCCGCGGTTCCGACAAGCGCGGCGGTGCCAACGGCGCGCGCATCCGTCTCGCGCCGCAGAAGGACTGGGCCGTCAACCAAGGGACCGGCAAGGTTATCGCCAAGCTGGAAGGCATCCAGAAGGACTTCAACAAGGGCGCCAAGAAGGTCTCGCTCGCGGACCTGATCGTGCTGGGCGGCAACGTGGGCGTGGAGCAGGCGGCGAAGGCCGCGGGCCACACGATCACCGTCGCCTTCACCCCCGGCCGCGTCGATGCCACCCAGGCGCAGACCGACGTGAAGGGCTTCGCGGTGCTGGAGCCGCACGCGGACGGCTTCCGCAACTACCAGCAGAAGGCCTACGCGTTGCCGTCGGAAGAGCTGCTGGTGGACAAGGCGCAGCTTCTGAACCTGAGCGCGCCGGAGATGACCGTGCTGGTCGGTGGCCTGCGCGTGCTCGGCGCGAATGCCGGCGGCAGCAAGCACGGCGTGTTCACGACCAAGCCGGGCACGCTGACGAACGACTTCTTCGTCAACGTGCTCGACATCGCCACCGTGTGGACGCCGACGACAACCGGCACCTTCGAGGGCAAGGACCGCAAGTCCGGCGCCGCGAAGTGGACCGCCACCCGCGTCGACCTCGTGTTCGGCTCCAACTCCCAGCTGCGGGCGCTGTCCGAGGTCTATGCCCAGAACGACGCCAAGGAGAAGTTCGTGAAGGACTTCGCCGCGGCGTGGACGAAGGTGATGAACAACGACCGCTTCGACGTGGCGATGGCGTAAGCCGCACCGCCAGACTGCGAACGACGAAGGCCCGGGGCGAAAGCTCCGGGCCTTTTTCTATTTCACGATCTGGAAGTTTTCGGGCTTGAGTTGGATTTCCTTGATGTTGCTATCGTCGTCATCGTCGACCGTTTCCAAGACGCCACTTATCTGAAAATCAGGACTCAAGTCCACGCCCCGTTCTACCGTGAATTTCAAGTCGCGAAATTCTTCGGGCGCAATAATGCTAGTCTGTACACTTCCCTCAATTGTTGTCGGATCATCTGGCAAGTTTCCATAAGCGCGACTATTGGCGATAGTGACAACGAATGCTGCGCGCAGGTTCGCAATATGCGTCACGACTCCATTCTTAATCCTCACCTTGAATCCCATGATAAGGGGATGCTTTTCTTGAGGTAGAATAGGGGGGCGGATGACGTAAACGTGCGAGACATTTTTAGTTTTGCGAGCCGCCAATGCAGGAGTGATGCAAAAGCCTGCAAGTAAAAGCCCGCAGAAGATCGCGGATATATAGCTGCGGTTTTTCATTGATTTACGGTGTCCGCTTCTTCGGAGTTACCGTGACAACGACCGGTACAGTACCGGCTTCGGTGCTGCCTACCAAGTTCTGAAAAGCGCCTCGCGACAGATCGATCACGCGCGATGGATGTGGTTGAAGCGGCTGAAGTGCATGACCGCTTGCATCCATCTTGAATGGCCCACGGTCGTTTACCGGAACTGTGATGGAGCTATAAGGTGGCTGTTGCATCTGCACACTTGCAGTGCCTCCCAGATTGGCGCGGCTCGGCATCGCGGCCGAGACACCATCAGGATCGAATGGCTCTTCGCTCGCGGTCGTTTTGCCACTGGTGTAGTAGCTGGCGTCTCCACGGTAGCTATTCGCCCCATCCGGCCCACCGAGCCCCATCGCTTGTGCAATCGGCCCTAGGTCCGCGCCCGTCACGGGAGGGGCATCCAAGTTGGGCTGGAAATCTGCAAGGCTCTGCAACGGCGGCAGGGGATCAGCAAACTCCTCCTGCCCCGTCCGCGGATTGACCGCATTGCGCCCGCTGCCGACGACCAGCCGGCGGGGGTCGATACCGGCTTGTTGCGCGGCGCGGGCGACGGCCGCTATCACCTCCGGGGTGCGCAGGCGCGCGGGGATCACGACCTCGCCGGGTGTCATATGCGCGATCTCCGTATCGCCGCCGCGGCCCTGGAGGGCCAGCACCTGGGCTTGAAGCTCCTGGAGCTTTTCAGGATCCGCGTGCGGGTCGATCCGCGCGATCACCTTCTGCGCCTTGCGCAGGTACTTCTGCCGCAAGGGGCCATCGCCGGAGATACGGGCCTGGTTCAACAGGTTGGCGGCGACGTCCGCCGGGGTGTCCGGGTTCGCCTCCATGATGCGCAGCACTTTGTCGATCTCCGCGTCGATGCCCTTCTTCGCCATTGTCTGTCCTCATGTTCACGCGCCACGATGGCGCCCATGGGCGACGGCTAAGTGCGATTCGGCATCCGCGAAACTGTTTGTCGTATGGCCCCGATGGGGCTCACGAAGATTGTGGCAGCCGGCGTCACGCCACCAATAGGCTGTCGAGCTTGTCGTAGGTGCTGAGTGTTTCCGGAAAATCCGGGCGCGGGCCGGTGTAGCCGATGACACCCAGCAGTTCATCGGTCGTTACCCGTTGTCCTTTGCCGATGAACAGGACCTTGCACAAGGCGACGGACGCGGTCTGGCCCCCCGCGATGATCTTCTGCTCCATGTACAGCCAGCGCCTGTCCCAGGACACGACGCGCGTCGTCACCGTGAATTTCTGGAACGGATTGACCGGACGGCGATAGCGCGTGGCGATGGAGCCGAGCACGGGGAACAGGCCCGCCTTGCGGATCTTCGACCAGCCGCCGTGGCGGAACATGAAACCGATCCGCCCGATATCCATGAAGCTGTTGTAGCGGCTGTTGGTCATGTGGAGGTTGATGTCGAGATCGTGCGGCCAGCAGCGGAAGGTCATCTCGCCCGTTGTCAGCAAATCCGTATCGCGCGGCCCCAGGTGGACGCGGAGCATCATCCAGAGGAAGCGGAAGATCAGGTTCACGGCGCGCCTCGGGCGACGCGGCGCTGCCACAGGGCGAGGGCGGGTGTGACGATCAACTCCATGACGAGGGCGAGCTTCATGGCGGTGGAAGGCGCGCCGGTGGCGATCAGCGCAAGCAGCCGCCCGAGGCCGCCCACCACGACGATGCCCGCCAGCAACGTGAAGCATTGGCTGTGGGTCTCGATGCGCGGGATGGTGGAGACGAAGCCGAGGCCAATGCCGAGCAGCAGGCCCGACAGGTAGCGAAAGTGGCTGTCGAGATCGAGGCCGATCATGCCCTGATACAGCGTGCCCGGCCCCTGCAGCATCCCCGCGCCGCCAGCAAGGATCGGCACCAGGCAGGCGATCCCGACGGCGAGTTGCAGGGCGCGTTTTTCGAGGATGGACATCGTCGGTGCCTCGATCACGTTGTCATCCCGGCGAAGACCGGGATCCACTTTTCGGCGGGCAAGGGCCCTCGAGGCACTCGTGCACCATGAGGAGTGGACCCCGGCCTTCGCCGGGGTGACGGGATGGGGTTACGCCGCGTCGAACAGGGCGTCCTCGATGTTCATGATGGTGTCGCCGCCGGCGAGAATCTGCGACAGCAGCGCGCCGGTCTGCGGCATCACGCGGGCCATGTAGAACTGCGCCGTCTTCAGCTTGGACTTATAGAACCCGGTCGGATCGTCATTGCCCTTGCCGAGCGCGATCTTGGCCGACCGTGCCCACATGAAGCCGATGGCGACATAGGCGAACATCCTGAGCAGGTCCGACGCGGCCGCACCGGCCTCGTTCGGGTTGCTCATGCCTTTCTGCGCAGTGTAGCCCACGGCCTGTTGCAGGCGGCCGAACGCCTTGGCGAGGCCCAGCACCATTTCCTCCATTGCCGGATCGGTCGCGTTGGCTTCGATGAAGTCCTGCACCGGATGGAAGAACGCGCGCAGATATCGGCCATAGTGCTGGCCCATCTTGCGGCCGACGAGGTCGAGCGCTTGGATGCCGTTGGTGCCTTCGTAGATCTGCGTAATGCGGGCATCGCGCACGTATTGCTCCATGCCGTGCTCGCGGATGTAGCCGTGGCCGCCGAAGATCTGCACGCCGAGATTGGCGACATCGAAACCCGTGTCCGTGCCCATGGCCTTCACCACCGGGGTGAGCAGTTGCACGAGATCGTCCGCCGCCTGGCGTTCTTCCGGCGTCGCGGCATGGCTGGCGATGTCCTGGTTGATCGCCACCCACATGGACAGGGCGCGCACGCCCTCGGTCATAGACTTCATGGTGAGCAGGTTCTTGCGCACATCGGGGTGAACGATCAGCGGGTCCGCAGGTTTCTCTGGCGCCACCGCGCCTTTCAAACCCCGGCCTTGGAGACGTTCACGGGCATAGAGCAAGCCGTTCTGCAGCGCCACCTCGGCGAGGCCAAGGCCCTGAACGCCCACGCCCAGACGCGCGGTGTTCATCATCGCGAACATCGCCCGCATGCCTTTGTGCTTCTCGCCCACCAGCCAACCGGTGGCATTGTCGAAATTGATGACGCAGGTAGCCGACGCCTTGATGCCCATCTTGTGCTCGATCGAGCCGCAGGCCACGCCGTTGCGCGCGCCGACCCCGCCGTCGGGCTTGGGCATGAACTTCGGAACCACGAACAGGGAGATGCCTTTGATGCCCGGCGGTGCATCCGGCAGCTTTGCGAGCACTAGGTGCACGATGTTCTGTGTGAGGTCATGCTCGCCGGCGGAGATGAAGATCTTCGTGCCGGTGACGGCCACGCTGCCGTCGTCTTGCGGAACCGCCTTGGTGCGGATGAGCCCCAGGTCCGTGCCGCAATGCGGTTCGGTCAGGCACATGGTGCCGCTCCAGGTGCCTTCGACGAACTTCGGCAGATAGGTCTGCTTCTGTTCCTCGGTGCCGTAGATCTCGATGGCGTTATAGGCACCGTGGGTCAGGCCGGGATACATGGCGAAGGCCATGTTGGCGGAGCACAGCATCTCCTCCACCAGGGCGTTCACCGCTTTCGGCAGGCCCTGGCCGCCGTATTCGGGGCTCGCCGTGGTACCGGTCCAACCGCCTTCGATGAACTGCTTGTAGGCTTCCTTGAAGCCGCTCGGCGTCCGTACCACGCCGTTCTCGAAGGTGCAGCCTTCCTCGTCGCCGGAGCGGTTGAGGGGGAACAGCACTTCCGAACTGAGCTTGCCGGCTTCCTCAAGCACGGCGTCGATCAGGTCGTCGCTGAAATCCTCATAGCCCTTGTAGGTCTGCAGGCTGCTGCCGTCGAACAGTTCGCGCAGCACGAACTTCATGTCGCGAAGCGGGGCGTTGTAGACGCTCATATCTCGTCCTCCTCTGATGTCATCGCCCGACTTGTTCGGGCGATCCATTCATCCGCTTGGCTCGTGCAGATGAGGGATGGATGGCCCGGATAAACCGGGCCATGACAGTTGGGTTAATTCCGTAACGGCTTGCCCGTATCCAACATGTGTTCCATGCGCGCCAGCGTTTGCGGCGTGCGCGCGAGTTCGATGAACACCTGTCGTTCCAGCTTCAGCAGGTCTTTCTCGGTGACGGTCTCGGTGATGTCGGTCTTGCCGCCGGTGAGCACCTTGGCGAGCGCCAGCGACACGGTGCGATCGTGCGGCGTCAGCTTGCCTTGCGCCTCGAAGCCGGCGAGGGCGAGTTTCAGCGCCGCAATCCCCGTTGCGCCGGGCAGGGAGATGCTCTCGTCCTTCGGCGGCTCGTACGCCGCGGCGAGTTTCAGCACTTTGGCTTTGGCATCGGCGAGCAGGCGGTCGCGGTTCATGGTGATCTCGTCGTTCTTGCGCAGGATGCCCATTTCCTTGGCTTCTTGCGCCGACTTCGACACCTGCGCGGTGCCGATCATCTCGAACGCCTTCGCCACCGCCGGCATTGGGCCCTTCGGCATGCGCGGGTCTTTTTTCGCGCGCAGCAGCATTTCCTTGCAGCCGCCCCAGCCGGGGATCACGCCGACGCCGACCTCGACCAGGCCGGTGTACAGCTCCGCGTGGGCCTGGATGGAATCGGAGTGCAGCAGGATTTCGCAGCCGCCGCCCAAGGCCATGCCCAGCGGTGCGGACACCACCGGGAACGGCGCTTGCTTGAGTGCGAGATAGGTCTTCTGGCCGTCCTCGATCTGGCTTTCGATCTCGCTCCACACGGCGATGTTGGCCGCGAACAGCATGAGGCCGACGTTGGCGCCGACGGAGAAGTTCGGGCCTTCGTTATGGATGACGAGGCCTTTCCATTTCTTGTCGGTCTTGAACAGCTTCAGCGTGTCCTTGTAGAGCGCCATGATCCCGGGATCGAGGCTGTTCATCTTCGAGGTGAACTCGAAGCACGCCACCCCGTCGCCGATGTCCCACAGCTTGGCGGAGCCGTTGCGCAACAGCGGCTTGCCCGCGCGTTTGATGTCGGCCAGCTTCAACACGCCCGGCGCGCGCACCACGTCGGCGTAATCGCCCTTGGTGGTGAGGTATTGCAGCTTGCCATCCTGGGTGCGGTAGAAGCCGCCTTTCTCCGCGGCGAGCTTCAACAGGGCCGGCACTTTGATCTTGGCCTTGTCGAGTTCGCCGGCGAACCACGCCGCGCCGATGGTGTCGATGATCTCGAACGGCCCCAGGTTCCAGCCGTAGCCATCCTTCATCGCCTCATCGACTTCCGCGATGGTGTCGGCGATCTCCGGCACCAGGCTCGCGGTGTAGGTCAGGCCCTGGCTCGCCATCGCCCAGGCATACTTGCCGCCGCGATCGGGATGCTGCACCAGCGCCTGCAAGCCGCCTTTCTTGGAGGCGTCCAGGCTTTCGAGCTGCGCTTTGACCGACTCCTTATAGGCCGCGGTCTTGAGGTCGATGCTCTCTTTCCGCCGCTCCGCCCCGTTCTTCACCAGGCGATAGAAGCCGCTGACACCTTTGCGGCCGATCCACTTGTTGGCGAGCATGGTCTTGATGACCGCGGGCTCGCCGTGGATGCGGTGATAGTCGTCGTCCTTCGTCAGGCGTTGCTGCATGGAATTGGCGACGTGGGGCATCAAATCGAGGCCGACGAGATCGATCAATCCGAACACGCCGGTCTTGGGGATCCCGAACGGGCGGGAACCGATCGCGTCGGCCTCTTCGACGGTGAGCCCGTTCTTGATCGCTTCGACGACGGCGAGCTGAATCCAGTATGTGCCGACGCGGTTGCCGATGAAGCCGGGCGTATCCTTGCAGCGCACGACGCCCTTGCCGAGGCGCACGTCGCCGAATTGGTGAAGCGTGTCCATCACCTCGGGCCGGGTCTTGTCCGAGCCGACGATCTCCAAAAGCCGCATGTATCTCGGCGGGTTGAAGAAGTGGGTGATGATGAAATCCGGCACCAGGCTCGCCGGCATGTCGGACGTGAGGTCCTTCAGCGGAATGGTCGAGGTGTTGGACGAGACGATCGAGCCCTTCTTGCGATGGGCGTCGATCTTCTTGTAAAGCGCCTGCTTGATGTCCAACCGCTCGATCACCGCTTCGACGATCCAGTCGCAGTCTTTGAGCATATCGAGGTTGTCCTCGATATTGCCGGTGGTGATCAGGGTCGCGTTCTTCTTGGACATGAACGGCGCCGGATCGGTCTTCAGCAGCTTCGCCACCGCGCCTTCGGCGATGGCGTTCCGGTTGGCGCCGTCCTTCGGCACGATGTCGAGCAGCACGCAGGGGATGCCCGCGTTGGTGATGTGCGCGGCAATGCCGGCCCCCATCACGCCTGCGCCGATGACGGCGGCTTTCTTGATCTCAGCCATGGCAGTTGTCCCCGTCACGAGTGGCGTTAGAGCGCTTCCAGGATTGTCGCGATGCCCTGGCCGCCGCCGATGCATTGGGTGGCCAGCGCGTACTTCTTCTTCTCGCGCTGCATGATCTGCGCCGCCTTGCCGGTGATGCGTGCGCCGGTGGCACCGAGCGGGTGGCCAATGGCGATCGCGCCGCCGTCGATGTTGGTCTTGGCGAGATCGATACCGAGTTCCTGCACCACCGCGAGGCTCTGGGCGGCGAAGGCTTCATTGAGTTCGATCACGTCGATCTGGTCGAGTTTGATGCCGGCGCGCGCCAGCGCCTTCAAAGTCGCAGGCGCGGGCCCGATGCCCATGATCTCCGGGGCGCAGCCGGCGACGGAGATCGACTTGATCCGCGCCATCGGCGTGAGGCCGTTCTTGGCGGCATATTCTTCCGAGCACACCAGCACGGCGGACGCGCCGTCGGTCAGCGGCGAGGACGTGCCAGCCGTGACGGAGCCTTTCTCGCTGAAGGCCGGCTTCAATCCGGCCAGGATCTCCATCGTGGTTTCGCCGCGGATGGTGCCGTCGCTATCGACCACGCCGTCGGCGGTCTGGATCGGCACGATCTCGCCATTGAACTTGCCGGCGGCCTGGGCCGCGGCGGCGCGCTTCTGGCTTTCCACCGCGAAGGCGTCCTGCTTCTCGCGGGTGATCTGGTATTTCTGCGCCAGGTTCTCCGCGGTTTCGCCCATGCCGATGTAGGCCTTGTGGCCGGCGTCGATCAGCTTCGGGTTCGGCATCGGGTTGTAGCCGCCCATGGGCACCCGGCTCATGCTTTCAATCCCGGCGCAGATGAACACGTCGCCCGCGCCCATCTTGATGGCGCCCGCGGCGGAGTGGATCGATTGCATCGACGATCCGCAGAACCGGTTGATCGTCGTGCCCGCCACGGTGATCGGCAGGCCGGCGAGAAACACGATCTGCCGCGCCACGTTCATGCCTTGCTCCCCTTCCGGGAAGGCGCAGCCCAGCAGCAGGTCCTCGATGTGGTCCGGGTTGACCTTGGTGCGTTCCACCAAGGCTTTCACGACCGCGGCGCACAGGTCGTCGGGCCGGACCTTCTTCAGGCCGCCCTTGTTGGCGAGATGGAACGGCGAACGGGCGTAGCCCGCAATCACAACGTTGCTCATCGGTGTCTCCCTTTATCGCTGGCGTTGGAGTGGAGATGCGCCGTCGCTTGCTGTTCGATCTTGCGCAGCTCTGACAATGTTTCCTGTAGGTCTTGCAGTTTCAGCTCGAGCTCGACAATACGGGCGCGGGCTTTGTCACGCAGGAGGCGAGTTTGCTCCGCGTGGACGGGATCGGCGCCGTAAAGTTCGATGAAATCCGCAATATCGGTGAGCGAGAAGCCGAGGCGCTTACCGCGGCGGATCAGCGCGAGCTTAGCCCGGTCTCGATAAGTGTACACCCGCGTCACGCCGGCGCGCTGGGGTTTCAGCAGGCCTTGCGACTCATAGAAGCGCACCGTGCGCGGCGTGACACCCGCAGCACTGGCGAGTTCTCCGGTCGAGTACAGGCGGCGGCGGTCGTCGTCGTTCATGACACCGCCTTCGCTTTGGCCTTTTCGGCTTCTTCGGCCTCAAGCTCTTTCCGCGAAAGCTTGCCGATCAGGGTCTTGGGCAATTCGTTGCGGAATTCGTAGTACTCAGGCCGCTCGACCGCCGACAGTTTGTCTTTGAGGAAGGCGCGCAGTTCTTCCTCGGTGACGTTCATACCGCTCTTGAGCTTGATGAAGGCTTTCGGCGCCTGGCCGCGATAGGGATGGGGCACGCCGATGACGGTGACTTCCTCCACCGCCGGGTGAAGATGGATCGCTTCCTCCACCATGCGCGGATAGATCTTGTAGCCGGAGGCGTTGATCATGTCCTTGATGCGGTCGACGATGAACACGAAGCCGTCCTTGTCGATGGTGCCGATGTCGCCGGTGTGGAAGGCGCCGTTCTTCATCACTTCGGCGGTCGCGTCCGGCCGGTTCCAATAGCCCTGCATGACCTGCGGGCCCTTCACGCAGATCTCGCCCTTTTCGTTGAGGCCGAGGACGCGGTCGTCGTCGGTGGCGCGAATCTCCACGATGGTGCCCGGCAGGGGCTGGCCGACTGAGCCCGCCTTGTTCACGCCGGCGGTCGGGTTGGTGCAGACAACCGGGGATGTTTCGCTCAAGCCATAGCCCTCCACGACCACACACTTAGTGACCGCCTCGAACTCTTTCTTCACCTCGACCGGCAGAGGAGCCCCACCGGAAATGCACAGCTTCAAGGAGGTGAGGTCGTATTTACCGACGTCCGGCGCATTGTTAATGGCGGTGAAGATGGTCGGTACCGCCGGGAAGAACGTCGGCTTCTTCTTATGGATCGTCTTGAGACAGTCCTTCAGATCGAAGCGCGGCATCATGATGATTTCCGCGCCGTACTCGAAGGCGGTCAGCATGGCCACGGTCATGGCGAAGACATGGAAGAACGGCAGGGCGGCGAGGAAGCGCTCCTGTCCCAGCACCGGCGTGCCGTACCAGGACGAAACCTGGCGCGCGTTGGCGGTGATGTTGGCGTGGCTCAGCATCGCGCCCTTGGGCTCGCCCGTTGTGCCACCGGTGTATTGCAGCACCGCCAGATCGGTCTTCGGATCGATCGGCACCGCGGTGTAAGTCCCGGCATTGTTGGTCAGGTCGTCGAAGCGCACGTGGCGCGGATCGTCCTTCACGGATGCCAGCATGCCGCTCTTGAACAGACGGAAGAGGATGCCGCTCAGCGGCGGCAACGCCTCCGCCATGCTGCACACGATCATGGTCTTGAACAGGCCGCGCTCCAGCAGCGCGAGCGCCTTTGGGTACATGGCGGCGAGGTCCATGGTCACCAGCACGTCGCAGCCGGAGTCCTTCACCAGGCGCTCGAGTTCGCGCTCCGCATAGAGCGGGTTCAAGTTCACGACCACCGCGCCGATCATCAGCGCGCCGCAGTAGGCCGCGACATAGTAGGGCGTATTGGGCAGCAGCAGGGCGACGCGCGTGCCTTTGACGACACCGCGCTGCTGCAAACCGGCGGCGACTTTCGCGGCCAGCGCGCCGGTCTCGGCGTAGGTCCAGCGGCGGCCGAGGAATTCCATCGCCGGTCGGTCGGGGAATCGCGCAACCGCGTCCAGCAGCAGCTGATAGACCGGCACGGCCGGCAGAGGCATGTCCCACGCCGCAAACGACGGATAGGTCTTCAGCCACGGAAACTCGGTCGCGTCGGTCGTCACGTCCTCAACCCCCGCACAGCGCACAGGACTCACGTTAGTGTCACCAATGGAAACTGCAATGGCACTGCGTGACGTTAACGTCACCCACCGCCGGCAGCGGTGCGACGTAGGCACAAACGCAAGAGATAGAGGGGGTTATAGATAGTCGAACAAGTATGTTCGACTACTTGTCCAAGAGACTCGACAGCTTCAAGGCGATTCCCTTGGACCCGAACACCTTCAGCCGCCCCATGGTGAAGGCCACCATCGGGTTGAGATCGCCGGCAATCAGCTTCTCCATGTTCTCGACCGACAGGGCCAGCGTGGTTTCCGCGTCCTCATTATCGGGATTGGGCGTGACCTTGACGTCGCCGCCAGTGGCGTCCAGCAGCACTTTGCCGTCGTCGCCCAGGTCGAACAGCACCGTGTGGTTCAGTTCCTTGAGCTTGTCGGCTTGCCCCATGATCGCGGCGACGATCTCGTCCATTGCCATCGTACGGTCTCCCCAGGGGGCGGCGGTATTCGCCTCGGCTATTGTGCTGTAAAGCCGCCGTCAGCGGAACGGAGAAAAGAAGCCATGCGCGTGTTGAAAGCCATCGGGAAGGGTGTGTTGGCCCTGGTCGCGATCCTTGTGATCGCACTCTTCGGCCTCTACCTCACCAACCCGACCTACTACGGCCGGTTCGCGCGGGTGCTGTTCATCGATCCGGTGCGCGATGTGGATTTCTATGCGCCGCTCGAGGTCGTCAAGGGCGGGCCCGGCGAACCGTTCGCCCGCGCGCCGGAGACCGCGCGGTCCATCAGCGCCGAAGGCTGGCAGACCGCGCTCGACTACGCCAAGCACATGGACTCCACAGCGCTTGTGGTGTGGCAGGGCGGGCAGCTCCAATACGAATACTACAAGCCGGGATTCAACCCGACCGACCGCACGGACCCCGCGTCCATGCACAAATCCATCACGGCGCTTGTGGTCGGTCTCGCCATCGCCGACGGCAAGATCCGTTCGGTGGATGAGCCCGCCGCGACCTATATCTCCGAGTGGAAGAACGACGCCCGCAACAAGATCACGATCCGCAACCTGCTGACGATGACCAGCGGCCTGCAGCGCCAGCCGTTCAGCCCGAGCCCCATGTCGGAAACGATGCAGCTCAATCTCGGCACCGATCTGACGAGCCTAATTCTCAAGGTTCCCGCCGGCGACGAACCGGGAAAGATCTTTGCCTACTACAACGTCAACTCGGAATTGCTCGGCCTGATCATCGAGCGCGCCACCGGCAAGCGCTATGCCGAGTATCTGTCCGAAAAACTGTGGAGCCGCATCGGGGCGCGGGATGCGCGTGTGTTCCTTGACCATGAGGGCGGGCTTGCACGTACGTTCTGCTGCATCCAGATGTCGGCGGAGGACTGGGTGCGCGTCGGCCTGCTGCATCTGAACATGGGCAAGGTCGGCGACGTCGAAGTGGTGCCCCATGAATGGATGACGATGGTGCGCACGCCGTCGGAGGTAAATCCGAACTACGGCTTCCAGACCTGGCTGGGGACCACCTATGAAGCCAAACGCTCCTACGGCAAGGGCGTGGCCAGCTACGGCCCTCACAGCGAGCCGTTTGCCGGATCGGACATGATCTTTTTCGATGGCGCCGGCGGGCAACGCGTCTACATCGTGCCCTCGAAACAGATGGTGATCGTGCGCACCGGGGCGGCGGCGATCGACTTCAAAACCGGGGCTTTCAAGTGGGATGACGCGATTGTCCCCAACGCCTTGATCCGCGGCCTCCGCGCGTCCGACCCGGTTCCCGCCGCAGCACCGGACGCCAAGGAATAAGCCACCGGTCACTTTCGTCTAAGCTCTTCAACCCCCACGCTTATCCCGGAATCCCCCTTCGTGAACTAAGCGTTGGTTTACGGGTCGGGTCGAACGCGATAGCCTGCGCCGCAGTGGAGGGGCCGCGCATGGTGTTGTGCGGCAAAGGGACTTAGACGACATGGGAGAGCCCGCGACGCGCGATGCTGGAGCCGCACCGCTGGACTTGCGCGGGCTGGTCCAGGAAATGTCGCAATGGCGCCAGGCGCCCGTCTCCAACACCAGCATGATTGCCATCAGCCTGTCGAGCGCGCTGCCCGAGAACAAGCGCGCGCCGGCGATGGTCGATCAGATGATCGTGGCGATGTCCAAGCTCGCCGCGCGCACCAAGGCGCGGTTCTACCGCGCCACCATCGGCGACTTCGTGATCATGGTGAAGGCGGAAGAAGGCCCGATGATCGCGCTGGTGCGCGATCTGAAGATCGACCTTTTGCGCCTCGTCGAGCAGAGCTTCCCCGGAAGCTTCGGCACCATCGACCAGACCCGTCTCGTCGTCTGTTACGACCTCCTCACCAATTACCGGTCCGCCGCCGACCGCGTCACGCGATTTGCGCAGTCGTCGCAAAAACTCGAGGAGCCGGAAGGCGACGGCAAGCTGCGCCCGCTCACCGGCACCGACATCGAACGCGTATTGGCGGCCTACAAGAAGTTCGGCTCCGAGCGGTTCGTGAAGGCGTTCGTGCGCCATCAGGAAGCGGTCACGATCGCCAATGACGGCGCGATGAAGCCGCTCATGAGCGAGTACTTCATCAGCATGGATTTGCTGCGCAAGCCGCTGATGATCGACGTGGAGATGCGCGGCTCGGGCCGCCTGTTCAACGAATTCACGCTGATGCTCGACCAGATCATGCTCGAGGCCTTCCCGACGATCGCCCCGGAGGGCAAGGACTGCTCCCTGAACCTGAACGTGCAGAGCGTGTTCACGCCGGTGTTCTAGCAGTTCGTGGCGCGTTCCTCGGCGGACCGCATGCGCAACGTGATCTTCGAATTCCGCCAGGCCAATATCGTCGAGCATTTCGACGAGTTCCAGACCGCGCGCGGGCTGATCAAAGACAGGGGCGCGCGCATTGCCGTCGACCAGATCTTCCCGCAGACCGTCGGCCTCGTGGACCTCGACTACCTCGGCGCGAGCCTTGCCAAAGTGCATTGGCGGCCCGGCGCGGAAGAGGTGCTGAACGAGCGCAAGCGCGCCTTGAAATACATCATGGACTGCGGCGTGATCCCGATCCTCATCCGGGTCGACGATCCCAATGCGGTGCCGGTCGGCCACGCGCTGGGCATCACCGCTTTCCAGGGCTTCGCCATCGACGGCCGCATGAAGGACCAAAGCCCCGGCACGGCGGCTCAAGCTTAAAAGCCGGAAAAGCCGCTTCCCTGCCTGGATTTAGCCGGGCCGCCAGCGCAAGATGGGCGTTCTTCCTTCACGTCCCCCCATTCGATTGCCAGCCTCCGGGCGATGCGTATCCAAACCAAGCTGTTTGTGCTGCTGCTGCTGATCGCGGTTGTCCCGCTGATCGCCCTGTCCCTGCGCGGCCAGCGCGCAACCCAGAACCTCGGCACGGCAATTGCGGACCGCGGGCGCGAGGCGGTGTCGAGCGAGATCGAAGTCCAGCTTCAGCAGACCATCGCCTATTCCTCCGACATCATGTCGGCGCAGCAGCGGCAGGTGGAACTGGCGCTGCGCCTCCAGGGCGGCGAAGCGGAGCGCAGGTTGAGCGACGCGGCTCCGGCCGACGACGTGCCGCTATATCTCGATCGCGCCTTCGACACGGCGGAGACATGGCCGCCGGGCACGGAGCTGGCGCTCGATCATGTGCGGGTCACGGCCAATCGCGAAGTGAAGGCCGTGCCGATCTCACGCCTGCATCAGGCCTTTCACATCACCGCGCCGTCGGGTGCGGGTATCGACGCGCCGATCCCGCCGGAACTCAATGCCGACATGCGCCGGCTCGCCGGCCTCGACCTCACCTACCGCAAGCTCGCGGAGTCCAATCCGGGGCTGTTCTATTGGCAGTACGTCGGGCTCGAGAACGGCCTGCATTCGGTTTACCCCGGCCACGGCGGTTATCCGGAGGGCTTCGATCCGCGCACGCGCAGCTGGTACGAGGCCGCCGTGAAGGCCGGCGACGTCACCTGGGCGCCGCCGCAGCTCGACGCCTCGACGCGGCGCCTGCTGCTCAACGCCTCCATGCCGCTGTTCGACAAGGACAAGAAGCTCATCGGTGTGGCGGGCATCGACATGGATATCCTCGCGCGTCTCACCGCGATCCAGTCGCGCCTGCGGCTGGGTGCGAACGCGGAGAGCTATATCGTGCGCATCGCCGATGCGGAGGGCAATCCGGTCAAGGCAGATGCATCGGCGGGCCGCGCCACGCTGCGGGTGATCGCGGCGACCACCTTCACCGACAACGGCGCGGCGTGGGATGCGAATATCGAGGAGCCCGCCCTGAAATCCGGCACGCCCACCGGCATCGACGCCATGGCCGGCGACTTGCTGGCGGGCCATGGCGGCTTGCGCCACATGCCCCATCGCGGTGCCGATGCCATCTGGGTGTATGGCCCCCTGGAGCGTCTCGGCGCCGCGCTGCTCTATATCGTGCCGGCGGAAGATGTGTCGGCCATCGCCGACGCCGCCCAAGGCTCCATCTGGGGCGCGACGATGGAGCAGGTGCGCCTCGCTGGCATCGCGTCGGTCGTGCTGATCGGTCTGGTGGCGTTCTTCTCCGCCTTCGCTGCGCGCTCCGTCACGCGGCCGTTGCGAGATCTTGCCTCCGCGGCGCGCGATCTCGCGGCCGGCAAGCTCGACACCCGCGCGCCCGTGCTCGGGCGCGACGAGGTCGGTGAACTCGCCGCGGCCTTCAACGCCATGGTGCCGGAGTTGCAAAGCCACATCAAAGTGAAGCAGGAACTCTCCCTCGCGCACGATGTGCAGCAGAACCTGCTGCCGGCCGCGCCGCCGCACCTCGCGGGCTATGACGTCGCCGGCCTGAGCATCTACAGCGACGACGTCGGCGGCGACTACTACGACTTCCTCGACTTCGTGGATGCGGACGGCAAGCGCCGCATGGCCGTCATCGTCGGCGACGTGACCGGGCACGGCGTGGTCGCGGCTTTGACCATGACGTCCGTGCGCGCGCTCCTGCGCAGCCATGCGGAAGACGGACGCCAGCTGTTGCCGGTGATGCGCGCCGTCAACCGGCACTTGGCCGACGATTCCTCCGGCGGCCGCTTCGTCACCTTGGTCTACATGGTGTTCGACGAAGGCGCGAGCCCGCGCAACGTGCGCTGGATCAGCGCCGGCCAAGCGCCGCTGTTGTTCTATGACGCCGTCGCACAGCGCTTCGAGGAGCTTGCGGTGCACGACATCCCGCTGGGCGTCGAACGTGAGTGGGGCTTCCACGAAACCTCCCGCAGCGAATGGCCCGCCAAGGGCGTGCTGGTCATCGGCACCGACGGCGTGTGGGAGGCGCTGAACGCGCTCGGCGAGCAGTTCGGCAAGGACAACCTGATGCAGGCCATCCGCGACACGGCGGATTTGAGCGCGTCGGAGATTTGCGCAGCCGTGGCGGCGCGCTTGCGCGACTTCAGCGGCGACGTGCCCCAGAAAGACGACGTGACTCTGGTGGTGGTGAAGTTTACCTAACCTTCTTATGGCGCTTCACATCATCAAGCTCGCGGTCGGCATCGAGGATCCGGAAGATTTGGGGCCGCGGCAGGAGCGCTGGAAAAACGCCAACGGCAATTACCAGCATCGCACCCGCATGACGCCCACCCGCGCGACGGAGGTTCTTGCCGGCGGCTCGCTGTACTGGGTGATCAAGGGCATGATCCAGGTCCGCCAGCCGATCGTCGGCATCCACGCCAAGAAGGACGACAGCGGCAAGCCCTACTGCATCATCGAACTCGAACCCCGCCACATCCCCGTGGCGGCCACCGCAAAGCGCCCGTTCCAGGGCTGGCGCTACCTTAAGGACACCGACGCCCCGCCCGACGCCGCGAAGTTCGCCGCCGCCGCGTACGTGGACCCGGCGATGCCCAAGGCACTGAAGGCGGAACTGCAGAAGCTGGGGTTGCTCTAAGCACCTCCGCCGTTCGGTTCGAACCCCAGCGTCTTGCAGAGCTGCCGTGCGCGTTTGCTGGTTTGGCAGCGGCCCCTCGACTACAATGTGCTCACAAGCGGTTGAAGGGCGATTGAGCGGTTAATGCTACCCGTTGTTCTTGCCGTGTGGATCGTGGTGGTCGCGGGCGTGGATGCTGCCGCGGTGCGGCCTTGGAGGTCGCCCGTGGCGCGCGCGCCGCTGCCGATCGGGCTGGGCCTGGCGGTCGCCGTCTGGGTGCTCGCCACCGGGGCCTATGCATTGCAGGCCATGACGGCCGCTGGCGCCTGGACAGGCGCCAGCCTTGCGATGCCCCTCGTGCCAATGAAGGCCATTGCGCTTTCGCTCATCGCCTACGCCGCGGGACGCACGTTCCTCGTCGCACGGAGCGGCGGCGGCGCTCGAAAATATGTGCTGCCTGCCATCCTCGCTGCGATTGTCGTTTACGCGGTCGGCAGCGATGTCAGATCGTTGCGCATCGATGCACTCGAACGCCACGCCGCCAACCCGGCGCTGACGGCGGCGGAGGCATCCGCACTTTTGCAGCGGGTGCGCGCGGGGCAGGCTGGGCGAGGCGAAACCGCCGCCTTCCTTCGCAATCCGCGCTGTCCGCCCGAAGTGCTCGCGGAATACGCAGCCTCGCCTGAGCCCTCCTTGCGAACCGCCGTCGCCGCCAACGATGCGATCGACGCGGTCCTGGCCGGGAAACTTGCCGCCGATCCGGATGAACAGGTGCGCTACTTTCTTGCCTTCAATCGCAAGCTCCCGCCGGAACTTCTCACGCGGCTTGCCGCCGATCCGGCCGAGAGGGTGCGCGAAACGACTGCCTGGACGGCGGCGCTCTCCGACGAGGCGTTCAATCGCCTGGTCGAGGATCAAAGCCCGAAAGTGCGCGCGACGGCGGCGATCCAATCGCGGCTCACCTCCGCGCAAGTCAAGAAGCTGCAGAACGATCCGGAGCCGCGCGTGCGGGACGCCGCCAATCGCCGCTGGGCCTCGATGCCCTAGCGTGCCACATCTCGCGCGTATCGCGTGCGGATCGAACCTAACCGCTGCGCGGAAACCCTACCGCACCTCTGAAACGATGATCTCCGCATCGGTCACTGTGATGCGATGCCTGGAGGACATACCCGTAGTCACGTATCCGTCCTCCTTTGACAGCGCTTTCCCCGATGCGAACGTGACCTGCACTCTGAAGCTATCGTCCCCCGTGATGCTGTAAGCCGCGCCGGCGTCTTTCCCTGGAGGAAGCGGGCCGAATTCCGACGTGTGGCGGCAAATCGAGACAGTGGCGTGGGTGATCGTCTCCTGAGCGGCATTCGTGAGCGTGAATTCCCCGCTATCGCTTCCACACGAGGTCAAGCACCCGGCGACCATGATGCCGGCCACAATCCGCCTCGCCGATTGCATGGGGCGAAACCCCGTTCCGATCTTGGCGATCATGGTGTGCCGAAGGCGATGAAGGTTGGAACCGTTCGAGTATGACTATTAATCACGTTGGGCGGTCTCGGAAACTCCGCCCTTCCGAATAACTATGGAGTTGGCGCACGGGTTGTCTTCCCGCTGGCAAATTCGCGACGCAGCGGAGTCCGCGCTTGGGATTCGCGGCTCTGGGTATTCTCCTTTCGCGATACAAACCACGCCAAAATCCACATGGCACCGTCCCTGCTTGCGTGCCCACCGAAGATGGAGCCGTTCATTCGTGGACTAGATCACTAACGATCTAAACGCGCCCAACGCCGCCGGTCCAGGCTAGATCGCCTCGGCGCCCCGCTCGATGGGAATCACCCACCGTCGGCCGCCGGAAATTCTGACTATTGGGCTTACGTGCGGACCTAAAGAGTTCCATGAGCGGATTGGCGTTTCACCGCAAGTCCCTCGACATGTACCAATCCAAATACTCAGATGAAGGAGACGGGGATTCCAATCGTGACGACCCTCATACTGTTGTGCTAGCACGCTCTCTAGCTAATTCATTTTACGGTTCCTGCGTTCATGGCTTCCCTCAAGCCGGTATTGTATCTCACGAGCGAAATTCACAATCGCGATTGGGATACCCGTCTCCTAATGGCCGATTTCGCTACGGCCAAGGGCCTTTCGGTCGTGGTCGGTCAGCAATGGTCGCCGCATGAGAATTTCGCGATTCTTCCGTTAGGCCTATTCATGGGCAAGACCATGAATCAGATTCAGGTCAACATCATGACCTCCTACCGGCGAAAAGGTCATCTTGTCGTAGCGATGGACGAAGAGGCTTTCGGTATGGCGCCCGATCAAAAGTTTTCCGGGTGGATCCCGGAAAATGTCCATGATTGTTGCGATGCATTCTTCGCCAACAGCCCGATGCATGCGGAGGTTCTCGGCGAGATGCGGCCGGTCCTCAAGAAGAAGATTACAGCCATTGGAAATCCGCGGATGGATCTTCTCAGTGCGCGTGGTCAGGCGCGGTATCAACGCGAAGCAGAAGAAATTCGCGAGAAGGTGGGTCGATTTGTGCTTTTCAATTCAAACATGGCGCAAGGAAACTCCCTCTTCGATACGAAGCAATATTATATGGACGCGCAGATTCAAGCGGGTACGTTAAAACCCGACGATGCAGAGAGCGTCGCGATTTTCGAAGGTCAATTCGAATTCGAACGAGCGAACAATGACATCTTCATTTCGGTGCTCCGTTGGTGCGCCGAAAATTTGCCGAAGCACGCGATCGTTATCAGGCCTCATCCGGCAGAAAATCCGGAATACTGGGAAAAATTCGCAGCGAGCGATCCCCGGATCACAATTGCAGCCAACACGCCGCATATCCCTTGGATGATGGCAAGCGAGCTTGTCGTACACACAAACAGCACGACCGGCATGGAAGCGGCGATCATGGGCAAGGCCACGGCCAATCTCATGCCGCAAAAAGAAGGCTTGTGGATGAACCTCTACGTTTCAAGCCGCGTCAACCCCACCTTTTATGAGTGGCAGGAAGCGACGGCGGCAATTGAAGAGTTCTTAGAGCACGGTCAAGGCGCTCTCGCCGCGAACCCAGCCTGTGAGAGCGCCCTTCAACGGTACTTTCCGGAGCGCGAAAAGTATATGGTGTGCGAGCGAATGGTTGCATACATGGCTGCTCTCCTTAAGAAAGGTGGGGTCGATCGGCGGCCGTTCAATTTCTTCAATGCCGTTGTCGGAAAGTATCAGCTGTATCAACGAGAAGAGTTCAAGATTCGAAAATTTCAGAAGACGCCAAATCAGGCGATGGCCGACTTCCAGAGCCTGCGGCGTGTCTCGAAATTGAAGCACCGGATTCAGATGACCCAGCTAGACGACAGCTTGTTCTTGCTAAGTCCGTAGTAAGCACCGCCGGCGGCGTCGGCTTAGCGATGGCATGGCTCAACAACCTGACTCAATTGAACTTCGGGGTTACAAGTTTTAACAACACGGATAGCAGCCGGTTCGCTTACCAAGGAATTGCGGGCGTTGCGATCGCGATCGCACCAGAGTGGGAAGCCCTGATGGATGTCCGCTATCGAGTCTCCGATGGCCATACCTTTAGAACGAATAACGTGGCCGGAACTTTCAA
>CANJPQ010000023.1 GCA_947476275.1 Fidelibacterota bacterium
CCTGTCACGAGCCTGTAGGAAAAAATGAAATCTGGTAAACACGAATATGTTTTAAAACAATGACTTAGACGAAACCTGTCACGCACAAAAAAAGAGACGACTTTCGTCGCCTCTTTGATTTTGCAGTAGAAAGTGAAAGTCGTTTTAGCGCTTCGAGAACTGGAAGCTGCGGCGGGCCTTCTTCTTGCCGTATTTCTTACGCTCGACCACGCGCGGGTCGCGGGTCAGGAAGCCGCCGGCCTTCAGGGCCGGGCGAAGGTCGGGTTCGTAGTAGGTCAGCGCCTTGGAGATGCCGTGACGCACCGCGCCGGCCTGGCCGGAGAGGCCGCCGCCGGACACCGTGCACACGACGTCGAATTCGTTCGCGCGGTTGGTGACCATGAACGGCTGATTGATCAGCATGCGCAGCACCGGACGCGTGAAGTACTTCTCGATCTCGCGCTCGTTGATGACGATCTTGCCTTTGCCGGGCTTCACCCACACACGGGCGACGGCGTTCTTACGCTTGCCGGTGGCATAGGAGCGGCCCTGCTTGTCGCGCTTGGCTTCGCGCTTCGGCGCAGCGGCGGACACGGCGGACTTCAGGTCGGCGAGCGACTTGGTGGTGGTGGTCTGTTCGGACATGGACCTGATCCTTACGGCTTGTTCTTGCGGTTACGCGCGGCGAGGTCGAGCTTTTCCGGGGCTTGCGCCTCATGCGGATGGCTCGGGCCGGCGTAGACCTTGAGCTTCTTGAACTGGCCACGCGCGAGCGGGCTGTCCTTGGGCATCATGCGCTCCACGGCGCGTTCGATGACACGTTCCGGATAGGCGCCAGCGAAGGTACGCTTCGCGGTGTGTTCCTTCAGGCCGCCCGGGTGACCGGAGTGCCAATGGAAGATCCGCTGCTCAGCCTTGCGGCCGGTGAGCTTCACCTTCTCGGCGTTGATGATGACGACGTTGTCGCCGGTGTCGATGTGCGGCGTGTACATCACTTTGTTCTTGCCGCGCAGAATGTCGGCCACGACCGCTGCCATCCGGCCCAGAACCAGGCCTTCGGCATCGATCAAGATCCACTTCTTTTCGACTTCCGTCGGTTTTGCAGAATGGGTCCGCATCGGGGTTTCCTCGCGCTTCAAAAGAGTGCCGGGGGTATAAAGTCCGACTTGGCGGACGTCAACTCTTTCGTTGAATATTTATGTAGCAAAATCAATGGATTGAAAACACGGTATTATATTACCGCGATTGAACGCATTTGGATTGCTCGGCAACGCCTGACTTGCTTCGCAAAGCGGTCACGGGCAAGTAGCGCGCTCTATTGGGGGTTCATTCGATGGTGCCGCTGGAACACATCCGGGCCTTGGTCTCGGCCGGAAAGCTCGCCGAGGCCATAGGTCACCTGCAGCCGCTGGTGCGCGCCGCAGTTCCGAATTCCGTCGCGGCCAGCCTGTACAGCGAGGCGTTGAGCGGGATGGTAGATATCCCCAACGAGCCAACGTTCATCGGCGACATCGAACGCATTCTTGCAACCGCGGAGATCGATATCGGCGGCGCCAGCCGGGCCGCGACCATCGTCCTCCAAGGGCAGTTCCAAGCGCTAGCGCGCGCGGGGCTGACGCCCTCGGCGGGGCTCCTCGGGAAACTTGCCGCCACACCGCATGGCGCCGCGTTCGAGCGTCTCCTAGTCAGGTCCCTGATCGCCTTCCGAAATACCTCGTTGCAACTCGAAGCCTCCCTGACGGCGTTGCGCCGCCAGATCCTTCTGAAGGAGCGCGACAACCACAGCGACGCGGGCGTGGACGTCATGGCCGCGCTCGCCATCCAATGCTTCATCAACGACTACGTATTCTCTGAAACGCCGGAAGAGGAAGCCGTCGTCGGCCATCTTGCCAAAAGTTTGGAAACCGATCTCGCGGCCGGGCGCATTCCGACGCCCCTGCATGTCGCTTGCCTTGCCGCGTACCGGCCGCTCGCCAGCCTGGAGCATGTCGATGTCTTGTCCGGACGCGACCAAGGCTCGAAGATCTATGGCGAGCTGCTGCGCATACAGGTGGACGAACTTCTTACCGAACGCGCGATCCGTCCGACGTTAGAAGTGCTGCGGTTCGACGATGCAACCTCTCGCAACGTGCAGGCGCAGTATGAAGAGAATCCCTATCCGCACTGGACGCGGCTGGGAATAGTGCCGGTCAAACAACCCGCCGACCAAGCCCCGCAACAGGTGCTCATTGCAGGCGCCGGAACCGGACGGCATCCCATCAAACACGCGATGCGGGCGCCACGCGATCATATCGTCGCGCTTGACCTCAGCCGCGCGAGCCTGGCACGCGCCGTCCGCAAGGCGCGGGAATTCGGAGCGACGAACATCAGATTCGTCCACGGCGACATCCTTGACGTCGCCGCGCTGGGTCTGACGTTCGACTGGATCTCCAGCGTCGGCGTCATTCATCATATGGCCGACCCGACAGCCGGACTGCGCAGCCTTGCCGGCGTGCTCAAGCGCGGGGGACGGATCGAGATTGGGATCTACACGGAATCAGGGCGCAAAGACGTCGTTGCCGGCATTGCATTGCGCGACGCGGCAGGCCTTGCCGCAACGCCACACGACATCCGCATGTTTCGCCAAGAGGTGATCGCGCTTCCCGACGATCATCCCGCAAAACGGCTGACGCAGCACCAAGACTTTTACTCGCTCGCCGAAGTTCGGGACCTGGTGTTCAACGTGGTTGAGCACCGCTTCACCTTTGGCCGCGCCAAGGCCATGATTGCGGACGCGGGATTGCGTGTGACTTACGTCGCCGCCGCGCCGTGGGTGCGCGAAGAGTTCCGCAGGCGTTTTTCGGCCGCGGACAGCGAATGCGATCTGGATGCTTGGGCAACAGTGGACGAGAGCGTACCCGATGCATTCGGGTCCATGTACGGCTTCGTGCTGACGAAGGACTAACGCGACAGGCGGCTATGCGGCTCGGGCGGGCTGCCCGACCTCCACGAAACGCCCCTCCGCGGGCAGTGCGGTGACGATCACCGCGGCCAGGGCGATGGCCGCAGCCACGCCTAGATAGAGCGCATCGAAGCCGCCGGTGAGCGCCAGAACCTTTGACGCGCTCCAGATGCCCAGTCCCGAGAAGGTGAAGGCGACGATGAACTTCAGGCCGTAGGCGGTCGCCTGCCACTGCGCGGGGGCATACCGCGCCATCAGGCCGTTCTCCGCCGGCAGGGCGCCGGTGTTGAACATGATCATGGCCGTCGCGGTGGCGAGCAGCGGTGCGCCAGTGACGACCGTGGCGAGCGCCAGGACCGGCGCTTGGACCAGCAGCATCAGCGCATAGACCCACTTCAGCGGGTAGCGATCCGAGAGGTGACCGACCCAGGCCTGGAACACGCCGCCGATGCCGTAGGCGATCATGATGCCGGTGCCGACCCCGACGGTACCGTCGCCGAGCAGACCATGCAGGTCGGTGGAGAAAATCTTCGGCAGCGAGGATTGCGTGACGTTGTAGACGAAGCCGTTGACGACCATCGCGGCGGTGAGAACGAGATAGATCTTCACCGCCTCAACGCGGCTGACGTCAGCATGGGCGTTCGCGCGCGGCGCGATGCGCGCTGGAAAGTGCCCGCGCCGCATGGCGAACATGAACACGACGCCGGTGAGCATCACGATGGCGCCGGGCACGATGAACGCCGCCCGCCAGCTCGCCCACTGCACCAAGGCGCCGGCGACCACGCCGGCCACCGCCGGACCGAAGCCGCCGAACATGCCGTTGATGCCAAGCGCGCGGCCCCGATTGGGTGCGCCCGCAACCATCCAGGCAATGCCGACGGGATGATAGATTGCGCCGAAAGCGCCGAGCACCATGAGGGCGATCAACATCGCCCGCGGCGTGGAAGTGAGCCCGACCGCGATCCCCGCAGCGCCGAAGCCGAGGAAGTAGATCACCATCATGGCCGGCGCGCTCCACCGGTCCGACGCCCAGCCGAGTGCGGGCGCGAGCAGCCCGGTGAGAATCTTCCCGGCGATGATGAGGGTGAGCACTTCCTCGTAGGGAATGCCCAGCACCGGCGGCAGCGCGAGCGCGACCACGAAGAAGATCGGCTCGAACAGGTGGTTGTAGAAATGCCCGAGCGAAGAAAAGCCGATGACGGCCGCGCCACTGTTCATGGCGCGTTTATACCACTTCTTGCCGGGGTCGATTAAGCCGTCTTCACCGCAAGGATCTTGCCGAAGGTCTGGCCGGGGGCGCGCTGGTCGTCGACGTTGAAGCCCGCCTTGCGCATTTCCGCGGCAACATCGACCTGCTGCGTCCACTGCAGTCGCCACGGCTCCGTGTTGTAGCGGTGATCGAGCCACGTGGAATAGATGCGCCCCGGTGACGGCGCGGTGACCGGGTTGAAGTCCATCGGATAGAACACACCGCCGGGACGGGTGATGCGGCCCATCTCGGCGATGATCTTGCGCGCGGCTTCCGCCGTGACTTCGTGGAACAGGATGTAGGAGATCACCACATCGAAGTGGCCGTCGGGATAACCTGTGGCCTCTGCCAGCGCCTGCTTGAAATGCACTTCCGAGCCGATGTCGACCGCGCGCATGTGGGCGTAGCGCAGCATGGGTGCCGCGACATCGAGCGCGTGCACTTCGGCATTCGGGAAGCGCGCCTTCATGGCGGTGGCGAGTTGGCCGATGCCGCAGCCGAGATCGAGGATGCGCTTCACCTCGCCCTTCGCCGGCACCGGGCACCCAGCGGCATAGCCACTGTGGCGTTCGTCCTGATCGTTGGCGCCGCGATAGAACTGGTTCGTGGCGTAGTGATAGATGTGGCCGGCGAACGCATTGCCGCAGTAGCCGCCGGGCTGCTGATGGATTTCGTAGCGGGTGTATTCCGGGATCTTGAGGGCGGGATCGAGCTTGAGCGAACCCGGTCCGACCTTCTCCGCCGCTTCCATTTCCGCGAGATAAGCATCCGCATTGGCGTGGAAAGCCTCGTCGAGCAGATAGTGCTCGTGGTTGTGGGAGCTGTTCCACATGCGCGTGCGCGTACCGACGACAGGATCGTTGTCGTAGAGCTTCTGGGCGACCTCGAGGGGCACATCCTGGTTCTCGGCGTAGCCGGCTTGTTTTGCCAGCACCACCATGCGTTCACGCTGCGCCTTGGACACGTCGGAATTGATGAACGCCATCATGCCGGTGAGAAAGTCGTGCTTGCTCTCCAGGTCGACGGACGGAAGACGCTCGAGCTTGCCGACGCTGCCACGCGGTGCGACGTCGACCGGCAGGAGGTGAGACTTGGCTTGGGCTTCGGTGCTCGTGCCGGCGGCGAGCGCGGCCGCGGCGGACTGCAGGATGCTACGACGGTTGAACATGGCGCCTACCCCCGCTCTTTCGTTGGCGCCGCCATGGGCGCGCCGACGTTGCTGGCAAAGGTGCCGTAGGTCGCCTTGATCATGGCATCGCGGTCCGCGGCCCAGGTCTTCTCTTCCTCCGGGGTCGGCACATAGGTTTCGATCGCCTCCAGGGTGACCGGCCGCTTGGCGGCGAGAAGGCTTTCGACGATCTTGTTGCGGCGCTTCACCGCCCACAGCTCGGTGCCGAGCGCGATGACCGTACTGACAAGATTGTCGATCACCGGGTTGCCGAGGAAGGAATTGTGCCGGGCGTCGTTGCCCGGGATGAAGTCCGTGGTGTGGGTCGGCCGCTTCGACTTGAGCTCAGGCATGTGACGCCCCTCTCCCAATTTTCCGAACTGAGTGTGCCACCCGGGCGGACGCCCCGAAAGGGCGCTGCGCGCAAAACAGCTTCCCTTTATGGCATTTCCCCCAGCAGGGATATGTCATAAAGTTATGACCTCTGGAGGGACCGCCATGCTCAAGCTGCTGTACCGTCCGCCGTTCATCGGCCTTTTTCCCGTCGCCCTGATCTTCCTGCTGCAAGCGCTCGGCCACTCCCACATGGTGCTGCTGATGCGCATTTTTGGGGCCGACAGCCTGTACTGGATCGTCGGCATCGAAGGCCTGATCGGCGCGATCCTGGTGGTGATCGGCGCCAAGATCGGCGACGAGGTGTGGGCGACCTGGCTGGGCTTCGCCGGCGGCGTACAGTTGTGGAACGGCTGGGTGGAGTTCGCCTTCGTCTACTACGCGCATCGCTACGTGGACCCGAATATCCAAGCCAACATGACCAAGCCCGAATACCTGATCATGCCGTCATCGCTCGGCATCGTGCTGGCGATCGGGATGTTCTTCATCCTCAACCGCGAAACGCGCTGCAACGCGTTCATGTGGATACAGAAGCATCTCGGCCTCAAGGTCGGCGAACCGACGCCGGCATATATCCGGAACTACTCCACCATCACCGCGGTCGAGTACGTCTCGATCGCGTGGTTCTTCTATATGGTGCTGTTGCTGCTCTACGACCGGAAGTTCGTCGGCGACCATCATCCGCTGATGTATGCCGCGTTCTTCCTGTTCTTTGTGTGGGGCTTGTACTGCACCCAGCGCATCGTGAAGTTCACGCGCATCACGGGCGCTTTGCGCTATGCCATCCCGGTGGCGGCGATCTGGTGGAGCGAGATCGAAATCCTCGGCCGCTGGAAGCTGTTGAAGGAGGTTTGGCTGTTTCCGGAGAAGCACATCACGGAGATGAGCCTGATCGCGGCGGCGTTCGTGACCTTCGTCGCCTACAGCCTGTGGGCCAGCCGCAATCGGCTGAAGCAGCAGGAAATGGAGGCACGCGCGCGGCAGGGGGCGGCGGCGGTATAGCCGCCGTTCGCTGGACGGTGGCGGGGCGCTTGCGATAGCTTCCGGCCCCATGGCCCGGTATGCCTACCTCACCTGCGAGCTGAAAAGCCGCGACCTCGATTCCCGCCTGTTGATTGCGGCGCATCTGCTCAAACGCGGCGTGAGCGTCGTCGTCGGGCAGTTGTGGAGCATGTTGGCGGGCGCGCACCAGGCGCCGAAGGGCGCTTTCCTCTTCAAGACCGCCAACACCATCCAGATCGGTCTCGCCGAGCATGTGAAAGCCTGGGGCCACAAGGTCGTGATGATGGACGAGGAGGCGTTGGCGCTTGTGAGCCCTTACCTCATGCGCCGGATCGTGCCGCCCAAGGCGTTGCAGGTCGCCGATGCATTCCTGTTCCAAAACCGGATCCATCGCGATGCGCTGGGCGGCGTGGGCCCCTTGGTCGGAAGCCCGCGCGTCGACCTGCTGCGCAGTTATCGGCGGCTTCACGCCGATGACGTGGCCGCCTGCACCCGCGGCGGACGCTATGTGCTGATCAATACGAACTACGGCATCCACAATTCCGCCTACGGAACGCCCGAGGCGCAGTTCGACGTCGCGCGCGGCGTTGGGATGTTCGAAGAGGAGACGGAGGAAGGCCGCGCCTATGCGCGCAGCTGGTTCGAGACCGAGCGTGTCAACATGCTGGCGATGCATGACCTCGTGGGGCGGCTTCAAGGCCAGATCGGCGACAGCCGGCTCGTCATCCGCCCGCATCCCACGGAGAAGGCGCAGACGTGGCGGCAATACGCCGGCGCGGAGGTCGTCACCGAAAGCCCGCCGGTGCCGTGGCTGCTGGGCGCGGACATTGTGGTGCATACCAACAGCACCACGGGCCTGGAGGCCGCCCTTCTCGGGCGCCCCGCTCTCAACCTCAATCCCGCGCCGGTGAGCATGTTCTCGCAGACCTTCGCGAGCAACGCCGCGACATTCCAGGCCCCAACGCCCGAGGTCGCCGCGGCCCTAATCATGCAGGTGATCGGCGGCGCGTCGCCGCCGGCGAACGACGATTGGATTCCGGAGTTTCCGGAGAACGCGGCTGACCGGATCGCGACGGAATTGATGCCGTTCATGCCCGAGGCCGGACCGCTCACGACCTGGATCCACCTGCAGCGCAGCGCGGCGCAAATCAAGAAGTTCACCGTGTCGGTCGAGGAAGCGATGGGCCGGGTGAACCTGTTCTTCGCAGGCGCCGGCGCACCGAAAACGAAGATGATCGTGCTGGACGATTCCCTTTTCATGCTCTCGCCGGACAACGGGTGATCGCTCCCATGGCGCGCACGCTGGCCGACAAGATCAAAGCTGCCTGCGACCGATGGGCTGAGAGTCCGGCCAAGAGCGTGGCAGCCCTTGCCGCGCTCGCAACCGACTGCGCCGGCAACACCGAAGACAGCTTCGCGGTGCTGGAGGAATTGATCCCGCGCAAGGAGTGGTACAACCGCATCACCCGCAGGCAGATGCCCTATCACGCGGCGAGCTTGGACGAGTTGTTCTTTCATCACGCCAAGGCGGAACTCCAATCCTATTTGAAATTGACGGAGGCCGCCATGAAGGCGCCGTCCGTCTCCGTGCAGATGGTCCTGCGGCGCCTTATGGCGCTGTTCGCTGCACAAGACTTCGCGCAGATCGAGAAGCTACTGCCGCACATTTCCCCCCTGATCGGCCGGAATATCTGGAACACTTTTACCACGCGGCCTACGTTCTACGAGACGCTCGCGCAACAGAACGATGCGCACATCGGCGCAAGCTTTCCGCCTGTGGAATATGTTCAGGAAAGCGATAGCGATGGGCCGCTGATATACTTGTCGTGCGATCTCAAGTACTACACCGAGTTCGCGATCCCGCTGATCCGCTCACTTGCTGCTTTCCCGTCAGCGCCGGCGGTTCATGTGCATGTGATGAATGCATCCGAGGCCGAAGTGGAGGCCGCGCTTGCGACATTGGCGACGACGGGCGCGGCATTCTCGGCATCGTGCGAACAGCTGCCGGACGCAGACCGCGCCGATAAGATGACCGCCAGGGCGTACTTTCACGCCGTGCGCTTTGTGCGCCTGTACCAATTCATGCGCCGACGTCCGCGCGAAGTCTGGATGCTGGACGTCGATGCGTTGTTCAATCGGGACCCGCAAGATTTACTCGCGCGACGGGGCGATGCGGACGTTGTGCTTCGGGCGCGGCCCGGCCGGTTCGAGCCATGGAATCAGCTCAGCGCGGCCGTCGTCGGGATTGCGCCGTCGGATCGCGGCGTTGCGTTCCTGAGGCTGTTGGCCGGCTATATCGCGCACTTTCACGCAAAGAATGCCTTGGCGTGGGGTGTCGATCAGCTCGCGATGTTCGGCGTGTTCAACTATCTGCGCCCCACCAGTCGTGCGCCGACGATCGCGTTGCTGGACGATACGGCGTTCGACCTCGAATACCGCAAAGAGGGAATCGTCTGGCTCGATGCGGGCATTGCGAAATTGGGGGGGGGCGCCGCTGACGGAGATCCGGCCAAGGCGCGCTACTACGCCGCCTTCAACCGGTATGCGGGCAAATAAGGGAAGCGCTTGGGGCGAGTGATGGGGTTCGAACCCACGACCCCCTGGACCACAACCAGGTGCTCTAACCAACTGAGCTACACCCGCCGCAAAGCGCTTGCACAAAGGCCGTTCTGTGGTGGGGGCGGTAACTAAACCCTGTACCCTGCGCCGTCAAGCAATGGGGCCCCAATACGCCCAAGGGGTTGGCGCCTGTGGATAACTTTCGCGGACTTTGGGGCGCATTCCATCCACAGCACTTGGCTGCCCAAGATTCGAGCAAGCTGGCGGGAATCTGGGCAGCGCGACCGGGCCCGCGCGCTGCGCTGCGGTAAAATCGGCACGCGCACTTCAACTGCGGCGAATATTGCCTTTGGCACGGCTTTTGAATACCGCTTTGAGCCCCCGCGGATGTCGCGGGGAAAGGGCAGGACTGCAAATGAAAAAGATCGAAGCGATCATCAAGCCCTTCAAGCTGGATGAGGTCAAAGAGGCCTTGCACGAGGTGGGTTTGCAGGGCATCACCGTCACCGAAGCGAAGGGCTTCGGACGCCAGAAGGGCCACACCGAATTGTATCGCGGCGCCGAATATGTCGTCGATTTCCTGCCCAAGGTGAAGATCGAGGTCGTCCTGGACGACGCCATGCTGGACCGCGCCATCGAGGCGATTCAGAAGGCCGCCCACACCGGACGCATCGGAGACGGCAAGATTTTCGTCTCGTCGATCGAAGACGCCATTCGCATCAGAACCGGCGAGCGCGGCGCCGAGGCCATCTAGGCCGGACACAAGAAACAGCCAGCGCCGCTCGGCACTAAAGACAACTGGGGGACGACGAAACCATCACGACGGAACGACCAACGCGCTTTGCGTGACGTCACGCGATTGATCGCAGGCCCACGCACAACGCCAAGAAGACTTCGCCTAACACTTTTTGCTCACACAACGACAGCACAGGAACAGCACCATGTCCGACGTCAAAAAGATCATGGAGATGATCAAGGAAAAGGAAGTCAAATACGTCGACTTCCGCTTCACCAACCCGGCCGGCAAGTGGCAGCACACGGCGCAGTGGATCGATACCGTGGACGAGGAGATGCTGACCGACGGCATCATGTTCGACGGTTCGTCGATCGCGGGCTGGAAGGACATCAACGAGTCCGACATGCAGCTGAAGCCGGACCTGTCCACCGCGACCATGGATCCGTTCACGGCGCAGCCGACGCTGATCCTGTTCTGCGACGTCATCGAGCCGGCCACCGGCCAGCTCTATAACCGCGACCCGCGCTCGATCGCCAAGAAGGCGCTGGCGTACATGTCCTCCGCCGGCATTGGCGACACCGCCTACTTCGGTCCGGAAGCCGAGTTCTTCGTGTTCGACGACGTGCGTTACTCGACCCAGCCGAACAACATGATGTTCGCGTTCGACAGCGAAGAGCTGCCGGCGAACGACGGCCGCAAGTACGACGAAGGCAACTCCGGCCACCGTCCGCGCACCAAGGGCGGCTACTTCCCGGTCGCCCCGGTCGACCAGTGCCAGGACCTGCGCGCCGAGATGGTGTCGGTGCTCGCCGACATGGGCGTGCCGATGGAAAAGCACCACCACGAAGTGGCGCCGGCCCAGCACGAACTCGGCATCAAGTTCGACACCCTCGTGCGCACCGCCGACAACATGCAGCTCTACAAGTACGTTGTGCACATGGTTGCGCACAGCTACGGCAAGTCGGCCACCTTCATGCCGAAGCCGATGTACCAGGACAACGGCTCGGGCATGCACGTGCACCAGTCGATCTGGAAGGCCGGCAAGCCGCTGTTCGCCGGTTCGGGCTACGCCGACCTGTCGGACACCTGCCTGTACTACATCGGCGGCATCATCAAGCACGCCAAGGCGCTGAACGCATTCACCAACCCGCTCACCAACAGCTACAAGCGCTTGGTGCCGGGCTACGAAGCGCCGGTGCTGCTGGCCTACTCCTCGCGCAACCGTTCGGCGTCGTGCCGCATCCCGTACGTCTCCAACCCGAAGGGCAAGCGCGTTGAAGTGCGCTTCCCCGACCCGGGCGCGAACCCGTACCTCGCCTACGCGGCGATGCTGATGGCCGGCCTCGACGGCATCAAGAACAAGATCCATCCGGGCGACCCGATGGACAAGAACCTGTACGACCTGCCGCCGGAAGAACTGAAGGCCGTGCCGACGGTGTGCGGATCTTTGCGCGAAGCCCTCGAGAACCTCGCCGCCGACAACGCCTTCCTGAAGGCCGGCGACGTGTTCACCGAAGACTTCATCCAGAGCTGGATCGACCTGAAGATGCAGGAAGTGCGCCGGTTCGAAATGACCCCACACCCGGTCGAGTATGAGATGTATTACTCTGTGTAAGCGATTTTCGCTTATGCTTCAGTGAGTTGGCGGTTTCTGCGTTAGACTTTCAGCTGGCAAAAAGCCTCTTAAAAGCCCAGCAAAACCGCCACTTTCCGAACGCCATGCTAACGCCCCGTAGCACCCGCTGCGGGGCGTTTTGCTTTGGCGCGGCCTGCAGCGCAAAAAAAGGTCATCTGGAGATTGAGATGCGGCGGGTGATGGCGCCCGTGGCGCGTTAAGCGATGGCTTTGTCAGCATACGTAAGATTGAGAGGCGCATACGAATGTCGCCTTGCGGCGGACACGGCGCCTGAACTGTATGGCGGTAGCTCAGCCTTCGGCGAGACGAAGCGCCCCGGGCGGAGACTGCCGAAGCGTTTGCATTCAAGCCGGCGCAATCGCCCTAGTCCCGTATCAGCTGCTGCAGGCGGATCTCGCCTTGCCAGAGACCGCGCCAGGCGTCGGCTTTCGGGCCGCTGAAAATCCCAACCGTGAGGGTGGCGGACTTGGCGTCCGTGGCGATCTTGCAGGCGGCGGGCTCGGCGTGGGCGGCGTTGAACACGTCGGGGTCGCAATTGGTGATGCGGTATCCGGACTCCGCCGCGACGGTTTTGCGGAAAATCTGCCGGTGCGGCGTCGCGGCGTCCGGGTGCTCGTCGTTCGTGAATGTCGCCGGATGGGAGATTGCGAAGGTCCTGGGCATGCGCAGCATGTCCTCCTGGGCCGCGCTGTCCGACGCCATGGTCACCACCGACTCTGGCCGCCGGCCCCGTGCGGACGATATCTCCGATAGGGTGCGCGCGGCCGCGGCGACGCGTGCCGCGGCGGCAAGCCGGTCTGCCGTCGCGCGCGCGGCTGCGGCACGTCCGGCGCCGCCCTCCGGCATCGCGAGCGTGCCATTGCCGGACGCACCGCCGCCGCGTCCCAGCATCGGCCCCTCCATGGCCGATACGGCGTTGCTGACCGTCGCCCCCTCCGGCGGCGTCGGAGTTGCACCGCCGCCGCCGCCGGGGGGCAAGCCCTCGAGCCGCAGCGCTTCGAGAGCGGCGAGATAGGCGATCTCCTCGGCGTTCGGCTGGTATTTCGAGAGGCACGATGGGTCCTTCGACAAATGGGCGAGTATATCCCCCTGCAGGAAGGAACTGGTGGGCACAAGGAAGTTGATGCCCTGAATGCCGACGGGCATCGCGTCGCCGCGGTCGAAGCTTCTGATCGCGCTTTCCGCTACGCCGACGAGGTAGCCCTTTTCGCTGAATACCGGGCCGCCGCTGTTGCCGGGGTTGATCGCCGCTTCGGTCTGCAGGCGGCCGTTGGCGGCCCGCGAGGAGATGATGCCCGAGGTGATCGATTGCTTCTTATTCACCGGGAACCCCATGACGAAGACCGTGCTGCCGTCGGGCAGCATCGCGCCGTCGATCATCCCTTCGATGGGGCAGCGCGGCGGGTTCAAAGCGACCGCCTGATCGAGACGCAAGAGGGCGACATCGTTGGCGGCGTCGCGCACGAGCAGCGTCGCCAGTATCGGGTTGACCTGCGGGTCGCCCAGCCGCACCTCGATGGAGAATTTCTGATAGTTCTCTGGGACCGGGATCACGTGATTGGCCGTGAGGACGAGGCTCTCGCCGATCAACAGGCCCGACCCGGCGTCGCGCTCGGTCTCGCCGTTGTAGAGCAGGCCGACCGGCTGGATATGCGCGATGCGGCGTTCGTACCAGACCTTGATAAACTTCGCGCCCGGCTGCGGCGGACCGGCCGCCCATGCGCCCGCGACGGTCAGCAGGGAGAGGCCTGCCGCGGCTAAGGTTGCCCGTAGACCCATTGCACCGCCTCCACGTCCAACTCGCTCAGCTTTCCGTCGCCGTTCCACACCGGGCTGCAGTAATTCATGATCGACATGGGATCGTACTTGGTGACGTTGTAATCGCCGGTAGTGCCCTGTGCCATGTCCTGGCACTTCCCGGGCGCGTCGGGCCGATTCTGCTCATGCGTGAACCCAAGGGCGTGACCGAACTCGTGCGCGGCGATGGTGTAGATGCAGTAATCCCGGGTCGCGGCACAGGAGGGACTCCAGGTCGCGAAGGTGAAGTTCAGGACCATGCCTTGCGGCCGCGCGTCGAGGTAGCGACCCAGCGCCTTGGTGTGCGGACCGGTATCGGCCACGGCGATGCGGATACCGCGGCTGGTGGACGTGCAGACGTTCCAACCGACGAACCGCACAGCCGAGGAGCGTTCCCAAGTCTGCTCGACGGCGGTCCGGGTGATCGCACGGTAGGGCGCATCGGCCGCGCTCGCCTGCTCCCAGCACACCGGGATCGGCAGCTTCTTCCATTTGGCATCACGCACCATGGCGCCGAATAGGTCCTCCTTGGTGATGCCCACGGGTAGAGCGGGCTGCGCGCGCGCCGACCACCCGCCGGCGCCGAGGAGGAGGAGTAGGACTGCGACACTCGCGATGCGCCAGGCGCCGATAATCTGTCGAAAGCGCCGACGCCAAAGCGTGGGCGGCGCGACCAAGCCTAGTGACTTATGGATTTGCATGTTCCCCCTCCTCTATTTTGCGCGTCCTCAGACCGACGTTCAGAAATCCAGCTGCGGCACGCCGCGACCGCCGCGCACCCGGGCGACGGCCATGGCTTGCTGCTCCGCCGCAGCGCGCGCCGCAGCCGAAAGCTCACGCGCGGCGAGGGCGGCATCATTTGCGGCGTCGCGTTGCACACGGGCGTAGATTTCCCATTGCTGCGCGTCGTTGGCGGCCTGGGCCTCGTTTTGCTGCGCCTTCAACAGTTGCCGATCGGCCTGGCGGACGCGTTCCGCGGCGGCCTGGATCGCGGCCTCATTTCGTTGCGGTGTATTCGGCGCCGATGCCTCGCCCGGTAGGGGCATCGCAGCGGCCTGTTCTCTCTGCTCCTGGGCTTGCGTCTTTTCGTTGGCGGCCTCGGTGGCGGCTTGTCGTGCCACGCGCACCCGTTCTTGCGCAGCGTCCGCCTGATGCGTGGCGTTCGCGGCGTTGTTGGTCGCCGTGGCGGCCTCTGCCGCCTTCTTCGCCGCCTGCGCCTCCGCTTCGCGCTTGGCCTGCGCGGCACGGAACTCGGCGATGCTCGCCTTCAGCTTGGATTCGAGCCCGAGTGAAATGCCGAGCAATATCCGCCGCGCGTCCTGAAGCTTGGTCTTGCCGGCCGCGGTGAGCGCGGGCGGGGTAGCGTTATCGAACAACACCCCTTTGAGCGACCCGAGCCGCGTCACGATCTCGGCTTTTTCGGCGGCATTCGCGGCGTCGTCGGCAACCAGCCAATATATGGCCGACAGCTGGCTGGGCGTAATGGTGAACACGTCGAACAGCTTGGCGAGATCGGCCAGGGGCGCGCGGTCCGCCACCGTCTCCAACTCTGCCGTGTAGCTGATCTTGGGGTTGGCCTTCTGCAGCGCCTTCTTCACGGTCTCCCGGACTTGGGGAAGCGTGCACAATCCGGAATACCATTGGAGGTTCCCAAGAGCTTCGGCATGGGTGCGCGACGGATTATTCGCGATGGTCTCCTGCGCCGCCGTGAGCGACTTGTCTATCAGGTCGATGATCACCTGGGAGTCCGGGCCCAGAAGAAGAGAGTCTCGATACAGATCGGCCGATGAATAGGCAAAGGCCGTGCCGAGCGCCAAGCCCTGGTACAGGTCGCGGTTGGCGCCGGCCATGGCAAGGACACCCGTCGCCAGCACCGCGGTCACGGTGAGCTGATTGCGCGCATACTCCAGCTTCTGTCCTTGGATGGCCCGGTCCTCAAGGTATTCCAGGCAAGTGGTGCGCGATTCCAGCATGCCGCGGGTGAGGTAGGCATTGGCCAGAGCCTCGTCGGCGGGAGCGTCGAGCGAGGCGTTGTAGAGCGCCTTAAACGACTTTTCGGCGGGCAGCGGTTCGAACCGCCCGTCTTGGATCTGCTTGGAAGTGAGCAGGCGTTTGGGCGCAGGGACCGTCGAACATCCCGCCAGCAGCGCGGCGACGATCACCAAGCCTACCCCCGCCCCCCCCGACAAAGCGCCCGGCCGCACCACGCCATTCAATCCCGTCATCTCTCGCCCCCAAAGCACTGTCGGCGGTGAACCCCCCTCACCGCCATCTTGCACCAACCTACGTGCTTGGGTTGCTTGATACTCCTGTTACGTCTACGAGTTGCAACCCTCGGGCATTTGTGCGACAGTGAGTGTTTAACCTAGAAGCGATAGGACGCGCGGACGCCAAGCTTGCGCTTGTCGGGTAAGGTGGCGTTGTAGGCGAACAACTCGGTGATCGGATCGGTGCGCGGAAGGCAGCGGGTACCGTGAGGTTGTTGAACAGGTTGGTCACGAACTCCGCGTTCCACATGTCGGTGGAGACCCCGGCGCGTACATTGACGAGTTGCACCGCACCGGTGCGGTTCTGGTGCGTCATGCCGCGCGGAACGCCTTTAGCCACTTGCGTCGTGCTTGGCGTCTACATCCCGTGGATGCCGAAATGTCTCTCTTCAAGGCTAGCTCGGCGGAAGTATGACATGTACTACTCGGTGTAAGCGGGCATCGCTTAAGCGCCAGGGAATTGGAGCGTTTTGCGTTAGACTTTTAGGTGGGTAAAACCGCCATCAAGACCTGAGCAAAACCGCCAGTTTCTCATCGACAGTCTAACGCCCCGCAGAGCCACTTCTGCGGGGCGTTTTGCTTGACGGGGCCGACGCAGCTCAATCGCCGCGGCCGACGCGCGCGCGCGTTCAAAATCTAGCTACCTGCGCCTCGCCGACCTTTCCTTGAACAGCCCCCTCGCCTTCGCCCTCGCCTTACCACCCAGCTTCTTGGGCTTGGTCCTCGTCTTGGCCTTGCCCGTGGGTTTGGTCCTCTTCACTGCCGTGACGTGCGGCACGCGGGTGATCGCCGACTTGATCACGGTGTACCCAGGAAACTTCCTCAGAACGATCTCTATTGCCTGCGCTGCGCTGTTGGCTTCCACATGTTCGACGAGCGTTAAGCCTTGCATCTCGACGATCTCAGGCGCGGGCTTCCCCGTTCGCGGATGACGTTCATGCCAACGTTGCAGCAATTCCCACTTCACATACGGGACGATGTAGGTCGCTCTCGCCATTCACTAACTCCTACGATCCCGCGGGATCTATCTGCTCGCTGTGGAAGCATAGGCCAAATTGCCTACGGTCGCTCCAACGCTTCCCTGCGGCGTTCGCACGTGTCGTTGACGCACTACGTTTCCGCTCCGCACGATAGCCGGGCAGAGGTCGGGTTCGGTGGAGTACACCCAGTTCCGCACAGGCGCTGATACGAAAAGATTCCAATGGCGTACGGTACACTCGAGAAGAGGATGAAATGTATTGCTCCGTCTAGGCGGTTTTCGCTTACATACCAGTGACTTGGAGGCTTTTACGTTAGACTTTTCGGTGGTCGTTTAGACCGCCATTTCCAAACGCTGAGTCGAACGCACCGCAGAGCCCTTCTGCGGGGCGTTTTACTTTTAAGTCGCCCGGGTCGCCCACCCCAGGAAAAGCGAAGCTTGGAAACGGCACGAAGCGCGCGGCATATACCTACTGAAATTGGCCGACTGCGACAAAGAGACGACGAGACCGTTAGACCGGCACAAATGCCTCCATGCGCAACCGAGGTGACCCCAGAAAGCCCACCTTGGTAACATGACCTCATGACGCCATCCTCGGAAGCCACATCGCGAGCAGGACTGAGTTCGACCGAAGCAGCGGCACGTTTAGCCCGAGAGGGTGCCAATGAACTTCCGTCTGCGGACAAGAGGACCTTCTTTCGAATAATCCTCGATGTTCTCCGAGAGCCGATGCTGCTCCTGCTTATTGCGGGCGGTACCATTTATCTGGTGCTTGGAAGCTTAGAAGAAGCTCTCCTCCTCATCGCTTTCGCGTCGTTGTCGGTCGTGATCACGGTTGTGCAAGAGTCGCGAACCGAGCGCGTTCTCGAAACCTTGCGCGACCTCACGAGCCCGCGCGCCCTTGTCGTCAGAGACGGCGCGCAAATCCGTATTGCCGGGAGAGACGTGGTTCGGGGCGATCACGTGGTATTGGCCGAGGGCGATCGCGTTCCCGCCGATGCGTTTCTCTTGGAGGCACGCGACCTCCTGACCGACGAGTCGCTGCTGACCGGAGAGTCCGTCCCTGTGCGCAAGCGCGTGGCCGACGCGCGGACCGAAAGCAGCCCTCACCCGGGCGGCGACGATCTGCCTTTCGTCTTTTCCGGTTCACTCGTCGTGCGCGGCCAAGCCTTGGCCGAGGTCACTGCCACCGGCATCCGCAGCGAAATCGGCCAAATTGGGCAGGCGCTGCGCGATGTAGAACTCGAACCGCCGCGATTGCAAAAGCAGTTGCTCCGGGTCGTGCGGGTGTTCGGGACGCTCGGCGGCGCCGTCGCCCTGCTCGTGGTCGCCCTATACGGCCTTTATAGAGGCACCTGGATTGAGGGCCTCCTCGCCGGCATCGCCGTGGGAATGTCGATGCTGCCGGAGGAATTTCCGGTCGTGCTAACCGTGTTCATGGCGATGGGCGCGTGGCGGATTTCAAAGGCACGCGTGCTCACGCGACGCGCGGCGGCCATCGAAACGCTGGGGTCGGCAACAGTCTTGTGCACGGACAAGACCGGCACACTCACGCAAAACAAAATGTCCATTGCGGAAATTCGGTTGCCGGATGGCACGCGCCATAGCGTCGACACGTCTCTCGCCGAACCGCTGCCAGCCGTTTTCGCCGAACTCATCGAAATCGGCACGTTGGGCAGTGCGGTCGAGCCGCACGATCCCATGGAGAAGGCTTTCCACCTCCTCAGCCCAGAACAGCGTGCCGCATCTGGAGACACGCGGGATGCGGGCTCTCTGGTTCACAGTTACGGGCTTAGGCCTGATCTGCTCGCCATGTCGAATGCATGGCGACGCGCAGCGGACGACACAGCTTGTATTGCGACGAAGGGGGCACCGGAGGCCATTGCGAAATTATGTGGCCTGGACCCCGGCGCTTGCGAGCAGCAGCGCTGCGAAGTGGATGAAATGGCGAACCGCGGGATGCGGGTCCTCGGCATCGCCCGCAGCGTGTTCGCGGGCGATGCATGGCCCGCGTCCCAGAAAGGCTTCACGTTTCAATATCTCGGCCTCATCGGATTGGCCGACCCGCTTCGTCCTGGCGTGGCAGATGCGGTGAAGCAGTGCCAGTCGGCGGGCATACGGGTGGTGATGATCACCGGTGACTATCCCGCGACCGCGCGCGCGATCGCAGCGGCAGCAAACATCCAAGCGACCAAGGTCCTCTCCGGCAGTGACTTGGAGAAGCTGAGCGACGACGCACTGTCTCAGCTGATTGCCGACGTCAGCGTGTTTGCGCGGATCATGCCGACGCAAAAGCTGCGGATTGTGGAGGCCCTCAAAGCCAATGGTCAGGTGGTCGCCATGACCGGCGACGGCGTCAACGACGCCCCCTCTCTTAAGGCCGCGCACATCGGTATCGCCATGGGCGGGCGCGGCACGGATGTGGCGCGCGAAGCCTCCTCCATCGTTCTCTTGGATGACGACTTCAGCTCCATGGTTCGCGCCATCGCGTTGGGTCGCCGGATTTACGACAACCTGCGCAAGGCGATGGGTTTCATTTTTGCGGTTCACGTTCCGATTGCGGGCATGGCGGTGATACCGCTGCTCGCAGGCTTCCCCCTCCTCCTAGGTCCGGTCCACATCGCGTTCCTGGAGATGATCATCGACCCCGTGTGCTCCCTTGTCTTCGAGGCAGAGCCCGAGGAAGAGAACACCATGAAGCGGCCGCCAAGAAATCCGGAAGAGCCACTCTTTTCCAAGAAGATGATCTTGTGGGGCGTAATGCAGGGCGTGGTGGTGCTGATCCTTGTCAGTGCGATCTTCACCATCGCCTTCAAGTCCGGCCTGCCGGAGAAGGAGGTTCGGGCGCTTTCCTTCTTTTCCCTGGTCGCGAGCTTTATCGGTTTGATTTTCGTGAACCGATCCTTCGATGCGTCTGTGATCAAAGCTCTGAAGCGAAAGAACCGGGTCCTTCTGTATGTGATTTCCGCCGTGGGCCTTATTCTCGGCCTCACGCTCACTGTGCCCTTCATGGCGGATCTATTCCGATTTGGGCCGCTACACCTGCACGACCTCTTCGTTGTCGTAGGATCTGGCATCTTTGTGCTTTTGGCCCTGGATGCGGCCAAGCTCGTCGTGTTTCGACCGAGCAAGCAAACGTGATGATGCCGGTTGACCTGGGTCAACCCTCCGCCAGCGACTCCCGATCTACTGATCGGCGATAGGTACGATTTCGAGCGCCACCAACCCCACGGGAGGCACTACACCATGCCGATCTTTGCGAAGATTAGAGTGTATCACATCAGCCTCCTTGTGCTGACGGCCCTCACGTATCTAACGGGCGAGTTCGGCGAGGTTCACGAATGGCTGGGGTATGGTGTGGCAGGAATAATCGTAGTGCGGATAATTTGGGGGTTGGTGGGCCCGCGACAGGTCGGCATTTCCCACTTCTTTCCGCACTTGGACGCGCTTCGGAAATCGCGACTTGGCGATCCTGCGGTGAGCCGTCTCCTCATCTCTATCGTGGCTGCCCTTCTGATTACCACGACGGCGACCGGGATCCTTCTTGAGGAGCCTGCAGACCAAAAGCTCTCTGCAACGCAGTCTTCCACCACCTATGCGGCCCCCGCAGCGGCGGTGGCTGGGCAAAACGGCGTGCTTGTATCAGCGGCGAGAGCCGATGACGGTCACGACCGGAAGGGCACCGAGGAGGGTTGGCTTAATGAGTTGCACGAACTTGCAGCCAATTTGCTGGTCCTGGCGGTTGCTGCCCACGCGCTCTATCTCTTCATCTTTAAGCGTGAGTTGGCTCTGTACATGCTGTTCGTGCGGGAGCCCAAGCGCAGCTAGATCTGCCTAGCGCGGGCAACCCTATACTTTAGAACTAGCGTCGGCGCCGTGCGACGTGCGATTGCGTCGCACGCGCTGCCACACACGCCAACCTTTGTGCGCGCACCGCAACCAAGGCCCTGCGCAAGACGTATGTGCATGAATATAGTGCGTTGCGCTTTCGGAGCGCCGTGCACTCGCCTCGAAGGAAACGCGCATGCTCACGCTCAAGGTCAATGGAAAAAGCTACACGGTCGACGCGCCTGACTCGACGCCGCTGCTATGGGTATTGCGCGACCATATCGGCCTGACCGGTACGAAGTACGGCTGCGGCATCGAGGTGTGCGGGGCTTGCACAGTGTTGGTGGACGGTGAGGCCGAGAAATCCTGCGATATGGAAGCGCGGGAAGCGGTGGGCAAAAACATCACGACGATCGAGGGCCTGTCACCCGACGGATCGCATCCGGTTCAGAAGGCATGGGTGGCCGAACAGGTGCCGCAATGCGGCTTTTGCCAGTCCGGGATGATCATGTCGGCGGTCTCGCTGCTGCGCCGCAAGCCGAACCCGACGGATTCCGACATCGACAGCGGCGTTAACAATCTATGCGTCTGCGGCACGTACCAGCGCGTGCGCGCTGCCATCCATCGCGCGGCGAAGGGCTGAGGGTCGCATCATGACGGGCACCATCTCCACACGTGATGACGCGGCGGTCGATTCCTTCGATCGCCGTGGCTTCCTGCAACGCAGCGGCGCGGCCGGTCTGCTCTATGCATTTTCGATCGTCGCGCCGGTGCGCGGCGCCCGCGCTGCCGGTCCCAGCCAGCCGATCGGCGCATTCGTGCGAATCGGCGCGGACGAAAACGTGACGATCCTGGTCGGCGTATCGGAAATGGGCCAGGGCATAGCTTCGGGCATCGCTCAGGTCGTCGCTGAAGAACTCATGGTGGATTGGTCGCGGGTGTCGGTCGAGACCGTGAATGCCGGCACCACCTACGGCAATCCGTTCCTGCGCGGCACGCAAGGCACGTTCGGCAGCCTGTCGATGCGTGGCTACTTCGCGCCGATGCGCAAGGCCGGTGCGACCGTGCGTGAAATGCTGCGCGCCGCTGCGGCGCAGGCGATGAACGCGCCCCTCTCCTCGCTGATCGCCGCCAACGGCCGCGTGAGCTCAGCGTCGGGCACCATGACCTATGGTCAACTTGCAGCTTTGGCCGCGCAGCAGACACCGATGGACAAACCGCCACTGCTGGGAACCGGCAGGTATGTCGGCGTGTCGCTTCCACGTACCGACATCCCCGCCAAGACCACCGGCGCTGCCATCTTCGGCCTCGACGTGCGTTTGCCCGGCATGCTGTATGCGGCGGTTGTGAACAGTCCGGTGTTTGGCGGAACCGTTTCGGGCGCCTTGCCGCCCACGCCTTCCGGCTCGGTCGCGGTCGTAGGGCTGGACACCGCCGTCGCAGTGATCGCACGCGATACCTACACGGCTTTCCGCGCCGCCCAGTCGTTGGCGGTGAAGTGGCAGCTTCCGGCCGGCGCGAGCGGGGTCTCAACCGCCAGCGTGCTCACCCAGGCGCAAGACCTCATGGCGACCGGCGAAGTGCAAACCGCCGAGACCGTGGGCGTCGCCCAGGGGACGATTGTCGCAGCCGGCACGCCGCTGGATCGGACCTACAGTTTCCCGTACCTCGCCCATGCCTGCATGGAGGTACTGAACTGCACCGCGCTGGTCACCTCTACAAGCTGCACGATCTGGGCCCCGACGCAGGCACAGACGAGCACGGCAGCGACCGCGGCGCGCCTCACCGGGCTGCCGGCCTCGGCGATCACGGTGAATACGACCCTCCTGGGCGGCGGTCTTGGCCGCAAGATCGAGCAGGACTTCATCAGCCAAGCGATCCGAATCGCGCAAACCGTGCCCGGCACGCCGGTCAAACTCACCTGGTCGCGAGAGCAGGACTTCGGCGCCGACCAGTATCGCTCCGCCGCGCTGGTACGCGCGCGTGCGAGCGTGGATGCCGTGGGCAATGTCTCCTGGTGGACCCGTCTGGTCGCACCGTCCTACGCCTATCAACACGGCGGCAGCACGGGGATCGACTTCATCGCCATCGCCGGCGCGACGGGGCTGCCGTACGCGTTCGCCGGCAAGCTGGTGGAATATGTACGCCATCCCGCGGCCGTGCCGGTCGGCTCCTGGCGCGCGATTGGATGTTCGATCAATACATTCGTGGCGGAGACCATGGTGGACGAGATCGCCGCCGCAGCCGGCAGCGATCCCTTGGCCTTTCGCCAAAAATTGCTGGCGGATAATCCACGCGCCCTCGCCGTGGTGAATGCGGCCGCATCCCTCGCGAATTGGACGACCCCGCCGGCCGCGGGTCGCGCGCGCGGCCTTGCGTTCTGCTTCTCGGACAACGCGTACGTCGCGATGGTCGTTGAATTGTCTCAGCCTACCGCCGGCAGTTTGCGGATCTTCACCGTTTCGTGCGCGGTGGACGTGGGCATGGCCGTGAATCCGGATAGCGTCATCGCGCAGATCGAGGGCGGCGTCGTGCATGGCCTGAGCGCCGCCTTGTGGGGCGAGGTGCCCATCAGCAACGGCCGTGCGAGCGTGCGCAATTTCAACAACTATCGCATGGTCCGCATGCGCGACATGCCGACCATCAACGTCCGCCTGATCGACGGCAATCCCAACTCGCTCGGCGGCGCGGGGGAGATCAGCGTGCCGCCCGTGGCGCCCGCGATCGCGAATGCGGTGGCGCGCCTGACAGGCCAGCGCCTGCGGTCGCTGCCGTTGCTCCGTGCGCTGACGGGAGGCGGCACGTCCTCGGGCTCGACATCCGGGACGGCGGGTTCCGGGAGCGGCTCCGGCAGTTCGGGATCGACGAACCGTTCGGACTCACGCGGCACCGGAGATCGTTCCGAGCGTGGTGAGGATGACTGACCCCGCATCTGTCGCGCGTGAGAGGTATTACTGTATGTAGGCGATACGTTTACTGAGACTGAGGAAATCCAAACGCCCCGGCGGGAGACGGCCGGGGCGTTTTCTTTTGGGCACGTTAGGCTAACGTGCCGCGGGAATATTGCGTGGCGACACGCCTCTCCGGTATACCCGCACGGGGCTTTGCATTCTTGGGGGATGGGGTGAGTCAGGCCGTGCAGCCGCAAGGCGCGCTTGAACAGGCGTCGGCGGACGATCTCGGGACTCCTGATTTCGTCAGTTCGCGCTTCGCGGCGACAATGCACGCGGCGGGGCTGGACTCCGATTTCAAGAAGGGCGTCACCGGTATCATCACAGACGATATCCCCGCGCTCCGGCGCGCAGCGATGGCCGCGCAGCGCGCGATTTGAACGCGGCCTGGATCGATCAGGTTATAAGCACTATTGTCAAAAGATTGCGCCACGGCGGACGATTGGGGACGTAATGACTGCAGAGACCTCTGAACTCCGGCGCGGATGGCCGATGGTGCTCACGGCGTCCGTCGGCGTCGGCACGGGACGCACGGCCCTGTTCATCTTCTCGACCGGCGTGTTCACAAAAACCCTTCAAGAGGAATTCGGCTGGGGCCGCGGCGATGTCCAGTCGATGATCGCCGTTGCCACGGTCGGCGTTCTGCTGGCCTCCCCGATCGTCGGCCAATTGATGGACCGCGTCCGGTTACGACCTCTGATCATGACGTCGACCCTTGCCATCGGCATCACTTTCGCGCTGATCGGGCCGCTGACCAATTCGCTCCTGACTTTCTATGGCCTTGCCTTCGTGTGTTCGGTCCTTGGGTCCGGCACCCTGCCGGTCACCTGGAGCCGCGCAATTTTCGACTGGTTTTCGGTGCAGCGGGGCCTCGCGTTGGGTCTGGCCTTGATGGGCAGCGGCCTCGCGTCTTTCCTCATGCCCTCTTATGCGGCCTGGCTGCTCACCAACTTCGGATGGCGCATGGGCTATGTCGGGATTGGCCTGCTGCCGTTGGTACTGTCCCTCCCGCTCAGCTATTTCTTCTTGAAGCCGCCACCGGAGAAGGCCGCGGCGGCCGTGCGGCGGGAAGCCCAACACGGCATCAGCCTGCGCGAGGCGGTGCGCGGGCACCGCTTCTGGGTGATCGGGCTCAGCTTCTTCCTGGCCAGCTTTGCCACTGGCGGCATTGTTGCCCATCTCGTACCGATGATGACCGATCGCGGCTACGATCTGCGGACGGCGGCCTGGATCGCGGGCGCGCAGGGCTTGGCGGTCGTCGCCGGGCGCGGAGTGACGGGTTATCTCCTCGATAGATTTTGGGGTCCAGCCCTGGCGGCGGTCGTGATCGTACTTCCCGTCATTTCGTGCCTCGTGCTCGCGGGCGGTGTGCAGAGCACGCCTGTAATGCTCGCGTCCGTCATTTTGGTCGGCTTTGCCGCCGGTGCCGAATTCGACATGGTCGCGTTCCTGACCGCGCGTTACTTCGGGCTGAAGCACTTCGGGTCCCTCTACGGCGTCCTGTACGCGTTCTTTGTCAGCGCCTCCGGGTTTGCCCCAGGCCTGTTCGGCAAGGCGTTCGACGCCACCCATAACTACACGCTGATCCTCAACGCCTCAGCCGTCGCGCTGGTGGTGGGCGGGGTCATGGTGCTGTTTCTGGGACGCTATCCGGTGGAAACGTCGGTGGGCCATCACGAAACCTAGGGCGCAGCGCAACGATCGCGCACACGTCGGGCGCGACACCGCGCCATCTACCGGGCGCCGCCGCGCGTTCGAGCTGCCGCGGCGCTGGATGTTATCCACAGTCCGAATCGATAGCCCACTGCGGTCGGGGCCGGCGCGTAAAGTCAACGAAGGAAACTTCTTGGCATCGGCACGGCACTGCTCTTATCTCCCCGCCCCGGCGTACATATTAGGGACACGATGGCTTCGAACACTTTGCGGATCGCGCGCATCATTGCGGCGGAGATCAATGCACGACCCGAGCAGGCCACGGCCGCCATTACGCTTCTCGACGAAGGCGCCACAGTTCCCTTCATCGCGCGCTACCGTAAGGAAGTGACCGGGGCGCTGGACGACACCCAACTGCGCACCTTGGCCGAACGGCTGGTGTACCTGCGCGAACTGGAAGAGCGGCGCGAGGCGATCCTGACCTCGATCCGCGATCAGGGCAAACTCACCGAAGACCTGGAGAAGAAGATAGCGGCCGTCGAGACCAAGGCGGAACTCGAAGACATCTACCTGCCCTTCAAGCCCAAGCGCCGCACCAAGGGCGAGATCGCTCGCGAGAACGGCCTTGGTCCGCTGGCGGAAGCGATCCTGGCGGATCGTAGCGCGATCCCTGCTGAACTCGCCGCGGCTTACATCGGCGAGAAGGTCGCGGATGTGAAGGCCGCCCTGGACGGCGCGCGCGACATCCTGACCGAGCAATTCGCCGAGAACGCCGATCTGGTCGGCCGTTTGCGCACCTACATGAAGGAGCGTGCCGTGCTGCGCTCCCGGGTGGCCGAGGGCAAGCAGGCCGCCGGCGCCAAGTTCTCGGACTATTTCGAGCACAGCGAACGCTGGGCGACCGTGGCCGGCCATCGCGCGCTCGCCATGCTGCGCGGCCGCAAGGAAGATTTCCTGCTGCTCGATGTCGAGATCGATGCCGAAGACACGTCTGCCGTGAAGCCGGTCGAGCGCATGATCGCCGCGGAGTACGGAATCGCCGGTCGCGGCCCCGGCGATACCTGGCTGGCAAGCGTCGTCACCTGGACATGGAAGGTGAAGCTGTCCCTGCACCTCACCATCGATCTGATGAGCGCTTTGCGCGAACGCGCGGAGGCCGAAGCCATCCAGGTGTTCGCCCGCAACCTCAAAGACCTGCTGCTGGCAGCACCCGCCGGCTCCCGCGCCACCATGGGGCTGGACCCAGGTATCCGCACTGGCGTGAAGGTGGCGGTGGTGGACGATACCGGCAAGGTGCTGGCGACGACGACGGTCTATCCGTTCCCGCCGAAGAACGACGTGCGCGGCACGCAAGTCGAACTCGCCGCGCTTCTCCGCAAACACAACGTGGAGCTGATTGCCATCGGCAACGGCACCGGCAGCCGCGAAACCGAAAAGCTGGTCGCAGAGATGTTGGCGGCCCTGCCCGCACCCAAACCGACCAAGGTGATCGTCAGTGAGGCCGGTGCGTCGGTGTATTCGGCGTCGGAGACGGCGGCGAAGGAGTTCCCTGGGCTGGACGTTTCCTTGCGCGGCGCAGTCTCGATCGCGCGCCGTTTGCAGGACCCGCTCGCGGAACTGGTGAAGATCGAGCCTAAGTCCATCGGCGTCGGCCAGTACCAGCACGACGTGGACCAATTCCGCCTCGGCAAATCCCTGGAAGCCGTTGTGGAAGACGCCGTGAACGCCGTGGGTGTCGATCTCAACACGGCCTCGGCGCCGTTGCTGGCGCGCGTCTCGGGGCTCACCGCCTCGCTGGCGGAGGCGATTGTCGGCTATCGCGATGCCAACGGCCCCTTCCCCAATCGGAAGGAGCTATTGAAGGTGGGCCGCCTGGGCCAGCGCACCTTCGAGCAGTGCGCCGGCTTCCTGCGTATTCCGAATGGGGTTGAGCCGCTGGATGCCTCGGCCGTTCACCCGGAAGCCTATGACGTGGCGAAAAAGATCGTCGCCGCCTGCGGACGCGACGTGCGCGCGCTCATGAACGATGGCGCGGCGCTCAAGGCGCTCGATCCAAAGGTGTTCGTGGATGAGCGCTTTGGCTTGCCGACCGTGCGCGACATCATCGCGGAGTTGGAGAAGCCGGGCCGCGATCCGCGCCCCAGCTTCAAGACCGCTACATTCGCCGATGGCGTGGAAGAGCTCAAAGACCTCACGCCCGGGATGCTGCTGGAAGGCACGGTCACCAACGTGGCGGCCTTCGGCGCGTTCGTCGATATCGGCGTGCATCAAGACGGGTTGGTGCACGTTTCACAGCTCGCGGACAAGTTTGTCAAAGACCCGCACGAGGTGGTGAAAGCCGGCGATGTCGTCAAGGTGCGCGTGCTTGAGGTGGACCTCCCGCGCAAGCGCATTGCTCTGTCCATGAAGAAGGACTCCGGCGGACCGGCGGCGCGGCCCGAGCCGAGCATGCGCGACAATTCCGCACGCCGTCCGCAGATGCGCACGCCTCAACCGCCGCCGCGCGCGCCCGAGCAAGGCGCGTTCGGAGCTGCCTTCGCGGAAGCGCTGAAGCGCAAGTAGCGCGGGGGCTTAGACCTTCGCCCGCAGATACGTGGTGATCATGTCGGCGAACCAAGCCTCGAACCGCTCTGCGGCGGCGCGATCCTTGGCTCCCGGGCCACTGTGACGCATGCGCGGTCCGACCAATGCTTCGCCGAACGCCGCAATGGCAGTGAGGTGTACGACAGCGCGCGTGTCCTCAAGATCCGGCGGATGGCCGGGCCGTGCGTGTTTCACCCGCTCCGCATGGAGCGCCTCCACGATCGCTTCGACCGCAGCGCTGCCGCCGGGCGACGGCGGTGTCTCGGATTGCGTGAGCCACAGCATGCGCTGGGCGAGGCCTTCACGATAAGCCGCGAACGTTGCCCGCACGCCGCCAGTGCCCGGCCCCATGCGCGCAACAACAACCGTCTTCAGCGCCTCCACGGCGCGCGCGTTGAGCGCGGCAACGAGCCCTTCTCGGTTCCCGAAGTGATGCAGGATGGTGGGATGGGACACGCCGGCGGCGCGGGCGACGTCCTGCAGCCGGAGGCCGGCCGGACCCTCTGCGCCCATGCCGCTCTCCGCTGCATCCAGGATCAGACGGCGCGCCTCATCCGGCGTGCGGCGGATTCTATGCGGAGCGGCAGACTTCGCCTTGGCTTTGGGCATGTATATTTCACTATTGACAATTTTGTATATAACGATCAGAACGACAGCATTCAACTAGGCTCCGTCATGACCGAACAAATCGCAATAGACACCCGCTTGCGCCCTCTCGAGGCGTTTCGCGCCATGCGACGCTTGATGGTGCACCCGGACGATACCCGCGAGGTGTTCAACATCTTCCGCGCGTTGCGCGGCCGTTCCGGCGTAAAGACGTTTCTCCGGTTTGCCGCCAGCTGCTCGGGCCAGGCGATCCTGCGTGAGCGTCCGTCGCTGCTCGATGCGTTGTCGAATCGCGCTGCGTTGCGCGACCTCCCTGCGGGCTCGGTCGGCCGCACGTACCTCGGCTTCATGGAAAAAGAGAACCTCTCCGCCGCCGGGTTGGTCCAGGCGTCGGAGGATTGGGATTTGGAACCGGTGCCGCCGGACCTGAACTTCTTCCGCGCCCGCATGCGTGACGCACACGACCTTACGCACACCCTGACGGGGTATGGCCGCGACCCGCTCGGTGAACTGTGCCTGTTGGCCTTCATGTACGCCCATACCAGAAACTTCGGCATGGCGTTCATGGTCATGATGTCGTGGTCGAAGCTCCCCAAGCCCGCGCGCACCGCTGTAAAGGAAGCCTGGCGCAATGGTCGCAAGGCTGTGTGGTTCCAAGACCAACCCTACGAGACGCTGCTGTGGCGTCCTTTGGATGAGGTGCGGCACGATCTGAAGATCGCCCGTCCGTCACAGTACCTCGCCCTCGTGGGCTAGCGCCGTCGCGCCACGCGCGTGTCATGACGCAAGATGCCCCGACAAAAGTTCGCCGGGGCATTTCCGTTTCAGGCACCCCTTTAGTTGTCAGCCTGTGGCGCAAGATGTATGCCAGTATCCGATCGTCGCCCCATGCGAGAGAAGCCAGATGTCCGCTCATGAAACCTGTCCCTATCGCGGCATTCCAGGACCACAACGTTGGGACCGCGCTTTCATCACGGGCATGCCAGGCACGCCGGGTGCGGCAGACCTGATCGACCCATATGCGGAGCAAGCCGCCGGCTTTCGCTTCGACCGACAAACTCGGATCGTGACCGCGGGCAGCTGCTTCGCGCAGAACATCGCGCGGCGATTGCGGCAGCTGAACTACAACTTCGTGATGACCGAATATGATGCGGCCCTATCGCCCGAAGCAAACGATGCGCAGCGCAACACAATGTTTTCTGCGCGATACGGCAATATTTATACTGTCGCACACCTGTACCAATTGATCGAGCGGGCCTATGGCCGCTGGACCCCGCAGGAGGCGCATTGGCAGGTCGGAGATCGCTTCTTCGATCCTTATCGTCCGTCTGTCGATGCCGAAGGTTTTGGTTCGCTAGAAGACCTGAAGCGAGAGCGCGAAAAACACCTCGACGCGGTGCGCGCGGCCCTCGAAAACTGCGATGTCTTTGTCTTCACGCTGGGGCTCACAGAAGGCTGGATCAATCGGCAAGACGGCGCGGCTTATCCGGTTTGCCCGGGATGCGGCTTCGGCACGTTCGATGCCGAAAAATACGCCTTCAAGAACTACACATTGGACGAAATTAATCGAGACCTGCGCCGCGCTATCGCGGCACTGCGCGCGGTAAATCCGTCCGTGAAGGTCATCCTTACCGTTTCGCCGGTGCCCCTCGCGGCCACCATGGAGGCCCGCCACATCCTCCTGTCCACCACCTATTCAAAATCGGTACTGCGTATCGCATGCGAAAGCGTGGCGCGCGAAATTGCCGACGTCGATTACTTCGCTTCGTTCGAGATTGTGAACTGGGGGCGTCAAATGTCGTCCTACTTTACCGGTGACCTGCGCACCGTCTCGGAATCTGGCGTCGATCACGTTATGAAGATCTTCTTCCGCTACTATGCCGGTGAGGAGATCACCATCGCACCCGCCGCAGCGCTCGATACTTCGGCCACCGCCATTGCCAGCAAGAAAATGTGGTGCGACGACGACCTGCTATTGGAGGGCGGCTTGTCGGGCTCTATCAAGGCCCAGACAGCCGGCAAAGTCCGGGACCCCGACGAAGAGGACAAGCGTGCGGGAGAGTTCGCTGCTAAAAAGTTCGAGGCCACCGCGCAGCGCCATCCGCATCCTTACACCGGATGGAAAGGCGTGCCCCGTAGCAAAGTCCTGTTCGGGCGAACGCTGGATGACAACGGGTACTACAATAGCCGCAACATCGCCGACTATATGGGGCCGGAATATCGGCGAATTTGCGTGCTGGGTCCGTCGATCGTGATGGACCTCGAGAACGAAGAGCCAAACACCATCTGCGGGCTAATGCAAAGCGAACTGACCGCCCGGGGACACGACAAAGTGTTCGTTTACAATTGCGGTATCCATGCCAGCGTGACGGGAATGGATATCTCCAACCTGTTACACTATGTGACCGACTTTTATCCCGATCTTGTTGTCGTTCTATCGAGCGGTGTCGATTTTCGCTCTCAACTATCGGGCGACCCACGCGTCGGGTACCCGCAGAGCTACTTTCTCTGGGAAAAGATCTTGAATAGCTTCCGTCTGGAGCGGAGCGCGAAGGGCTTAAGCGCGCACCTAGAGGACTTCGAGTTCAATCTTGACGAGGTGCGTCGAACTGTTGGAGCGTGGTCACCTGAATGGTGCCGCCAAATCCTTGAACACTACAAGCGGCTGATTTTCAAGATTAGAGCACTAGGCATCGGCTTCGATTTCGGCTGCTGTGTCGTCAACCCACCCTCGCTGGCGTCGCATCGCTATCGCAGGGACGGCCAGAGAATCTTGAAGCCCCAGACCTACCACGACGACGCGCTCGGCAGATCGAACTTCTTTCGGGATCAGCTCTCCTTGCTCCACGAGCGGGACGCATTTCTCTCTGTGGATCTATCAGAATCCATGGATGATCTTGAAGCCAAGGACGTGTTCACGGAATTGGTCCATATGCATCCGATCGGATACCAGCGGGTCGCCAAGCGACTCGTCGATGAAATCTCGCGCGGATTTCCACAACGCCTGAATCTTCAGGTCAACGCAAGGAAGCCTTGAGCCGATTGAGCGTGGCACAGCCACTGAACCCGCAGCTGAGAGGGTAACCTGGGCCTGCTAGCGGCGCTGAGACCATCCGGGGGACTTCATGTCGCCGGACCAGACCAGGGTGACGCCGCACTTCTCGCACGCAAACACGGCGGTGCTGCTTGCCTCGTCGCGCGACTTCTCCTGCAGGGCCGCGTGGGGGCTCTCATAGCGGCTTTTGCAGATCTGGAGCTGGCAGGCCGGACATCTGACTTTGGCACGGATCGGCAAATTCAGCGGCCCTTCGAAAACGGGTTTCATGCTCGGTACGATGCGTGACATGCGCAGGCCCCGTGAGCGAGAGGTGTGAGCGTTGGGTGGTGAGCGGTCGGTCATAAGATGCCGCGACCGTAGCAATCGCCCGCGCACCGGCAAGTCTACACCGCGTATTGTCACAGCGGGCACAAATGATGTGTTCGGATTGACATTTCGGGCGCTTTGCACTGCGCCCCCGCCTTATTCTAAACTGCGCCAGGGGAGTACACATCATGAAGCGAATTCTAGTCGCCACCGTCGTTTGCGTTGTGTTGGCTTTGGCCGCCTTTGCCCTTGCTGCCCGTAGCAGGGCGCTTAATCCAAGCGAAGCGGAGTTACGCGCGAAGTACATGCTGGCGACCTCGAAGATGATCGAGATCGACGGCGCGCCGATCCACTACGCCGACGAAGGCCAAGGGGAGGTCATCGTGCTGGTTCACGGGACCTTCGGAAGCTTGCGCATGTGGGAGCCGTGGGTCACAGCGCTGAAAGATCGGTACCGCATCGTCCGTTTCGATCGCCCGCCTTATGGTCTTTCCGGCCCCGACCCGAAGGATCGCTACGGGCTCGAACGCGAAGTCGCAATCATCGAAGGGCTCGTCGCGAAACTGGGACTGGAAAAATTCTATCTCGGCGCAACGTCGAGCGGCGGCATGTCTGTGACGCCTTACGCCGCCAAGCATCCGGAGCAGATCAAAGGGCTGGTGCTGGCCAATATTGCCGTGAAACCGGCGCCGATTGACCCCAATCGCAACACCTGGTTTGTGCGCCAAAGCCGCAAGGTTGCCGCGATGCTCAACGGATGGCATCCCAAGGCGGAGTGGGTCGATGTGCTGAAACGCAACATCGTCGCCCACGAAAAGGTGACCGATGCCCTGGTGACCGAGTACACCGAACTCAACAATCGGCCGGCGTCCTATCTCGCCTCCCAGGCGCCGCGGCCGCCCGCGCCGCGGACGGTGGAGGACCTGGGCAAGATCACCGCGCCGACGCTCATATTGTGGTCGGAGGATGACTCCGAACGGCCACCGCATCCGGATACGGACGACGCCATGGCCGCGCTGGCCGCAGAAGACAAGACCGTGGTGATCATTCCCCGGTGCGAGCACATGATGCCGCTTGATTGCGGGCCGGAGAGCGCAGCTGCGGCAAAGGCGTTCTTCGATCGCGTCAGCGCGGGGAAGTAACGCTTTCCGCTTCGACGACGTAGTTTGTCGCAGCCCCCGTCGTGCCCGTCCACCACAAGCGGCCGGTGATCGCGACGGGCTGTCCCGCGCGGAGGGCCGCGGCCAGCGTGGGCTCCACGTCCTTTGAGGCCGCCCGCACCTCCACCGCACCTTCGACGCTGGTGATCGGCTCGATCACGTTGGCAACATGGGCGACCACGGTGACAGGGCCATTCAGATGCAGGACGAAAGCCCCCCCGCCTGCCTCGTTCTGGCGCGACAGGGACCCGATGACGTCCACGGGCGTGCCGTCGGCTGAGAGCGGCTGCCCCTGGACGGGCGCCGCATGAACTGCAAGCACCGCAATTATCGCTCGTCCAACCCATTTCATGGCGAATTATTGGCACGTTCAGCGTTAGAGCCGAAGCGACATTCCGGCGCACGTGCGGGTCATCGAGAGGGCCCGCGTCGCCCAGACTCTCGGAGGAGTCGCCATGGCGGGGCGAAACCCTAGGGTGCGGAGAGACGAAAGCCGCCGTCGGCAGCGATAGCGATATTCAAGTGCATGTTCCGGCGCGTAAAATCCCCCGATGCGTCGCGCACCGGGGGATCGATGACACGCGCTAAAGACCGCCAATCGCCGTACCGCGTCCTGACATCGTCTTACGCCATCGCCCTGTCGGTGGCCGCCTTGCTGTTTGTCGGCGCCTATTTCTTCCTCGGCAATGCCATTGAGCAGCAGCGCGAGGTGGCCGCGGCGGTCGACCTCACCGGCAAGCAACGGATGTTGGCCCAACGCATCGCATGGCTGGCGGACCGCTATGCAGAACGCGGGGATTCGATCGCGCGCCCGCAATTGCAGGCGGCGGCGGCGGAGATGGCGGCGATCTCGGAGCGACTGCGCACCGGGCGCATCGGGCCACAAACCACCATCGATATCCCGCCTGAGGTCGAGGGCATTTACGGCGAGCAGAATTTGAACGACCGCCTGCGCAACTTCTTGACCAATGCGCGGGTCATAGCCTTCGCAGAAATCGCGCCCGGTGAAGGCACGGAGGAACGCCCGGTCCACGACGCCATGACCGGTATCATGCTCGAGGCCGACGGGCCGCTGCTGAATGCGCTCGACGCCGTAGGCGCGGCGTATGTGCGTGAGTCCGATGCGCGCATCGCGCGCCTGCAGAAGAACCAACGCATCACACTGATCATCGTCATCTTTACGCTGGTCGCGGAAGCGGTGTTTATTTTCCGACCCCTGGTCGGACAAGTGACGGATTACGTCGACGAAGTGCTGGAGCATTCGCGCAGGTCAAGCTTGGCGCGCCGCGCCGCGCAGCAGGCAAGCGCCGCCAAGTCGACTTTTCTGTCGAGCATGAGCCACGAGTTGCGCACGCCGATGACCGGGATCATGGGTATTTGCGATCTGCTGATGAGCAGCCCGCAAACGCCCGAGCAGGCGAAGATGACCCGGATGCTGCGGCAATCGGCGCAGATCCTGCTCGACCTGCTCAACGACATCCTCGACCTCGCAAAAATCGAAGCCGGGCGCATGACCCTGGAATCGATCGACTTCGATCTCGCGAGCTTGCTTGCGGAAGTCCGCAACTTGTTCGACCCGGGCATGGCGGAGAAGGAACTCTCATTCACCTTGGAGGGCGCCGAGGAAGGCCGCGACGTGTTCCGCGGCGATCCGAAGCACCTCCGCCAAATCCTGTGCAATCTCCTCGGCAATGCGATGAAGTTCACGGACAGCGGCAGCGTGAGCGTGCGCTTCTGGCGCGATACCGACAAAGACGGGCGTATTCTGCTGCGGTTTGCGGTCCAAGACACCGGCATCGGCATTTCGGAAGACGGGCTGTCGCGCCTGTTCCGCAAGTTCGAGCAGGAGGAACAATCCACCGCGCGCCGTTACGGCGGCACCGGGCTCGGCCTTGCGATATCCAAACAGCTGGCCGAAGCGATGGGCGGTGGCATCGACGTGAAAAGCGCGAAGGGTGCCGGCTCCACCTTCTCCTTCCACGTCTGCGTCGAAGCCGGCAACCCTGCCGCGGTGAAGGCCGCCGCGATCGCCACACCGGCGCAAGCCGGGCGTGAACTGAGCGGGCTCAACCTCAAGATCCTGCTGGCGGAGGACAACCTGACGACCCAGTTCATCATCGCGCGCATGCTGACGCTGTGGGGGCAGACTGTCATCACCGTCCCGGACGGCGGGGCGGCCGTCACGCGTGCGATGGACGAAGAATTCGACCTCATCCTGATGGACATGCAGATGCCGGTGATGGACGGCGACGAAGCCACCCGTCATATCCGCGAAAGCAACGGGGCGTGCGCCGACACGCCGGTGATGGCGCTGACCGCCGACGGCATCGTCGAGCATCACCAGCGCTATCTCGATGCGGGCTGCCGCATGGTACTGACCAAGCCGATCGTCTGGGGCGATCTGGCCCGCGGGATTCGAAAGCTCGCCGGGGTCGGCGCCGATGCTGACATTGCACCTGAGCCGGTACCCGAGTATGAGCCCGAGTTTTTGGCTGAGCCTGAGCCAGAGCCTGAGCTTGAACCGGAGCCGCAGGCGGCGCCGGAGTCACCGGCAGGCCCGCCGCCCGAGGGCTCATCCCCCGTCCTCAACACCGCTATTTTCGGTGGTTTGAAAGAAGTTCTGCCGCCGGCAGATTTCGCCAAGATCCTGAACCAGCTCATCGACGCGCTGCCGCAGTACCGTGCAAAGATCGAGGAGCAGGTGAGCGCGGGAGACTACAATCAAGCGCAGCGCGCAGCACACAAGCTGCGGGGCGTTTGCGCGCAGATCGGCGCCGACGATGTGTCCCAGATGGCAGCGTGGATCGAAGAGCGTGCACCCGATGTCGAAGCTGTGCGGGATGCAATGCCCCGCCTGGACGAGAAGATTGCCAGGCTACGCGCGGCGATCCTGGAAACCACCGCCGCCCCCTGATCGGCACCTGCCGGTCCCGCTCGAGACCCCGATTGCCGCCATTGGCACCTACTGGGCGACCCAGCAGATGCCGTTGCTGTACAAGTGGTGAGGCGCGACTCCCTCGCCCGCTCCGCCGGGTCGGCGATCATGGCGGCGCAGCGCGCGGGTGCCGCGCCGCGCCGTAAGATCGCGCGCCGTCCGCGCTACCAGCCCAGAAAATCGCGCTTGCCGATCTCGACACCGGCGTGACGCAGGATGGCGTAGGCCGTTGTCGCGTGGAAATAGAAGTTCGGGAACACCGACTTCCGCACATACTCCAGGCCCTCGAAGCTGACCTCGCGCGGGCCGAACTTCATGGTAAGTTGCTTGTCCTCGGAGCCCGCGAACTGTTCCGGCTTCAGGGTCTGCAGGAAGGCCTTGGTCTTCGCGATGCGGGCCATGAGATCATCCATGGTGGTCTCGGTGTCGGCGTAGCTCGGCACATCCACGCCCGCAAGCCGCGCGCCCATCCCTTTCACCTGGTCCGACATAATCTGAATTTGGCGGGAGAACGGCAGCATGTCCGGCGCGAGGCGATAGTTCACCAGCACCGTGGGGTCGATTTTCTTCGCGGTGCAGTGCGCGGTCGCCTTTTCGATCAGGACGGAGATGTTGTCGAGCATTGCCAAAGTTTGCGGAATGCAAACTTCATACATGGAAATGGCCATTGGAGCTCCTGTTAACGGATTGAGCGTGAGACCTAGGTTCGTATGGACGGGTGCGCCAGCCCAAGCCGAAGAGATTTCGGCTGTGCTCACCCCTTGGGCGCGTGCTAGCGGGGGCGGGGTGGTTCACCGGACCCGCGGTTCTTTTGGATATCGAGGACGCTGAAGTCGATCTTGGACCCGCCCTTATAGACAGCGGCGATGCTCTGGAAATTCTTCACATCCTGCGTGGGATCGGCGTTGAGCAGCAGCAGATCGGCGAGTTTGCCGCGCTGGATCGAGCCCAGATCCTTATCCTTGCCGAGATAGATCGCGCCATTCAGCGTGGCGAGCTTGGTGAGGTCGAGCAGCGGGATGCCGAGGCTATGCAAAAGCGCGAGTTCCATATGGACGGTCGGGCCCCAGCCGCGGTCCGTCCCCAACGCCAGGATGCCGCCGGCGTCGAACAGGCGCTTGGCATTTGTCGGCATGTACTTGGCGACCGATGACTTGAATTCTTCGGACATGCCGCTGCTAATGTAGCGCTGACGTTCAGGTCCCTTCTGTCGCGTCAGAATGTCGGCATCGATCGCGGCCAGGAACAAAGGATCATCCAGAAATGATGCATCGTCGGCGATGCGCTGGATGTAGTTGAACACCACGAGGGTGGTCGAAATCGGAATGCGGCGGGTCGCGAGGAGACGGATCAGGCCGTCCGAGGCGGCATAGCGGACGATGTGCGCGAACTCGTCGATCCCGCCGGCGAGAGCATCGTTGTAGTCCTCTTCGGAAGATGCGTGAACCGTCGTACGCACGCCGTTCTCATTCGCAAGCCGCGTCACCTTCCTGAGATTCTCGACCGAGATCACCGGATCGAGATGCGAGAAGATTCCATGGCGATCCAGCAGGACCTTCTGCAGGTCCGGCTTGCGCTGCTTCAGATAGGTCTCGAGTTGCGGCCCGGACTCTTTCCAGTCGGTGATCTTGATCGATGTGGGACCGTCGCCGTAGCCGCCGGGCACGGTGATTGTCGATCCGGAGGCGAAGACGCGCGGGGCAACGATCTTGCCGGTGCGTTCCTCCTCGCGGATCGGAAAGATGTAGTCCGGGTTGTTGCCGGAATCGTAGACCGTGGTGACGCCACTATAGAGGTAACCATGCAGCGCGACGACGCCGGTACGGTGTGCGCCGGGCTCCTTGGGATCGCGGATGGCATTGGCGCCGAGATGGATGTGGCTGTCGATCAGGCCGGGCATGAGGAACTTGCCGGTGCCGTCGATCACTTCCACGCCGGCGTCGTGCTTCAGGGGGGCGGCGGAGACCGTGTCGATACGGTCGCCCCGGACCAGGACCGAGGCGCCGGGCAACAGCGCCGTGCCCGTCCCATCGATCAATGTCACATTTTCGAACAGGAGATTCGCTGCGTGAGTCGGACCAACGAAGGACGCGACCGCCGCAAAAACCACCCCAATAACCCGCGTTGTCGTCGTCCGCATCGCGATCCCCTTCACTTCCGTGTGAAACCGGACCAATTATACCGTCGCGATCTGCGCTGTCGTGGCGACATTCCATTATGGAATGACATTTTTCCGAAAAATCGTTTGCCGCTGCCGCGCTGCAACCTGACCATCCCGTGATAGGCTCGCGCACAGGCGCGATCCAAAGGGGATCGGGACTTCCGGGGGATATCATGAAAACCAACGTCAAACGTCTAGCGCTCGCGTCAACGGCACTCATGCTCGCATGGCCGGCCGCCAGCGCCTTTGCCCAAGTCAACGGGCTCGAGGAAATCGTCGTCACAGCCCGTCAGCGCCAGGAAAACCTGGTCGACATTCCGCTGTCGATCACGACATTCAGCTCTGAGAACATCGACCAGACCCAGCTGAAAGACATCCAGGACCTGCAGAAGTACACACCGGGCTTCAGCTATCGCCAGGCCAATACCCAGACCGGTGCACGTTTGCTGCCGTCGTACCGGTTCCGCGGCATGAACGCCGGCGCGGGTCAGTCCCTCGCCCAGCTCGGCGCGGTATTCGTGGACGGCCTGTATCTTCTCGGCGGCGCGCAATCGATGACCTTCGACGACGTCGAGCGCATCGAAGTCATCAAAGGACCGCAAAGCGCATATTTCGGCCGCAGCACCTTTGGCGGCGCGGTGAACTTCATCACCAAGGAGCCGAAGGATCGCTTCTCCGCGCGCGCCTCAGCGTCTGCCGAATCCTATGACGGCCATACCTTCGCGTTGAGCGCCGAAGGCCCGCTTACCGATTGGGCATCGTTTCGCCTCTCGGGGTCTTCGAACCAAGTCGCCGGTCAGTACAAGTCATCCGACGGCGGCCGAATCGGTCGTCAGCGCACCGACACGGTCAACGGCCAGCTCATCCTGAAGCCGGTCGACGGCTTGAAGATCCGCCTGCGCTACACCCACGCGGATTCCGACGATTCACCGCCGGCGCTGGTGGATATGAACGCCGGCCGCGCCGACATCGAAGGTAACTCGCACGAGTGCCAACCCGGCACCGCCAAGTACTGGTGCGGCGAACTCCCGAAGATGGGCGACATTGGTGTACCTAAGAGGGTGTTCGATCAGCCGACCAGCATGGTCCCGCCGGCATTCGCTCCGACGGCATCGCCCAACATCATTCGCGATATCCTCAACAACAATAAGAACAACCCGCTCACAGCGACCGACTTCGCCCTGCACAATCGCCTACCGTCGCTCGATCACCTCGGTCTGCACGGGATCTTCGACTGGTTCACGGCGGAAGCAGGCTACGAGTTCGGTGAAGGGTACAACCTGCATGGCGCCTTCGGTAAATCGACCTCGCGGGTGATCTCGGCCTCGTCGCTGCAGGCGGACGGCGCATCGGTCTCGATCGTACCGGGCGTGTGGGAAAACACCGAAGGCGAGCTGCGCCTGTCCTCGCCGCAGGATCAGCGCTTCACCTGGCTGGTCGGCGGCAACGTGTTCCGTCAGGCCGAGTTGGGCATTCCAACGTCGGGCTTCTCGGTGCGCGTCAACACCACCAACGGCTTCATCTATGCACCGCCACAGCTGTACGCCTCACAATCGAAGGTCAACTACTGGGGCGTCTTCGCCGGCGCCCACTACAGCATCTTCGACAATCTTGCGCTCGACCTCGAAGGCCGCTATCAGCACGACAAGGTCACCAATGCGTTCCAGACAGTCGCAGAACTGGGCGTGGCTTACACAGCCTTCGCACCGCGCGTGATCCTCACCTATCACCCGATGAAGGATTTCACGGTGTATGCGAGCTGGGCACGGGGCGCGAACCCGGGCTTCACGAACGCCAGCGTACCGCTGTACAGCGCGGCGCTGCAGACGCAGATCAAGTCAGATCCGGGCTATATCGATCGCACGGGAGCGGAAACTCTCGACAGCTTCGAAATCGGCATCAAGCAGCAACTGAGCTGGTTGCGCTACGGCCTGACCGTCTACTACGGCAAGTGGAACAACCTGAAGAACCAGGTGAACTACACGTGCCCGGCCAATTCCTGCGGCCCGACGGTGATCGCGCCGTTCGCCAGCGTTTACACTGTGCGGACCGGCAAGCTGCTCGGACTCGAAGCGGAAGTGAATGCTGCCGTGACCGAAAATATCGACCTCGCCGGAACGCTTGAACTGGTGGGCTCGCGGTTCGACGGCTATTCGTCGCCGACCGCCTTCCAGGCCACCGGCAAGACATTCGGCACAAACTTGGCCGTGTTCGAATACCCGACGTCATCGGGCTCGATCCAGGCGGGTTACCACCGGCCGATCAACGATGAATACAGCTGGTACGTCCGCTCCGAGTTCTCCTACACCGGCAAGACCTACCTGGACGAGTTTAACCAGGCTTGGATCGGTGCATCGACCAACGTCAACTTGCGCATCGGTGTGCAAGCGGCGAACAAGCGCGTCGAGTTCTACAGCACCAACCTGTTCGACAACGATCAATGGCAGGGCGGCCGCCGCGGTTCGACGGCCACCAACACCCGCAACCCGGTGGTCACGAACGTGCCGTCGGCATTCGTGATCGCGCCGCGCAAGCGGGCGTTCGGCGTTCGCGCGTCTTACGAGTTCTAGGAGTTCTAGGAGCCTCACGACAGGGAGGGCTGCTACCCGCGGCCCTCCCTTTGTCTTTCCCGCACGCCGACATAGGAACCACCACGGTTCTGGCTGCGGCTGACGATCGTCATCGCCCCATCACGCATGGTCGCGTCGTTGATGTTGTGATTGATGACTTTCATGCAGGTCGCTTGCCACCGCGCGACCATTGCAAATTCCCCCGTCCCACCCCGTGCGGATAGATCCGTCGGTCCGGACCCGCTTTTTTGAAACGATGGACAAATTGGCCATCAATCATGCCATCATGGAAACCCTATCTCCGGGGATCTCATCATGGAAATCGGACAGCTTCAGCATTTCGCCACGGTCGCCCAGTTCGGCAATTTCGGCCGCGCCGCGGAAGAATTGCATGTCACCCAGTCGGCGCTGAGCAAAAGCATCAAACGGCTGGAGAGCTTCATCGGCGCGACCCTGTTCGAGCGCACCACACGCGGCGTGCAGCTGACGGTGTACGGTCGCGGCCTGCTGAACTACGCCAATGTCATCCTCAACGAGCGCAACCGCGCGATTTCGATGATGTCGGCGATCAAGGGGCGCGCGGTCGGCAATCTCGTCATCGGCGTCAGCAAGCATCTCGGCGGCTTGATCGTGCCCGACGCGGTCAACCGGCTGATCTCCGCGTTCCCGGGCGTCTGGGTGGAAGTGATCGAGGGCTACACCGATGAGCTCTCTGGGCTGCTCCTCAACGGCAGCGCCGATCTTCTGTTCGTCGGCTACAAGGAGCAGGCCCATACGCCGGCACTGGTTTACGAAAAGCTGCTCGACAGCGATTCTGTGATCATTGCCCATCCCAGCCACCCCCTCGCCAAAAAGGCGTCCGTGACACGGGCCGAACTCATGAAAGCCCGCTGGATCTTGACGGTAGAGAAGAGCTCGATCTTCCAGTTCTACAATTCGCTCGACCTGGAAGGCAGCGAGTATGATCCGAGCAACCTGCCGATACTGAGTTCGTCGGCGCAATTCACCGCGCGCATGATCCGCAGCGGCGGTTTCATCGCGATCTCGGGACGCCATGCGGTGGCGGACGATTTGGCGGCCGGGAAGCTCGCCGAAGTCCGCGGACCCATCCGCAAGCGGTCACCCAACATCGGGATCGTATTGCGGCGCAAAGGGTACCGCTCGCCGATGCTGGTAAGACTTATCAAAGAAATCCGCAGCGTCGCAAAAGACAGGTAAATACGCAGACGCCCCGCCGAGATTTTCGACGAGGCGCTGCGAATGCCGCGGTCGGCGTATCGTTTACTTCTCGACCTCGGTCTTCGTACGGGTCGTGGTGGTCGAAGCCGACGGCTCGCCCATTCCGCCACTGGAGTAGGTAGAGCGTTCGGTCTTTGTCGTGGTGACTTCCTTGTCGCTACCACAGCCGGACAGGGCCGCCGCAGCGGCGATGAGCGTGATGGCAGAAAGCGTCTTGATCGACATCATGGCGTGCCTCTCCTATTTCCGTTCGATGGTGGTTGTGGTGCTGTTCGTGGTCTTGTCACCCAGCGGCGACGTCACTTCTTCGGAATGAGAACGCACTTCCGAGCCGTCCGGCGTGGTTGTGCGGCTGGTTTCCGTGGCGCGCACGCCACCACCCGCGCTCATGGCTTTGGTTTCGCGCTTCACACTTTCCGTGCCATCCGGGCGGATGACGGTCGACTTCTTTTCCTTATAGACGCCTTCCGGCGTCGCCATGCCGGCCGACGGCGGGAGCATCGGCTGGACGGTGGTCGTGGATTCCTTAATGACGGTCTGGGCGGACGCGGCACCAGTCATCAGCGCAAAAGCGGCAGCGCCAACCAAGAGATATCGGGTCATGAGAGCTATTCCTTCAACTGTCAACGCACCGGGGCGCGCCGCGTGCGCAGCGCGCCATTGGGCATCGCTCGTTCAACGGTGCCCTGCGGGTAAGGTTGCGGGGAAGATGGGGGTGATACCAAAAGTTCCCAGGCGCGCGACTCTGCGCGGATCAGCGCGTTAGGTTCATGTAAGCATGCTCAGACAGGAGGTCCCTCATGAAGACGATAAAGATTGGCGCGGCTGCGCTCCTTATGGTTGGCTCGGCGCTTGCCCTCGCGGGCTGCGCGGACGGCTATCGAGATGACGGTTACTCACGCGTGAGCGTGGGCGTCTCGTCTTCGGGCGGCCATCGTGGCGATCGCGACCGCGATAACGACGGCGTTCCAAACCGCTACGACCGTGACCGCGACGGCGACGGCGTGCCGAACTCCGTTGATGCGCGTCCGAACAATCCGTATCGGGATTGAGAGACGAGTAAGCGAAACAATAAAGGGCGGTCTCAGGACTGCCCTTTTTTTGTCCACCGCCGCAAGAAGCGCAGAAAGCAAAACGCCCCGCCAATGGCTTCGGCGGGGCGTTTGTCTCTGTGGCTCAATTCCACTTAGTCGCGATAGGGATTGTTCGGACGGGAGTCGAAGCGGTTCGGAACGCCGTCACCGTCGTTGTCGCGCCAGCCGGCATTGCGCTCACGGTCGTGGCGACGATGCCAGTAACGCTCGCGGTTCTGCTCGCGGAACATCCGCGCTTCACGCGCGTCGTGCCAGCGATGCCAATTGTGATCGTGGTCCCAATAGCCGTCGCTATAGCCGAAGGCGACGTTACCGGTGTCGAAACTGAACGCGAAGGTATCGCGAGCCGACGCCGAAGCCGAGGCGCCGACCGCGCCGATAGCGAGCGTCGCGGCGGCAACTGTCGCTAAGAAAAGGTTCTTCATGGCGTTCTCCTCTCTAGGTCTCGTGCAGGAAAACGCCTCTCATTCGCGTGAGTTGCGCGACTGCCTGCAAAAGGCCCGGAAATGTCCCGCCTCGGTTGCGACGCCTAACCGGCCTTATCTTGCGGTTTTGGCGAAATCGAGCGCGATGTCCGCCCAGCGCTGCGGCTCGGCTACGAGGGAGAGGGCCTGATTATCCGAGAACTGCCGGAATTTGAAATCGGGACGAAGGCGAACAGCCTTCGCGTCCATCTTCACCAGGGTATCGCCCTTGTCGGACAGCACCAACGCGGGTGCTTTGACGCGCATCAGGTCCGGCTCCATGTCGTATGTGTAGGCTGCGTTGTGACCGATGTCCTGGTCCTGCTGAAACATGGTGAGGACAGCCCAAGTCGCGTTGCGCATGTTCACCATCGCCGTCGGCGGGTTCTCCGGCGAGGTGATGCGCGCCAGGATGTTTTGGAAATAGCTGGCGAGATGACTGCCGTCCGGCTTCAGGACGCGCTCCCAGTGAGCGCCTGCGAGGCGCTCTGCCCGTTCGGCGGCGGTGTAGAGGGGAATGCCGTGGGTGATCAGCCCCGCCACCCGGTCCGGATGGCGCGCGGCAAGGGCAACCGCCACCGAGGCCCCGGTGTGATGACCGCCGACAATCACGCGCGTCACCTTCAGGGCATCGAGCACCGGGATCAGATTGTCCGCATAGGTCTCGATCGTGGGCTGGGTCTTGGGCGCGTCGGACAGGCCGTAGCCCGGCGTGTCGATGGTGATGACGCGCTTGCCGGCCGCGGCAATGATGTTCTGGATGTCGGCAAACTCGATCATCGTCCAGGGCGTCTGATGCAGCAGTAGAAAAACCACCGACGCATCGCGCGGACCGACATCGCGATAGTGCACCTGCCCCATCGGCGTCGCAGCGTAGCCCTTGCCGCCGGTCAGCGGCGCATTGCCGTGCCAATCGTCCGCGAGGGCTGGGAAATAAAGTAGGCAGACGAGTGCGATCAGAATGCGCATGGGGCTGCCTCGGAAAAAGGGTAACGGGATCCAGGACGGCGCCCTGGATCCCGAGAGATGTCTAGCGTTGTTGATACTCGCCGGGGGCGCGGCCTTCGCCGGCCGCTTGCGGTGTCATCACGTCCTTCATGGTGCAAAGCAACACGGTGCAAGGCTCCCAGCCGACCGTGCGGATAGCATGGCCCTTGCCTTTCAGATCCTGCATCAGCCAGGTGTCCCCGCGCGAGAAGTAGCGCTTCTCGCCGAGGGAGGTCGTGACCTCCATCTTGCCGGAGAGCATGGCGCAGCACTTCGGCGCGTCGGTCGGCTTGAAATCCGCGAAATGCCCGGGCTGCGTCTCCCAGATTTGCCAATAGAGGGTGTCCTGCTGGCGTTCTTTGTTGCTGTCGGGCGGGCTGGCGGATTCAACGTCAGCGAAGTAGGAATCGCCGTTTTCGTCGGTGAACAGGCTTGAGAGTTTCATCGGTCCATCTCCCCCTTATTTCTTGATGTCGAGCGGGGCGATGTCGGTGTCCTTGCCCGGCAGATACAGATTGAACACAGTGGGCGGCACGGTCGAGCGCAGGTTCGAATGATGCAGTGCGCCCGGTCGCACATAGAGCAGATCGCCCGTACAGAAGCGCCACGTCGCGCCGTTCTGCATGACGTTGTCCATATGACCGCTCATCCATGCGATCAGGTGCGGTTCACCACCGATGTGCTGTTCGTAGATGCTGCCGCCCGGCTCGTAGCCCGCTTCGGAGCGTGACAGCGGCTGCGCCTGGCGCATACCGATGCGCCAAAAGGCCGCCGGCTGCTTTTCACTCAGCGCTTCCGTGTCGCTGATCTTCTTGAGCGGTACGTCGATCAGGCCCGGCGTGCTGCGGCCGTTGGCGTCGATGCCGATTTCAAAAATCTTCATGTGCAAATCTCCTGGATCAGAGCGAAGCCGAGGGCAACACGCCCGGGTTCACCGGGGCGTCGGTGGCGATGAACACGGAGTTGTCCTCCAGCGGTTCCCACCAACCCGGATTGCCGATCTTCTCGCGGAGCGCATCGCCCGCGGAGAGTTCGAGCATCTGGTTGCCTTCCTGGCGGCGGAAGCGGCCCTGCGGGATATAGATGACGACGTCCGTGCGAGGCGGGATCGTGAACGTCGGCGTGCGACCGCCCTTGGACAGTGTGGCGACGCGGATCGAATTGCCGTCGAATGCATAGCGCTGCACCGACTGCTTGAGCGCGATCTTCGGCGCCTTCTTCATTTCCTCCGGCTTGCTGGCGGTGACGATCTTACCGTTATCGTCCCACATCATGCTCTTGGAGATCGGCGCGTCCTTGGCATGGACGAGGGAGAACTTGGCGTCGCTTTTGCTGGCGCTGACGAGGAAGGTCAAAAGGACGGTGTCCTCCGTCGTCTTCAGGTTGGTGATGTATCCCTGCGGCATGAACAAGGCATCGCCCTTGACGATCTTGTACGGCTTGTGCGTGAAGCCGAGCAGAGGTTCGACGGTCGCCGAACCCTTGAGTACGAAGATCTCGGTCTCGAAGGTGATCATGTGCCGCACCGGCTCGCCCTTCTTCCACGACAGCAGGCGGATGGAGCCGCTCGGGAAGTTGAACGTCTTGGCCTCATAGTGAGAGATCGAGCCTTCCTTCGGCGCGCGGTCATAAGCCGCCTTGTTGCCGGCGATGCGATAAGGTCCGGTCGGCCCCTTTGGGTCATACCATTCGGCGATCATGCGCGTTTCGGCGTCCTTGCCGGCGATATAGACCAACTCGCCCTGCCCCTTGCGCGCGCCGGGATTGCCGGCGGCCTGAGCAGACGAAATGAGCGACGGGGCGTCGACGCCGATCAGGCGCGGCATCAACGGCAATGCGAGGGATGCAGCCCCCGCACCGATCACGCGCCGTAGCGCAGACCGGCGATCGGTCTTGTCTGGAACGAGACTGCTCATGGCTGGGTCCTCCCCATCTGAAGCCTGAAGAAAACTGGCGTCGCGGGAGGTTGGCCGACCGGCTCCCCCCACGCGCACCAGCAAGAGGACGGATCGTAACGGTGTCTCGGGGGGAGTCACGGGGTCCCCGCAAAGTCGGACCGCACTGTGAGACAAGTTATCCACAGGTCCGCGCGCCCGTCGCTTGACCCGAAAATGGGCCCCATCTGGACATACCCCTGCAAGGCAGCGATAAACCGGCCCCCGTTGGGGTGTAGGTTCCGTATGAACATCAGTTTCGGCCGCATTGCGATTGTCCTGGGCCTCCTTGCCGCCGTGGGACCTTTCGCTATCGACATGTATCTTCCGGCGCTGCCCACCATGGTGGCAGACCTGAATGCCACCACGGCTCTGGGACAGATGACGCTGACGGCCTTCTTCGTGCCGTTCGGGGTGTGCCAACTGGCCTATGGTCCGATCTCGGACATGGTCGGGCGGAAGCCGCCGCTGTTTTTCGGACTGGTGTGCTTCATGGCCGCTTCGGTGGGCTGTGCCCTGGCACCGAACATCGACTCCCTGATTGCGTTCCGGGTCCTGCAGGGTATTGGCGCATCCTGCATGATGGTGATCCCACGGGCCGTGATCCGCGATCTGCATACCGGGGTCGAGGCCGCGCGGTTGATGGCGCTGGTCATGCTGGTGTTCAGCGTGTGCCCGATCCTGGCGCCGCTGATCGGCAGCGCCTTGATCATTCCGTTCGGCTGGCGCGCCGTCTTCGTCGCCGTGATTGTAGCAAGCGCCGCTGGCATCGTGCTGGTGAAGGTATTCCTGCCGGAGACGCGATTGCCGCAGGATCGGGTGAATGTCAGCGCACGGGCCGTGCTTTCCGGATTCGGCCGGTTGCTGCGCGATCAGCACTTCCTCGGACTCACCTTTATGGGCGGCCTTGGCATGTGCAGCTTCTTCTCATTCCTGGCGAATTCATCGTTCGTCTACATCGAGCACTTTGACCTGACGCCGACTCAGTTCAGCTTCGCCTTCTCGGTCAACGCCATCGGCTTCATCGGCGCATCGCAGTTCGCCAGCCGACTGGGCGTGCGCTTCGGGCTCACGCGCGTCGTGCAGATCGCGGTGGCCTGCTACACCATCTGCGCCTACATCCTGTTCGCCGGCGTGACCTTCGGACCGGACAACATGTGGCTGCTGATGGCGCTTCTGTTCCCCACATTCGCGTTCACCGGCTTGATCGTCCCGACCACCATGATCCTGGCCCTTGAGCACCACGGACCGATCGCAGGCATGGCATCGGCCTTGGGAGGTACGTTGCAGATGGTGGCCGGCGGCGCGATGATCACGATTGTCAGCCAGTTCACCGACGGCACGCCCGTGCCGATGGTCACCGCCATCGCGGTATGCGCCACAGGCGTGGCAATCCTCACGTACTTCACTCTGGGCCAGCCTGAACTCGCGTCAGCCGGCGCAGAGTAACGTCAAGCGTCGATCGCTTCCCGAACCTTCGCGGCAAGCAGATATCGCGCCTCTCCGCGCGCGTAAGCTCCGCGGCCATCGGGCCTAGGCCCCCCTTCTTCCCCAAAGAAAAAACGCCTCGCCGATGTCCCGGCGGGGCGTCTGTCATGCGATCCGAAAGTCGGACTATCGACGATTCGGGTTGTTCGGATTGCTGTCCACACGGTTCGGGCGGCCGTCGCCGTCCTTGTCGCGGTCGATGGCATTGGGAATTCCGTCATGGTCCTGGTCGCGCCAGCCCATCGTCTTACGGTCGCGGTCGTGACGCTGAGAATTGTAGTTGTGCGCATACTGATTGCGGTATTCGCGCGCTTCGCGCGCGTTACGCCACTTATGCCAACGACGGCTGCGGTCCCAATAGCCATCGCTGTACGCGAACGCGACATCGCCGGTATTGAAGCTGAAGCTGAAGGCATCAGCGGCTGCCGGCAGCGCCGTGCCGACGGAGACGGTCGCGAAAGCACCGAACAGCGCCGCCGCCAAAATGAGTTTTTTCATCAACTGACTCCCTGTGGATCGTTCGAACACACTCAACGTCATCATTGAGCAAGAGTTGCGGACCGCGAGCGGTGTTGGGCGCGATCCAATTGCGCGCCCCCTGCGACCGTTACGTGACGTCCGCCCCCGCGCGATCGCGCATGTTTTGTTGCAATTCAATGTATTACAGCGGAGCACACTAGTTCTTGATCACCCGACTGCATTGACTCCGCCCTTGGCGCGCCGTCCTATGTCGCGCGCTTTGCGCGCAGTCATTTAGGATGGGGAACGACAATGCCCACACACACCTACAAACTTACCTGGTCCGTCGCGGCGACCGCACTGCTTCTGGCAGGCTGCGCGCCGCCCGCCGGCACGTTGGATGCCGCAGCAAAAGCGTTGGATGTCACCAAGGTGAACGGCGTCACTTTCGCCGGTGCGGGGACATGGACCTGGTTCGGTCAGCAGATCAGTCCGAACGAAGCGTGGCCGGCATTCGCGCTGACAAAATTCTCCGCCGCGATTTCTTATGCGGCGCCCGCTGCACACGTCGAGATGGAGCGCGGCGTCGCCGCGGATACGGCGCGCAATCGTCCGGCCGTGAAACAGACTGCCGACCAATGGATCTCCGGCACCTCGGCCTGGAACGTCGCTACTCTAGCGGGCGGAACGCCGACCGCGTCCGCGCAACCGGGCGCCGTTGCCGAGCGGCAGGCGGAGATATGGTCCACGCCGCATGGCTTTCTAAAAGCGGCCGTGGCCAACAAAGCTACTTCCAAGCCCGCGAACGGCGGATCTGAAGTGAGCTTTAGCATAGGCAATGCAAAGTATGTCGGTACCATCAACGCCCGCAACGAAGTCGAAAAGGTCCAGACCTGGATCGACAGCCCCGTGCTCGGGGATATGTCTTATGAAACAACTTTCTCCGACTATAAGGACTTCGGCGGCTTGCGCTTCCCGGCACATATCGTGCGCACCATAGCCGGCAACCCGGCGCTGGACGTCAATGTCGCATCGGCCTCTGCGACCGCCCCCGACATCGCCGTGCCCGAAAACGTAAAGTCTTTTGTGGCGCCGCCGCAGAAGGTCGAGGCGCAAGAGATGGGTAAAGGTGTGTGGTGGCTGACCGGCGGATCGCATCACAATCTACTCATCGAGCAGAACGACCATCTCGTCCTCGTTGAAGGCGCGGTCGACGAGGCCCGATCCCTGGCGGTCATTGCCAAGGTCAAGGAGATGGTGCCGGGCAAGCCCATTAAGTACGTGATCAACACCCATTCGCACTTCGATCACTCGGGCGGCTTGCGCACCTTCGTCGCCGAAGGTGCAACCATCGTGACGCATGAAGCGAACAAGGCCTTCTACGAAAAGGCCTGGTCCAACCCGCGCACGCTCAATCCCGATGCCCTCGCCAAGGCGAGAAAAGCACCGATATTCGAGACGTTCACCGACAAGGGCGTCCTGACCGATGGCGCGCGCACGATCGAGATCCATTCCCTCGCCGGCAACGGGCACAGCGAAGGCTTCGCGATGGTCTATCTGCCGGCGGAGAAAATCCTGATGGAAGGCGACGCCTTCAGCCCGGGAGCAGCCCCGGCGACGGCGGCTCTCGATCCGGTCAACCCTTTCACCGCCAATCTTCTCGAGAACATCAAGCGGCTGAAGCTGGAGGTGGATACCATCACCCCGATCCACGGTCCGCGCACCACCACGGTCGCGGAGCTGCGCACCGTCACGGGCCAACCTGCGGCGAAATAAGCGCGATTGCGTCAGTCACAACGGGCGTCCCGATGGTCGGGGCGCCCGTTTTTGCAACTTCCGAGAGATACTCGCGTTATGTCGGCACGGATCTTCTGGAGTTATTGCCGTGCTGCGCACAATCCTGTTGGTTATTCTGATCCTGATCATCCTCGGCAGCCTGCCGCTGTGGCCCTACAGCACAGGCTGGGGCTACTACCCGAGCGGCGGCGGTACGTTGCTGCTGGTCATTCTGCTGGTGCTGTTGCTGCGCTAGCGCGAGATGCGTTCCAGAGGTCAAACGCCCCGCCCGGAACATCGGCGGGGGTTTGCCTTGCTGAACGGATCTAGCCGCGCTTGACGGCCTTCGCGCACGATTGCGACGGCGGCGCATCTGCAGGGGCGGCACTGCGCTCGGCGCCGAGACGCCGAACTTCTTCGAGAATGACGGTTGCAGCGAACGACGGCTCGCCGTCGGCAAGGCGCGTAATGCCGACCTTCGCAAAATCGCCCGGCGTCGGCGCTTTGAGCGCAATCAGCGTCCCGGCTGCGATATCTGCCTGGAGATATTTCCACGGCAGGGCCGTGAGCACATCGAGCTGATACAAAATCGTGCGAATGAAGATCAGGGAATTGGATTTGATGACCTGCTCCGGCATGGTCAGCCGCTGGCTTTGAAAGAATGCATGGAACGCATGCTGCAGACCCCGGCTGGACAGCATCGCCCATTTGCTCGCGGACAGGTCTTCGAGGGTGATCTCGTCCTTTGTCGCCAGCGGATGCGCCGGACGGCAAGCGACGACCGAGCGCGTCAAGAACAGGTCCTCGGTGACCACCTCGGGATGGCGGAAGCTCGGGTCGATCAGACCGACGATAAGTTCGATCTCCCCCATGCGCAGGGCGTCGACCAGATCGAGATACGGGCCGGACTTGATGGCAATGCGCAAGCCCGGGTGCTTCGACAGCACTTGGGCGGAGACCTCGGGCATGAAGTCATAGTCTGTTGTATTGGTCGTGCCGATCGTCACCGCGCCGATATCGCCGCGCATGAAGATCTCGATTGCACCGAGTGCGCGCTCGCGCTGATTGACGATCGCTTCGGCGTGACGCAACAATTCCTTGCCGACCGGCGTCAGCGTCACGCCGCGCGCCGTGCGGCGCAGCAGGTTCACACCCAAAAACTCTTCGAGCGACTGGATGCTGCGCGTGATCCCGGACTGGGTGAGCTTCTGGTCGTCCGCGGCGCGGCCAAGGTGGCCGTAACGCGCCACGGCAACGAAGTGTCGAAGTTGCTGGATTTCCATGGAACGAAGCCGATCTCTCGCGCGGAGAATCTTATCCTAATTTAAAGACGCACGGCCGGTCCATGGTCCTGCCGACCTTGCGCCACGGCGGGAATTATAGCCAGATGCGCCGCACGATATGTGATGGAGTGACATCGATGCGCGACGCCCTTCCCGCCTCATGCCTGGACCAGGTGTTCCGGGAAGCCCGGTCCCACAACGGGTGGACCCCGGAGCGGGTGGCGGAAAGTCTGCTGCGGGAGGTCTACGAACTGATGAAGTTCGGACCGACCAGCGCCAACAGCAGCCCGGCACGCATCCTGTTCGTCGTGTCGCCGGAAGCGAAGCAAAAGCTGCGCCCGGCCCTTTCCTCCGGCAACCTCGAAAAGACCATGGCGGCGCCGGCCACGGCGGTGATCGGCTACGACACGCAGTTCTTCGAGTATTTGCCTGAGTTGTTCCCTCACGCGGATGCTCGCGCGTGGTTCACGTCGAGCCCGGCACTGGCGGAAGAGACGGCCTTTCGGAATAGCTCCCTGCAGGGGGCCTATCTGATGATGGCCGCGCGCGCGCTGGGCCTCGATGTCGGTCCGATGAGCGGCTTCGATGCGAAGAAAGTCGACGCGGCGTTCTGGCCGGAAGGACGGGTGAAAACCAACTTCATGTGCAACATCGGCTATGGCGACGAGAGCAAGATCTTCGAACGCAGCCCGCGCCTGCCATTCGAACGCGCCTGCGCAATCCTCTAGGGCACGCTAAGGAACGCCGCAACGCGATCGGCAAACGCCTGCGGGATTTCGTTCAGCGGCAAAGAACCGCTTCCCTTGAAGACATGAAGTTCGGCCTTGCGGAACAGCGGCTGGATGAGCGGCAAGCGGGCGGTCAGGGTGTCGGTTTCGCCGCCGATCAACAAGGTCGGCGCGGTGATGGCAGGAATGCGCGCCCGCACGTCGTATGAGAACACCGCAACGTAGGCGAAATAGTAGTTCGGCCCGGCCTTGAGAGTGTCCTGCGCAGCACGATCTGTCTGTTCGGTCGTCGCCCAGCCGGTACGATACGGCGCCACACGGGCCCAGGCTTTGGCAAAGTGGCTTCCGTCCGCGGCGAGAGACGCGGGCGCGACAGTCTTCAATTTCTCCGCGCGCACCTCCGGGTCATAGTCCGGACATCCGGACAGGACCAACTTCTGCACCCGGTCCGGCCGACTCGCCGCCATCTCGACGGCGATGGACGCGCCGGTATGGTGTCCGAGAATGCGAGCAGTGCGGACGTCCAGGCGCTCCAAAGCCTCGAACATGCACCGCGCATAGTCCGCCATGGACGGCGGCGCATCCGGCTTGTCCGACTCCCCGAAGCCCGGCGTATCGATCGCGATCACGCGGAAGTTTCGTGCGAACAGCGGCATTACGTCCGCGTACATGCGGCTGGATTCCGCGGTCTGATGCAGCAACAGGAGCACCGGACCTTGCCCGGATTCCCGATAGTGCACCTGACCGAGGGACGTATCGACATAGCCACGGCGCATCGGAAGTCTCCAGGACCATCGTCAGGGAAAGTCCTGATTGCCACGCGCCCCATCCCGCGGCAACAGCCGGTACATGGATCGCCCCGATGAATTGTGCCATTCCCTGCAATTTCTGCGGGTGACCTACACATTCGCCGAACCCACTCAGGGGTGATATATTGGTGGCCATACGCCCCCCCGGCAAAGACGATGCCGTGTCGCCGTCAGCCGTCGGGCTGCCAGGGGTTGGTTGGGGAAGCACGACGCGATGAGGCCGGCCAGGGCGTGGACGTTCCGGATCATCGTCGTTGGCCTGTTCAGTTTCTTTCTCGCTCCCGCGAGTTGGGCCGATGGCGACGACTTTTTCCAGGTGACAGAAACCCCGCTTGAAAGTCAGCTTGTGTTCGTTGGTACGGTCAAAGACCAAGCCGGAACGTACTTGAATGGGGCCCTGGTGACTTGGCATGCCATTTCGGTCGATGAGTCGGGGGAGCAGAGCAGTTCGTCGGGGACGTTCACTGACCGCATGGGGCGATTCCGTACAGTCGATGTCGCCCGGATTGTGGCACTTAACGGGTATGAACTGGACCCAACGCGCGTGGAATTGAATGTCACCAAGCCCGGATACGTCATGGTGAGACGCTTCAAGCGCACGCGCGAACGTCAACGCATGGGTCTGTTGGAGATCGACTTCGTCATGGCGAAATCCAAGCCCGGCGAACCTAGGCCTTAGATCGCAGCGCCCATGTCCACACCCGAAAGCAAAACTATCGCGACGATCCGCTCCGATGTGTGCAACACGGTGCTGACGTGGCTGCTGCTCCCGACCATTCCGGGCGCAATTTTCAGCCTTATTCAGCCGCTCGAAGCGGGCTGGTTCACCGGCTATCGCGTCCCCGCCGTGATGTGCATCAGCTTGACCCTTGTGTCGATCTTCCGGCATCGCCTGCCTTACACTGTGAGAGCGGGTTCAATCGTCATTCTGTCGTTTCTGTTGGGCGCCAGCCGGGTGATTGCATTCGGATCGCCGTTCGGACTGATCTACCTCGTCTTCGCCGGCGTGATGACGACCGTTTTTTTCGGTGAGAAGGCAGGTTTGTGGACCATCGTCGCAAGCGTTCTAATGATCTGCGCGGTATTCGCGGGCGTTTCGCTGGAACTCCTGCCCCCGCCGCCGCCGATCGAGATGAACTGGGTGATCTGGACCGTCAGCATGATCGTGGTGGTGGTCACCTCCTTCGGACCGATCCTGGCGATCTCCCGGTTCATGAGTCATCTCGACGTCGAGCGCAGGCGCGCCAAGGCCGCGAATGAGGCGAAGTCGAACTTTTTGGCCATGATGAGCCACGAGCTGCGCACGCCGTTGACCGGTATCCTCGGCATCACCGAACTCTTGAAGTCGGACAAGCTGACCGCGGAGCAATCCGATCGCCTGTCGCGCATTTCCACGTCTGGACGAGTGCTGCTCCATCTGCTCAACGATCTTCTCGACTTCTCCAAGATCGAGGCCAACCGCCTTGCGATCGAACCGGTACCTTTCAGCCTGCGCGCTGTCATCGCGGACGTGCGAGAACTCCTGACGCCGCTGGCACGGGAAAAATCCCTCGCATTGCACGTCGATACGTCTTCCGCCCCGGCGGACTCCTTCATTGGCGATCCAGCGCGCATCCGGCAGGTCCTGCATAATCTCGTCGGCAATGCCATCAAGTTCACCGAACGCGGCAGCGTGATACTACGGCTGTCTCAGGAACCGCTCGACACCGACCGCATCGCCTTCACCGCCGAAGTGATCGACACCGGCATTGGCATTCCGGCCCAGATGCAGGCCCGCCTGTTCGAGCCCTTTACGCAGGGTGCGCAGGGCACCGCGCAACGCCAAGGCGGGACCGGCCTCGGCCTCGCCATCAGCCGGCGCCTGGTGGAAGCCATGGGCGGTAAGCTCAATCTCAAGTCTTCTCCCGGTGAAGGATCCACTTTTTCCTTCCGCATCCCTTTGCGCATCTATGCGCAGCAGGCCTTCGTAACCGATGAATCCGCCGCGAATTCATCGCAAACACATCCTACCCGCTCCTTACGCGTCCTGGTCGCGGAAGACGACGAGACCGTGCGCTATCTGCTAGAAGCGATGCTGCGCCGCTGGGGCCACCGCGTGCGCGCAGTCGCGAACGGGGCGGCTGCGCTCGAGGAAGCGCGGACCGACCGTTACGACATCGTGCTGATGGACATCCAAATGCCTGTCATGGACGGCATGCAGGCCACCCAACGCATCCGCGCCCTGCCCACGTCCGCGGCGCAAATTCCCATCATCGCCCTGACGGCCAACATCCTACCCGAACAGCGTGCAGCTTACCTTGATGCGGGGATCGACGCGGTCCTCGCCAAGCCGATCAATTGGGTGGAACTCGCCAATGCGCTCGACCCGAGCGCGGGCCGAGCGCGACACGCCGACACAGTCCCCGAGCAGGCGCGACCCAAACGCTCCACCGCCGACGTGCTCGATGAGGAAGCCATTGCCCCGCTGCGCGAGGCATTCGGCGACGAGAAAGTCCGCGCCATGCTAGGCGAGTTCCGCAAGGGCTTGCGCAACTATCGTGACCAGTTGCGTACGTCGATCGCGACCGACGACTACACCACCGCGAGCCGCGCGCTCCATACCTTGAAAGGCATGTGCCTGCAGTTCGGCGCAAGCACAGCCGGGGCAATGGCAGCGGAACTCGAGGCTCGGTCGGAAAGCATCGCCGATATCGCCCGCGGCGTGGAGCCTCTGATCGCGGTGCTCGACGACCTCGATGCGGCCCTCGCTGACCGGGACGTCACCGTGGCCTAGTCAGGCTGCCGCCTCGTTAAGACGGCGCACTTCCGCGAGATAGGCGGGTCTCGCAAACCACAGCAGCAACCACGAGCCCGGCAGAAGTATGAAGTAAGTGATGGTCATCGAGTACCGCACGGCCCCGGGATCGGCAAACACATAGTCTGTGATCAGGGCGACGCCGGTCGTGACGCCGGTCGACAGCAGGTTCGTGGTGAAGAAATAGAGCGCGACGATCTGGGATCTCATCCGGGGCGGCGCCACGAGCGGCAGCGCGGGCGTGATGCAGCCAAAACACATGTTGGTGCCGAATACGTCGATGCCGATGAGGGCAAGCGATATGTACGGGTCACCCGCATTGGGCACCATCAGATAGCACGGCGTGATCAGCGCCACGATGGTGAGGATGATACGAAGGTTCGCATCTTCGTAACCCTTCCTGCGCAGGAAATCGGCGCACCACCCGCCGCTCAACACACCCAGCACCGTGCAGATCATCTGAACCGTGCCAAGGGCCGGACCGATCCTGCCGATCTCCCAGCCATACACGCGGATGAAGAGGATTGTGTTCCAGAGTGCCACACCGGAACTGGCGGCAAGCAGCGAGCACCCACCCACGAGCACGAGAATAGCGCGGCGATTGTTCCACAGATGCGCACGAACCTCGCGCGGCTTTGGCGCGGGGGCGCGCGCAGCCACGCCCCCCCCAGTCCTTTCCGGCTCGCGGATGGTCGTGACGATCAGGAGCAAGACGATAAAGCCGGGGATGGAGATCGCCAGGAATGCCGCCTGCCACGGCCGCAGGCTGCCCAGCAGCGGCAGCACTAGATCCCCGCGCTCGACCAGATAGCGATACAAAAGCCCGCCGATCACCGAGGCGAGGCTGGTCCCCACGGTGCCGAGGACCGTGTAGATCGACATGGCACGCGCCAGCAGGTGACGGGGGAAGTAGTCGGTGATGACCGAGACCGCCGAAGGTCCCAACATCGACTCGCCGAGCCCGACCCCCATGCGCATTAAGAACAGCCGGACATAGGTCATCGACAATCCGCACAACGCGGTTGCGGTTGTCCAAATCGTAATCCCGATGGCGATGATATTGCGACGGCTACGGCGATCGGCCAACGCCGCGACCGGAATAACGGCGATGCTGTAAACCAGGAAGTAGGCCAGCCCCATAAGCAAGCTGACCTGGGTGTCGCTCATCTGCAGATCGATACGGATCGGCTCCGCCACCAGACTTATGAACGAGCGGTCGATCGAGGACACGGTGTTCGCAAGTCCGATGATCACCACCACATACCAGGCATAGGCGCGCGACGGCGTGGCAGACATGCATCCCCCTTGGAAGCCGCTACCCTAAGGCAAGCGATAGCGGGGTGAAAGGCTAAGCCGGTCAAGAGACCGAGAACGGAAACCGGCGGGTCATCTCCCGCGCGGACACGCGGGTTCGCCATGCGAATAAAGCGCCGAGTGAGCAGGACGCCCCGCGCCGGGGCCCGTACCATGCGTCGATGAAATACGATTTGGTGATCCGTGGTGGGACCGTGGCCGATGGCTCCGGTGCCGAGACTTTTGAGGCCGACATCGCGATCCACAATGGCGTGATCGCCGAGGTCGGCAGGAATCTCGGGACAGGAATCGAGGAGATCGACGCGCGCGGACGGCTCGTCACGCCCGGTTTTGTCGACATCCATACCCACTACGACGGACAAGTCACCTGGGACAACCGCCTGAGCCCATCGTCGGGCCATGGGGTCACGTCGGTGCTGATGGGAAATTGCGGAGTCGGCTTCGCGCCCTGCCTTCCGTCCCAACGCGAGATCATGGTCGAAGTGATGGAAGGGGTTGAGGACATCCCCGGCATCGTCATGGCGGAGGGCCTGCCGTGGAACTGGGAAACGTTTCCGCAGTATCTCGACGCGATCGAAGCGCGTCACACGGATGTGGATTTCGCAGCCCAAGTACCGCATTGCCCCTTGCGCGTCTACGTGATGGGCCAGCGCGGCGTGGACCGCGAGCCGGCGAATAGCGACGACATCAAGCGCATGGCCGCGATCGTGCGAGAGGCCGTTGCCGCCGGCGCCTTCGGGTTCTCCACCTCCCGCGTTGCCGGACATCGCACGGCTGGCGGCGAGGTCATCCCATCTACCACCGCGTCGGAAGACGAACTCACCGCCATCGCGCTCGCGATGAAGGACGTCGGCGCCGGCATCTTCCAAACCGCGGCGGAGTTCGATCTGAGCAACGGCTTTTCCGCCGAGTTCGCCATGCTTAAGCGGCTGGGGAAAATCTCCGGACGGCCGGTCCATTTTCCGCTGCTGGAATACCGCGAGAATCCGGAGGGCTGGAAACAAGTGGCCAACGCTTGCGCCGAGGCCCGTGCCGACGGCGTGGAGATGTACGGACAGGTCTGCGCCCGCCCTGTAGGTATACTTTATGGGTTGGAACTTAGCTGCCACCCGTTCATCGGCTGCGCGAGCTATCGCGCCATCGCCAAGATGCCCCTGGCGGAGCGCGTTGCAGCCTTGCGCGATCCGACATTGAAGGCGCGCATCCTGAGCGAGACACCGGACCATCTCGACAAACGCGTGCTGGCGCTGAGCCGCAGCGTCGAGGACATGTACCGCATGGGCGAGCCGCCCGACTATGCGCCGCCGGCGTCGGAACGGCTGGACAACATCGCAAAGCGCACGGGCACGACCGCCCTCTCCATTGCCTACGACATCATGCTGGAGCGCGACGGTCGCGGCATCATCTATCATCCGGCGCGCAATTACTTCTTTCAGAGCCTTGACGCGGTGATGGACATGCTGCAGCGGCCGGAGACGGTCGTCGGCCTGGGCGACGGCGGCGCACACCTGGGCCGCATCTGCGACGGCAGCATCTCCACCTTCATGCTGACGTACTGGACGCGCGATCGCGTGGGAAAGCGATTGAGCGTGCCCTGGGTGGTGAAGGCGCTGACACACGACACGGCCCGCATCGGGGGCTTCGGCGACCGCGGCCTGCTGAAGCCGGGGTACAAGGCGGATGTGAACGTGATCGACTACGACAAGCTCACGCTGCATGCGCCCTTCGCGGCGCACGATCTGCCGGCCGGGGGGTGCCGCCTGTTCCAGAAGGCGGACGGCTACACCGCGACAGTCTTATCGGGCGCGATCACCTATCGCGATGGGACACCGACCGGCGCCCTGCCCGGCCGCCTCGTTCGACATCAACGCTCCGCACCGCGGGGCATATAGGCGTCGAACGCCACGCCAATCGCGCTGGCGGTGCTCGACAACAGCGGCAGATAGCGCTTCACGATCTCTGCGGGCCGGAGTGCGCTGCTGGGAAAGCGCATCACCAAGGATGCGATGGCGCGACGCTGCGAGAAGATCGGTACCGCACATGTGGAATAGCGGGTCTCCCGACCATAGAGCGCATATCCATCCTTCTGCACCTTGGCCAAGGTCTTGGTGATCTCCGCATCGTTGTGTGCGGTCTGATCGCGCGGATCGTCGGAGGACTTGCGGATCATCTCCAGCAGCAGCCCGCGCTGGATGGCGTTGGTGAAGGCGAGATGCACGCGCCCCGCCGCACTGCCCACCATCGGCAGGCGACTGCCGATCGCCACATGCACAAAGGTCAGCGGACTTTCGGTCGTGGCACGGATGATGACGTGAATGCCCAGGGCCGTGGTCAGCGACAGAGGCCAGACAATCTCATTGCCGAGGTCATCCATGCGCGGCTGGGCGATCTCCGGAATCCAGGATTCCTCGTGGTAGCCATCCGCAAGGCCGCGCACTTTCGGGCTCAGCCAATAGCCTGAGCCACGCGCGCCACGGCGCACGTACCCGGCGCCTGCGAGGGTTTCGAGCATGCGGTAGGCGGTGCCGCGATTGAGACCCGTGGCTCCGACAACATCGGTCAGGCTTGCGCCGTTGTTGGCATTGAGCGTTTCGATGATGCGCAAACCGCGCAGCAGAGAACGAACGCTGTGATCTTCGGCCATGACGAGCCCCCAAGAGCGGAGACTCTATTCGATACCAAAGTTCGCCTGGTGGAAACCCGAGAGGTGTTCGGGATGCGAACTTTTAGCGTGCGAGCGCCGCCAACCCTGCCGCGACGTCGGCGATCACCGCGCTCCAGGCAAGCGGCTGGCGCTGCCGGAACAGTCGCGCCGTAGGATACCAGGGTGAATCGGTGCGGGTCTGAAGCCAGCGCCAGTCGGGCATGTACGACAGCAGGACCCATGTGGGCTTGCCCAAGGCGCCGCCGAGGTGAGCGTACACCGTATCGACGGAAATGATGAGATCGAGGCCGGCCATCAGTGCCGCGGTATCGGCAAAGTCCATAATTGCCGCCCCGGGCACGTGTAGCTGAGGAAACTTGCCGGGCGGCACGACGGCGTCCGGTTGAAGCGCCACGAACTCCACGCCGGGCAAGGACAGCAGCGGCGCCAGCGCGTCCAGCCCGACGCTGCGCCGCTGGTTGTAGCGGTGAACGGCGCGCCCCGCCCAGGCGAGCCCCACACGCAAAGGGGCGCCAGGGGCGAACTTTTCCTGCCACGCGGCCACCCGTGCCGGCTCCGCCGCGACATAGGCCGCGCGCGCCGGCATGGTCAGGGGGTCGACCCCCAGCAGACCCGGCAGGTCCATCAACAAGGCATGCGTATCGAAGGACGGCAGCGACGTTGCGCTGGCGACCACCTGCGCCGCCCCTTCCACGCCCTGCAGAACGCCGAGAAGCTGTGGCTGCACCTCCAGCACCACCCGCGCCCCGCGCGCGGCGACATCGCGCACGAAGCGGCAGAACTGGATCGTATCGCCGAAGCCTTGTTCGGCATGGACCAGGATCGTCTTCCCGGCAATGGGTTCACCGCGCCATTCCGGGACGGCAAAGGATCGCCGGTACGGCGCCATCGACGCCGCGTGCCAGCGCCACGTGAGTTCCCGCCAGCCCTCGGCGGAGCGGCCGGTCAGGAGAAGGCTTTCCGCCATCGCCATATGGGCCTCGGCGAAATTCGGAGCCAGGTGCAGCGCGCGGCGAAAGTCCGCCTCCGCCGCGGCGATCTCGCCTAACGCGTAACGCGCGTGGCCGCGATCGTACAGCACACGCGGATCATTCGGCGTCAGCGCGAGCGCCGTGTCGTAAGCGCCGATGGCTTCGGCGTCGCGCTCGAGGCGTTCCAGGACGACGCCCCGACTCATATGCGCCTGGGCATGCTGGGGCGCCAATTCCACCGTACGGGTAAAACCGGCAAGGGCCTCCGCGTGGCGACCGGCTTCCAGCAAGGTCAGTGCCCGATTGTAGTGAGTCTCCGCCGCATTCGGCTGGAGCGCGGCCGAGCGATCAAAATGGATCAGCGCCTCGTCCAGCCGCCCCAGGCCGCGCAGCGCCACGCCCAGGTTGCTTTCCGCCGCGGGATGTTCGGTATCGGAGGCGACAGCTTCGCCGATCAAGCGCACGGCTTCCGGCAAATCGCCCTTCTGCATGCTGACAATGCCGAGCAGATGCAACGCATCCGCATGGCGCGGCTGCTGGGCCAGGATGGTGCGGTAGAGGGCGACGGCGGCGTCGAGCTGGCCTTGCCCGTGAAGGCCCATCGCCTGCTGAAGCTGACCGGAAACGGCCGCCGGGTCGGATGACGTGTTCATCCCCCTAATTTGCCACGGAGCTGCACGTTTTGCGAAGCCGCAACTTTCCCCGCTTTCGCCCGTTCTTGTCACACATTCCATGAAAGGTTTTCCATGATCAAAGCACTTCTGCTAGCTACGGCGCTGTTCGGCGCGGCAATCGTCGCGGCCCCGTTCGCATCGGTTTCAGCTGTCGCCCAGGGCACGCCCCAGGCACTCTATCGTGTCGACGTGACCAAGCTGGCGACCGGCTTCCGGGCCACAAAGATCATTGGCTCCACCGTCTATAACGATGCCAGCGAGACCGTCGGCAAGATCGACGACCTGATCATCAACCGCGACGACCGCATTCCGTATGCCATCGTGAGCGTGGGCGGTTTCCTGGGCATGGGCGACCACTTGGTCGCGATTGCCTACCAGGACCTGCGCATCGCACCCGACCGCATCGTGCTGTCGGGCGCCACCAAGGACGTCCTGAAGGGCATGCCCAAGTTCACCTATACGAAGTAGGCATCCCACCCCTTTTTCGGTTTCGACAGGCCAAACACCCCGTTGGGAAACCAGCGGGGGTATAGTGATATCCGACCGAAAATATAACCCAGCCGGAAACGACAACGGCCCCTTCCTCGCGGTGGGGGCCGTTATCTTGTGACGGTAGCCAACTCCTTGTGCTTGTCCCAAGACTAATCTTCGGTTCCGTCGAAGTTTGAAGTCTGAAGCGCAGCTTTCACGATTGCAGCCACCGTTTCTCCATTGATTCCCCGCTTCCTGCAGTAAGCGGAATTGATCCAGTCCGCTAGTAGCCGCGCACCCTTGCTGGAATTACACGACCGACAACAAAGTGCGATATTTTCCCTGGTGATGATTTTCTCATCATTGACGATGTGCTCCCAGCTTGGGCGGCTTCCAGGTCTCTCCGCCGAGTCGAATACAACACTGCAATAGATGCAGAATTTATCTCGCTCTCTTACCTCTGCTGTACCCCGTCAGCACCTTTGGCACAGATTTGAGGTTGTGAATTAAGGAGGGTTGGGGCTTCGTCGCAGTGACGAAGGAACGAAGATGAAGCCCCAACCCTCCTCAAAAAACTCTCCCGGCAAGGCCCCTGCTGAGCGGGTGGTCAAGG
>CANJPQ010000024.1 GCA_947476275.1 Fidelibacterota bacterium
AAAAGCGGTTGGATTTGCTCCCATTGCTCGTCATTGAGCCAGAACAAGTTGCTTCTCATCATCCTCACCCTCGCCATAGACTGAGGGACTCAGAGAATCATTATCCGATTCAACGCTCAATACTTTACTTTTATTGGGTTTTGACCCTAATATCCGCAACTTCTCCCAACGAATGGATGTTCGACGGAAGACAAACAACGCAAGAGATTGCGCTTTCGAAGTGTCGCGATAAATGTCCGCGGCCGGCGCGGAAAAATGGCGCGAACGGCATCGCTGCACCACCACCACCTAGCTTCGACTCGCATACGGCGCGGCATCTTTTACGTTCGCATAGCGGGCACGGGTTCTTGAGGCACTCATGGTTCGCGTATTCGGACACTAGCTCCCCCTCCGTGCAATCCTCTTCGCCGCATTCGCACTCGCCACGTTCGTCGCGCTGTTCAGTATCGCGCTTCAGCCCAAACCCACCGCCTATGCCTCGCCCCTGAAATTGTTCGAATACATGATTCTGGGACGCGCTGTGGTGGCCCCGAACCGGCCGAATCTGCGGGAAATCCTGTCGGACAACGAAAACGCGTTGCTGTTTGACCCGGGTAACCCGTCGGACTTCAAGCGGGCTCTAACCCGGCTCATTGCCGACCCAGGGTTGCGGGACCGGCTGGGCGGCGCGGCCCGCGCCACGATTCAGAGGCGCAATCTGACCTGGAACGGGAATGCGGCGCAGATTGTCGGCGCTTTCGAGCGTCCTGGCCCCGCGACTCAACGAAAAGTCGAGCCGAAGTCCTTGAAGGGACTAGGTCTGCGGCCCTAAAATTGGTTTCAGGACAGGATGGCGCTCTTGGGGGGCTTCCGCAGTCGGGCCAACCGTCTTGATGGGCTTGAGTCGCTACCAATCATTCGCGAACGAGCGTACACCCGTTTCGTTTCGAGCAGGGGCTGGTGGGCCCTGAAGGGTCGTTTTCGTGTCGTCGATGATGAGTAAAGCGCCGGAGAATCTGGGCCAGGACCGGATTTCTCTGATGGTGATCGAAGACAACGATTACATGCTCGATATTCTGGTCAACAGCCTGAAGCGTATCGGCTTCACGCGCGTCCAGAAGGCAAAGAACGGCCGGGAAGCAGTCGAATATCTCAAGCTCACCTCGAAGGGCTTTTCGACCGCGGTGGAGCCGATCGACATCGTCGTCTCGGATCTCGTCATGTCGCCGGTGAGCGGGCTTCACGTTCTGCAGTGGCTGCGCGACGACAAGCAATCCCCCAATCGTTTCATGCCGTTCATCATGCTCTCGGGCGCAGCCGATAAAACCAACGTCGAAGAAACCCGCAACCGTGGCGTGACGGACTTCATGGCGAAGCCGTTCTCCGTCGACAATATATACAAAGTGCTGCAGCGGATCATCGAGGTGCCGCGCCAGTACATCACGACCCAAAATTATTTCGGCCCTGATCGGCGCCGCTCGAAGGCCGGTCCGCCGAAGGGCATCGAGCGGCGGCGGCCGGATGAATCGCACGCCACGGTGGTCTACTCGAAGGATCGGGTGGAGAAGGCGGCCAACGTCGGCAGCGACACCTGGATATTCAAACTGCCGAACTACCTGAAGCAGAAGATGATGGGCTCCAACGCCCGCCAGCCCTTCACGCTGCCGGAAGACGTGCTCGTCAACGCGGAATCCGCCCTCAAGCGCGAGGCCGAAGGCTTCCTCGATTGGGCGAAGCAGTATCTCGACCGGTTGTCGAAGCAGGTCGCGCTTGCGAAAGAGTTGTCGGGCGAGCGCAACGGCTACTTCGAGGAAATCAACCTGATCGGCCATGAATTGCGCGGCCAGGGCGGCACCTTCGGGTATCCTCTGATCACCGTATTCGCCAAGAGTCTCTACGAAGTCACCAAGCCTCCCTGCCGCCAGGACGACGCCAGCCTTGAGATCGTGCGCGCCCACATCGACACGATGCGCGCTGTGTTACGAGAGAAGATCGGCGGCGAGGGCGGTGAGCTTGGGCAGCAGTTGTTCAAGGCTCTGAAAATGGCCATCGCTAAGTTTTCGGCAGCACCTGGCGCTTAAGAACGCGTCTGCGCGCGGGCGTGGTGTTGCCGCTACGGTTGTCGCGTGTGTTTTGTTGGGGACAAGGCCGGTATCGGCGATGGCGCGATCCAGCCCACCTGCGAGTCTGGAGAGTTTTTCGTCGCTGCTGCGGCTGCGGCGGGCGACGCTCATGCTCCTGCTGACCTTCGTGGTCATCGTCGTAGCCGCCGGCTGGTACCACCTCAACGGGCAATATAACGACGCCGTCGACAACGCTTTCCGAACGGCGCGCTCCACCGCGCTCACCGTAGAATCTCACGCGGCCCGCACCTTCGGCGAGACCTTCAAGGTAATCGCCGGTCTTGGCGACGTGTACCGATCGAGTGTTGATCTCGACGTGGTGGACGAGGAGTACCTCCACAACCTGATGGTGGAGAAACTCTCCGGCATGCCCTATGCGTCGAACTTCCTGATCGTCGACCCGGATGGCCGCCCGCTTGCGTCGGCCCAGGTCTATCCGGTCGACAAGGCGCTCAACCTATTCGAGAAGACGCCAGCCAGTCCGACCGCAGGGTCCGACGATGTCTATGTCGGGAGTCTCTACAGGGGGGAGGGCGAGTACGGCGGCAACGAGCGCTGGTTCCTGCCGGTGGGCATGAAAGTGAGGGGCAGCAAGGGCGACGTGATCGCGATTGTGATCGGCATCATGAAGCCTTCCTACTTCAGCGCATTCTATGAAAACCTCGACGTTGGCCCGGCGGGCCGCGTAACGATGTGGACCGCGGATGGATATCTCGTCGCCTCGATGCTGAACGAGCGTTCACGCATCGGTGACTTCGATCCTGAGATCAAGCAATACGTTTCCACCATGAGTGCGCGCGTTAAGCCAGGCGCGCCGATGGTGTATGCTGCGCGCATGGGCGGTGTGCGAGAGGTCAACGCTCACGGGCGCTTGGACAACCTGCCGCTCACCGTGTCGGTCTATCTGAACGGCGACGACTATCTCAACACCTGGCGTCAGACCCGAGACCGCATCATGGCGGGCATTCTGGCTATCATTTTCGCCATGGCGGTCTTCGCGGTGATCATTCTCAAACAGATCGAGCGGACGCGCGATAACGAGGAAGCGCTGCGCCATGCCAAGGCACTCGCGGAAGACGCCAACGAGGCCAAGAGCCGTTTTCTCGCGCACATGAGCCATGAGTTCCGCACGCCCCTGAATGCCATCATGGGCTTCTCCGACATCATCAAAGGCAAGGTGATGGGCGACACGATTGCACCGGTCTATGTCAGCTATGCCGACCATATCCACCGCTCGGGCGAACACCTGCTCAATATCGTCAACGACATCCTCGACATGGCGAAGGTCGAATCCGGCGCCCAGCAAATTCAGGCACAGGCGGTCGACGTCGGCGGGGTTGTCACCCGCGCGGTGTCGTTCGTCGAGCAACTGGCGGCACAGTTCGACCTCCACCTGGCGACAAACATACCGCCGCGGCTGCCGCAGATTCTGGGCGATGAGCGCTTCATCCGCCAAGTGCTGATCAACCTGCTTTCAAATGCGATCAAGTTCTCCGCACCGGGCGCCACAGTCCAGATTCGGGCCATCCTCAGCCAGCGTGGCAGCCTGGACATGATGGTGGTCGATCACGGGCCCGGCATCGAACCGATGATACTGAAGCGCATCGGTGAGCCCTTTCTGCAAGGCAACCCGGCCCTCTCCCGTGTCGGCCAAGGGACGGGCCTGGGTCTGTCGATCTGTAAGCACTACATGGGACTGCTCGGTGGCGAGTTGGTGATGGAAAGCGAGCTCGGGGCCGGCACGACGGCCATCATGCGCTTTCCGCCTGCGTTGCTGATCGCCGCAACGTCGGCGGTCGCCTAGCGCCAGCCGTCGCCGTCGCGGTCGAGAGCGAAAGCAATCCCCTCACCGCAATCCGCGCCGCGGCCGATCTGGCGGATCGCCTCGATCATACGGCCTTCACGGCCCAACGCTTCATCGGCAAGGGCGACCATGAGTGCATTGGGCGTGGCAAAGGGCGAGGCGCTGCGCAGACGGTGCGCGACCGCGTGCTCTTGGCCCGGCGCGCTGCGCGCGCACGCGAGAATGAATGCCGCCGCCGGGGAGCGGCTGACGCCGGCCCAGCAATGCATCAGCACCGGCGCACTTTCGTCCCACGTCGCGCCGAAGGCGAGCAGCCGTTGAATTGAAGCGCCGTCCGGGGGCAAAAGCGGGGGCATGGGCGCCGCGAGGTCGTGGAACAGCATGATCAAACGCTTGTCCGGGGCGATCGTCGGGCACTGCGGCACGTCGCTGTCGGGGGCCAGAAGGGTGATCACATGAGACGGCGCATGACGTTCGATGAGAGTGTCGAGCTGGCGCAGTGATCCCACGAGGATCTTCATCGTACGTTATGCACCGCGGCCGCGGCGCCAAGCATAAATCCAAGCTCGAACAGTTGCTCGACCCCGCCGAGGATATCGCCGGTCTGCCCGCCGACAAGCCGGCGCGCGGTCAGCGCCAGGGGCTTGGCGAAGATGATACCGCACGTCGCACCAAGGACGGCTGGCACCGTGGCAACAAACGCCAGCGGCCAGAGCACGAGCATCGCGGCAATGGCGACCTCCTCCCAGCCGACGCGGTCGGGCGTTGGTTTAACTTTCGCCTGCGTGGGATCGCCAACGTAGGGCAGCAGCGCCATGGGGATGACCGCCGCAAACCGTGCCGCGCCATGACCAAAGACCAGCAACCCCACCGCAATAGGCAGAGGGATCGTGCTGAGGGCTGCGATCTTGAGGATGAGGGAAAGGACGAGAGCCAGCGCACCGAAAGTCCCGATGCGGCTGTCCTTCATGATAGCAAGCCGCGACGCCGCATCGTGGCCGCCACCCAGGCCGTCCGCGGTATCCGCAAGACCGTCTTCGTGGAAGGCACCGGTGACCAGAATCGCGACCGTAACCGCGAGCGCCGCTGCAATCGGTAGCGGCCAAACCTTCGCCGCCAGGAGCATGATACCGCCGCTGATCGCACCCACCAGCTGACCGACCAGAGGGAAGTATCTGGCGCTATGGGAAATCCACGCCGCCTCAAACTGCGGCAGGGCCGGTGTGGGTAGGCGCGTGAGGAACTGGATCGCGCAGATAAGAAGGTCGAGCTCGCGGCGCATTTCAGCCTATATCCTGGAGCACTTCGTCCAGTGTGGCAACGTCGCTCAGGAGGCGCGCGGCGGCGCGCAGGATCGGCACCGCCAACAGTGCGCCGGTGCCCTCGCCGAGACGCAATCCCAAATCCAATAAGGGCTCTGCGGCGAGTTCTGCAAGCAGGCGCCCATGCCCCTGTTCTTCCGATGTGTGGGCAAAGAAGCAGTAGGGCCGTACCTCGGGCACGAGACGGATCGCGGCAAGCGCTGCGGCCGTCGAGATAAAGCCGTCGATCACCACGGCAGCATGCGCCGCGGCGCCGCCGATCACCGCGCCGGCCATCATGGCGATCTCGCAGCCGCCGAATTCCGACAGCACATCGATCGGATCGCGCGCAGCAGTGCGCGCCGCCGCGCGCTCCAGTACCGCGAGCTTGCGGGCCAGCCCGGCGTCGTCGTGACCCGCACCGCGGCCGACGCAATGTGCCAGGGGGATATCTGTCAGCCGATGCATCACCAGCGCCGCAGCGGCGGTATTGCCAATGCCCATCTCGCCGAGCGCAAGAAGGCCGAAGCCCTGCCGCACGGTACGCTCCGCGGTCATGAAGCCTCGAGTCAACGCGGTTTCAGCTTCCGTGCGGGTCATGGCGGGCGCGCGGGCTGCATTCGCCGTGCCGCGGCGGACATTCAGGTCGGTGAATCCGTCTTCATGGCGCGCACGGCCCAGGATCGGCCGCGCCACGCCGGCATCGATCACGCGCACCTCGACCCCGACAGCCGCGGCAAAGGCATTCGCGCTCGCCTTGCCGATGAGCATGGTATCGACCATGGCGCCTGTGACGGCGGCGGGATAACTGGAGACGCCATCTTCCGTCAGGCCGTGGTCGCCCGCGAAGATCAACAGCACAGCCCGCCCCACGTCCGGCGTCAGCGATCCGCGCACCGCCGCCAGTTGTACGGCAAGCGCCTCGACGCGACCTAACGCACCGGGCGGCTTGGCAAGCGCGGCCACCCGCGCGGTCGCTCGTGCTTGAAGTTCCGCATCCAGAGGCGCGACGGCGGGGAATTTCATGGCAACCTCACACCGGCCAGAGCTGCGAGCGCCGGGACGTCGAGCGCCTGCTCAAGCGCCGACGCGATCTCATCAAGGAGCGCGTCGACGGCGAATTGATGATCGCGAGCGGGCGCGCCGACGCCGAAAATTGCGGCGCGCGCCGCCCCGCTTTGCAGCAGCCCATGCACATAAGTACCCGCGACCCGACCGTTGCCAGAGGTGGCGCCGTCAGCGCGGCCTTCATCCAAGATCGCGAATGGGCGTGCAAGCGCCGGCCCGGTCGTCCGGCCGACGTGCATTTCGTAGCCCTGGAACGGCGCACCGCCGTCGCTCAAGCGGCCGGTGACAGGACACAGCACTTTATCCGCCGTCAGCAGCGTCTCAAGATCGAGATAGCCCAGCCCGTCTGCCGTGGCTGGCGCGCCTTCGATACCGTCCGGATCGGCAATGCGCTTACCGAGCATCTGCAGGCCGCCGCAGATGCCGAGCACGCGGCCGCCGCGCCGCAGGTGCGCGGCAATGTCGATGTCCCACCCTTGCTGGCGCAGGAAGGCGAGATCGCCCAGCGTCGTCTTGGTGCCGGGGATGATCAATACGTCTGTGTCGCCGGGAACCGCCATGCCTGGGGTGACGTACATAAAGGCAAGATGCGGATCGGCGCGCAGCGGGTCGAAGTCGTCGAAGTTGGCGATGTGCGGCAGAAGTAGCGCCACGACTTTGAAAGTCTTTTTGACCGACTGCGACTCGGCTTGCAGCACCACCGCGTCCTCCGCCGGAAGCCGACGAGCCGCGGCAAGCCAGGGCACCATGCCGAAGTCGCGCCAACCGGTGCGGCGCACGATCTCGGTACGGCCGTCAACAAACAGCGCCGGATCGCCGCGAAATTTGTTGATGATGAATCCATGGATCATGGCGCGATCCGCCGCGTCCAGCACCGCATGTGCACCGACAACGGCGGCGATCACATGGCCGCGGTCGATGTCGCCCACGAGCGCAACGGGCACATTGGCGGCGCGCGCAAAGCCCATGTTGGCGATGTCGTTGGCGCGCAGATTGATCTCGGCGGGACTACCGGCACCTTCCACCAGCACAAGATCGCTTTCCCCCTCAAGACGATGAAAGCTTTCCAGCACCACGTCGAGCAGCGCGCCCTTGTTGCCCTGATAGGTGCTGGCCTGCTGGTTGCCGAGGCGTTTGCCGCGCACGATCACCTGCGCGCCCACATCGCTTTGTGGCTTCAGCAGCACAGGGTTCATGTCGACCGTGGGCGGCACGCGGCAGGCCATGGCCTGCAAGGCCTGGGCGCGGCCGATCTCGCCGCCATCGGCGGTCACGGCGGCGTTGTTGGACATATTTTGCGGCTTGATGGGGCGCACGCGCAGGCCGCGGTTGGCGAACAGGCGGCACAGGCCCGCAACCAGAATGGACTTGCCGACATCCGAGCCGCAGCCCTGGATCATCAGAGATGCCATAGCACACCTCCGGCCAGCAGAAAGATCCATGCTGCGAAGCAAGCGCGGCGATAGATCGCCAGACCACGCGTGAGATCTTCGGGCCGCGGCGCGGGCCCGTCGCCGAAGGTGGGACGCACATGCAACGCGCCGTCGTACCGTGCCGGCCCGCCGAGCGTCACCTGAAGCGCCCCAGCCATGGCCGCCTCGGGCCAGCCGGCGTTGGGCGAGGCATGCTTGGGCGCATCCCGCAGCATGACGGACCAACCGCCGCCGGTGGCAAGGACGACGAGCCCACCGGCGATGCGGGCCGGAATGTAGTTCAGAATGTCGTCCGTGCGCGCGGCGGCCCAGCCGAAATCGCGCCAGCGTGGTTCCATGTGGCCGATCATGCTGTCCGCGGTGTTCATGGCTTTGTAGATGAAGAGACCTGGCAATCCCGCCACCAACAGCCAGAACAGCGGCGCGATCACGCCGTCGTTGAAACTCTCGGCAAGACTTTCCAAGGCGGCAGCAGTGATGCCGCCTTGGTCCAGATCGGCGGTGTCGCGACCGACGATCAGACCCACGGCCAACCGCGCGGCCGGAAGATCATCCGTGCGCAGCCCGACCGCCACGGCGGCAGCATGATCGTGCAGGCTGCGTTGCGCCAGTCCCACTGTCGCCGCGATGACCACGGCGATCGCGCCGAGGCGCGCGATCGCCGTGCCTGCGGCACCCACGATCAGCACCACGCCAATGACGGTGCAGACCCCAGCGACTTTGCGGCGTCGCCCGGGCCACTCGGTGCGATTGAAAACGCGCTCGGCCGCACCGATCAGACTCCCGATCCAAACCACGGGATGCGGCACACGCTTGTGAAGCTGCGCGGGATAGCCAACAGCGGCTTCAAGCGCTGCCGATGTCAGCACCAGCAGGGGGTCAATCATGACGGCCGAGGATTTCGATCAGCGGCCCGCTTTGCCCCGGAACCGTGCGCGCACGCACGCCATAGGCCCGTTCAAGCACCTCCGACGCGAGCGCCTCGACCGGCGGCCCGTCGCAGAGCACTTGGCCGTCGGCAAGCACGACGATGCGGTCCGCCACGCGCGCTGCCACGTGCAGGTCGTGCAGCGTGACAACGACACCACGGCCGTCCTCGTGCGCCATGCGGCGGAATAAGTCGGATGCATCGAGCTGATGGCGCGGGTCGAGGCCATGCAGCGGCTCGTCCGCCAGGAGCCATCGCGGTTCACCGGCCAGCGCGCGGGCCAACAACACACGCGCGCGCTCGCCGCCGGAAAGCGTTTCGACGATGCGCTCCGCCAACGTCTCGGTCTCGGTCACGCGCAAGGCGCGATCCACGGCGGCGATATCGACGGCCGTCAGACCGCGGGCGCCCGTAAAGGGTGTGCGACCGAGGCCGACCAAGGTGCGCGCCGTGACGGGCCATGCCACTTCCGGTGTCTGCGGCAGGTAGGCGATCGTTTGCCCGCGCTCCCGCGCCGGGATCGCCGCAAGGGACGTCCCACCGACTGATACGGTGCCGCGGTCCGGCCGACGGAGACCGACAAGGCACGTCAGCAACGTCGACTTTCCCGCGCCATTCGGCCCGATGATCGCCGTCACCTGCCCCGGCGCAAAGCTGAGCGTGACGCCCTGCAGCACCGCTTTGGTGCCCAGCGTCACGGCGACATCGGTTGCGATCAGCCCGCTCATGCCACAGTCCGCCGCACGTTCATGAGGCGCGCCAGGAAGAACGGTCCACCGAGGATCGCCATGGCAACGCCCAATTTCAATTCGACCGTCGATGGAAACACCCGCACCGCGATGTCGGCGGCGAGCACGATCACCGCACCAACCAGGGCACTGGGAATCAACGTCGCGCTCGGCCGTGAGCCGACGAAAGGTCGCACCATATGGGGTGTGAACAGTCCGACGAAGCCGATCGACCCGGTGACCGCAACACTGGCGCCAACCGCAAGGCCCACGCCCAACACAATCAGCAATCGCGCGCGATTGACATGCACACCCATGGAGCGCGCGGTGGATTCGCCGAGCGTCAAGGCATCCAAGGTACGCCCCGTAAAGAGCAGGATACCCATACCGATCACCATGAATGGCAGCGCGAACGTCACTTCGTCGAAGCTGCGGTCCGCCAGAGAGCCCAGCAGCCAGTTCACGATCTCGTTCACGGCCCACGGCGTTGGCGCGAGATTCAAGGCGAGCGCGGTTAATGATGACGCGATGGTGTTCAGGAACAAGCCGGCAAGAAGAAACGTGAGCACACTCGACGTTGCACCGGACATCAGGATCAAGAGCGTCGTGCCGATCAAAGCGCCGAGCATGCCGCCCGTGGCCAGAAGCCAAACCGATGATGCGCCCATGCCCATGTAGAGCGTCAACACGGCCCCGAAACTGGCCGAGGAGGACACCCCCAGAATCCCGGGGTCTGCCATGGGATTGCGCGTATAGCCCTGAAACGCCGCGCCGCACATCGCCAGCGACGCCCCGACGAACACTGCAAGGATCGTGCGCGGCAGGCGCAGTTCGGCGATGATTGCCCACCGCAAGTCGTGGGAGAACCAGGCGTCCCAGGGAATCCAAACTTTGCCGGCCACAAGGCTGAGCCCGCACAGCACGGCGAGCAAGACCACGACAAGCAGGAGCAGGCCCCACGGCGTGCGGTCGGTCATGGCTGCGCCTCTTGCACGCGCTTACGCGTAGCGGCGAGAACGCGCGCGGTTTCGATCAGGACGGCGCCGCCGCAATACATCAGCCGCTGCGGATAGTCCGCGCGCATGATACGAGCGCCGATATGACGCATCGCCGGGTGACGCAAAATGCGCTCTGCCCAGCCGGGTTTGTTTGGATCGGGCACGCCGGCGAACAACACCGTCGGCGGATCGGCGATCAGCCGCTCCAGCGCGATGTTGCCGGCCTTGCCGACGCCGTAGCGCGCCGCGGCATTGGCAAAGCCGGAGCGATGGAACATGTCGTCGGTCAATGTATTTGCGCCAACGGTAAATCCACTGGGTTCGATCAGCACCGCCGGGATCGCTGGGGCGTCAGTGGCCGGCTTAGCAGCGGCAATGGCGGCGTCAATGCGCGCGATCAGGTCTTCACCGCGACCGGGATGTCCCACCAGGCCCGAGATGCGCATCACCTGCGCCTCGCTCGCCTCCACGGTATCGGGGACCTCGAACAGCTCGGTCTGGATGTTGAGGCGACGCAAGGCATTGCGTGTGGCGAGCGCTGAATGGCGGCTGGTGATCACCAGATCCGGCGACAACGCGATCACTTCCTCAGCGGACTCATAGGTAATCGGCAGAGTGGCGGCGATCTCGGCAATACTCGATGAAGCGGGGTCGCGGGCGTAGTGACTGACGGCCGCGATCTGTGATCGGTCCGCCAACTCCACCAACAATGCATCCAAGCATGGATTGAGCGAAACAATGCGTGCCGGCGCCGCATGCGCTGGCGCGGAAAGCATTGCGGCGAGGGCAAGCACGCGCAACATCAGAAATCGACCCCCCGCTGGGCACGGACACCGGCCTCGAACGGGTGCTTCACCAGGCGCATCTCCGTCACCAGGTCAGCGATATCGATCAAGCTTTGCGGCGCGTTGCGGCCGGTGACCACCACATGCTTGTCGCGCGGGCGATCCTTAAGGCCAGCCACGACGGCATCGACCAAGAGGTATTCATAGCGCAGCGCGATGTTGAGTTCATCCAATAGCACCAGGTGCAGGTCCGGATCGGCGATCATTTCCAACGACGTTGCCCAGGCTTTTTCCGCCGCAGCGATGTCGCGCGAGCGATCCTGCGTCTCCCACGTGAAACCCTCGCCCATCACCTCGTAGCGCACGAGATCGGGGAACCGGGCGAAGAGATTGCGCTCGCCGGTTTTCCATTTGCCTTTGATGTATTGGACGATGCCGACACGCATATCCCACCCCAGCGCGCGCGCCACCATGCCGAACGCAGCCGTCGACTTGCCCTTGCCGTCGCCCGTGTGAACGATCAGTAGCCCGCGCTTCTCCTTCTTCGTGCGCATGAGGTCGTCCCGCTCGGACTTGAGCGCGATCATGGCCTCGGTGTGGGCGCGGTTGATGTCGTCTTCGCTCATAGCAACGCTGCCTCTAGCCGCGCGCAATCCTGCACACCGGGAATCCCAAATCGCAGCCAGGTGGGCTGCGCGTCGAAGGCACGTACGAGAATGCCTTGGGCGGAGAGCTTCCGGAACCAGGCATGCGCGTCCGTAGTTTCTGCTAGACGAAACAGCGCTGTACCGCCGCGGGTGGCGAACCCCGCATTCTTCAATACGCGATCGAGCCGGCGCGAATCCCTGAGCAGGCGTGCCAGTGTGATGTCGCGCCAAGCCTGATCGGCATAGGCCGCACTACCGATCGCGACGGCGTCTGAACTCACGGGCCAATCGCCGATCATCGCACGCAGGCGTACAGCGACGTCCGGCACCGCGATGACGAATCCGAGGCGTAGCCCGGCCAGGCCATAGAACTTGCCGAAGGAGCGCAACAAGACCATGCGATCGGACACGTGCGCTGCCACGCTCTGTTCGGGCTGCGTTTCAACGAAAGACTCATCGACGATCAGCCAGCGACTGCGCGCCAGTGTCCGTAGTTGTTGCGGCGAGATAACGCCGCCGTCGGGGTTATTTGGATTCACCACCACCAGCGCCGCCGCTTCGCAGCGTGCGAGCTCGTTGCGATCGATGCCGCGCACGGCGGCACCCGCCACCTCCCACGCAGCGCGATGGCCACTGTACGTCGGCTCGACGATCGCTACGTCGCGCGCACCTGTGAGGTAAGGCAACAGCCGCAACCCCGCATCTGCGCCCGGCACCGCGACAACGCCCGCCGGATCGGCGCCAAATGCCTGCGCCGCGATGCGTTCGAGGGCTGCGATCTCCGCCGGGTCCGGCAAGCGATCCAAGGATGCGCGTTGCACGCGCCGCAACGGCCACGGCCGCGGGTTTATGCCCGTCGACAGATCGATCCATGGTTCGGGCGCGTGCGGAAAGGCGGCCCGCGCCTCTGCGAGCCGCCCGCCGTGACGGGTAAAACCGCCCAGATCAGAAGTGGGCGCGAACGCCGCCGTAGACGCCGCGGCCCATCGTTCCATAGTTGCGCGTTGTGGCATATTTCACATCGAAGGTGTTTTCGAGCCGTCCGTAGAGGTCGAATGTGTCGTTGATGGCCCAGGAAGCGCGCAAGTCCACCAGGGTATAGTGCCCCAATATGTTGCGGTTGGCCGCATCGTCGAACGCATTGCCGGCATAGCGCAGGCCGATCCCGGTGGTGAGCGGGATATCCCAGACATAGGTTGCCGACACATTCGCGGTGTGGACCGGCCGTCGCGCGAGCGCCTTGCCGCGATTCACATTGCCGGCCGCCGTGTTCTCCGTATGGGTGTAAGTGTAGTTCGCCTCAACGGCGATGTGGGCCACTTGCACCGCTCCGGCCAATTCGAACCCGTAAGCGCGGGTGCGGGCGATGTTGTCGTAGACGCCGGACTTCCCCGGCGTGCACAGCGGATTGACGTTGAGGCAGGAGACGAAGTCGATCTGGTTGGTGGTGTCGCGTAGGAAGCCGGTGGCGACCACTTTGAGCGCGCCATCGGCAAAGTGCTGTTCGATGCCGCCATCCCAGCTTTCGGCGGATTCGGGTTTCAGGCGCGTATTGCCGAACGGGCTGTAGAGTTGATAGAGGGTCGGCGCCTTGAAGCCTTGGCCGAAGCTGGTGCGCAAAACCGTCGCACCGTCGTTGAACGCCCAGGCCGCCGCCGCCTGACCAAGCGTATGCCCGCCGAATGTGTCATGCGAGTCATGGCGCAAACCGCCGGTCAGCGTGAGGCCCGGCAGCACTTCGCCCTGAACCTGGCCATAACCGCTGTTGATGGTGACAGCGCCCACGACCGGTGCCGGGTTCGGCGTGAAGGATGACGGCGACGCCGAAGTCATGGCGGAGTGTTCGCTTTCGGCGCCGAATACCGCGGTCCAACGGTCCGCCAACGCCAGCGAGCCTTGGTATTCCCAACGGCGATTCTTGCCCTTGGATTTGAAGGTGTACGGCGTCACTGCCTGGTCCGGGTTGACCTGACCACGATCCGTGTCGGTGTAACCGTAAGCAAAGCGGTTCTTGAGGCGGCCGTCGAAAGTGTCGGCGGTCACGCCGGCGTAGCCGACGAGTTCCTTCGTGGTGGCAACTTCTCGCGTGTCGGCGAACACGAACGCCGGCGCCGGGAACCCGTCGAATGAATTGCGGCCGCGCGAGTATACGGCGCGGACGTCCGCAGACACGGTGTCCGTGATGGAAACCTTGCCGCGGCCGCTGAAGCCGACATGGTGGTAGCCGTCCGGCTCGCGCCCGTTTACGAACGCCGACACGCCGTCGGTGGTGTAGTAGCCGCCGTTGGCGCGCCACATCAACTTCTCGGTCTTGCCGCCGACACCGGCAATGCCATAGCCGGTATTGAACGATCCGCCTTCCAGGTTTGCGTTGGCCTCGAACGGCTGCTCCGGCGCAGTCGTGACGATGTTGACCACTCCGCCGATGGCCTGGCTGCCCCACAAAGTCGATTGCGCACCGCGGAGGATTTCAACGCGTTGGATATCGCCGATCAGCAGGTTGGCGAAGTTGAAACCGCCACCTGCGGCCGCGGGATCGTTCAGCTTCACACCGTCGATCACGACCACGGTCTGATCGGTCTCCGCACCGCGGATGCGCAAGGCGGTGGTGCCGCCGATTCCGCCGTTGCGAGAGAAGGTAACGCCCGGCGTCTGCGCCAGCGCATCGGAGATCGCGATGGTTTGCGTATTCCGCAGCGCCTCTTGAGAGATCACCGTGACGGTCGCACCGACCTTGCTCAGGAACTGGGGTGTACGGGTGGCAGATACGACGATCTGTTCGAGGCTGCCCTGCCGTCCGGCCACATCGGGGTCGGGCGCCGGGGCCTCGTCCGCGTGGGCCGACCACGCCGCCATCAAACAGGCTGTAGAGAAGATATATTTATAGGCACGCATATGTGTTTCCCTCGTTGACGACACGTGCTGCCGGCCACACGAACGTCATCAACGGAAACCGCTTCTGACCTTCGTGCGCTTTCAGCACACCATGTCGCCACACGGGGAATCACCCGATCGTACGGCGCACCCCGGCCGGACGAAGGACGACAGCGGCAGGCAGGTCTCCTGGCTCGCGGGTCATCGTCCTTGTTGCATCGCCTTCCCAAAGTGCCGGTAGCCCGGCGCCTTCAGTGGCATGTGATGCGGGACTCGCCGCTTACAGTTGCGGGGGCAGCCCGGGTTTCGCACCCGAGTTCCCTTTTGATCCTCGTCTCCGAGGAACCTGTCGCTGGAAGGTGGTATATCTCCGCCATATTCGCACGTCAACGAGGCGGCATGACCATCCATCTCATTCTCGGCGGGGCCCGCTCGGGCAAGAGCACCTATGCGCAGACATGCGCGGAACAGGCCGCCTGCGGCCGGCCCTTGGTCATGATCGCCACCGCCGAGCCGTTCGGTGCGGAAATGGCGGCGCGCATTGCAGAACATCAGGCGGCACGCGGGCCCGCGTGGCGCACGCTCGAAGCGCCGCTGCAAGTCGGCCAAGCCATTGCGGCGCTTCCTGCGCAAAGCTGCGCGGTGCTCGATTGCCTCACAATCTGGCTGAGCAATCTGATGCTCAAGGAAGTTGACGTCGACGGTGAGATGCGCGATGTCGAACGCGCTGCCAAGGCGTTCGAAGGCGATCTTTGGCTAGTCTCCAACGAAGTCGGCAACGGCCTTGTGCCGGAAACACCCTTGGGCCGTGCATTCCGTGACGCCAGCGGCCGGATGAATCAGCGCATGGCAATCTTGGCTGACGAGGTCACCCTGGTCGTCGCGGGCCTTCCTCTCACCCTCAAGAAAGCGTCGTCATGAAAGCGTTGCATCTGATCGCCCACGGCGATCCCGCGCAGGTCGTTAAAATCGTGGACCTGCCCGAGCCCGAGCCGGGCCCAGGCGAACTCGTGATCGCCATGGAAGCCGCGGCGATCCATCTCGCGGACATCAAAATCATGGTGGGCGAGGAAGGTTTCCGCAAAGACACATTCCCCTTTGCCTGTGGATACGAGGGCGTTGGCCGCGTTACGGCCGTCGGCGCCGGCGTAACCGAATACAAAGTCGGCGATCGGGTGTTCCCACCGCGCGGCATCGGTGTCTATGCGCAGAAGGTCGTCGGGCGCGCCGCGAACACGCTCCCCGCGCCGGAAGGTGACGCGGCGCAGCTTGCACTCACGGCGATCAACGGACTGACGGCAGTGGTGCTGTTGGAAGACTTCGGCACATTTGCCCCCGGCGATTGGATTCTCCAGAACGGCGCCAATTCCAACTGCGGGCGCTATCTCATCGTGCTGGCTAAGGAACGCGGCCTCCGCACGGTGAATGTGGTGCGCCGCCCGGAGATGGTCGCGGAGCTTACGGCTTTAGGCGCAGACGCGGTGGTGCTCGATTGCGAGGACGAGAAGGAACTGAAACGCCGCGTCGACGCAGCCACCGGCGGCGCAACCCTGCCCGTGGGCATCGATATGGTGGCGGGGACTGCAACCAACCGCATCGCGCATTGTGTCGCCACCAACGGCACTGTGGTGAACTACGGCTATATTTCGGGCGAGATGTGCCAGGTGCATTTTCGCGAGCTGTTCTGGCGCAACATCAAGTTGGTCGGTATGAGCACCGGCCGCGGCCTTGCCATCCGCAGCCAGGAGACGATCCGCGCCCTGCAGGCGGACCTGGCGGCAAAGATCGCAGACGGGCGGCTCCACGCCGCCATCGCCGCGACCTATCCGCTCGCACAGTATGCGCAGGCCTTCGCGCACGCCCTGCGCACCGGCTCGGATCGCGAGGGCAAGGTGATCCTGCTGCCGAACGCCTAAAGAAGTTCGGTTACGGCTTCTCGAAGAACATCACATGCTGCCAGGGCAGGCTTGCGTCGGTCTTGACCCAGCGCAAGCCGAGCGCGGCCATTTCGCGGCGGGCCTGCGCTTCGCTCATCTTATGCAGCGTCTTGATCGGCACCCGTGAATCCTCGGCGCGATATTCCACCAGGGCAATACGCCCGCCGGACTTCAACCCCCGCACCATCCCCTCACCCATCTCCCTGGGCTCGGAGAACTCGTGATAAGCGTCGACCAGGAGTATCAGATCGACAGCGTTCGCCGGCAATTTGGGATCGGCGATGGTGCCCAGCACCGTCACCACGTTGGTCGGTTCGCCGTGCGCTTTGCGATCTTCAATGATGTCCAGCATCTCCTGTTGGATATCGACCGCATATACTTTGCCCTGCGCGGCAAGCTTCGCCATCCGGAAGCTGAAGTAGCCCGTTCCCGCGCCGATATCGGCCAGCACGTCGCCGGGCTTGATTCCCAACAGCGGTACCAGTTTGGATGTGCCTTCCTCTAGATCCCGTTCGGGCCGCTCCAGCCAGTCCGCCGCCTGATGCCCCATGACATGGGCGATCTCGCGGCCCATGTAGACCTTGCCGATCCCGTCCGGCGACGCCGGCTTGGTGGCGTAGCCTTGCGCGAACGCAGGTGCTGCAAGGAACGCCAGAAGAAGAAGCGAGCGCCGGATCATTTGCGGTGGTTCACTTCCATATAGATTCCGTTGGGATCGAACATCGACATGGTGCGCAGCATGATCTTGGTCTTGCCATCAAAGCCCGGCACATCCCAATCCGTCGGCGGAGCAACGATGGTGGCGCCGGCCTTGACGGCGCGTTCGTAGCAGCCGTCCACATCCTTGCTTTCAAGCACCAGCACCGTTTCGCCCAACTGCACCTTCGTGCGGTTCTTCTTGATACCGATATCGAACGGCGGATCGAGGTACTGCATCAAGCCAAGCATGCCGATATCCGGATGCTCGACTTTGAGCAGGATCAGATGGCAGGGCGCATTGTGCGCCGCGGCGGGCGGAAATTTTTCATGAACCGGCACGGCCTTGTTCTCGTACCATTTGGTCCACCCGAACACGTTCATATAGAACGCGGCGGACTCCTCGGCATTGGCGACGACAAACGTCGTGCGCCTTAGAATGGCTTCGACCATCACGGCCCCCCGCTATTTCTTGCCCGGCAACATTTCGTTCAGTTCAAGGCGCGTTCCCACCGGATCGCGGAGAAAGAATTGACGCGACCGCCCGGAGCGCGACAGCGTCGGCGGCTGGATGATGACGACACCCGCCGATTTCGCGCGCTCATAAATTGCATCGACACCCTTGACCACGTGCACCAGCGTGACGCCGTTCCATGCCGCGACGTTGCCCGCCGGTTGAACGACGTCGGGCAGCTTGGCGTCCGTGCTCATGACCGCGATGTAAGCGCCGTCGGTTGATTTCACATACGTCAGATCGATGTGCGAGCCGCCGGGAAAGCCGAACGGATTGCCCTCCGGATACGGGCCGGCGCCGATCGTCGTGCCTTCTTCCGTGTAGCCCAGCACATCGCGATAGAATGCCACCACCGCCGGGCGATCGCGCACAAGCAGCACGACCCGCTCAAGCATGGCGGTTGGCGCGGGCTCCGCGGCCATCGCCGTAGCCTGCAGGCCAACGGCGATCCCCACGGCGATCAGAAGCCGCGGGAGCCCCAGCTTTGCCAAATGCACCATTCCCTACTTCTTCTCCGGCAGGAGTTCGTAGAGTTCGAGCCGTACGTGGTTCGGGTCGCGCAGGAACATCTGAAGCGACTTGCCCGTTTTGGAGGGTCGCGGCGCCATCAGCACTTCATACCCGCCGGCCTTCGCGCGCGTGTAAATCTCGGCAATGCCCGTGACTTGATGCACAAGCATGATGTCGCCCGAAGCATTGACGATGCCTTTCGGCCGCGACAGGCCTGAGAATTGCCCTGACTCTACACCCATGATGCTGAGGCCGGCGCCGTCTTTCGACTTCATGCCGGTCAACGTGACTTTCGCATCCGTTGGCAAGCCCATCGCCTCGGCAGGTTCGTCGACCGGATTGGTGGTGAGTTCCTCATAGCCCATCACATCGCGGAAAAATTTCACGGTGGCGGGCCGATCCTTGACGAAAATCGCGGTGCGAAGAAGGGTCGATGACACTTCGGCGGCACTCGCGGGTAAAGCTGCAAGGAGCGCGGCGGCTACAATCTTTGCGGTGGTTTTCATGGCTGGTCCCCAAGTGAATGCTGACCAGCATTCCACAGTGCGGCCGGAAGCGTCTACACTGGCAACAACATGAACGATCTCGACGCGAATGTCCGGCTTGTGCCGACCGTAACCCACTGGGGCGCCTATCAGGCGGAGGTGCGCGGCGGGCGCGTGACCGGCATGCGCCCCTTCCCGGGCGACCCGGATCCTTCACCCATCGGCCAATCCATTCCGGGCGCGCTCGTCGATCCCATGCGGATTCCGCAGCCGATGATTCGCCGGGGTTGGCTGAAGAGCGGGCCGAAGCGCGGCGGCAACGCCCGCGGCGAAGAACCGTTCGTCGCCGTGCCCTGGGACGAAGCGCTCGATCGGATCGCGGCAGAACTCACACGTATCAAAACGACCCACGGCAACAAGGCGATCTTTGCCGGATCCTACGGCTGGGCGAGCGCCGGCCGTTTCCATCACGCACAAAGCCAGATGCGGCGGTTCTTGAACCTGCTCGGCGGTCACGCGTTTGCGCAGAACACCTATTCCACCGCCGCAGCCGAGGTGATGGTGCCCCATGTCATGGGCGACTTCTGGCAGCTGATCCTCAAGATGAATACCTGGGAGCAGATCGCGGCGGACGGCGAGCTTGTGGTCGCGTTCGGCGGATTGGCGCTGAAGAACGCTCAGGTCCATGCGGGCGGCTTCGGCCGGCACATCGCCAGGCAGCGGCAGCAAGACTGCGTCGCCCGGGGCGTAAAGTTCGTTTCCATCAGCGCCATCAAAGACGACGCCGCAGACTTCTTGAACGCCGCATGGCTGGCGCCGCGCCCGAATACGGATACGGCGCTGATGCTTGCGCTCGCGCATACGCTGATCGTCGAGAACCTGCACAATGAAAGCTTCCTGCACACCCATTGCGTCGGGTGGGAGAAGTTCCGGCCCTACATCACAGGCGACAGCGACAGCATCGCAAAAGATGCGGACTGGGCAGCGCAAATCACCGGGCTTTCGGCCGACACCATCCGCGATCTCGCGCGCCGCATGGCTAAGCACCGCACGCTGATCACGATCAGCTGGTCGCTCCAGCGCGCCGATCATGGCGAGCAGCCCTATTGGATGGCCATCGCCCTGGCCGCAATCCTCGGACAGATCGGCTTGCCCGGCGGCGGAATCGGCTTCGGCTACGGCGGCATCAACGGCATCGGTGCGGACGGCTCGCGCATTGCGTTGCCGGCTTTGCCGCAAGGCATCAATGCCGTCAGCGACTTCATTCCGGTCGCCCGCATCACGGAGATGCTGGAGAACCCCGGCGGTGCGTTCCAGTACAACGGCCGCGATCTCGCGTATCCGGATGCGCGGATGATCTACTGGTGCGGCGGCAATCCGTTCCATCACCATCAGGATCTGCCGCGGCTCGCGCGCGCCTGGCAGCAGCCGGAAACCGTAGTCGTGCACGAGCCCTGGTGGAACCCGCTGGCCAAGCATGCGGACATCGTGTTGCCGGCGGCAACCGCCCTGGAACGCAATGATATCGCGGGCGTGCAGCAGGATACCTTCGCACTCGCCATGCACCAGGCTGTGGAGCCCGTGGGCCAAGCGCGCACCGACCACGAAATTTTCAAGGCGCTCGCGCAACGGCTCGGAACGGCGGAGAAGTTCACCGAGGGCCGCACGGAAATGGAATGGCTCGAGCATTTTTATGATCGCTGGCGCGAGCGGGCGGCGAGCATCGATGTCCAGATGCCGGTGTTCGCAGATTTCTGGGCGGCGGGCCATCACGAATTGCCGAATAGGCCGCTGGGAAAGCCGTTTCTGGCGGAGTTCCGCGACGATCCGGCGGCGCACAAGCTCACGACCCCGTCGGGGAAGATCGAACTCTATTCCGAACGCGTCGCAGGCTTTGGGTACGACGACTGCCCGGGCCATCCGGTCTGGCACGAACCGGCGGAGTGGCTGGGTGGCGCAGTCGCGGCGCTTTACCCGCTGCACATGATCTCGAACCAGCCGCGCACACGCCTGCACAGCCAGTACGACAACGGCGCGGTGAGTCAGGCGAGCAAGATCCAGGGGCGCGAGCCGGTCTGGATAAATCCCGAGGACGCGGCGGCGCGCGGTATTGCCGGCGGCGATGTGGTGCGCTTGTTCAACGATCGCGGCGCCTGCCTTGCCGGCGCGGTGGTGACGGACCAAATGCGCCCCGGCGTGATCCAACTCGCCACGGGCGCATGGTATGCGCCGATTACCGCGCCGGGCGGTTCGCGCGGCAACAGCTTAACCCTCTGCACCCACGGCAATCCCAACGTCCTCACGCGAGACGTGGGCACCTCGCGCATTGCGCAGGGGCCATCGGCTCAGACGTGCCTCGTGGAAGCCGAGAAATTCACGGGCCCACTGCCGGTCAGCGAGGCCATGCGGCCGCCGGACCTCATGTCCAGAGACGCCTGACCCCATGCATGAAGAACACCTGACCCAATGGCAGCGTAGCCACAGCTATCTCGGCACCGCGCACGACCGCAACGAAGGCCGCACGCGGCTGGTGCTGGGGCTTACGCTCGTGATGATGGTCGTAGAGATCGCCGCCGGCACGGTGTTCAAATCCATGGCGCTGCTGGCGGACGGCTGGCACATGGCGAGCCACGCGGCGGCGCTGGGCATCGCAAGCGCGGCTTATACATATGCGCGCCGCCACGCCGCGAATGAGTCTTACAGCTTCGGCACGGGAAAGGTGGGCGATCTCGCGGGTTTCGCCTCGGCGCTGATCCTGGCGTTGATCGCGCTGATGATGGCGTGGGAATCCGTGCAGCGTTTGCTCGATCCGGTCAGCATCTCCTACGACGAAGCGCTGATCGTGGCGGCGGCCGGCCTTGTCGTGAACCTCGTCAGCGCATTTCTGCTCGGCGGCGAGCACCATGATCATAGTCATGGGCAGGGGCATGAGCACGATGACGACCACGGCGCCTCCCATGATCACGATCATGGGCATCATCGCGATCACAATTTCCGCGCGGTCTACGTGCACGTCGTCGCCGATGCCGTCACCTCGGTGATGGCCATCGTCGCCCTGGCGGCGGGACGGTTCTATCAGGTGGGCTGGCTCGATCCACTGATGGGGTTGATTGGCGGCGCGGTGATCTTGCAGTGGGCCTGGTCGCTGATGCGCACCACGTCGCACGTTCTCTTGGATGCAGAACCGACGCCGGGCCTTGCCGCAAAGATCCGCGGCGCGATCGAAACGGATCGCGACAATCGCGTCGCGGACCTTCATGTCTGGCGCTTAGGCCCGGGGCATCTGGCAGCGATGGTGACCGTGGTGAGCCACCATCCGCAGCCGCCGGCGCATTATAAGGCGCTGCTCGGCGGGATCGCCGAGCTCAGTCACGTGACGGTGGAAGTTGAAGGCTGCGACGAACATCCGACGGGGCACGCGCCTGAGCATCCGCCCGCGCATCCGGTGGGCCTGGCGGCAAGTCATTCGGATCATGGTCGATGATCGGGCCGTCACCGAGATTTCCGCGCGCCTGACGTTCACCGTCCGAGCGAACAAACGTCCATTCTACCTGCGACTTGCGACCGAAAATCGCCAGCACCAGGAGCACGATAACGATGATCACCGCGGCGGCGGTGAAGGCGAACGCAAACAGAATCACCGCGCCGATCAGGCCGGCGATAAACAGCACAAGACGGAGATAGACCCCTAACATCGCTCACATATGAGGCGTGGAGCGCCGGCCCGCAAGTCCCCTTAGGCGAAACGTGCGACGACTTCCACCGCAGCGCGCTCGCCGGATTCCATGGCGGATTCCATGCCCACGTCCAGTCGGCGGGTGTGCTCGCCGGCAAAATGCAGGCGGCCGTGAGGCTTGATCATGTCCACGGCGAAGCGGGTCACTTGGCCCGGGCTGTAGGAGTGGCGACAGCCTTCCACGAACTGGTATTGCGGCCAGGAGTGCACGCCGATCACTTCCATCTTGCCCTTAGTGGACGGACGCAGGCGTTCGATCTCCCTCATCACGAACTCGCCGCGTTCCTTGGGCGGAAGTTGGTCAATGCGGTCGCCCTTCTTGCCGGTGTTCACCACAGCCAAGCGATCGCGCGACCCGTCGTAGCCGAACGGCTGACGCACGATGGTCAGCGCCCCATCGGTCCAGAGCGATGCATCCATGCCGTCCTGCTCCCAGAAAGGCGTGCCCTTGAGGCGAATGTGGATTTGGCTGTTGTTAGCGTAAGGCATGTGCCGCACGGCTTCGGACTGCGCGCCCTGCAAGGGCGGATCGATCGAGATTCGGTTGAGCGGGCGGAACGGCACCGCCGAGATCGCGTAGTCGGCGGTATAGCTAGTGCCGTCGAGACAGCGCACCGTGACCTTCTTCTCCGTCATCTCGATGGACGCCACCACCTTGCGCAACTTCACGCGATCGCCCAGCGCCTTGGCCATCGTCTCCGGCAGCCGCGACGTGCCGCCGACGACGCGCTGGCTGCGCTGGGCCATGGCCTCGAACTTGTCCTTGTTGTCCGAGGTAGAACCGTTCGGCGCCGGCTTGTTGGTCCCGAAAATGTCGGCAGAGCGCGCCTCTTCCTGGAGCAGTGTCAACAGCGACACGTTCCACAGATCGGGCGCGATCAGGCCCTCGTTCATCAGGCGCATGGCTTCGTCAGAGGCGCCTAGCTTCTTGAACCAGAAGCCCGGCGCAATGTCGTACTGCGCGGCATTGGCTTCGAGCCAATCGTCCGGCGCTTTGAACGGCATGCCCTTCTTGTAATAGAACCCGGCCAGCGCCGACGGCAGGATCGCGCGCTCAGGCCCCACGGTTTTGTTCAGCGCCGAGGCCGCCCAATCTTCCTTCTTCACCAGCTTGCCGCCGATCGAGAAGGTGTAAGGCGCATTGATGTTGGAACCTTGCGCGAGCTTCACGTTCAACCGCTGGCACACGTCGAGCACGCGGGCATAGTCCGGGCCGATCTGGCTCGCGCCGAATTCAGGATGGCCTTCGACGTGATCCGCCGTGAAGGCGCGCCCGCCGACGCGGCTATTGGCTTCCAACACGGTCACGTTCGCGCCCTGGTCCGCGAGGATCAGTGCCGCGTTCAGGCCGGCGAGGCCGGCGCCGATGATGATCACATTTGTCTTTTCAGCCGCGAAGGTAACGCGCGGGCCCGAGGCCGCGGCAAGCGCGCCAAGAGCGCCGACTTTGAGAACGGTACGGCGGGCGGTGGTCATGGGCGTCTCCTGCTGGCGCGAAGACACGACAGTGACGCAGATGACGGGGACTAGGCAACAGGGGGCACAAACTGGCCCGTGCAGCGGTCCGCCGGGCGGCGATAGAGCGGTTAGATCGCCCGCTCGTACATTCGATAGGTTTTGTAGACCTTTCCGCCGATGTCCTCGATCGAGTGGCAGGTCTGGGTGTTGGTCTCGAGCACCCAGCTCATTTCGCAGATCGGCATTCCCAGCTTCAACTGGGCTTCGCGCACCGCGCCGACCGTGAGCAGGGCGAGCAGCGAGCCCAACGGCTTGTTCTTGAACTCCGGCAACACGCCCATGAGGATCACGCGCGTACCCGACACAAACGATCGGCGCGTCAGCATCCGCCACCCCAACTTCGCCCAACCAAACGGGAAGAGCTTTCCTTTCAGATCGCGAGTCATCTGATTGAGGTCCGGCAACGCGACACACATGGCAACCGGTCGTTCGTCGATCGTCGCGATGGAGACGAGTTCGGGGATAATGATGAGCTTCATATCCGCCGCCGAATGCTTCGCTTCGGCCTCAGTCACTGGGATTGACCCCCAATTCTCAGCCCAAGCGGCACGGAATATGTCGTTTATTGCCGCAATGTCTTGATGGTAGCGCGAGGGATCCAGCGCGCGCACGGCAAGTCGCGGGTTGCGTTCAAGACCACGCTTCAGCCACTTGATCTGCTTGAACGGCAGCGCCGTGTCCATCGGCGTGAGATAGGCGCGCATGTCCACGACCTTGGTGAATCGCGCTGCTTCGACGAGGCGCTGATAGTAAGGCTGTGCGTGGCCCATCATCATGCGCGGTGGGCAGTTGAAGCCGTCGATCAGCAGGCCCGACTCATCGTTGATGTTAAAGCTAAACGGTCCGAGGCAGCGCTTCATCCCCTTCTCGCGCAGCCAAGTCGCTGCCGCATCAAAGAGCGCGTCCGCCACCGATTGATCGTCAACGCACTCGAAGAAGCCGAAGAAGCCGGTCGCGTCGTTGTAGAGCTTGAGATGGTTCTGGTCGACTTGCGCGGAGATGCGACCGACGAGTTTGCCCTCGCGCTCCGCTACCCACAGCACCGCTTCGCCATGCTGAAACCAAGGATTCTTTCTTGGATTGAGGCGCGGCGCTTCCACGAGCGCCTCAAGCGGCGCAATCCAGTAAGGATCGTGGCCCTGGGTGATGTGGGGCACGCGCATGAAGTCGGCCATGCTGGCGCCGGCCCCGACGCGCTTAAGGGTCACGGGCTGGGGCGCCATTTGATTCATGCTCTGACTTGGCCGAAGGAACTATTCAGCGGGGGCTTGGTTCGCCATCTGGCGCTTGCGATGCACCGGGTTGGCGATGTGCGGCCAGCCGGGCGTGAGCTTGGCGACGAAGGGATATACCTTCGCCACCTCTTCGTCGTAACCGAGATTGAACACGGTCGCCGACTTCGGGCGATCCGCTGCGCCGACATAGAACGTGCCCAGCATCTTGTCCCACCACAGATTGGTGATGCCGTAGTTGCCGTTCTCGTTGTGGAAGTGGTGCGCCATGTGGAACTTCTTCATCTCACGCACCCAGGCCCACTTCGGCAGATAGCCGAGATGCTGGATGCAGTGGACGTATTCGTAGACGCAGGTTGTGATCACGCCCGTGCAGAGCGCAGCCACGGCGCCGACGGTTCCGGCGAGCGCATACCCAATCGGCATGGTCGCGATCATGACCGTCGGCAGCGTCGTATAAAGTGCGCCGAACAGAACCTTCAGATTGTTGGGATCGCTGTGGTGGTCGTAATGGATGCGCTTCCACGTGCTCGCGGTCAGGCGCGACTTCCACATCCAGCGGCTATGCAGGATGTAGCGGTGCAGCACGTACCACACCACCGGGTAGATCAGGACAGTGGCGACAATCGCGGCACCCGTACGCACGACGTCGGCCTGCCCTTGCGCCACCGCCCAGATCACGTACCCACCGCTGAGGAGGGCCACGGCGATGTAGGCGGCGATGGCGTAGTATTGGAAATAGGCGCGCGTCAGCCCCGCCAAGTTCATGCGGTCGAGGTGATATTCCTTGTCGGACCAAAATCCGAACTTGAAGGGCGCTTCGCTCATAAGCCGTTCATATACGCTTCGTCAGGTGCGCGCACCAGAGTGCTCGAACCGAAAGACGATCCATATTCCCACAGTTGTAAAGAACGCCAGCGGTAGCCACGCCGCCAGCAGCGGCGGGAGGGACCCGAATTGCCCCATGGCCAGCAGGATATTGTCGATGACCACGAACAGGAATCCGAGGCTGACGCCGTAAATGATTGTCAGGACCGCTGCCCCCTGGCGATGGTGCGCAAAAGCGGCGATGGCGCCGAGCAGCGGCATGATCGCCAGCATGATGGGGCCGGCGATCTTCTGGTGCAGCCATGTGTCGTAGAAATAGCCCGGCCGGCTGCCGACGGACTCCGGACCGGCATATTGGCGCAAGGACTCGATCGACAGCGCGTTGGGAGCGCTGGCGTAGCGCATGAAGTTCTCGGGCTTCATTTCCGTGCGCCAGATCGGCGTGATGTCCTCGACGGCGTCCATGTCGCCGGCGGCGGTCTCGCCCTTGACGCTGCCGCCGTCCACATCGCCGCCGACGCGCTTCACCTCGAACGTCGACCACCGCCCGTCTTCCCAGATGGCAAGGCGCACGGAGATGATGTCGCGGATACCGCCATCCTTCTCCTTGCGGAACAGGCGCACGTCATTCAGCACCGTGCCGTCGCGCATGACGTGGCCAACACGCACGAACGTGTCGCCCTCCATCAGCCAGCTCGCCTCTTCGTTCTTCACCTGGCCGTCGGGCCGGTAGTCGGCGGCTTTCCACTCCGCAAGCACGGCGTTGGTCTTGGTGACCACGAAATTGGAGAACAGGAACAGCAGGACCGAGAGGACGCAGCCCACGCCCACCAGGCCGCCGATCAGGCTGAACACCGATCGGCCGGAGGCGCGCATCGCCAGGATCTCGCTGTTCTTCGCCATGCCGATGAGTGCCGTGAGCGCACCGAGCAATCCCGCCAGGGGCGCGACTGTCTCCACAAGCGTGGGCAGGCGCAGCCCGACATAGCGCAGCAATGATAAGACCGGCGGTCCGCCGCCCTTGAGGACTTCGGTCGCCTGGCTGAGCAGATCGAGCGCCTGGAGAAAGAACACCAGCCCAACGAGCAGGGCCAGGAAGCGCATGATGTAGGCGCGCATCAGGTATCTTGAGAGGATCATCGGCGTGACTTGGGGTCCTGGGGGCCGTCGGCCCTTCCTTATCCTATATTCTCCGGTGTTTGCGGGACGTTGCCTAGGTCTGCAATAATATTGCGTGTGAATTGATACCAGGACCCCGCTTTTCCCGGGTCCTGCACCGAGGGGTAGGCGAGAAAAGCGGCGGTCATGACGAAGGCGTTCGCCCCCCTCGCGGTCATTACGAATCGCGGCAGTACCCTGAATGCGCGTCAGGAGAGCTGGATCACCCCCTGGCTGTCCGGCCAGCCGGACATCCATCATTTCCCGATTGAGAGCGGCGCCGATCTGACGTCGGTGCTGGCGCGCTGCGCCGATCTCGCCGTCGAAACGCTGGTTGTGAATGGCGGCGACGGTACGGCGAGCCTGGTGTTCAGCGCGGTGCTGGCGGCCCCCACACCGGCGCCGGCGCTTGCCCTGCTTCCGTCCGGCAAAACCAACATGACCTCTACCCGCTGGGGCATGGGCGCCAACAAGGAGGAGGGCCTCGCCCGGCTGTTTGATCTGCGCCGCCGCGGCGTGCTCGCGCAGAACCTCGAGACCCACAACGTGCTGGGTGTGGACCCGGGCGGGGGACGCGCCCTCCAGTACGGCGCGTTCTTTGGCGCAGCGGACGTTGTGGAAGGGATTCTCTTCTGTCGCCGCCACCTCTATCCCCTGCCGCTCCCGCACGGCCTGAGTCACGCAGCAGCGCTGGGCGTCTTGATGGGGCGCAGCCTGCTGCAAACCGGCAAGGGCAGCGACGTCACCGTGCACGACCACGAATCCTTGGTGGAGTCCGGGCGCTTCTTCATGATCGTGGCGACAGCCCTCGATGAGATGCTGCTGGGCCTGCGGCCGACACCGGCGGACGGACCGGAACTCGCGTCCACCTTTCACTACATGAGCCTGCGTCCCGGCACCGGTGCGGCATTGCGCGCCGTGCCGCGCTTCTTGAGCCGCCGCATCAACCCCGGTCGCGACGTGACCGTGCGCCGCTCGCAGCGTATGACGCTGAAGTTCAGCGGGCCCTATACCCTCGACGGCGAGATGTTCATGGCGGCGGCGGATCGACCGGTGATCCTGGATGCGACCAAGACGCTGCGCTTCGTCCGCGGCATCTCATGAAAACCATCGAAGACATCATCGCCTGCGAAGTCGATGCGGTCGCCGCCGCGCCCATCGCCGCCTGTGCGGACGTGATGCGGCGACACTTCGGCCCCAAGACCGCAGCGGTGATCTTCTACGGCGGCGCGTTGCGGGACCCGGCGCCGGATCCCCTGCTGGACTTTTACGTGCTGGTCGACGATCTGTCGGTGCTGGCGCATCCGGTGGCGCGGGTGGGCGCGTGGCTGCTGCCGCCCACCGTTTACTTCATGACGGTGACGGACGGCCCGGCGGTTCATCGCTGCAAGGTGGCGGTGATGACGGCGCACGACTTCGCCAAAGGCATGACGGCCTTCGCGCCGCACTTATGGGCGCGATTCTCCCAAGCCGTGAGCGTGGCGTATCTGCGCGACGCCGCGACACGGATGCGGGTCATCGACGCGCTTTCGGCGGCCGTGCGCCGCACAGCTGACTCGGTTCGGCCCTTGATGCCGCCGATCTACACCGCGCACGAGTTGTGGACGCGCGCGTTCAGCGAAAGCTATGCCGCGGAGTTGCGGCCGGAACGTACGTCGCGGGCTGCGGAGATCGCCAATACGCCGCGCTTCGGGGCGTTATCGGCGGCAATGTTCGGCGCGGACCGCAAGCGCAGCGCCGCGCGCGCCCGCGTTGCGTGGGGTTTGCGCCGCCCCTGGGGCAAATTTCTCAATGCGCTGCGCCTGATGAAGGCCGCCTTTACCTACGACGGTGGACTTGATTACGCGGTTGCCAAAATCGCGCGGCACTCGGGCGTGAAGGTCGCCGTGCGCGACTCCGACCGGCGGGTGCCGCTGCTCGGCGGGATCCGCATCTTCGTGGAAGCCTGGCGCCGTGGCGGCGTGCGCTGAAATGATTTTCTCCGCCGCACAGCGCTTCATCTTCATCCATGTGCCCAAGGCCGCGGGCACATCGATCAATGCAGCCCTCTCGCCCCATGACGTGTTCCATCCGGTGCGCACTGCGGATGTAGCGACCAAGCGCGCGTTTGCGCTAACCGCTGGCGTGCCGCCGGCGCTGGTAGATTTGGGCACCCACGGGTCGGCGGCGCAGGTGATCGATCTGATCGGCGCGGACGCCTTCGCCGGCTACTTCAGCTTCGCCTTCGTGCGCAATCCGTGGGACGTCGCGGTCTCGTGGTTCCACTACCGCCTGATCAATCCGCATGTGCCGGGCCACAAGGAGGCGGCGGCCTGCGACACCTTCGCGCGCTACATCGACCGGCACATTGCCGCACCCGGCGGAGAACACCTTGTCGGCCTGCAGCATCCGTTCGTGACGAATGCGGATGGCGATCTCGCCCTGAATTTCATCGGCCGCTACGAGAGCTTCGACGCCGACTACGCGGCGGTGATGCAACGGCTGAACGTGCAGACATTGGAACTCGACCGGCTCAACCAGAGCTACCATGCGCCCTGGGCGCAGCTGTACACCCGCGACACATTCGCGGTGATCGGCAAGCTGGTGGAGAAGGACGCAAACCTGTTCGGCTACGCCACCGACCCGGACGCTTACGGAATCAAGTAGGACTTAGCCGGCCGCGAGGCGCTTGCGGTGCGGTTCGATCAAGCCGAGCGACGTGGCGACGCCGGCGAAAATCGCGATGACCTCGTCGAGTTGCTCTTCCGTATGCACGGCGCACAGGCTCGCCCGCAGGAGCGAGTAGCCGAACGGCGTCGCCGGCGGCAGCGCCAGGTTCACGTACACGCCCGCGTCGAGCAGACCGCGCCAGAAGGTCGCGGCAACTTGCGGATCCGGCGCCACCACGGCGACCACCGGGCTGACGCCAGAGGCGATCTTCAGGCCGAGTTCGCTGAGGCCCGTGTGCAGATGACGCGCATTGCGCATCAGGCGGGTGCGCAGCGCACCGCCGTTGTGGATTAGGCCCAGATTCACCTTCGCCGCGGCGACGACGGCCGGCGGCAGGGAGGCGGTGAACACATAGGCGCGGCACACCAGGCGCAGGATGTTGAACTGCGGGTGATTGGAAACGCAGAACCCGCCGACGGTGCCGACGGACTTGGAGAAGGTGCCGACGATGAAGTCGACGTCTTCTTCCACGCCTTCCTGCTCCGGCAGGCCGCGGCCGTACTTGCCGAGCACGCCGAGCGAGTGCGCCTCGTCGGAGAGCAAGTAGGTGTTGGCATGCTTGCGCTTCACCGCCGCGATCTCTTTCATCGGCGCCATATCGCCCAGCATCGAATAGATGCCTTCGACAACGATCAGCTTGTTGCCCGGCTTGTCGGCGAGGCGCGCGAGGCGCTTGTCGAGATCGGCGGCATCGTTGTGCTTGAAGCGGATGATCTGCGCCGCAGAGGCGCGCACGCCGTCATAGATGCTGGCGTGACAGTCCGCATCCATCAGGATGAAATCGTCCGGGCCCATCAGGGTGGACAGGATACCGGCATTGGCGAGGAAGCCGGTGGAGAACACCATCGCATGCTTGGTGTTGTAGAATTCGCGCAGGGCCTGTTCGAGTTCGGTGTGACCGGAATAGGTGCCGTTGGCGACGCGGCTGCCGGTGGTGCCGGTGCCGCCGGCGTCGAGGGCGGCATGCGCGGCGGCAAGTGCTTCCGGCGCGAAGGTCAGGCCGAGGTAGTTATTGGTCCCGACGAGGATCGTGCGGTGACCGTCGATCATCGCTTCGGTCTGCGACAACACTTCGGTCATCGTGACCGAGAACGGATCGCGGCCGCCGTCGCCGAACAGCGCGTCGCGCTGGGCCATCAGTCCTGCAAAACGGTCGAATATATCGGCCATGCTTTTCCCCTAAGGCGCGCTTAACTCAGCGCTCCGACAGCAACTTCTCTAACGCCACCCCGAAATCCCCGATCGTCAAGATATCGGGCAGGATGTTGAGCGGCATGGAGATATCGAACTTGTCTTCAACGCTCGCCACGAACTCCATAACGATCAGGGAGTCGAAGTTCAGGTCTTCTGCAAACCGCGTCTCCGGCGCCAAAGCCGCACCGGTCTTGTTGAACGTGCCGATCAACTCGTAGAGAGCTGCAAACGTCTCCGGCGACGGTTCGTTATGCTGACCCGCTGCCATCGACTTTTGTTTCCCGCCACGTCGGTCTTGGGCCGAAACAAAAATCCGGCTCAAGCGACTGCAATTCCAGCAGAATGGTTCGCTTATTGCGGTGCGAAAGACAATTCAATTGCCGCGTTGCAATCTTAACAGGCCCTGTGAGCAGGCCCATTCCGCGGTGTTTTTGAATCCCGCGGCCAGGGTCCACTGGGGCATATAGCCCGAAAGCCGGGGTGTTGCCGCCACCCAGTCCGGGTGCAGGACCTCGCCAACCTTGTCCCAAGACAGGACGGAGGCGCGGCCGGTCAGGCGGGCGACCAAGGTCCCAACCGCACCGCTGACATACAGGGCCGCCGCAGGGACCGAAACGGTCCGCACCGGCCGGCCCAGGGCGGTGGACGCCGCGCTGGCGACCTGGTCCCAGCCGTATCCCCCCGCCGCGTGATCGTCGAACTCGACCACATGATCGGGGAGGACCGCCAGATCGAGGGCCGCCAGCACCGCCCGCGCCGCGTCGTCCACATGGACCAGCGACAGGCGCGCGCCCGGCACCGCCGGGGTCAGGATCGCCCCCCGCGCCGCCATCTGCAGCACGCGCAGGGCCTCTCGGTCGCCCGGGCCATAGACGGCGGGAGGACGCAAGACCACGACCGGCATCCGGTCGCGCAGGGCCCAGGCGGTCCGTTCGCCCGCCGCCTTGCTGGCGGCATAGGCCGACAGATGAGGTTCCCGGGCCGCGAACGACGACAGATGGATGAAGCGCGGCGGTGTGGGGCGCGACGCGGCGAGTTCGGCAAGCGTCGCCGTGCCGGTCGCGTTGACCGCATGAAATCCGGCGGCATCGAGTGCCTTGACCGCGCCGGCGCCGTGAACGATCGCGGCCGCACCATCGATCAGGCTTGCCAGCGCCGCGCGGTCGGCCAGATCGCCGCGCACCCACGTCACGCCCGGGACCGCCGCCGGCGTGCCGCGCACAAGCGCGCGCACCTGAAAGCCGCCGTCGGTCAGTGCCGACAGGAGCCGCCGGCCGATGAAGCCGGACGCGCCCGTGACGGCCACAGTCTTCATGATCAGTCCGCGAGCGCGGTGAGTTCGCCGCGCTCGAACAGCGTCTTGGCGCGGTTGCGCGCGAGCTTCCCCGAGGATGTCTTCGGCAGCGAACGCGGCGGCACGGCAACCACGTCGCAGGCGACGCCGACAGCTTCGATCACTCGGGCGCGCACGGCGCTGAGCAGCGTCGCGCGCTCTTCTTTGGCGGCCGGGCGGCACTGCAGGAGGATCGTCGGCTGATCGGCGCCATCGGGACCGGTGAGCACGATCGCCGCCGAATCACCGGAGCGCATGCCCTCCATGCGTTCCACCGTCCACTCGATATCCTGCGGCCAGATGTTGCGGCCATTGACGATCAGCATGTCCTTGGCGCGGCCGACGATGACGAGTTCGCCGCTCGCCCAGTAGCCGAGATCGCCGGTATCGAGCCAACCGTCCGACAGCGATTCTTCCGTCGCGTCGGGATCGTTGAAGTAGCCTTGCATGATGCTCGGGCCCTTGGCGAACACGCGGCCGACCTGGCGCTCACCCAGCACCGCGCCGTCCACCTCGCGTACTTCCACCACGTGCCCGGGGATGACCTTGCCGCACGACACGAACACGCGGGTGCGATCGTCGTCGTGATCGACCGGAACGGCGCGATGGTTGGCGGCGAGTTCGGCCTTGTCGATCTTGTCGATCGTCATGCCGGTGCCGGCTTCGGCAAAGCTGATCGCCAGCACGGTTTCGGCCATGCCGTAGCTGGCGCAGAACGCCTTATCGGAGAAGCCGTAGGGCCGGAAGGCTTCGGCGAATTGATGCATGACCTTTGGCTTGATCATCTCGCCGCCGATACCGGCGACACGCCACTTCGACAGATCGAGCTGCAGCGACCCTTCGGCCGTCGCGGAGACGCGGCGCGCGCAAAGCTCGTAACCGAACGACGGCGCATAGGACACGGTGCCGCCGTTGTCGGACATCAGCTTCAGCCACGTCATCGGCCGGCGCGCGAAATCCTCCGTCGCCAGGTAGTCGACCGTGATCTGGCTGGTGAGCGGCGAGAGCATGAAGCCGACGAGCCCCATGTCGTGAAAGAACGGCAGCCAGGACAGGGCGCGATCGCCCGTGCGCAGCTGCACGCCGCTGACGCACATGGCACGCGAGTTCGCCATGAAGCCGGCGTTGGTCACGCACACGCCGGTCGGAAAGCGCGTGGAGCCGGAGCTGTACTGGATGTAGCAAAGCGCGTCCGGGCTCGCCTTGACCACGGCGCCGGGCTGCTCCGGCAGCGCATCGAGATCGGCCCGGGTGCCGATGCGCGCAAGACCCAGGTCCGCCGCAGCTTCGCCGACGATCGGCAGGAAGTCCGTCGGCCCGAACACCATGCGCGCGCCCGAGGACTGCAGCTGACCGCGGAGCTGATCGACGTATCCCTCGCGCCGTCCGAAGGCCGTCGGCAACGGCAAGGGGACCGGAATGAAGCCGGCATAGAGGCAGGCGAAGAACAGCACCTGGAAGTCCGGCGAGGTGGCGGCCAACAGGCCGACCCGGTCGCCCGGCTTCACACCGGCCGAGGCCAAGCGTCCGGCGTAGGCGACGGCGCGGTCGCGCAAGTCGCGGAATGACAGGACGTCCGTGAGGACTCCCCGCGAGTTGTAGAAATTGAACCCCGCCACGCCACGGGCGCCGTATTCCAAGGATTCGACCAGCGTGTCGAAATCCGCGCTTCGCCGCGGCAGATTCGGGGTGTCGCTGGGCGTGGGGCGCAAGGGAGGCGCCTCCGCTGCGGCGGGGGATGTTAATGTCGCCGATGATTGCATGGGGCGGTTTTTGGCCAATTCGCCGGATAGGGTCAATTGACAGAATGTAACAATTGTTGCGATCAGAATCACTGTCCACTCTAGGATACGGGATGAACAGGGGAACGCACATGGACATCGATCGCGCCTTCGTCCGCATCAAAGAGGGCCTGGTGCATTACCGGCACTGCGGCGTCGATGCGCCGGGCAAGCTGCCGCTCTACATGATCCATGCATCGCCGGCCTCCGCGATCACGCTGGTGCCGATGATGGGCCAGCTTGGCGCGAGCCGCCGGGTGATCGCCCCGGATACGCTCGGCAACGGCGATTCCGCCCCGCCCGCGCCGGACGCCCCCGACATGGATTACTACGGCGATAGCGTGGCCCGGGTGCTGGACGCCTTGAAGCTCGACAAGGTCGACGTCTACGGCAGCCACACCGGCGCCCACATCGGCACGGAACTTGCGATCCGTCACCCGGACCGCGTGCGCCGCTTGATCTTCGACGGCATCGGCATGTTCTCAGCCGAGGATAAGAAGGACTTCGTCGCCAACTACGCTCCCGAGATGGTGCCCGACGAGTTCGGGCGGCAGTACATCTGGGCGTGGCACTTCGTGCGCGACCAAACCATGTACTTCCCCTACTTCCGCAAAACGCCCGAGTTTGCGCGGATGCAGAAGGTGCCGCCGGCGGCATCGATCCACACCATCGTCGTCGATGTCCTGAAAGCGCTGACCACCTATCACAAAGGCTATCGCGCCTCCTTCCGCCACGCCGACCGCGAGCGCCTGCCCCTGATCACGCAACCAACCTTCTGCATGGCGAGCGCGGACGATCCGCTGCAAGCGGGCGTGGCGCTGTCGGCGTCGCTCGTAAAGAACAGCACGCACGCCGTGTTGCCGTCCGAGCGCACGCCGGAGGGCTTGCGCGACAAAGCCGCCGCCGTGGCGGCCTTCCTGGATGGAGCCTGAGCATGAGCGACAAGCCCGCCTATCATCTCGACATCGCGCCGTTCCCAGGCCGCGTGCGCGTGACGTGGCGCGGCCAGACCATCGTCGACACGACCCAGGCCATCAAGCTCGAGGAAGGCCGACACACCCCGGTCTACTACGTGCCGCGCGGTGACGCCCGCATGGAGCTGTTCCAACGCGCAAGCCGCAGCACGCACTGCCCGCATAAGGGCGATGCGAGTTATTTCTCGCTCGTGTCCGCGGACGGCGCGCGCGCCGAGAGCGCGGTGTGGAGCTACGAAACGCCCATCGCCAAATCCGCCGCCATCAAGGAACACCTCGCGTTCTACACGAAGGACATGGGTGCGGACTTTGGCATCGAAGTTGTCGTATCGACATGATCCCGACCGCTTGAACCCGCCGCCTTTCACCGAGGTGTGACTTCGTGCCCGCGCACTGCGCGCCTATGGTGGGCGCATGCTCCAATTTCACCTTCCACAATGTCGGCCACGACGCCGGCTAAGTCCGCAGGCGCTGTGTGCCGCGGTGGCGGGTGCCGTGGCTTTTTGCCTCACGCCGGCCGCGGCGAGCGAGCACAAGGGCAAGGAAAAGTGCTACGGTATCGCCAAGGCTGGCGAGAACGCCTGCCACGCGGCGAACGGCAGTCACTCCTGCGCCGGCAAGGCCTCAAGCAGCAACGCGGGCCATGACTGGATGCTGGTGCAAATCGGCTCCTGCGTGGACAAGGGCGGCAGGACTCAGCCCTACGATGCAGCTGCGGCGCCCCCGAAAACGCCGCCGGAGAAAAAAGGCGGCTAATCTGACGTGAGCTTCGCGACCTCTCCAACATGCCCGATCTCCGGTACCGGTATCGGGCTTCGTCCCGTTCACATGCCGGCGTTCGCGGCCGAGCCGGCCGACGCCGCTCGCCTGGTTCCGTGGCTGGAGGTCCATAGCGAGAATTTCCTCAGCGCCGGCGGACCGCGGCGCGGCATGCTCGCGCGGATCGCCTCGCGCTATCCCATCAGCTGTCACGGCGTCGGGCTGTCGCTCGGCTCCGCGGACGGCATCGACGAAGATCACCTCACGCGCCTGGCTGCCCTATTCGACTGGGTGAAGCCTGCGCTGGTCTCCGAGCACCTGGCGTGGAGCGTCGCCGATGGTGCGTACCTGAACGACCTGCTGCCGCTGCCATACACGGCGGAGACGCTTGAAGTGCTCACGCGCAACATCGATCGCGCGCAGACGAAGTTCGGGCGCAAGCTGCTGGTGGAAAATCCCTCCGCCTATCTGAGCTTCGCGGACTCCACCCTGACCGAGCCCGATTTCCTCAACGCCCTTGTCGAACGCACCGGCTGCGGACTCCTGCTCGACCTCAACAACATCTACGTCACGTGCACAAACACCGGCGGCGAGCCGCACGCCTACGTGGACGCCATCGACGCAAGTGCCGTGGGCGAGATTCATTTGGCGGGACATTCCAGCCGCGGCGCTGGCGACGATCGGGTTCTGGTGGATACGCACAGCACGATCGTCTGCGACGACGTCTGGGCGCTGTACCGTCACGCGCTCACGCGCACCGGCCCACAACCGACCCTGATCGAATGGGACCTGGAGGTCCCGGACATTCCGGTCTTGCTCGCGGAAGCCGCACGGGCGGAGGGCCTGCGCCGTGCTGCGTGATCTGCAACGCACCTTCCGCGCCGCGGTGATGGGCCAGAGCGACGACGCGTTGGCATCGCACGTGCGCGCACCGTGCGGCGCGCTCGCCGCCCGCATCGATGTCTATCGCACCACCGTGCAGGAAAGCCTCGCCGACGTCCTGGCGACGGCGTTTCCCGTAGCGCAGCGCATCGTCGGCGCGGCGTTCTTCCGCCGTCTCGCAGGCGCCTTCACTGCGGCACACCCACCGCAGGTACCGCAGCTGTCCGCCTACGGCGATGCCTTGCCCGACTTCATCTCAGCTTTCGCGCCGGCGCGCGACGTACCCTATCTGTCGGACGTGGCCCGGCTGGAATGGGCGCGCAGCGAGAGCTATTTCGCAGCAGACGCCGCCCATCTCGATCCCGCAACACTCCAAACGCTCGCCCCGGAAGATTTGGACACGTTGGAATTCCGGCTCCATCCGGCGACACGCATCGTGCCGGCGGCCTTTCCCATCCTCACCATTTGGGAGGTGAATCAGCCGGAGGTGATGGATGTGCCCGCGGTCGACATGAGCATCGCGCAGCGCGTGCTCGTCACCCGTCAGAACGACGTCGTTCCCATGCGCGAGATCGGCGTCGGCGACATGGCCTTCGTCACCGCACTGGCGGCGGGTAGCGGCCTGGCCGATGCGGCGGACATGGCGATGGCGGTGGATGCGGATTTCAACCTGCAAACAACCCTGCAGGATCACTTTCTCGGCGGCACGTTTGCCGCGTTCAGCCCGCGACGTTGAAGCCCGTACCGGCGAGCAGGGTGAAGAATTCCTTGATCGCCTTTTCCTTGTCGGCCGGCTCTGGAATGTCGGCGGTGAACTCCGTGATGAAGTCCTTGCGGCGCAAGTAGCCGAGGATGGTGTCGCGCGCGATGCTGCTGGCCTTGCCGACGGTGAGCACGCCCGAAGCACAGAACGTGACCAAACGGGTGGCACGATCTCGGAACGGCAAGCGCGCGTCGTCGAGCCGCTGAATCACATTTTCGGCAACGATGTAGTCCGCCACCAGCTTGTCGAAAGCTTCGGCGATCGGGTTCTTGAAGCGCGCATCGAGATGGGACGCGAGAACAAGCTTCTGCACCGCCGTAACTTCCTGCAATCGCGCCTTTTCCGTGCGCGCGCTGGGGGCGATCTTCTGGATGGTGTTGAGCTGGCCGACCAGGCCGCGGATCTGCACCTCGATCATGCCGCGCACTTCGGATTCTGCCTTCTCGTCGTAGAGCGACAGCAGATAGACGAATTTGCGCTTGCCCGACTCCAACAGCCCGCACACGCCCTCGATCGCTTTCTTGCGCCCGGTGGTGCCGCCGATGTTGTGCAGGCGCGCCCACCGTTCCGCCAGCCCGGTCGCGATCGGCATCCCGCCGTACACGCCGCGGTCGGTAACGACGCGCGCGAGAATCTCGTTGAAGAATTCCTTGTCCGCCGTGGTGGTCTCGCTGTTCGTCAGGCGCACGACGCTTTTCAGGTCGCGTTCGACGCGGTCGATCAGCGCGGCCTTCGAGCGCGGCAGCTTATCGGCCGCGAACAGCGCGTTGAGCATATCTAGCACTTCGGGGGCCGCGAACTTGGTCGGCGCGCACTTGCCCTCAAGAAGATCAAGGATGCGCATCAATGCATCGCCCATATGTTTGGAGATGCCGATCACGTCCTTGATGATGGTCTTGGCCACCAGAATGTCGGCCATCATCTCGTCGATCATGCCGATGGCGCGGCCGTCTTTCTCGGAACTCGCCATGGGCAGCAGGTACGTCATCTTGCCGAGCAGGCCCTGCCAATTGAGCGACAATTTCACGAGCGCGAAATTCGCCATGAACGTGCGCTCGTCGGCGTCGGGCGTCTTGGCGTCGATGCGCCGAAGGACTTCGTCCAGCGTCGAGCCCTTCAGCTCGGGGATGTCCTTGCCGTCGGCCTCGCGCGCGCGTTTGGCCAGTTGGTCGACTGCATTGAAGATCGCGTCGCGGCGCTTGCGCGAGTCCTCGCTGGTGGCCTTCGCTTGGAGGGTCGCAACCTTGTCGACCGCGGAGGGCACCAGCGTGTCGAGGTTCATCAGGCGCTTGAAGTTCGATGGGCTGTGCAGGATTTCAAGCGGCGTGAGTTCGTACTTCTCAAGATACTTGGTGAACAATCGCGCCATCGTCGAGCGTGCGGCGGTCTTATAGTAATCGGTGATCTTGTCGCAGACCGGCGCGCTCTCGATCGGCTGGATCGCGAAATCCTCGGCCTTGTCCTGCTCCTTGATCTTCTTGAAGATTTCGGACTCGCGGCGGGCGTCGGAAGCGAAATGCGATTCCTTGATGATGCGTACGCCGGCGACGTTTTTCTGCGCGAGCAGACTGTCGGCCTTGGCGCGCGCGCTCTCTTCGGTCGGGACCACCTCGGAGATGGCCCACCTCCCGTTGTTGTAAGTCTGAACTTCGAACTGAACGCCAGCCATTGGCCAGACTTCCCCCCTCGGAAGATGCCCTTATAGCGGTGTCTCTCTCCCGTAACAGGAGAACTCTGTACCGATATTCGTTAATTTTTCCAATAAGTTTTGACTCGCTATCGCCAAGCGGCCTGTAGGGGCTGCCCCGCCCCGGCCAGGGCTCTGGGAATTTGGGAGCAATCGGCGGGATGCGCCCTGAGGCCAGTGGAGGGATAAAGCGGGACTTGGCTAGTCTGCCAGAAAGGACCGTGATGCACCCTCAGCCCTCTTCTGCCGATCAGTCCCGTTGGGACGCCGTTCTGCGCCGCAGCCCATCTGCGGACGGTCGATTCGTTTATGCGGTGAAGACCACCGGCGTGTACTGCCGCCCGTCGTGCCCGTCCCGGCGGGCCCACCGGCGCAATGTCGCATTCTTCGATTCGCCCGCCGCCGCGCAAACCGCCGGTTTCCGGGCATGCAAGCGCTGCAAGCCCGACGGCCAGTCGCCGCTGGCAGAGACATACGCAGCGGTGGCCGCGGCCTGCCGGCAGATCGAGCGCGCCGAAGCGGCGCCAAGCCTCGCCGACCTCGCCGCGCAAGCGGGCCTGAGCCGGCATCACTTCCATCGCCTGTTCAAGGCGACCACCGGGCTGACGCCGCGCGCCTACGGTGCGGCGCACCGCGCCCAGCAGATCCGCAACGGCTTGCAGAAAAGCGCCACCGTGACCGGCGCGATCTACAACGCCGGATATTCCTCCGGCAGTCGCTTCTACGAAAGCGCCGCCACCGTGCTGGGCATGACGCCAAAGAGCTATCGCGCCGGCGGCGCGGGCATGGCGATCCATTTCGCGATCGCGGAGTCATCTTTGGGCAAGGTGCTGGTGGCAGCAACCGACAAAGGTCTGTGCGCCCTGTTCCTTGGCAACAGCGCCACCGCCTTGCGCCGGGACCTGAGGGCGCGCTTCCCGAAGGCAACCATCGCCGCGGGCCCTGCCGCCTTCGCCAAGACCGTCAGACAGGTGGCGGCGATCGTCGAGCGGCCGAACCGTGCCACGACGTTGCCGCTCGATGTGCGCGGCACGGCCTTCCAACAGCGCGTGTGGGAAGCGTTGCGCCAAATCCCTGCCGGCGAAACCGTCAGCTATGCCGAACTTGCGCGGCGTATCGGTGCGCCCAAGGCCGTGCGCGCGGTGGGGACGGCCTGCGGTGCCAATCCCGTCTCGGTCATCATCCCCTGCCATCGCGTCGTCAGCACCGACGGCAAGCTCACCGGCTATCGCTGGGGTGTGGAGCGCAAGCGCGAATTGCTGACGCGTGAGGCCATTGCGAAAAAATAGCTACACCGACGTCTCGTCCGGCAGCACGTAGTCCTTGAAGTGCTCGCGCAAGAGCGATTTCTGGATCTTGCCGGTGGCGCCCAGCGGCAGGGCTTCGATGAACTCGACCGCATCCGGCAGCCACCACTTCGGCACCTTGGTCGCAAGATATGCATGCATCTCCGCGAGCGTCGGGTTGTCCTGGCCGCGACAGACGCACACCAGCAACGGACGCTCCTGCCAGCGCGGATGCGCAATGCCGATGACGGCGGCATGGGCAATCTGCGGATGCCCCATGGCCGCGTTCTCGAGATCGACGGAACTGATCCACTCGCCCCCGGACTTGATGATGTCCTTCGCGCGATCCGTGATGTGCATGAAGCCGTCGGGGTCGAGCGTTGCGATGTCGCCGGTGTCGAACCAGCCGTCCGGCGTCGTCGCCGTCGTCTCGCTCTTGTAGTAGCGCTCCGCGATCCACGGTCCGCGCACCTGCAAATGGCCGGCGCTCTTGCCGTCGTTGGGCAGCACCGCGCCATCGGCGGCGGTGATGCGCATATCGACGCCGGCGACGACATGGCCCTGCTTCAGCTTGAATTTCAAGCGTTCCGCGGGCGGAAGGTTCGCAAACTTGCGCTTAGTCTGATTGATGACGCCAAGCGGCGTCATCTCGGTCATGCCCCAGGCGTGAATAGCGGAGACGCCGAACTCGTCCTCGAACGCATGGATCATGGCTTCCGAAAGCGCCGCTCCGCCGACGATGACGCGCTTCAAGGCGCTCGGCTTGCGGCCAGCCTTGCGCATCGCGTCCAGCAAACCCATCCAAACGGTGGGCACACCCTGGGCGCAGGTGACATTCTCCGCGTCCATCAATTCGAAAAGGGATTTCCCGTCGAGCGCACGGCCCGGCATCACCAACGCCGTGCCGCCCATCGGCGCAGCATAGGGAATGCCCCAAGCGTTGACGTGGAACATCGGCACCACCGGCAGCGAAATCTCTTCCGGGTTGAGCCAGAAGTTCGCGACCAGGCCGAAAGAATGCAGCACCAGCGCGCGGTGGCTGTAGAGCACGCCCTTGGGATGCCCCGTCGTCCCCGACGTGTAGCAAAGCGACGCCGCTGCATTCTCGTCGAACTCGGGGAACGTGTAGGAATCCTTCGCTGCCGCGAGCAGATCTTCATAGCTCTGTGCGCCGATGGCGGGATCGAGTGTGGCGGTGCAGGTCGCGTCGGCCAACGCGACAAAATGCCGCACGGATGGCACTGTGCCGGCAAGCTCCGCCATGGACGCTGCGAACGTCGTGTCGAAGAAGATCGCGCCATCGGCGGCGTCATCGACGATGTAGCGCATCTGTTCGACCGACAGGCGCGGATTGATGGTGTGACAGACCGCACCGATCCCGGCGACGGCGTAATAAAGCTCCATATGACGCCAGGTGTTCCACGCGACGGTGGCAACACGGTCGCCGGGCTTGATGCCCATGGCGATCAACGCATTCGCAAGCGCTTGCGTGCGCCTCCACGTGGCCGCGTAGTCCGTGCGATGGATCGGGCCTTCGATGCTGCGGGTAACGATCTCGGTGTCGCCGTGGAACTCCGCTGCGAATTGCAGCAGGGGCGCCACCAACAATGGCCGGTCCATCATCAGGCCGCGCAATTGGCCTGGCATTAGCCCCGGCATGCCTCGTGACGCCATCAGCACCATCCTCTCCCGATCCGCGCAAAATGGTAGCCGGTCGGCTGGATTCGCGCGATCACTTTGCTGACAGCGGGAGCGCGGTGCGGAAACTCACTTGCTTGAGAGCGAAGCTCGATTGGATCGAGGCGATCGCGGGAATGCGTGTGAGATGATCTTTCAAGAAGCGTTCGTAGGCGGCGAGGTCCGCCGTCACCACCCGCAGCATGTAGTCCGCGGTGCCGGTCATCAGGTAGCACTCCATGACCTGCGACAACGTACGTATGCGCGCCTCGAATTCCTCAAGTGCCGGCTCGGTCTGCTCCTTGAGCGTGACGCTGACGAACACGCTCACGGGCAGTCCGATCGCGTTTTGGTCCACCAGGGTCATGTAGCCCTTGATGATGCCGTCGGCTTCCAGTCGCTTCAGACGCCGCAGGCAAGGCGACGGCGACAGCCCCACCCGCTCCGCCAGCTCGACATTGGTTAGGCGCGCATTTTCCTGCAGGTGCTGGAGGAGACGAACATCCGTTTCATCGAGTCCGTTTGGCATAAATCACCAATTATGTGCCACATACGTTATGTTTAATGCTATTTTTACGCGATCTTAGGCATTTTTAGCAAGGACATGCCTCAGGCCTGCAGCGTAGCCTCGCAAGATCTCTGATCGCGTTGCGAGTGCCCCATGGCCCTGCCGACCCAAACCGAACTGAACACCCTCGCGATCCTCGAGAAACGCATCCTCTGGCTGGCGATGTGGATGATCCATCACGCCAATCACGTGCGCGAAAACCACGACGGCGTGAAGGTCGGCGGACACCAGGCATCGAGCGCATCCCTCGCCACGGTATTGACCGCGCTGTACCTGCACACGCTGCGCCCGCAGGACCGCGTCGCCGTGAAGCCGCATGCGGGCCCGGTTTTCCACGCCATCCAGTATCTGCTCGGCAATCAGACGATCGAGCGCATGAAGAACTTCCGCGCGCTCGGCGGGGTACAGCCATATCCGTCGCGCACCAAGGACAAGGCGGACGTGGACTTCTCGACCGGGTCCGTCGGCATGGGCGTGGCGGAAACGTTGTTCGCCTCCATCGTGCAGGACTACCTGAAACTTCACGACCTCACCGATGCCCGCGCACCCGACGGCCGCATGATCGCGCTGATGGGCGATGCGGAACTGGACGAAGGCAATATCTACGAAGCCCTGATGGAGGGTTGGAAGCACGAGGTTCGGAACTGCTGGTGGATCGTGGACTACAACCGCCAAAGCCTGGACGGTGTCGTCAACGATCAGCTGTTCAAGCGCATCATCGGGTTCTTCGAGGCGGTCGACTGGAAGGTGACCGTGCTCAAACACGGCCTGAAGCAGGAAGCGATCTTCAAGACCGAGATCGGCCCGGCGCTGCGGCAGTGGATCGACGATTGCCCGAACCAGAAATATTCCGCGCTCACGTTCCAGGGCGGCAAGGGCTGGCGCGAAACGCTGAAGCACGACCTGAAGGATGCGCCCGGCCTCGATGACCTTTTGAATGGTCACGATGACGATGCGTTGCACGCGCTGATGACCAACCTCGGCGGCCATGACCTCGAGGCGATCCTGCGCGCATTCGAGGAAGCATCGTCATCCGACAAGCCGCACTGCTTCATCGCCTACACCATCAAGGGCTACGGACTTCCTTTGGCGGGCCACAAGGACAACCACGCCGGCATCATGACCGAGGAGCAGATGGCGAAGTTCCGCCTTCAGATCGGTATTCCGGAAGGCAACGAATGGGAGCCGTTCGCGGGTCTCGGCGAGCAGGCCGATGTACTGAAACGCTTCCTGCAGACAGTGCCGTTCGCCGCCCGCGTGCCGCGCGAGAAGGCCAATCGCCCACCGGAGATGGTGAAGGTGCACGAGCTTGCGGCGCCGACGGATCCTCGCAGTTCGACCCAAGTCGCTTTCGGCAAAATCATGAACGACCTCGGCCGCGGCGACACACCGCTGGCGTCACGCATCGTCACCACCTCGCCGGACGTGACCGTCTCCACAAACCTCGGCGGCTGGGTCAATCAGCGCAGCCCGTTCCACATTACGCGGCGGGAGGACATCTTCCGCCAGATGCACGTGGCCTCGCCGCAGAAGTGGGCGCAAGACCCCAAGGGACAGCACATCGAACTGGGCATCGCCGAGAACAATCTGTTCCTGCTGCTGGGCGCATTGGGTTTGTCGGAAAGCCTGTTCGGTGCGCGCCTGCTGCCGGTCGGAACGTTGTACGATCCCTTCATCGCCCGCGGACTCGATGCGCTGACCTACGCCACCTATCAGGACGCACGCTTCATGCTGGTCGCCACGCCGTCGGGGATCACCCTCGGCCCGGAGGGCGGCGCACACCAATCGGTGTTCACGCCGCTGATCGGCATGGGCCATGCCAACCTCGCCTCCTACGAACCGGCGTTCGCGGACGAACTCGCCGCGATCATGACCTGGGGCTTCGACTTCATGCAGCGCCCGGACGGCAGCTCAATCTACTTGCGCCTGTCCACACGCCCGCTCGCCCAGCCGTCCCGCGCCATGACCGCCGACCTGCGCCGCGACATCTTGGCCGGCGCCTATTGGGCGAAGGAACCGGCACCGGGATCGGACTTCGCGCTGGCCTATTGCGGCGTGGTCGCCCCGGAAGCAATGGCCGCCTTCGAGATGATCGCCGAGGACTTGCCCGGCGCCGGCTTGCTCGCCATCACCTCGCCGGACCGGCTGCACGCCGGCTGGCGCGACGCGGCCCGCGCCCGACGCGGCGGCGATCGCCACGCCATGAGCCACATCGACCGCCTGCTCGCGGACCTCGCCCCCGGCGCCACGCTGGTCACCTTGCACGACGCCCATCCGGCCGCCCTGAGCTGGATTGGATCGGTGCGCGGACAGCGTTGCGAGCCGCTTGGCGTCGACCGCTTCGGCCAGGCCGGGGATATCGCCAGTCTCTATGCCGAGTACGGGATCGACACGGAAACTGCGGTCGATGCGGTGGCGGACGTTGTCGTCCGGTACATCCAGGGCTTGGCGGGGAGTCCTTCCCGCCGCGATCTCTTCGCGGCGGAATAGAAGGCCTCCCCTTGAAAAATTAGAGCACGTCCCGACCGGAAAACCGGTTCCCACTTTTCCGGGACGAGCGCTCGCGGCGGAATAGGCCTTTTTTAACCGTTCGGGCGCAGGCTGAAGCACAGTAGGTGTGCTTTGCCAGGGCAACGAACATGAGCGCTTCTCTTCATCGACGGCCTGCGCTGCTGGGGGCGGCGTGCCTGATGCTCGCGGCCTGCGGCGACAACGGCGCGCGCGAAGTCAAATCCCTGAAGTCGCAGGTCCAGGACCGCTGGGGCGCGAAGGATTTCGCCAAGGGCTACGAACTGGCGCAGAAGGGTTTCGAGCTGTCGCGCAAAGTGAACGGCGACAAGCACGTAGACACCCTGTATTTCGCCCAGGCGGTCAGCGAGACCGCGTTGGGCGCGCGCAATTTCAGTGCGGCACGAAAAGCATTGAAGCTGGAGTTGGACTTGCGGGCCGGCGCCGGTCAGTCCGAAGAGAAACTGCAAAAGCAGCGCACGCGACTCATCAAGCTCGCGGAAGAAAGCGGCGACAAGACCACCGCCATTGCGCAGACCGTCATCATCGCCAAGGCGATCAAGATGGGCGCTGGCAAGGATCCGCAGCCGACCTATAAGCCCGATGAATCACCCTACCCGATCGCGCTTGCCAAGGACCGCGTCGAAGGCGACGTCGACCTGGGCTTCAGCCTCGACGCCGACGGCAAACCCAGCGGCGTCAAGGTGATCAAGGCGACCCCGCGCAATGTGTTCGACCAGGCCGCGATCGATCACCTGCAGAAGTGGCGTTTCACGCCGTATATCGAGAACGGCCAGCCGGTGTCCTCCACCGGCCACCACTATCTGCTCGGCTTCCGCATGACGCGCTAGCGCGCGATCCCGCTTCAGGCCGCGGCGAGACGTGAGTCCGGTCGCGGCGACCAGGTGTTGAACGTGAAGCCGCCCCAGATCAGCATCAGCCCCAGGCATTCGCCAATATAGAGCATCTCGGTGATGCCGAGTTTGGCGAAGCCGCCGCCGATGCCCGGCAGCAGCGAGCCGAGCACGATCAGCGAGTTGCCGATCACGCGGCGCTTGGCCGCGTCGGTGTTCTCCTTCGACCAGCGCAGGATGCTGTAGATCGCGCCGCCGGCGAGGCACACCGTCGCATATCCGTTCACGAGGATCGTAGAGAGCCGCGCCCAGTTCCAGGCTAGGATGCCGCCGGACGGGCGGTGCGCCTCGAGGGAACCGGGGATCACCGGCGAGATGATGATCAGCGCGGAGACCGCCAGCACGAACGGCAGGGTGATCATGGTCACCCGGTCGGCGAGCTTGCGCGGCATCAGCAAATACAACGACCCCTGCGCCAGCGGATAGCCGGTCAGCACCGCACCGACGATGAACCACGCCTTCGTCAGCACCACGCTATTGCCGAACACGGTGATGGACGCGGCCAATCCAGTCCCTGTGCCGTAGACCCACATGCCCAGACCCCACCACAGCAGGTGCGTGGCCGAGGGTTTGTGGCGGAAGCGCTGCAGCAGCACCAAGCCGAACGCGGCGCTCAATAGCGTGGTGAGGATCGGCACGTACAAGACAGGCTGAACACCGGGATCTGAAGAATACATCGTCATTACCCCCAATATTATTGGTTTCGACTAGCACATGAACTTTACGCAATATTCGCGCCGTTCTCAAGTCCGTTAGGACTCGCAACCAGTTGCGACTGGTTCGCAAATGAAATCCAGGGAGCGGGCCTGGGAGCGGCGCTGGGGGATGGCCCGATCAGGCCTTGGCGCGGCGCGTCATCCGCAGGAACAGCTTGGCGCCGACCGGCAGCAGCGTAACCAAGATGGCGATCCGCAGCAGGTGGTGCACCGCCACGAACGTCGGATCGATGTCGAAGGCCATGGCGATCATGCACATCTCCGCCACACCGCCCGGCGTGAAGGAGATCAGCGAGGTCAGATACGGCGTTCCGGTCAGGGCGCTGGCCACGCCAGCAAAGGCCGCGGACACCGCGATCACCACGCCGGTCGCGACGACGGCGTGGCGGCTGACCCGGAAGAAGGTCGCCGCACTCGCGATGGCGAAGCGCGAGCCGATCGATGAGCCCAGGATCCATAGCGAAGCCTGGAACAGCGGATCCGGCGCGTGCCACGTCACCACACCCGCCAAGTAAAGCGCTGCGGTGACGATCATGGCCGTGGCCATGGCGACGGCCGGCAGGTTGAGCGCCTGGGCGATCCCGAAGCCGATCGCTGCCGCGCCAATCAGCCAGAGGCCTTGCGGTGAAAAGGTGCCCGATTCAATCGCGGCAACCTGGACCGCCTCCGGATGGCCGACGAGCGCGGCGACAATGTTCGGCAGCACCAGCACCACCAGCATCGCGCGCAAGCCTTGCGCCAACGTGATGAGCCGTTCGTCGCCGCCGGACGCACCGCCGACGATCACCATGGCCGTCAGCGTGCCGGGCGCGCCGGAAAAGATCGCCGTGGCTTGGTCGAAGCCCGCGTAGCGCCGGAAATATTCCGAGGCGATCAGCGTCACCAACGGGATGAACACGAACATCAGGCACAGGCTGCCTGCCCAGGCCGCCAACCGATCGAGCATGTCCGGCGAGAACGACGCGCCCAGGAACACACCCACGACGGAGATGACGATCACGCGTACCGTATGCGGGATTGCCACCGGCCACCCGCGTACCGCGGCGATGGTGTTGGCGACAATTGCTCCCAACATCCACGGCAGCGGCACATGCAGCAATGCGAATAGCGCACCGCCCGCACCACCCAATGCCAGCGACAGCGCAATCGGCGCGAGGCCATGACGCAGCAAAGGCGGCTCAGCTGGCGGTGAAACAGGACTTGGGGACGACACGATACTGCGCGACGCCTACTGCGCCTGTTGCAAGCAATAGGTCGCGATGCCGGTGACCTTGGCCATCACGGCATCGGGCGGCGCTTTGTTTTCGATGCTGGCCTGGGCGTAGGCCATCATCTCCTCCGATGTCAGGCGCGACATGGTCTGCGACGAAAGGCAGGAGCACAGCTTGGTGTGATCGCCGGAAACGTCGCCGGGCGTCTGATCGAGCACGCCGGTGCAGATCGCGGAAAGGTCGGTGCTGGTTGTGGGCGACGTGGTCTGGGCGAGCGCAGGGGCAGAAAGCGCAAGCAGGATGACGATCGCAGACCGCATCACGCACTCCCGAAAAAAACAGACGATGGACTCAAGCTGCCTGGGCTTCGCTCTGCGTCAGCAGCAAATAGAGGCCGTCGGCGGTCTTCGCACCGCGCAGCTTCTCGCAGGTGGCGGCATCGCGCAACAGGCGCGACACGCGCGCGAGCGCCTTGAGATGATCCGCGCCTGCGGCTTCAGGCGCCAGCAGCAGGAACACCAGATCCACCGGCTGTTCGTCGATCGAATCAAAGTCGATGGGCCTATCAATGCGGGCGAACACGCCGTACAGGCGGGTCAGTTCCGAGAGCTTGCCGTGCGGAATCGCGATGCCGTTGCCGACACCCGTCGTGCCCAGCCGTTCGCGTTCCAACAGCGTCTCGAAAATTTTGCGTTCGTTCACGCCGGTCACCGTCGCCGCATGGCGCGCCAATTCCTGGAGCGCCTGCTTCTTACTGGTGACCTTCAAGCCCGCAATCACGGCTTCAGGCTGAAGGATGTCTCTAACTTCCATTACGCGACACCAAGCACTGCCCCGGTGACCTGCTCATGTTGGTGCGTCCACGATCTCCAGCCAGCGATTGTCATAACTCGCGGCGAGGGACGGGGTTCCAACGCGATCGGTCTTATTCCTGTGTGATATCCGTTGCAGAGCTGCGAGGGGCTTTTTCATCAAGCGCAGTTCGCAGCTTCCCGCCCAAAAAAGGTGGCGGAACATAGGCGCGAGGATAACCCAAGTCAAGTGACAGCCGGAAGGCCCTAAGGCCTTCAGACTCCATGTAATTCGCCCATTTTTTCGCGTCGGCGGCGAGCCGATGACGGGATGTTGAGCGCGTCGCGATACTTCGCCACCGTGCGGCGCGCCACCTCAATTCCCTCACCGCGCAGCAACTCGACCAGGCGGTCGTCGGATAACACGGCCGTGGCCGGCTCGCCGTCGATGAGCACCTTGATGCGATGGCGCACGGACGCCGAGGAATGCGCTTCCGCCCCGCTGGACGATGGCAACCCTTGTGTGAAGAAGAACTTCAGTTCGTACACGCCGCGCGGCGTGGAGAGGTACTTGTTGGTGGTCACGCGGCTGACGGTGCTTTCGTGCATCTCGATCGCTTCGGCGACGTCGCGCAACACCAGCGGGCGCAAGTGCTCGATGCCATGACGGAAGAAGCCGTCCTGCTGCTTCACGATCTCGATAGCCACCTTGAGGATGGTCTCGGCGCGTTGGTTGAGGGCCTTCACCAACCAGTTGGCCGATTGTAGGCGCTCCGACATGAACGACTTGTCCGCCTTGCTGGAGCCGCGCGTCACTTCCGCGTAGTAGGCGTGATTCACCAGCACCCGCGGCAGGGTCTGCGGGTTGAGCTCGATGCGCCAGCCGCCGTTCGGCTGCGCGGTCATCATCACGTCGGGGATCACACTCAGATCGAACGTGCGCTCGAACTTTAAGGCAGGCTTGGGATCGAGCGCGCGGATCTCCGCGACCATATCCCGCAAATCTTCCGGGGACACGGCGCAGACATCGCACAGCTTGCGCATGTCCCGCGCCGCCAGCAGATCGAGCCGGCTCAGCAGGGCGGCCATGGCGGGATCGAAGCGGTTGCGGTCTTCGAGTTGCAGGCGCAGGCATTCGGCAAGATTGCGCGCGAAGATGCCCGCCGGGTCGAGCTTCTGCAGACGCGCGAGCACGCCTTCGACGACCTTCAGCTCCGCCCCGAGCTGCGCCGCCGCCTCCGCCAGATCGATGGCGAGATAGCCGCTCTCGTCGAGCTGATCGATCAGGAACATGCCGATGGCGCGTTCAGCCGGCTGATGGAACGTCAGCGCGGCTTGCTGCATGAGGTGGCTGCGCAGGTCGGGCGCTTCGGCAGCGGTACGATCGAAATCCGCCATCGCGCCTTCGCCGGCGCTGTTCGACCACGAATCGCTCAGCATGCCCACGCTGTCGGGCGTCGAGAGCGCGTCCATACCGTCGTCGGACAGTGCGGAATCGTTGGTGACCACCTCGGATGATACATCGAGGGGACGCTCCGTGTCGCCGTCGGGTGAGTCGATCAGGACGATGCTGTCGTCGCCGCGGTCATCGGCGTTGCCGGCGGCCTCGGCGAGAATGCTGCTTTCGCCGCCCTCGTCGAGTTCGAGCAGCGGATTGGATTCCAGCTCCGACACCAGATACGTCGAGAGCTCCACCGAGGACAGCTGCAGGAGCTTGATCGCCTGCTGCAGCTGCGGCGTGATGACGAGGCTCTGCGATTGCCTCAGATCAAGACGCGGTGTGAGACCCATGGCTAGAGGCTGAAGCGCTCCCCGAGGTAGACACGGCGCACGCCCTCGTGGGCGACGATCTCCGAGGGTCGGCCCTCGAACAGCACCGAGCCTTCATGAAGGATGTAGGCGCGGTCGATGATGTCGAGCGTTTCGCGAACGTTGTGATCGGTGATCAGCACGCCGAGCCCGCGATCCTTCAGGTGCGACACCATCTCGCGGATCTCGCCGACCGCAATGGGATCGATGCCGGCGAGCGGTTCGTCGAGCAGGATGAAACTCGGCCGCGAGGCCAAAGCGCGCGCGATCTCGCAGCGGCGGCGTTCGCCGCCGGACAACGCGAGCGCCGGCGAGCGGCGCAAGTGTGCGATCGAGAATTCCTGCAGCAACGCATCGACCAGTGTGTCCTGCGCCGCCTTGTCCGGCTCCACCACTTCGGCGACCGCGCGGATATTGCCTTCGACCGTCATGCCGCGAAAGATCGAGGCTTCCTGCGGCAGATAGCCGATGCCCAGCCGCGCCCGCCGATACATCGGCAGGAGCGTGATGTCCTGGCCGTCGAGCATGATCTTGCCGACGTCCGGACTGATCAACCCGGTGACGCAGTAGAACGATGTGGTCTTGCCGGCTCCGTTGGGGCCGAGCAAGCCGACGGCTTCGCCGCGCTGAACGGACAGGCTCACGTCGCGCAGCACGGGGCGCGTCTTGAAGGTCTTGCCGAGATGCAACACCGCAAGCCCTGTGTCGGGGCCGTTGTCGGTGGCTTTGGGGGTTTGGAGAGCGGTGACGGCCATGGGCGTTACTTCTTGTCCTCGGCCTTGGGCGCGAGCAGCGCGCGCACGCGCCCCGGGGGCGGCGCCACGCCTTGCCCCTTGGCCTCGGCCGCGCTGCCGTACAGGCGCGTCACACCGCCCTTCACATTGACCACCGCGTATCCGCCGTTGAGCTGGTTGTTGTCGCGTGTGAGTTTGACATTGCCGTCGACCGTCGCCATGCCGGTGTCGAGGTTGTAGTTGGCGCGTTCACCGCGCACGACTTCGTTCGACGTGGTGAGCACCACATTTCCCGCGCCTTGGAGAAACACCAGATCGCGGCCTTTGGAGGACGGCAGTTTCGTATCGGCGGCCTTCTTGCCGACCGGCGCCTTGGTCGCCGGCGCGGACGCGTCGGTTTCGCGGAAGAACGCGGTAAGCTTGTCGGCTTTGATCCGGCGCCCGTCTTTGGCTTTGGTTTCGATGGCCAGCGCATCGCCCTCGGCAACGGCGACATTCTCTTCGGACCAGTATTGAATCGCGCGATTGGCCGTGACCGTGCCGTCGTTGGTGGTCAGGGTCACCAGCTCGCCTTCCATCACCAGCACCTTCTTGTCGAAGTCGTAGACCGCGGCCTGGCCGGTGGCGGTTTCATCCTTCGACCGGATGGTGACCTTGCCCGAGGCGTCGACGCGATAGACCTCGCTCGAATTCTCGTCGGACGCGCTCTCGCCGGCGCGCTGCGTTTTGGGCTTGGTGCGATAGTGTGCCACGAGTTCGTCGGCATTCACCGTCACGTCGCCCTGCACGGCCTGTGCGTCGCCGCGGGCAATGAACTTCTGATCGGTCTGTTGCCACTCAAGGCCCTGTTGCGCGGTCACGGTGATGGGCTTGTCCGGATCTTTGGAGGAGAACGACAGCCCTTGCGCATATGCCATTGGCGACGCAAGGCCGAGCGTCACAACGCTGGCAAGAAACGTGGGCGCGCGAAAAAGGTTCATCGTGGCTTACCGGAAGTTGCCGGCGCGGGAGCTTGCGCCGCGGGGGGGTGAGGCGGGTTTCGTTTCGGCAGGCTTCGTTTCGCCGGTCTTGGTTTCGCCGGTCTTGGTTTCAACCGGCTTGGTCTCGGCGGTTTTCTCGCCGTTCAGCACCAGTTTCGCCGGCCCGGTGAAGATGATGACGTTGTCGCTCTGGCGCGCCCTGAAGCCGGCGGCTTCGATGTCGCCCATGCTGCCCTTACCGGTGACCGGCGCATCGCCGCTGGCGGTGCTTTCCTTCAGCATCACCCGCGCTTGCGAGGTGTGCATTTCGTAGCCGTCCTTCTGCACCAGATCCACCTGGCCGCCGAGATCGAGAATCTCCTGCGTGCGGTCGTACACGCCGTTAGTCGCGTTTAGGTTCACGCGGCGACCGTCCTTCATGGACATCTCGGCCTTCGGTCCGGTGAGGTCGATCAGTTTGTCAGGCGCCGGACGCTCCTTGACCATGTCCGCCATGATCGAGAACGGCTCGCCTTTGTCGTCGGTGCCGAAGTAGCGCGCGTTCTGCATACTGAGCGTATCGCCAATATCGGTGATGTTCTTGAGGCCTATTCGGAAGCGCTCTGACTCGGCGCGGAACTGGGGCAGCAGCAATACGAGCAGCAGGATCACGCCGGCCGCCACGGGTAGGCCGATCTTCATGCGCTGCACGAAGCGGGTGTACTGGGCGACCGATTGGCGCACTTGCACTTCGCGCGGCTGCCACACCGCGTCGCTGTGTTGCTTGCGCTCACCGGCGGGAACTGGATTTGGGCGCGGGCCTTCGCCGTCGGCGGTCATGCCGCACCTGCGCGCAGGATATCGTGCATGCGGATGATGCCGACCGGTTTGTCGTGCTCGACCACGAACATCGCCGTGATCTTCGATTCATTCATGCGCCGCAGACCTTCCGCGGCCAACACATTCGGGCCGATGGTTTTGGGCGCGCGCGTCATCACATCCACGGCGTTCATGACGAAGAGATCACCCGATCCCTTTTGCATGTGACGCCGCAAGTCGCCGTCGGTGACGATCCCGACCAGCTTTCCGTCGGCCCCGGTCACCGCCGCCACGCCGAAAGTTTTGTTGGTCATCACCAACACCACCTCGGACATCGGCGTGCGCTCGGTCACCAGCGGCAGTTCGCTGCCGCTGTGCATGAGTTCGGACACCTTGAACAGCTTGCGCCCCAGATGGCCGCCGGGATGCAGCACTTTGTAATCGTCGGCGGAGAAGCCGCGACGCTCCAGCAAGGCGACAGCAATGGCGTCGCCCAGCGCCAGCGTCAGGGTCGTCGATGTGGTCGGCGCTTCGACGATCGCGCAAGCCTCTCCCACCGGCGGCAAAAGCAAGACGACATCCGCGCCGGCGGCAAGCGACGACGGACTGCGGCTGGTGATGGCAATCAACGGAATTCCAAAACGGCGGGTGTAAGCGACCACGTCGCGCATCTCGCCGGTCTCGCCGGAATTGGAGATCGCGATCACCGCGTCGCCCTTGGCGATCATGCCCATGTCGCCGTGGCTGGCCTCGCCGGCATGGACGAAGAAGGCGGGCGTGCCGGTGGAGGCCAGGGTGGCTGCGATCTTGCGCCCGACGTGACCGCTCTTGCCGACCCCCGAGACGATCACCCGGCCGGTGACGGCGGCGAGCGTATCGAGGCATTGAACGAAGTTCGCGCCCAGGCTCGCGCTCAACGCGCCAAGGCCATCGCGGGCGTGTTCAAGCACCCGGCGGGCGGAGTCTAGATCGGCGGTTGAAGGTGAGGCTTTGTCCATCACAAGGGACGCGGGGGCGCTCCGGATAGGGCTCAAAACTGCAATTTTCGGGCCAATGGGGCACTAAAGTGCACCGCAAAAAGCGTGCCAGTATCCTCCCGCCCTGCCCGAGGGTCAACGGCGGGTGGCCCGATTAGGCCCTAAATATGGTTAAATTCCGGTTGCGGACCAAGGAGATAGCCCGTCGTCCGCTTGGACTCGGGATCGTTAGTGGGCGAAGATGTCGTCGTCGGCCCAGCCGGCGACGTCAAGGGCGGCACGATCCGGAAGGAAACCGAAGCACGCCTCCGCCAGGGCCGTCCGCCCTTCCCGCTTCAACAGCCGTTCCATCTCCGCCTTCAGCTGGTGAAGGTAAAGGACGTCGGACGCGGCATAGTCCACCTGCTCCTGGGTGAGTTTGTCCGCCGCCCAATCTGAGCTCTGCTGCTGCTTGGAGATTTCGACGCCCAGCAGCTCTTTGCACAGGTCTTTCAGGCCGTGTTTGTCGGTGTTGGTGCGCACCAGGCGCGAAGCCGTGCGCGTGCAGAATACCGGCGCGACCCGCACGCCCAGATACTTCTGCGCCATCGCCAGATCGAACCGGGCGAAGTGAAAGATCTTCAACAACGACGGATCCGCCAGCACCGCCGTGAGACGCGGCGCCGGCGTGTTCGGCAGGATTTGTACGAGATGGGCGTGCCCGTCGCCGGCGGAGATCTGCACCACGCACAGGCGGTCGCGTTCGAGCCGCAGACCCATGGTCTCCGTATCGACGGCAATGCTGCCCTTGAAGGTGACGTTAGCGGGCAGGTCCCCGCGATGGACGTGGTTGGTCACAGCGTGCAGTCCGTTGAGGCGATGATCAGCAAGCTGTCTATACGACCACCGACCCCTTGAACAGCGCGGGGGTTTTTCGACGGGAACTGCACAGACCGTGAGCGTGGACGGAAATGGCGCGCGGGGGTATGTTCTGTCTTTGTTCCCAGGCGCGGCGCAGAGGACCAGAATGAAATCGCGCTGCAATTTTTTCGCGCGTAATTCGCGCGTAAATGCGCGCGGGAGTCCAAAAATTTCACCGCGTAATCACCGCGTAAATACGCGGTGGAACCCGCAATCGCCCGCGCCTACTTTGCGCCCCGACGTGGATAAGCAAGGAACCGTAACATCCAATACCTCCCCCACCCGAGTTGCCAGATTCCCGGCCTCGCCGCGATTATGGAAGAACGGTTCGGCCTGCGCGCCGACGGCGCGTTCGTGGAGGTCGGCGCCGCCGATGGGCAGACCTTCAGCAACACCAGCTTCCTCGCCGATCTCGGCTGGCGCGGGTTGTACATCGAACCGGTGCCGCAGTTTGCTGCGGCGTGCGCGAAGCGTCATCGCCAGAACGCCCGGGTTCAGGTCGCGCAATGCGCCATCGGTCAGCAGGAGCAGATGATCGAACTGCATTTCGGCAGCGTGCTAACGACGGCCGACGCCGCCACGCGCGAGGCCTACGGGCAGATCGAATGGGCGAAGTCATTCCATCAGGGGCAAACGCTGCAGGTCCAACAGATGCCGCTCGCCAAAGTTCTGCAAGCTGCCCAGATGCCCAACCGCTTCGAGCTCCTGGTGGTGGATGTCGAAGGCGGCGAGGAAAGCGTGTTCAATTCCTTTTCGCTGACGGAATGGCGGCCGCGGATGATGATCGTGGAGATCGAGGATGCACATCCCTCGTTCCAGCAGTTCCCCGCTATCACGGCCCGCGCGCGCGCCTTGCGTGAACGCCTGATGGGCGCGGGCTACAGCGAGATCTTCCGCGATGAGATCAATACGATCTTCTGGGACACCGGCGCGCCGGCGTGAGCAGCCCTCACTTCGGCCGCTTGGCGAGGTCTTGAAACCGCAGCAAGCCGAACGGCGCGGCATAGGGCAGCATCCGCGCGCCGGCAACGTCGAAGCGGATGCTGGGGAATAGAAGGATCGCCGCCGGATCTTCGAGCAAAGCCGCGAACAGCGCGCGGGTTTTGGCGAGCCGGACCTCGCGGTCGGAGGTCTCGCGCGCCTCGACGATCTTGTCGGCCATGGCGCGGTCGCAGTTAAACGGCTTCACCCACAGGCAGGAGTGCGTCTCCAATGCCTCGAGTGCGTCGAAGGTGGGCATGGCGTTGTAGGCGAAGTTGAACATCGGCGCTTCCCACTTGCCGCCGTAGAGCCCCTCGTTCTGCCACTGCAGGATCGGCACCTGGATGATGCGCACGCTCACGTCGACGGCGGCAAGATCGGAAATGATCTGCTGATGGATCGCCGCCTGCTCTGTGCCATCGGTCCACAGCTCGATCGCGGTCTCGAAGCCGTTGGGATAGCCCGCGTCCTTCAACAGGGCTTTCGCTTTGGCCGGATCGTATGCATACGCCGGTGGCAAATTCGCCGTATAGCCGAACGTGCCCAACGGCGCGAACTGTGTGGCAGGCGATGTGGCGCCATGAACGAACGCCGCGATCAACGGCGCTTTGTTGACGGCATAGTTGAGCGCCTGGCGCACGCGCTTGTCCTTCAGCGGCGTGTCCATCGTGGTCACGAACGGCACCGCATCGACGCTGCCGATATCGTAGGCGAGCAGCCGCGCGCCGGCGCCTTCGATCGCTTCGGCAATGCTGGGCCCGGTGTTGAACGCGATGTCCGCCGCGCCGGAGATAACGGCCTGGGTGCGCGCGATGGCGTCGCCCACCGGCACGAAATGCAGTTCATCCCACTGCGGCTTGCGCCACGCATTGGGATTGACGACCAAGACGGTGCGCGTGCGCTCCATTTTCTGCGCCATGAAGGGACCGGTGCCATGGGGCATCTTCGCGAACCCGACGCGGCCCACGGCTGTAAAGTACTTCGGCGGCACCATGCGCACGGTGCGCATTCTGGCCGGCAGCATCGCATCCGGACGCATCGTGCGGATGACGATCTTGTGGTCCGTCAGTCGTTCGACCACTGCGATGTTGCGCACATGACGGCGGATCGGAAAGCTCACGGCCTCGTCGGACTGCAGGAATGCGATGGCCTGGATGACAGCGTCGGCGTTGAACGGCTCACCGTTGGAGAAGCTCACGCCCTCACGCAGATCGAATTCCCAGGTCAGCGGATCTTTCGCACGCCACCCAGTCGCGAGCGCTGGGCGAATCGCGCCGCCTTCGGCAACTTCGGTCAGCGCATCGAACAGGGCCGGCAGATAGCGCGACGATACCCAATCGATGTAGATGTTCGGGAAGCCGCGCAGCGGCACGACATCCTGCATCGTGATGACGATGGGATCCTTTGCCTGCGCCGGCAAGGCAAGCGCTGCAACAATCAGGGCAATGCAAGCGCGCAACATCACGCGGCTGCGCGGTCGCGTTCGGCGACGCGCTCCTTCAGGAGGCGGATCACCGTGCGGCCCTGCAGCTCGATATCGGCCAGAGGTTCGCCGAAACCGCGCACAAAGAAGCTGGTGACGCCGAGCTCGTAGTAGCGCATCAGGGAGTCGACGATTTGTTCGGGCGTACCGACGAAAGCATGCGCGATGCGGCCCTTGGAGGCGCGCTTGGTGCCGGTCCAGAGGTTGGTGTCGATCACGCGGTCGGCTTCCGCAGCCGCGGCCTCGACGCCTTTCTCGACCGCGATCTTGGTCGAGAGGCTCGCGTCTTTTCGTCCGCCGCCGAGGCTGACCAGCTTGGCGTCGGTTTCGGCGGCGAGTTCCGCCGCGACCTCATGTGCCCGTTCCCAGGCCTGCGCTTCGGTCTCGCCGACGATCACGCGCGCACCGCCTTGGAACGTGAGCGTGCGGCCGTGCTCCGCCGCAAACCCGCGCACCTTGTCGATCAGCGCCCCGGTTTCCGCCACGGACGTCATGGCAAGGGAGTAGATGTCGGCGCATTCACCGGCGAAGCGCAAGGACTCCTCCGAGCTGCCGCCCCAATACACCGGCAGACCCTTGGGATTGACTGGCCGCAACTGACTGAGCGCGTTCGTGAACGTGTAGAACTCGCCGGCGTGGTCGAACGGTTTGTCCGAGGTCCACATGCGCCGCAGGATCTGCGCGTACTCGCGGCTGCGGCGATAGCGATCTGCCTTGGCGGTGAAATCGCCGTCGCAGGCAAGTTCGCTGTCGTTGCCGCCGGTGATGACGTGAATGCCGGCACGGCCGCCGCTGATATGGTCGAGCGTGGCGAACATGCGCGCCGCCATGGTCGGCGCCACAAAGCCAGGGCGATGCGCCACCATCACCGCGAGGTTTTTGGTGACGCTGGTCACCCAGGTCGCGAGCGGCATGCTGTCGGGCCAGAACGTGCTTTGCGCAACGAGCACGCGGTCATAGCCGCAGGTGTCGAACTTCTGCACCAGCTCCTGCATGAACGGCACATCGAAATCGTTCGGCACGACGCGATCCGTCGGCTTGAACATCAATACGCCGACGACTTCAACCGGCATCGGCCTCTTCCCTTCTCACGGCGCGACCTCGATCAGATCGTAGCGGACAAACCCGAGCGGTGCCGGGAATGCTTTTACGCGCGAACCCAGACCGACAAGCTTGAAACTTTCATGGAGCAGGATCCCCGGCGCAGACTCGCGCACCTGCGCCATGATCGCGCGCGTGCGCGCCTCGCGCTCATCGCGGCTGGCCAAGCCTTGAACCTCGATCACCTGACTGGCGATGCTTTCGTCGCAGTGCCACGGATGGGCCCACAGACAGGAATGCACGTGCAGGGGCGCGAGCGCGTCCAGGGACGGCGCGGCCGGATAGCCGAAGTAAAAGGCAAGCCCGTGCCACGTGCCTTGATAGTAGTTCGCCGTGAAAGCGGGCACGGGGATGTTGTTGAGCGTGACGCGCACGCCGACGGCGCGCAAATCCGCTGCAACCTGCTCGTACGGCGCGCTATCCACAGAGTTCATGAGTTCCACGGGGAACGCGAAGCCATTGGGGTAACCGGCCTCAGCCAGCAGCGCTTTTGCCTTTGGTGGATCGTACGGATACGGCACCGCCAAGGCCGGGTCGTAGCCGAAGGTCACGCGGCTGGCGTATTGCGTTGCCGGCTTGGTATAGCCGTTCAGCAATTCATCGACGATGGCTTGCTTGTTGACGGCATAGTTGAGCGCTTGGCGCACGCGCACATCCTGGACCGGCGACGGCTTCACGGTGACGAACTGGAGCGTGTCCACGCTGCCGGTGGCGAAGGGCTCCACGCGTCCGCCCGTATCGGCGACAATGCTTGCGTCTTCCACCCGCACGTCGAGCGCAACATCGACCTGAGCCGACGCCAGGGCCTGCACGCGCGTCGTCGGATCCGGCAGCGCGACGATGACGAGTTCATCGACACGCGCCGGCCGCCACGCGTTGGGATTGCGCACGAGGTCTACCCGCACCGGCGACCGGCTTTTTTCCGTGAACGGACCGGTGCCGACGGGCGCGCGATTGAAACCGCTGGCGCCGACCTTCTGAAAATAGAGACGCGGCAGGATTTTGATGCTCACCAGCTTGTTGGGGAGCATCACGTCCGGACGATCCGTGGTGATGGCCACCTGGAGAGCGCCGCGCGCCTCCGCACGCACCACGTTTTGCACCTCCCGGTAGGCGGAGGCGCGGCGCCCGTCCGCGCTGAGGAGATAGCCAATCGTCGCGGCCACCGCAGCGGCGTCGCAGGGCTCGCCGTTGGAGAACTGCACGCCGGGCCGCAGATCGAAGATCCATGTCGTCGGCGTCTCCGCTCTCCAGGACAGCGCCAACGCCGGCGCGAGCTTGGCTTGCGGATCGAGTTCGGTGAGCGCGTCGAATTGTGCGGGATGCACGGCGTAAGGCGGAAAGCCCGTCGCCTGCAGGGGATACGGCACGTTGAGCCGATTGGGATCGGTGATGACCGTCGCGATCGTCAGCCGCGTTGCGGCCTGGGCGCCACTCGCCAGCAGGATCGCGGCGGCCACGGCGATGCGCGCAAGTCTCATGCCGCATCCCGGCGCGGGGTCAGTTCTCGATCGTGCGCAAGCGCGTCGGGGAGCATGCCAAAGTCACGGCTCATTAAGTTTGTAAGCCCTGCATCATGATACGCCGTCGACGCGGGCACCATCTGCTCCACGCCCCGGCCCGCGGGAAGGGTAACGCCGACGCGTCGAGGCTGGATTTGCGCAAACACACCGCCGGCGGCGTCGTGCCGAGAACTGCACACACCGTGAGCGTGGACGATGGCAGAATTCTGGGATATGTTCCCGTTACGTTCTAAGGACAGGATATCGCGATGTCCGACCGCAGAGACCTTCACAAGATCGCCGCCGACCTCGTCGATTTCATCGACAAGAACCCGACGGACCGCGGCAAGGGCCGTGGTCCAGGGCACGACGTCTCTAGCGAACCGCGCGTGCCGAAAGGCAATTCCGATGGCGGCCAGTGGACCACCGGAGGCGCATCCGGAGGGAGTGGTAGCACTAATTCAGGAGGCGGTCGTACGAACAGTTCGGGACGCAGTAGCACCTCCCAGGCGCGCGCCTCAGCACGCGGCACAACCGTCACCATCATTCATCCCGACGGAACAGCCGAAATTCGGAAGGGCGGAAGTCATGCGTGGCGCAATAACAATCCAGGCAACATCGAGGCTGGCAGAGGCGCGCGAGAAAAGGGAGCGGTCGGGTCAGACGGCAGGTTTGCGATTTTCCCAGACGAGGCTACCGGCACATCAGCTCAAGAAGACCTTTTGAAGGGTCCTTACTACTCCGGCATGACGATAGACGAGGCTGTCGCGGCCTGGGCCCCCGAAAAGGATGGAAACGATACTGCGGCTTATCAAGCTTTCGTACGCAAGGCCTCTGGCCTTGATGGAGATCGAAAGATTGGTGATCTAACCCCAGAAGAGCGTCAACGCTTTATGGCCGCGCAACGCCGGATGGAAGGGTGGAAGCCCGGCGCGGTAGGATTTCTGGGTCGGCAGGATTGATCTCACTACCATGAAGCATTGCTTTTGGATCGGGGTCTGGGCTGCGCTTCTCGCGTCCCCCGCAGAGGCATTGGAAAAATCGCGTCCCAACTTGTCTAGCGCCGCGCCCATTGCCCTCGTTCATGGTGTTACCAGGGTCGAGGACTTCGACGGCAAGGGCCATCCCGCGCAGATCGTTTTGGCCTGGCGTGAGAACATGAATGCCCACGGTTACGCCATTTACTCCGTTCTTATGCCGCGACCGGACGAACAAACCGATTGGAACCTCGTCACATTCGAGACTCATGACAGCAAGCGGAAGGGCGGCAGCGAACGCAATGAACTGTATGACGAACCCTTCAATGACGAGCAGGTCGTCGCCAGCGTTCGCTTCTTAAAGGCCCAATGGAAAGGGAAGCGCGCCACGCTCGCAGTTACCGCACGTCGCGATCTCTCTCATATGGAAAGCTTTATCGACTCAGTTCCAGTGGAGTTCGAAATCTACACGCTGACGAGCAACGAGGACGGCGTTCCGGGTTGGCCTTTTTACTACTTCGATCGCGTTGAACACTTCAGGTCAGACAAGCGGTATTGCAATTCCGACTTGGCTTTGTCGAACGAACTAGGGTTGCCGTTACCGACCGACTACGCGGGTCCTAATAGAGACGACGGCTGCATACGGTGAGAACCAGACGAGCAACGAGATGAGTGCGGGAATTGTGTCGCACTTGGACTTACTCAACTTCTCTGGAATGTAGTGGTGCCCAGGAGAGGTGCGCCACAAGCTAGTGGTTTCAATGGGTTATGGAAGAGTGCGACATTAAATCTTCCCGTATCTTCCCGTGGTTTACCGCCGGAATTGTCAATCGGCAGCGAAGTGGGACCCCGTATCGGCATCCAATAGGGACCCCTGTCGGTATCGCCCGGAGGCGATGCGCGGAGCCCTTGCGTAGCGCAGCGCATCGACGGAGGGCGCTCTCAGGCGCCGGTTATTCTCTGTTTTTAA